>CAZKEE010000014.1:0-3662 GCA_964551765.1 uncultured Gammaproteobacteria bacterium | reverse complement strand
CCTAACCGCAACGCCTATGTTGATCCCCCGCAAAGTCAAACACCGCAAGTGGCACAAGGGCCGCGCCCGCAACATCCGCTGGGCCACCGACAAGATCGATCTCTCCTTCGGCTCCTATGGGCTGAAGGCGCTGACCCCGGCCTATGTCGACTCCCGCCAGATCGAGGCCTGTCGCCGCGTGCTCACCCGCTATACCAAGCGCGGTGGCAAGATCTGGATCCGCATCTACCCCGATAAGCCCATCACGAAGAAGGGCAACGAGGTCCCGATGGGCGCCGGCAAAGGCGCGGTCGACCACTACGTCACGGTGGTCAAGCCCGGCATGGTCCTGTTCGAAATGGATGGCATCCCGGCTGACCAGGCCAAGATCGCCCTCGAGCTCGCCGCCTATAAGCTCCCGTGCGTCATGAAATTCGTCTCAAAGGAAATGTATGGACGCTAAAGAACTCCGCCAAAAGACGGTCCAAGAGCTCACGCTCGCGGCCGCCGAGCTCCGCGCCAAGCTGCGCGACCTGCGCTTCAACGCCAAGCTGCGTCAGGGCGCCAAGGTCGCCGAGCTGCGCATCGCGCGCCGCGACCTCGCCCGCGTGAACATGGTCCTCGCCGAGGCCGACAAGAAGTAACCCATTATGAAGCAGAACGAACCCAAAACGATGCGCCGCCGGCTGACCGGCACCGTGGTCTCGGCCAAGATGGCCAAGACGGTGGTGGTGCGCATCGATCGCCGCGTCGCACATGCCAAGTACGGCAAGTACTTCACGTTGTCGACGAAGCTCAAGGCCCATGACGAGAAAGGCGTTGCCAAGCCGGGCGACGTCGTCGAGATCGAGGAGACGCGTCCGCTCTCCAAGGACAAGCGCTGGCGCTATATCTCGACCGTGAAAGCGGCCCACGCCTAACCGAACGACTATGGTCCAACACCGCACAATGCTGCACGTCGCCGACAACTCGGGAGCCAAAAAGCTCCAGTGCGTCCGCGTGCTCGGAGGCTATCAAAAGCGCACCGCCGGCCTGGGCGACATCATCACCTGCGTCGTCAAGGTCGCCGACCCGCGCGGCGCCGTGAAGAAGTCCGACGTGGTCCACGCCGTGCTGACGCGCGTCCACAAGGAGACCCGCCGCGCCGACGGCACCTATGTCCGCTTCGACGACAATGCCGCCGTCATCATCGATAAGAAGTCGAAGGAGCCCAAGGGCACCCGCATCTTCGGCCCCGTGGCCCGCGAACTGCGCGCCAAGGGTTTCGCCAAGATCATTTCCCTGGCCCCCGAGGTCGTCTAAGCATATGAAGAAGCTCCACATCAAGACCGGCGACACCGTCAAGGTCCTCTCCGGCTCCGACAAGGGCAAGACCGGCAAGGTCATCCAGTCCTTCCCCAAGCTCGGCCGCATCGTGGTCGAGGGGGTTGCGATGTCCAAGCGGCATCTCAAGACCCGCCAGACCGGCGCCAAGGGCCAAGTGGTCGAGTTCTCCATGCCCATCGACGCGTCGAACGTCGTGCGCACCGAAGGCGCCGCCGACAAGGCCTAAACCCCTATGACCCTGAAAGAACGCTACGCGAAAGAGATCGCGCCCCAGATCGCCAAGGACCTTGGCATCAAGAACCCGCTCGCCGTGCCCAAGGTGACCGCCATCACGGTGGCCGTGGGCCTGGGCGCCGGCCTCAAGGACGCCAAGTTCATCGAGACCGCCGAGAACGTGCTGACCCGCATCACGGGCCAGCGCCCCGTCAAGACCAAGGCCAAGAAGTCCATCTCGAACTTCAAGATCCGCCAAGGCATGACGGTCGGCATGCGCGTGACCTTGCGCGGCCCCCGCATGTGGCACTTCCTCGAGAAGTTCCTGTCCGTGACCTTCCCGCGCATCCGCGACTTCCGCGGCATCCCGTCCTCGCTCATCGACGCCCGCGGCAATGTCACCGTCGGTTTCAAGGAGTTCCTGGCCTTCCCGGAGATACGCCCCGACGAGGTCGAGCGCGTGCACGGCCTCCAGGTGACCGTTTCGTCCACGGCAGGCGACAAGGCGAAGGGCTTCGCGCTCTTCAAGGCCTTGGGCTTCCCCTTCAAAGACTAATCCTATGGCAACCCAAGCTCAAAAAGCGAAATCCGCGCGCACGCCCAAGTTCAGCACCCGCGCCGTCAACCGGTGCTGGCGCTGCGGCCGTCGTCACGGCTTCATCCGCGCCTTCGCCCTGTGCCGCATCTGCTTCCGTGAGCTCGCCAACCGCGGCGAACTCCCGGGCGTGACCAAGTCCAGCTGGTAAAAACGTATGCATACCGATCCCATCAGCGATTTCCTGACCCGCATCCGCAACGGCGCCGCCGCGCGGCATGCGCAGGTCGAGGCCCCGTCCTCCAAGATGAAATACGCCATCGCCAAGATCCTCGAACGCGAGGGCTTCCTTGAGAACGTCTCCGAAAAGGCGGACGGCTCCCACAAGGTCCTCACGGTCGGCATCAAGTACAACGGCAAGGAACCCGTGCTCCGCGCCGTGAAGCGCGTGTCCAAGCCGGGCGGCCGCGTCTATCGCGGCGCCGGTGAACTGCCGCGCGTCCTCTCGGACATCGGCATCGCCATCGTGTCCACCTCCGCCGGCATCATGACCAACAAGGACGCCCGTCGCCGCAAGCTCGGCGGCGAGGTCCTCTGCGAGATCTACTAATATGTCCCGTATCGGAAAGAAACCCATCCCGCTGCCCCAAGGCGTCGACGTGACGCTCGACGGCCAGACGGTCACCGTCAAAGGCCCCAAGGGCACGCTCACCGTGGCCTTGCATCCGGTCGTGAAGGCCGCGCTCGACGCCGAGCCGCGCGCCGTCACGCTCACCGTGGCCGACACGGAAAGCACGGAGCAGAAGGCCCTGTGGGGCCTCATGCGCCAGCTGGTCGCGAACGCCGTCACGGGCGTGCAGCAGCCGTACACCAAGTCCCTCGAGTTCGTCGGGGTCGGCTTCAAGGTGGCCATGGCCGGCAGCGACAAGCTCAATCTCGACGTCGGCTTCTCGCATCCCGTGGTCTTCCAGCTGCCCAAGGGCGTCGAGGCCAAGGTCGAGAAGCAGATCGTGACGGTCACGGGCATAGACAAGCAGCTCGTCGGCGAGACCGCCGCCCGCATCCGCCGCGTCAAGCCGCCCGAGCCGTACAAGGGCAAGGGCATCAAGTACACGGACGAGGTCATCCGCCGCAAGGCCGGCAAGGCCGCCGCCAAGGGCGCCTAAACGCCACGCATATGAACACGCAGATCCAAAAGAACCTCTCCGCCGCGCGCCGCGTCAACCGCGTCCGCGCCAAGGTCTCCGGCACGCCCGCGCGCCCGCGCTTGGCCGTGCGCCGCTCGCTCGCGCATATTTACGCGCAGGTGATCGACGATACGACCGGCAAGACCCTGGCCGCCGCCTCCGACGCCGACGTGAAGGAGAAATTGAGCAAGACGGACATGGCCACGGCCGTGGGCAAGCTCGTCGCCGAGCGCGCCAAGGCCGCCAAGGTCACGACCGTCGTGTTCGACCGCCGCGATAAGAAGTTCCATGGCCGCGTCGCGGCCCTGGCCGAGGGCGCCCGCGCCGCCGGTCTCATCTTTTAACCATCCCGTATGAGCGAAGAGAACAAGCAGACGCCGCCCGCCGCCGCCCCCCAGGCCCCGGCCGGCCGTGAGCAAGGT
>CAZKEE010000013.1:0-5095 GCA_964551765.1 uncultured Gammaproteobacteria bacterium | reverse complement strand
TACATCCCCGAGCCGGTCCGCGAGACCGACAAGCCGTTCCTGATGCCGGTCGAGGACGTGTTCTCCATCGAAGGTCGCGGCACGGTCGTCACCGGCCGCATCGAGCGCGGCATGGTCAAGATCAACGAGGAGGTCGAGATCGTCGGCTTCGTCGACACCCGCAAGACCGTCGTCACGGGCATCGAGATGTTCAACAAGCAGCTCACCGAGGGCCGCGCCGGCGACAATGCCGGTCTGCTCCTCCGCGGCACCAAGAAGGACGAGATCGAGCGCGGCATGGTCCTGTGCAAGCCGGGTTCCATCAACCCGCACACCGAGTTCTCCGCCGAGGTCTACTGTCTGACCAAGGAGGAAGGCGGCCGCCACAAGCCGTTCGTCACGGGCTACAAGCCGCAGTTCTACATCCGCACCACGGATGTGACCGGCGAGATCTCGTTGCCGGAGGGCGTGGCCATGGTGCAGCCGGGCGACACGGTCCAGATGAACATCAAGCTCATCGCCCCGGTGGCCTTGGAAGAGAAGATGCGCTTCGCCATCCGCGAAGGCGGCCGCACGGTCGGCGCCGGCGTGGTGACCAAGATCGTCAAATAAGAACGGGATAACGGAACGACCATGTCTGACACGTCCAAGAAGGCAGCCGTCAAAGAGGCCGCCTCCCGCGTCCGGATCAAGATCCGCGCTTACGACCATAAGATGATAGACCTCTCCACGAGGACCATCATCGACACCGCGGAACGCACCGGCGCCCACGTGGTCGGCCCCGTGCCCCTCCCGACGGAGAAGAAGAAGTGGACGGTCAACCGCTCCACCTTCGTCCACAAGAACGCCCGCGAACAGTTCGAGATGCGCATCCACAAGCGCATCGTCGACATCCTCGACCCGAACGCCAAGACGATCGAGTCGCTGACCTCGCTGAACCTGCCCGCCGGCGTCGACGTCGAGATCAAGATGTAAGAGAAGGTCGGTCCACCAAGAGTTCGAACCCTGCAGGTCCCGTCCCCAAGGAGTAAGTTGCCCCCGCCTCATGCGGGTAAAGCCCCACCAGCGATGTGTGGCCCACGGCATAACCTCCCTGTCGCGGACGGGACCGGCAGGAGCCTGAAAAACCAAGAGCCTTTCGATCGCAGAGAGGCCAGAAGCGTGTTCGTCCGTCCCAGACGGGTGCTCATGCTTCTGGCTTTTCCGTTCCAATATCCGTCGACTTCCCGAGCTTGTCATGGGAGAGGACACGAACGCAGGACGGGTGATAATGAAGCCAGTTTAACTAATTCGAGTCGTATGAAGTTCATACTTGCCAAAAAGCTCGAGATGTCCCAAGTGTTCCGGCCCGATGGCACGGTTGTTCCCGTGACCCTCGTGCAGGCTGGGCCATGCATCATCACCCAGGTGAAGAACGCCGACACCGACGGCTATGCCGCGGTGCAGGTCGGTTTTTCGCCCGTCAAGAAGCTCTCCAAGTCGGAGGAGGGCCATTTGAAAGACCTGCCCAAGCTCCAGGTCCTGCGCGAGTTCCGCGTCGAGGACGCGGGCGCGTACAAGCGCGGTGACGCCGTCGAGGCGACCGTGTTCGCGCCCGGCGACGTCATCGACGTCTCCGGCACCTCCAAAGGAAAGGGCTTCCAGGGCGTCGTCAAGCGCCATCATTTCCACGGCCATCCCACCTCCCACGGTCACAAGGACCAGGAGCGCATGCCGGGTTCCATCGGCGCCGGCGGCGTGCAGCACGTGCTCAAAGGCCGCCGCATGGCCGGCCGCATGGGCAATGAGACCGTCACGGTCCAGAACCTCGAGGTCGTCGAGGTGCGCGAGAACGGCGTCATCGCCGTGAAGGGCGCCGTCCCCGGCGCGCGCAATGCCGTGCTCGAGATCCGCACCACCAACTGATATGCCTAGCGTCAAGCAATACAACCAGGACGGCAAGGAGACCGGCGCCGTCGAGCTCAACGCCAAGTTCTTCGGCGTGAAGGTCAACCCGGCCTTCGTGCACGAGGTGCTCGTGGCCCAGCAGGCCAATGCCCGCAAGCCCATCGCGCACACCAAGACGCGCGGCGAGGTCCGTGGCGGCGGCATCAAGCCGTGGAAGCAGAAGGGCACCGGCCGCGCCCGCCAGGGTTCCATCCGTTCCCCGCAGTGGGTCGGCGGCGGTATCACCTTCGGTCCCCGCGCCGAGCGTAATTTCTCGGTCAAGGTCAACCGCAAGGCCAAGCAAAAGGCCCTGTTCATGGCGCTCTCGGACAAGGTCTCGAACGACCACCTGATGGTCCTCGAGTCCTTCCAGGCCAACTCACCCAAGACCAAGTTCGCGGCCGATCTGTTCAAGAACCTGAAGGTCACGCGCAAGGCCCTGGCCGTCGTCCCCAAATCGGACCCGGCGATGCTGCGCATGGTCCGCAACCTGCAGAACATCACGCTCGTGACGGTCAACTCGCTCAATCTCGAGGACATCCTGGCCAATAACGTCATCGTGTTCTGGAAGGACACCGTGCCGGCCTTCGAGAAGCTGTACACCAAAGCCTAACCCCTATGGCACTCTTTGAACGCAAGTCCGCCGCCAAAAAGGCTCCCGCCAAGGCCGCGGACAAGAAAGCCGAGGCCCCCAAGTCCGCGAACGCCCTCAAGGCGCCGCTCGTCTTGAAGTCGCCCCACGTGAGCGAGAAGGCCGCGCGGCTCGCCAGCGCCAGCACCTATGTCTTCGACATCCCGCTCTCCGCGGGCAAGATCGAGGTGCGCAAGGCCGTCGAGGCCCTCTACGGCGTGAACGTCGTGCGCGTGAACATCGCGCGCGGCAAGGGGAAGGCCGTGCGCCGCGGTCGTACCTCCGGCGTCCGCTCCGATTGGAAGAAGGCCCATGTCACCCTCAAGACCGGCCAAAAGCTCGACCTCTACGAGGGCGTCTAATCCTATGCCTATCAAGCTCTACCGTCCCGTCACCAAAGGCCGCCGGAACTCCTCCGTGCAGGACTTTTCCGACATCACGACGAACGAACCCGAAAAGTCGCTCATCTTCATCAAGAAGGAGCAGGCTGGCCGCACCAATGGCAAGATCACCGTCCGCCATCACGGCGGCGGCGTGAAGAAGTACATCCGCATGGTGGATTTCCGCCGCGACAAGTACGACATCCCGGCCAAGGTCGAGACCATCGAGTACGACCCCAACCGCGGCGCCCGCATCGCCCTCCTCACCTATAAGGACGGCGAAAAGCGCTACATGCTCGCCCCGGACGGCCTCAAGGTCGGTGACACCGTCGTCTCCTCCAAGACCGAGGCCGAGATCAAGGTCGGCAACCGCCTGCCCATCGAAAAGATCCCGGTCGGCATGAACGTGCACTCCGTCGAGCTCCAGCCCGAGAAGGGCGGCCAGCTCGGCCACGGCGCCGGCGCGGTCATCCAGATCGTCGCCCTCGAGGGCAAGTTCGCCACCTTGCGCCTGCCCTCCGGCGAGATGCGCAATGTGCCCAAGACCTGCATGGCCACCCTCGGCACGGTTTCCAATCCCGATTATCACCTCGTGCGCTGGGGCAAGGCCGGCCGCATGCGCCTGCGCGGCATCAAGCCGACGGTGCGCGGCAAGGTCATGAACCCGGTCGACCACCCGCATGGCGGCGGCGAAGGCAAGCACCCGATCGGCATGAAGTACGCCAAGACCAAGTGGGGCAAGCACGCGCTCGGGGTCAAGACGCGCAAGCGCAATAACCCGACGTCCAAGCTCATCCTGCAGCGTCGCAACAAGAAATAAGCCACCCCTATGTCTCGAAGTCTCAAAAAGGGTCCGTTCACGGACGCCAAGCTCCTGCTCAAGGTCGCCAAGGCCAAGCCGGGAGTCTCCATCAAGACCTGGTCGCGCGCGTCGACCATCACCCCTGCCATGGTGGGGCTGACCTTCGGCGTGCACAACGGCAAGGTCCACATCCCGGTCCTCGTGGTCGAGAACATGGTCGGCCACAAGCTCGGCGAGTTCTCGCCGACGCGCAAGTTCGTGCGCCACGGCGGCAAGATCCAGAAGGCCGAGGAGGCCTCTGCCGCCGCTCCGGCCGCCGCCGCGCCCGCCGCCAAGAAATAAGATATGCACGTCATCGCATCCCTCCGCCATCTCCGCATGGCCCCCCGCAAGGTCAGGCTGGTCATCGACACCGTCCGCGGTCTTCCCGTGGACGAGGCCGAGACGCGCCTCAAGTTCGTGCGCCAGGCCGCCGGCCGTCCGGTGCTGAAGCTGCTCCAGTCCGCCATCGCGAACGCCGAGCACAACTTCAAGCTGGACCGCTCGACCCTGTACGTGAAGACCATCACCGCCGACGGCGGTCCGACCTTGAAGCGTTTCCGCGCCCGCGCCATGGGCCGCGCCGCGACCATCCGCAAGCGCACCACCCACATCAACCTGGTGTTGGACGAGCGCGCCGCGAAACCGGTCAAGGCCGCCAAGAAGGCGACTAAGAAGGCCATCGCATAACCATATGGGTCACAAAGTCCATCCCAAATCCTTCCGCCTCGGGACCACCACCACCTGGCCGTCCCGCTGGTTCGCCCGTGACGCGGCCTACCGCACCCAGCTCAAGCAGGACCTCGGCATCCGCGACTTCTTCAAGAAGGAGCTCAAGGACGCGGCCGTGAGCCAGGTCATGATCGAGCGCTCGCGCGGCGCCCTCGCGATCACCGTCGCGACGGCCAAGCCCGGCCTCGTCATCGGCCGCTCCGGTTCCGGCATCGAGGACCTCAAGAAGCGTTTTCACAAGGCTTTCTTCCCCGGCAAGAAGATGCAGCTCCAGCTCAACGTGACCGAGGTCGCCAAGCCCGGTCTCGAGGCCACCATCGTGTGCCAGCAGGTCATCGCCGACCTCGAGCGCCGCATGGCCTTCCGCCGCGTGCTCAAGACGACCATCGAGCGCGTCAAGAAGGCAGGCGCCCTGGGCGTGAAGATCGCCGTCTCGGGCCGCCTGAACGGCGCCGAGATCGCGCGCCGCGAATGGCTGCACTGGGGCACCATCCCGCTCACCAACCTGCGTGCCGACATCGACTACGCCTCGGAACCCGCCCGCACCATGGCCGGCGCCATCGGCGTCAAGGTCTGGATCTATCGCGGCAACGTGTTCGAGAAGGA
>CAZKEE010000012.1:0-13511 GCA_964551765.1 uncultured Gammaproteobacteria bacterium | reverse complement strand
CTGCCGCCGCCGCGGCCGCCAAAGGGCCGGTCAAGCCAAGCCTGACCGGGACCAAGGCGCCCGCCAAACCCGCGCTCGCCGCGCCGCAAGCGCGTCGCGTCCGCGTCATCAAACGCGTGCGCAAGCCGGTGAACGTCAGCTTCGTGAGCAATGAGGCCATTTTGCTCGCGCGCGTGGACATCCCCAAGCGCCGCTTCACCTTCGTCGCCACCCTCATCGTGTTCAGCCTGCTCTTCGCGGCGTCCTATGCCTATTTGGACGCCTCGCGGCGCACGACGTCGGACAGCTTGGCCGTGGTGCGCGCCCAGCTCGCCGCGACCAATGTGAAGATCGGCACGCAACAACGGTCCTGGAAGGCCTTCAAGGACCTGGAACCGCATCTCAAGGCCCTCGGCACCCTGCTCGACAGCCACGTGAGCCTCGATCATCTGCTCGCGCGCATCGAGGCCATCACCTTGCCCAAGATCTCGTACAGCACCATGAACCTGTCGCCGGACGGCAAGGTGGACCTGGCGGTGACGGCGGACACCTTCGAGACCGCGGCCGAACAGGTCTTGGCCTTCAAGCAATCGGACTTCGTGGCCAAGGTGGACGTGAGCTCGTACAGCGCGAACTATGAGGATACGGAAGAGGGCGCCTCATACGTGCCAAAGTCCATCGCCTTCCAGTTGAGCTTCCAGCTCGCGCCAAAGGCCCTGTACGCCCCGACCTCCACGAACGAGGTCACCGCCTATGCCCAGTAGCCTGCCCCTGATCGGACCTTTCCTCGAAAGGCTCCTCGCGCTCGCGCCCCAGGGGGTGCAGGACCTGTTCGCGTCCCAGGCCTGGCTCATGCCCTCCCTCATCATGGGGTCCGTGGTCTTTGGCCTGGCCTATGCGGTGTTCTGGGTCATGATGATCGTGCATGCGGTGCGCCGCGCGCCGGTCAACAAGCCGGCCTGGGTGGCCCTCATCGCGCTGACGCCGCCCGTGGGCCTGGTGCCGCCCATCGGGGCCCTGGTCTATTATCTCGCCGTGCGCAGCAAGATGCCGGACACGGTCGATCTCAAACCGGCCGAGAACGGCGAGGCCAAGCCTCCCGGCGCCTTCACGCATGCGCTCTTCGTCGAATATTACGGCGGCGTGTTCTTTTTCCTCATCACCGCCTTCGTGGGCGCCGCGCTGTACACCCTGCGGCCCATGATCATCGAGATCAAAGAGACGGAAGCGCAGATCGGCGCGCAACAGCAGGCCGTGGACGCGCAGCAGCGCGTCCTGGACGTGCTCGATCGCTCGGTGAACGCCGCCCAGACCATCGAGAGCGACACCTTGGACAAGGTGGACCTCGCCTTGCCCACGGACCCCGGCTATCCGTACATGCTCGCCGACCTCTCTGCCGCGGCCGCGCGCAATGGCGTGCGCATCAACAGCATCTCGTTCAGCGCGCCCAAGGCCAATGCCAATCCCAATGCGCCGATCGATCCGACCAAGGGCACGGTGGTGCCCGTGGACGCGACCATGAGCCTGAAGGCCGCGCGGTATTTCGACCTCAAACGCTTTTTGGCCGATGTCGAGGCGAACTTGCGCGTGATGGACGTGGTCGCCATCGGCTTGAGCTCCAGCCAAGGCGGCAGTTTCGACTACACCCTGCAGCTCCGTTCCTATATCTTCGTGCCGCCGGGCGTGAAACCGCCCGCCGAGTGATCCTATGGCCCGTCCTTCCCCCTTGCTCTCCAACCTCCTGCTCACCGCCGGCCTGCTTTCGGCCGCCTTCAGCGTCTATTGGTTCTTGCACACGAGCTTCGCCCCCGTGGAGGTGAGCCAGCTCCCGCCGCAGGCCCCGGCCGGGAATCTGCGCTTCGATCCGAGCGTGGACGTGACCAAGAAGGCCGCCTGGCCGACCTTGCGGCCCATGACCGACCATAAGCTGGAGCCGGGGGTCGGCGGCCGCGACAATCCCTTCGAACCGATAAGCACCAGCACCACCCCCTGATATGGACGACAAGCTCCTCGATCTGCTCAAAGCGAAAGGCCTGTTGGACGACAAGGCGGTCTTGGCGATACGCGACCTCCTGGCCCAAGGCAAGAGCATCGTGCAGGCCGCGGTGGGCGGCAAATACGTGAGCGACATCGAGTTCGCCAAGGTGCGAGCCGAGTCCCTGGGTATGCCTTTCGTCGATCTCACCGAGCGTATCATCCCCAAAGAGACGCTCGAGCTCTTGCCGCAAGAGACCATGGACAACTATCACGCGGTGCCCGTGGACTTCGACGGCAAGACCTTGCAGGTCGCGCTCGACAATCCGCAGGACTTCCAGGCCATGCAGGCCCTCGAGTTCATGGCCGCGGACCGGCATTGGACCTTGCGCTATGTCGTCGTGCCGAGCTCCCAGCTCGATAAATTGATGCAGAAGGTGAAAGGCCTGGGCGCCGAAGTGGCCACGGCCCTGGTGCAGGCCAAGGGCAAGTTCTCGAAGGAAGGGGAGAAGGACGAAGGGCTCGGCAAGCTCGAAGAGGTCATCAAGGGCGCGCCGGTCTCGCGCATGGTCTCGGTCATCATGCGGCATGCCGTGGAAGGCGGCGCGTCCGATATCCATATCGAGCCTTTCGGCGGCGAATCCCGCGTGCGCTATCGCATAGACGGCGTGCTGCGCACCTCGCTCACCTTGCCCATCTACGTGCACGCGGCGCTCGTCTCGCGCCTCAAGGTGCTGGCCAATCTCAAGATCGACGAGACGCGCGTGCCGCAGGACGGCCGCATCACCCAGGACTTCAATGGCAAGCGCGTGGACTTCCGCCTCTCGACCTTGCCCGTGGTCGACAATGAGAAGATCGTGATGCGCATCCTGGACACCACGGCCTCGGCGCCGACCTTGGAACGTTTGGGCTATCGCAAAGAGCATATTGACGCCATCAAGGCGCAGATGAAAAAGCCCTTCGGCATGTTCCTCGTGACCGGTCCCACGGGGTCCGGCAAATCGACGACCCTGTTCTCGGTGCTCAACGTGCTCAATACCGACGGCGTCAACATCTCGACCCTGGAAGATCCGGTCGAATACAATCTCGAAGGCGCCAACCAATCGCAGATACGCCCCGACATCGGCTATACCTTCGCCGTCGGCCTGCGTGCGCTCTTGCGCCAAGACCCGAACGTCATCATGGTCGGCGAAATACGCGACAAGGAGACGGGGGAGCTGGGCGTACATGCCGCGCTCACGGGCCATTTGCTCTTTTCGACCCTGCACACCAATGACGTGTATGGCATCGTGCCGCGCATGACGGACATGGGCCTCGAGCCCTTCCTCATCGCGGCCACCATGAACTGCGCCATCGCGCAGCGCCTGGCCCGCCGCATCTGCCTCAATTGCAAGACCACGGCCGAGGTCGAGCCGGAGACCGTGGCCAAGGTGGCGCGCGAGGTGGCCGCCATCCCGCGAAAGTATTTTTCCCCGGGCATCGATCCGGAAAAGCCCCTGGTCTTCTATAAAGGAAAGGGCTGCGCCAAATGCGGGGACACGGGCTATGCGGGCCGCATCTCCATCGCCGAGCTGTTCGAGTACACGGACCAGGCCAAGCGGCTCATCGAGAAAGGCTTCCCGCTCGACGGCTATCGCCAGGAACGCAAGCGCCAAGAGGCCCTGTCCTTGCGCGAGGACGCCTTCCTGAAGGCGCTTGATGGGCACACGACCCTGGCCGAGGTGTTCCGCATCACCCAGGCGGTCCAAGAGGATACGTGATATACACCATATATATGGACAAGAAACACAAGCTCCTGTTGGTGGAAGACGACGGCTTCCTCGCCAGCATCTTCGCGCAGAAGTTCGAGCTGGAGGGTTTCGAGGTCGCCTATGCCACGAACGGCGAGGATGGGCTCAAATTGGCCAAGAAGGACAAGCCGGACATCATCCTGCTCGACCTGCTCATGCCCAAGATGGACGGGTTCGAGACCTTGGCCGCGCTCAAGAAGGATGACGGGCTCAAGGACGTGCCCGTCTTGGTGCTGTCCAATCTCGGCGGACGCGAGGACGTGGAGCGCTGCATCAAGCTCGGCGCGGCGGGATACCTCATCAAGGCGCATTCCTTGCCGCATGAGACCGTGAACAAGGTCAAGGAGCTGCTGCATGCCTAATTTCAAGTATCGGGGCAGGATGCCGGACGGCCGCTTGGCCGCGGGCATCGTGGACGCGGACACCCATGACGCCGCGTTGTTGGCATTGCAAGAACGCAATATCGAGGTCCTGCTCCTCGAGGAGCAAAAGATGGAGGCGGTCTCCATAGGCGGCATCACGGCGTTCTTCAACAAGCCCAAGATGAAGGACCTGGTGGTGTCCACGCGCACCTTGTCCGTCATGGTCTCGGCCGCCATCCCCATCCCGGACGCCCTGCGCAACATCTCCATCCTCACCAAGAACCCCGTGCTCAAGGCGGTCCTGCAGGACATCGCGGCCGAGGTGGAGGGCGGCGCGCGCTTTTCCGACTCGCTCGAACGTTTCCCCAAGGTCTTCTCCGGTTTCTTCGTGAACATGGTGCGTTCGGGCGAGACCACGGGGCAATTGGGCGAGGTGCTCGAATACCTGGCGGACCAGACGGAAAAGGACTATGACCTCGCGGGCAAGCTCAAGGGCGCCATGATCTATCCGGCCTTCATCGTGAGCGCCATGGCCATCGTGGGCTTCGTCATGCTGACCTTCGTCGTGCCCAAATTGACCGACGTGCTCATCCAGGCCCATGTCGAACTGCCGTGGACCACCAAGCTGCTCATCGCCGTGTCCAATTTCCTCCAGCATTTCTGGTATATCGTCATCGGCGGGGTCATCGGCGGCGTCTTCGCCTTCCGATGGTGGACATCCACGCCTGCCGGCCTCAAGACCTGGGACCGCATCAAGCTCTCTTTGCCCATCTTCGGCAGCCTGTTCCAAAAGATCTACGTGGTGCGCTTCGCGCGCTCCCTCTCGACCCTCATCAAGGGCGGCATGGACGTGGTCGGCGCGCTCGAGATCGTGGCGGGCGTGGTCGGCAACGAGACCTGGCGCGCCGTGGTGTACGAGACCATCAAGGAGGTGAACGACGGCAATCCCATGGCCACGGCCTTCCAACGCCATTCCTTCATCCCCGCGATGATGACCCAGATGCTCTCGGTGGGCGAGGGGACGGGCAAGACCGCGGAGATCCTGACCCGCGTGAGCGCGTTCTATAGCCGCGAAGTGGATGACATGGCCGCCAACATGACCAAGATCATCGAGCCCCTGGTCCTGCTCATCATGGGTCTGGGCGTCGGCGTCATGGTCTCGGCCATCCTCATGCCGATGTATTCCTTGGCCGGAGGCTAGGCGCCTGCGTGGTATACTGGAGACCATATGCACCATCGCAAAGGTTTCACCATCATCGAGCTCTTGGTCGTCGTGGGCATCATCGGCCTGCTCGCCTCGCTCGCCGTCGTGTCCTTCGGCAGCGCCCAACAGCGCGCCCGCGACTCCAAGCGCGTTGCCGATGTCCGTTCGGCCATCGCCGGCCTGACCTCGGCCACGGCTTCCTCACAAACGGGCCAGGTCGTGCTCTGCACCACGGCCGGTGCCGCCATCGGCGCCTCTGCCGCCGCGGCCACCGCGCTCGACACGGTCAAGGGCTGCGCCGGCGCCGCCGGTTCCTGTTCGGCCGGTTGCGCGGACGTCTTGCCGCAATACATCAATTTGGCCAACATCAAGGACCCGAGCGGTTCGGCCACCAATTGCGCCGGCGCCGCGGGCGCCCCCTGCCACTATGCCATCTGGGGCAATCCGGGCATGGGCGACAGCTTCACCATCCTGTTCAACACCGAGCAGACCAATTTGAGCGGTCTCTCGCAGACGAGCAATCACACCGCGACCCAGACCGGCATCTATTGATGTCTATGGTATACTGTAGCCTATAGATACTCTTAACCATTGACCCCCTGCGGTCATCATCTATGCAAAACCGTAAAGGTTTCACCATCATCGAGCTCTTGGTCGTCGTGGGCATCATCGGCCTGCTCGCCTCGCTCGCCGTCGTGTCCTTCGGCAGCGCCCAACAGCGCGCCCGCGACTCCAAGCGCGTTGCCGATGTCCGTTCGGCCATCGCCGGCCTGACCTCGGCCACGGCTTCCTCACAAACGGGCCAGGTCGTGCTCTGCACCACGGCCGGTGCCGCCATCGGCGCCTCTGCCGCCGCGGCCACCGCGCTCGACACGGTCAAGGGCTGCGCCGGCGCCGCCGGTTCCTGTTCGGCCGGTTGCGCGGACGTCTTGCCGCAATACATCAATTTGGCCAACATCAAGGACCCGAGCGGTTCGGCCACCAATTGCGCCGGCGCCGCGGGCGCCCCCTGCCACTATGCCATCTGGGGCAATCCGGGCATGGGCGACAGCTTCACCATCCTGTTCAACACCGAGCAGACCAATTTGAGCGGTCTCTCGCAGACGAGCAATCACACCGCCACCCAGGTCGGCATCAACTAGGCCGATCGACGCGACGTGAAGGCCGCCCATCAGGGCGGTCTTCTTTTTCCGCGGGCCTCGTCGGCATGCTATACTCGACGCATATGTTCCGTCGTCATCGTTCCCCGGGCTTCACCATTTTGGAGCTTCTCGTGGCCATCACCATCATCGGCATCCTTGCCGCCGTGTCCGTGTATTCCTTGAGCATCAGCCGCGCGTCCAATCGCGACTCCAAGCGCGTCTCGGACATCAGCGTGATGCGCGCGGCCTTGAGCCAGTACTGGCTGCAAAAGGCCTCGTATCCCATCGGCGGCCCGGTGGACCTGGGCAAGCCCGGCGCGAACGCGGACCGTTTGGCCAATGTCGGCTTCATCGCGCGCGATGCCCAGGCGGACGTCATCTTCCTCGATCGCATCCCGACCCCGCCCTCGGCAGGGGAGTATTACCGCTATCATGGGTCCAATCAGGGATATTCCTTGCGTTTCAAGACCGAGCGGCTCACTGCTTATGGTCCCGCCGGCACCTGGTTCGCCCATTCCGGCGGCGTGGACCAGGAAGACCTCGAAAAATAGATGTTCGAGATACGCCTCCTGACCGTCCTCCTCTCCGGAGCGTTCGGCGCGGTCTTGGGGTCTTTCATCAATGTCCTGGCCATACGTTGGCATCAGGGCGCGTCTTTGGGCGGGCGCTCCGCGTGCATGTCCTGCAAGACCACGCTGAAGCCGCGGCACTTGGTGCCCATCGTGTCCTGGCTCGCCTTGCGCGGCCGTTGCGCCACCTGTTCGGCCCGCATCCATCCGCAATACGTGCTCGTCGAGACGGCCGCGTTCGTCTTGGCCGTCATCGCGGCCTTGCGTTGGGACCCGAGCATGTCCGCCGACCTGCCTCGCTATGTCTTTGAGCTCGTCATCGGCCTGGGCCTGCTCGTGCCCGTCATCATGGACCTGCGTTGGGAGGAGATCCCGGTCGAATACGTGCTCGGCCTGGGCGCGCTCGGTGCCCTGATGCGCGCCGGCATCTCTGCGATGTCTGGCGGCGCCGATGCGGCCCTCGTGACCTTGGCCTGGTCGGGGGTCGCGGCCTGCATCGCGACCGTGGTGTTCGGCGGGCAGATCCTGATATCGCGCGGAAAATGGCTGGGAACGGGCGATCTGTGGATGGGCTTGGGCATGGCCGGCATCCTGGGCCCGCGCGACCTGGCCGTGGCCTTGTACTTCGCCTATGTCCTGGGCGGTCTTGCCGCCCTCATCTTGCTTGCCACGGGCGCGGTGAAACGCGGGGCGCGCCTGCCATTTGCCCCGGCCCTCATGCTCGGTACACTGTTTGCCATCTGGTTCGGCGCGGATGTCGCCGCCTGGTCCCTCCATGCGTTCACGTAGTTTCCGCGGTTTCACCTTGGTCGAGCTGATGATCAGCATCGGCATCTTGGGCATACTCGCCACCGCGAGCTGGGTCTCCTTGAGCAATGCGCGCAACCAGGACGAGCTCAAGAACGCCTCGCGCGTCCTGGTGAACGACCTGCGTTCGGCGCAGATCTCCGCGCTCAATTCGGGCAATGTCCAGTTCTGCCCCACGGGAGGCCCTTTGCAGATGGTCTGCGTGAACGGCACGGGTGGCTGCTCGGGCGCCTGCACGCCACAACCGCCGGCCGTGATGGGCTTGAACCTCGCGACGGGCGGGAACTCCTATGTCATCTATGCCAAGAGCGACGTGTCGAACGGGGACACGCGGGCGGTCCCGGCCTCTGAAACGGTGCAAAGCCGCGCCTTCGCCTCGGGCGGCGCGCCGAACGTCACCATACAGAGCGTGACGGCCACGCCGACCCTCGCCGCGGTTTCGCCCATGAACATCTCGTTCTCGCGGCAGAACGGCGCCATGCAGATCAATGCCTGTTCCGGCTGCACGGCGGCCACCGAGCTCACCATCACCTTGGTGCATGCCATCACGGGCAATAAGGCGCGCGTCAAGATGAACGCGGTCACCGGACGCATCAGCAGTGATTACTAGTATGCGCATCGCACGCGGACAGACCCTGATAGAGCTTCTCGCGGCCTTCGCCATCATCGCGTCGGGGCTCATGGCCGTGATGGGCCTGGTCATCTCGAACCGCACCTTGTCGCAGGCCAATGCCGACCGCCTGGTCGCGACCAATCTGGCGCGCGAGGGCTTGGAGCTCGTGCGCGAGATGCGGGATTCGAACTGGCTCGCCGGCCAATACCTCAACCAAGGCGACCTGGGCGGCGTGGAAGGCACGGCCACGCCGGTATGGAGCGGCGCCGCGGGCCAAAGCGCGCCGCATCTCGATTATGCGGCGAACGACTTCACGCATGACAATACCAATGTCGTCATCGTCTCGCCGGCCACGGGCCTGTTCGCGAACAAGAACGCCGGCGCGGCCATCACGGGTACCGCCACCATGTTCCGCCGCCTCATCACCCTGACCGCGCTCTGCGATGACGGGTCGGGGTCCTATCCCGCCGCGACGCCCGAAGGAACGACGTCCTGCCCGGGCGCGCAACCGCAGGTAGGCCTGCGCGTCAGGTCCGAAACGCAATGGACGCATAACAACGGACAGTCCGGAACGGCCGTCATGTACAATGACCTTTATGATTGGCGGTAGGAAAGCGCGCGGCTTCACCTTGATCGAGCTCATCATCTCGACCGCGCTCTTCATGCTGGCCGCCACGGCGCTGGGACAGATCTTCAGCTCCTTCTTCACCTTGCATCGCAAGGTCTCGAACCAGGCCGCGGTGTCGCAGGAGATGCGTTTCGCCTTGGAGTTCCTCGTGCGACAGGCGCGGCAAAAGGCCATCGACTATCCCGCGCCGCCTGCCGCCTCGGCCTTCACGAACAGCATCGACCTCGTGGACCAGAACGGCAACATCATCACCATCGGGACCCAGGTGGGCTCGGTGTGCCAGGCCGTGGCGGGCGTGACCTGCTTGGCCATGACCACGGACGGCGGCATCACGTGGTATCCCATCACCGGGTCGCGGACCTCGGTCACGCATTTCACGGTCGTTGTGCGTCCGCTCGTAGACCCTTTCGAACCCCTGCCCGGCGGCGGCTATGACAATGATACCCAGCCCATGGTGACCTTCGCCCTTGGGTTGAGCTATCTGGGGCAGAACCCGAACGACACCGTGACGCTCGACGCCCAGACCTCGGTCGCCCAAAGACGGTATCTCCGCTGATATGCGCAAGGCCAAGGGCAATATCCTCCCGCTCGCCATCATGATGACCATGATCACCCTCATGGCCGGCATCAGTTTGGGCGTGGTGGTGGTGGACGTGGGCCGCCGCTCCGTGGAAAGCGACCATGCCGTGTTCTCGTATTACATGGCGGACGCGGGCATCGAGAAGCAGCTCTATGACGTGCGCAAGAAGAACGTGCCGCTCTCGATCTTCGCCAGCACGACCCAGGCCTATCCGAACGGCGGCTCCTGGTTCTCGACCACGGGCCTCGACAATATCTCCTCGAAGAAGTTCCCCTTGATCAAGCTGAACGAGTTCTCGACCATAGACCTGTTCGACCCGGACAATGCGGCGACGCCGTCCCAGGTCTGCAAGCTCGACGTCACCTGGAGCGACGGGCCTTTGGGCTGTCCCGTGGGCACGCATTCCCTGCTCGAGGCGAGCTATGGCTATTGGACGGTCACGCCCATCCCACAATGGCCGTCGGATAACCAGTTCGTCGTGCTGACCAAGAGCGTACAGGGGAACTTGTCCCAAGTGCCTTTGCCCGTGCCGTTCCAGCCCTTGAGCATCTCCGGCCTTTTGCCGGACCGCGCCTATCGCATCCGCCTGCGCGCCTTCAATTGCGACGCGCAGAACGTCCAAATACAGGCCTATGGGCGCGACCCCATCTCGGGCCTGTGCAATGTGACGAATTTCGCCTTCCCGGGCGATCTCACGCTCTCGGTCCAAGGGAATTACGGCGGGGCAAGCCAAAAGATCGTCGTGACCATGCCCAAACAGGACGTGCTCTCGGGCGTGTTCAGCTATGTCGTCTTCTCGGAATGTACCATCGTGAAGGGCGCCGGCACGGTGACATGTCCGCCGTAGCAAAGGTCTGGCTTTCTTGGCTGCGTATATATAAGATACCGCCATGACCAAGGCCGAGGCCAAAGCCAGGATAGCCACCTTGCGGAAGGAGATAGACCGCTATCGCTACCAATATCATGTGCTGGACAAGCTCGAGATCTCCGGGGCCGCTTTGGATTCGCTCAAGCACGAGCTCTATAAGATAGAACAGGAACATCCCGACCTCATCACGCCGGATTCGCCGACCCAGCGCGTGGCGGGCACGGCGCAAGAAGGCTTCGTCAAAGTGCCGCATCGCGTGCGCATGCTCTCCATCGAGGACGCGTTCTCGCGCGAGGAAGCGGACGAGTGGCTGGCGCGTCTGCGAAAGCTGCGCCCTTCCGCGCACGTCGACCTCTATGCCGAGATCAAGATGGACGGTCTCGCCGTGTCGCTCGAATACGAGGATGGCGCGCTCAAGCGCGGCTCGACGCGCGGCGACGGCGCCGTGGGCGAAGAGGTGACGCATAATTTGCGCACCATAGACGCCATCCCGCTCGTGCTGCGAAAACCGACGGACAAGGAGATCGAGCATTTTTTGCACAAGCACCATGGCAAGGTGGATGCCAAGAAAGTGCGCCACGCCCTCACGACCCATGCGGGCAGTATCGAGATACGCGGCGAATGCTACATGACCAAGAGCCAGCTCAAGCGGCTCAATGCGAAGCTCGAAAAACGCGGCGAGCCGACGCTCGCGAACCCGCGCAATGCCGCGGCCGGCTCCATACGCCAGCTCGATCCCAAGATCGCGGCCGAGCGCGGTTTGTCCTTCTTCGGCTATGCCTTGCTCGGCGACGTGGGCACCACCACGCATGAACAAGCGCATGAGCTCATCGCGCTTCTCGGCGTGCCGACCAATCCGCTCAATCGGCATTGCAAGGACATGGACGAGGTCGAGGCGATGTCAAAAGAGGTCGGCAAAAAGCGCGACACGCTCGATTATTGGCTCGACGGCATCGTCATCAACGTCAACGATGACAAGCTGTTCGAGGACCTGGGCATCGTGGGCAAGACGCCGCGTGCGACCCTCGCCTGGAAATATCCGGCCGAGCAGGGGACCACGGTGGTGCGCGACATCCAGGTCTCGGTGGGACGTACGGGCGCGCTCACGCCCGTCGCGGTCATGGACCCGGTGCAGCTCGCAGGCACGACCGTCACCCATGCCTCTTTGCATAATGAGGACGAGATCGACCGCCTCGGTCTCAAGATCGGCGACACCGTCATCGTCGAGAAGGCCGGCGATGTCATTCCCAAGATCGTCCAGGTCCTGCCCAAGTTGCGCACGGGCAAGGAAAAGGCCTTCCGCATGCCGACGCATTGCCCCATTTGCGGCTCAAAGGTCTCGCGCAAGGAAGGCGAGGTCGCGACCATATGCACCAATCCCGGATGCTATGCGCAGGAGCTCGCGCGGTTGTTGCATGCCGTGGGCGCGCTCGACATGCGCGGCCTGGGCGACAAGATCGCCGAGCAGATGTTGCAGACCGGCCTCGTGCGCGAGCCGGCCGACCTCTTCGACCTCACCGTAGACGATCTCAAAGGCCTCGAAGGGTTCGCGGACGTCTCGGCGAAGAAATTGTATGCCGAGATACAGAACCATCGAGAGGTGAGCCTCGAGCGTTTCATCCTCGCCCTCGGCATACGCCATGTCGGCGAAGAGACGGCGCGCGACCTCGCGCAAGCCTTTGGCACCTATGAGCATCTGCATAAGGCGACGAAAGAGGACCTGATGGCCGTCGAAGGCATCGGGGAGGTGGTGGCGGATGCCATCATCGAGTTCTTCAAGACGAAACGAGACGCCTCGCGCGCCGAGCATCTCCGCGCCAAGGTGCGGCCTTTGCAGGTCGCGAAACCCAAGGCCGGACCCTTGAGCGGCACGACCTGGGTCATCACGGGTACGCTTGAACGGTATTCCCGCGAAGACGCGCAAGACGAGATACGCAAGCGCGGCGGCCATGTGGCGGACAGCGTGTCAAAGAAGACGAGCTATGTCGTCGTGGGCGAGAACCCGGGGTCCAAAGCGGACAAGGCAGCCAAGCTCGGCGTGCCCGTCTTGGACGAAAAGGCCTTTTTGAACAAACTCAAGCCCTGATGTACCGTGTGGACCTATGCGATTGACCCGAGAAGATGTGATGCATTTGGCCGATCTGGCCCGCCTGGAACTGGGCGAGGACGAGGCGAAAAAGGCGGAGTCGGAACTTGGCGCGATATTGGGCTATGTGGAGCGCTTGGCGGCCGTGAAGACCGAAGGTGCCATGCCTTTCAGCCAGCCCAAGCGCGAAGAGTGGCGGCATGATGCGGCCGAGCCGAGCGCCGACATCGTGCGCCAAGGCATCATCGAGAATTTCCCGGATAAGCAAGGCGCGCTTCTGAAGACGCCTGGCGTGTTCGCCCATCCCAAATCCTGATATGGAAAAACGGATGCAACACTGGGGGATAGGCGAGGCCGCGGCCGCGCTGGCAGAGGGAAAGACGAGCGCGACCGAGCTCGCCAAGGCGTATCTCGATGAGACGCGCAGTTTGAACGGCGCATTGAACGCCGTCATCGAGACCTTCGACGAAAGCGCCATGCAAGAAGCGGCGAACGCCGATGCGCGTCGCGCGGCGGGCAAGACGCTCGGGCCTTTGGACGGCATCCCGCTCGTCATCAAGGACAATATATTGATACGCGGCCGCGCGGCCACGGCCGGGTCCAAGATCCTGCAAGGCCATGTCGCGGCGAGCGATTCGACGGTCGCGGCCAAGCTTAAGGCGCAGGGTGCGGTCTTCCTCGGCCGCGCGAACATGGACGAGTTCGCCATGGGCTCCTCGACCGAACATTCGTTCTATGGGCCGACCAAGCATCCGCAGGACCATGATCGCGTGCCCGGCGGCTCTTCCGGCGGCAGCGCCGTGGCCGTGGCCGCGGACTTTTGCGCCGCCTCGCTCGGGTCCGATACAGGCGGGTCCATTCGCCAGCCCGCGGCCCTCTGCGGAATTGTCGGACTTAAACCCACGTATG
>CAZKEE010000011.1:0-16781 GCA_964551765.1 uncultured Gammaproteobacteria bacterium | reverse complement strand
AGGTCACCAGCATCCGGGCTTGGGGCAAGGACGAGGCGATTCTGCGGACACCGCCGATCAAGCTCACGCTCGAGTACGCGGTGGAGTTCATCGCCGACGACGAGCTCGTCGAAGTGACGCCGCAGTCGATCCGCATCCGCAAGCGGCACCTGAAGGAGCACGAACGCAAGCGCGCGGCGCGGGAGCTGTCCGGCGCGGAGGACGAGACGATCTGCCGCGCCTTCCGGCCGCTGCTCTTCGGGCACCCCGTCCACGGGGGGGTGGGGAAGGGGGGGCCCCAGGCGCGTCGGGTGCTTGCTCGGGGTGAGGCGCTTGAGGCTCGCCGGATCGGTCTTGTCGGCCGGATCGCCGATGATGACGCAAGAGGCCGCGGCCAGGATGGCCGGCACGCTCGGAGGCGCGACGCCCAGCTTGGTCGGGCGCTCGTTCAGCGGCTTCTTGCTGATGTCGATGGCGGGCTTGGACGGGGGCGGCACGGGGGTGCGCTTCTTGGCCGCCGGCATGGCCGGCATGGTCGTGATGGCTTCCTGGTTCACCGCCGGAGGCGGCAGGGTCTTGTGGCCCTTCTCCAGGCTGACGCTGAAATGCTGATCGAGGAGCTTCTCGAGGAGCATGGCGGCGTGCTCGCGGGGGAAGGCGAAGATGCGCGTGCCTTCCGCGTTGATCACGTAGTCCGCGTCGGGATGGGTGACGAACACCCGGTCCTTGCCGGACGCTTCGATGATGACCTCGACGGACTTCCCGTCGCGGCGAGGGCAGGTCTTGGCGCGCACCGAGCCCTCGAGCAGAAGGAAGATCATTCCCGTCGTATGCGGGAACTTCTCGTCCAAGTGATAGGACCTTGCGGCGGCGATGATGAAGGCGTCGTTCCGGACATCGTCTTTCTCGAACATGGTGTCTCTCCCTTGTTGTCGTGCCGTTAACGTTTTTCAAAAGGTCGGTCGCCGTCCAACGGCACAGGACGAACGACCGCGAAAACTATCACAAAATGGGCTTTTTGTCAAGCCTTCCGGAGGAGCACGATGCGGCGCGTCACGTGTTGGTCCGGTCGCCCATAGACCAATGGTCCGCCGGAGCTTTCCCAGCCTTCCAAGGGCGGCTCCATGACATATCCCAGCTCGCGGACCGCGGCCTCCAGGTCCACGTGCGCCTTGCCTTTCGAGGTCCGGAAACCGGGCCAAATGCCCACGACCCGCCCCCTGTCCTTCAAGACGGGATGCAGGGCCTTCAAGGTTTCGGTCCAGAGCCTTTTGATGGCCGCCGCGGTCTTTTCGAGGTCTTCCAACCGCTCATGGCCATGCAGAGGCGGCCCCAAATATCCTTCCGTGACCACCCGGTCTACCGACCCCGCGGGGAGATGACTACCTATGCGGCGCACATCGCTCTGAAAGGCCCGGAAACGCCCCACATCGTCCGGTCTCAGGATGTTCTGCGCCACGAGCCAGGCCTGATTGCGTACCGTATCCGCCACTTGGGCCGCCTCCACGTCGCTTCCGATGATATGCGCGGCCTTGGTCGCGAGCGCGGCCTCCATGCAGATGGTGCCCCCGCCGCAAAAGGGGTCCAGCACCGTGCCTTCATGCGGGACATGGGCTAAATTTACCATCATGCGGGCCAATTTCGGCGGAAGCATGCCGTTCTTTTCGTCCCGGGCCGGCCGGCCATAATCGCGTTTGCTCCATGCATCCGCATCCTGCACGTCGGTCGTGAGACCTATGTAAACCTTCCCTTCAAGGGGGAAAAGGCAGATATCCGCGCCTTTCGTGGTCAATCCCAGCTTGGCGATGGCCGCGGGCGAGATGTCTTTGCCTTGATCGGCCGTGACCCAGCGCGAGCTGATGCCCGCGGCCTTAAGGGTCCTTTTGAAGGGGAGGGCGAGCTTGGACAAGCTTTGGGCCTTGCCCTTTGACCCGCCATAGACCGTCCACCCGAAATCGATGGACCCTTCGGGGAGATGCGGCTGCACGATCTCGAAAATGGCTTGTTCCTTGGCCTGGTCGGCTGGCATGGACCCGATGATATCGCCCAATTTCACCGTCCCGCCGAGCAGGTTCATGAGCACTTGGCCGTTCCAGTCAGGGTCTTCGGTCAAAGCCGCCACGCCAGCCAAGAGCGGCGGGGCGAGGGTCGGGCGCAGGGCTTTGTATTCGGCCAAAGAGAGCCGGGGATGGGTGCCGAAGACCAAGAAATGGGTCATGGCAGGATACTATCAGTCCTTGCGGGGTCGGGCCACCCATCTTGACAAAGGGGCTGTTTTATGGCATATTGCGCGGTCCGTCCAAAAAGGGGACGGCGCCCGGACATTCACAACCCGGACAGCAAAGTTTTCGGAACTCGACACGTGGACACTTCTCGTTCTCTTGGAGGAGGGACGACACATGCACACCGTCATTCGGACCATCATCGCTTTCGTCATCTTCGTCGTGGTGGGCATCGATGCCCGCTTCGCCCTGGCGGCCCCTGCCGCCTCGTCGACCCCGGACTTCGGCGGCTACGCCTTCGCGGAAAGCGATCGCATCGCCGGTACGCAAAAGGTCCTCGTCGGTCGCGGCCTGAGCGTCGAGACCCTCGTGAAGGACTTCCAGTCCGACTACGACCCGACCGGCAGTGCCAAGCTCACCTGGGAGACCATCTATGCCCTCAACCGGGACATCATGATCCCGGTGTGCAGCCGCTTCGTCATCACGGAGCAGTTCCCGCAGGGCATCTTCAAGAGCCTGTGGACCGGCCGCGGCAAGGCCGGCGAGTTCGTCTGGACCGACGGCGGCGACATCGGATGTCCCGCCAAGCTGCGCACCGCGTGGCTCGTCGAAGGCACGGTCATCACCATCCCGGTGAAGCCGCTCGCCACCGACACGCGCAAGATCGCCGCCTATGACGATCTCGACGCGCTCAAGCGGCGCGTCGCCGAGCTCGAGAAAGCGGACGTGGTGCCCCTGGCACCGGCCGTCGTGGAGCCTCCCGTCGTGGAGGCCAAGGTGGCAGAGCCCGAGGCTCGCCCCGAGACGCCCGTCGTCGCCTATGCCGCGCCGCTCCTCGAGACGTCCAAGCCCTCGTGGAACAGCCCGGCCTTCGATCTCGTGCTCGTCGCCCTCGCCATCATCGCCGTCTGTCTCGTCATCGGATACTTCCGCAAGCGCGAGCATCGCCTCATCGACCGTCTCGCACGATCGGAAAAGGCGCGCGAGCAGGCCGAGTATCAACGGAACTCGTCCGTGCAGCAGGTCCAGCGGACCTTCGATCGCCTCGATGACCTGACCGTGGAGAACATCTCCCTCAAACGTCGTCTTGCGCACCAGGCGCCAAGACGCGAGGAGCCTCTCACGCCGCGTCGCATGCTCGCCGCCGCCGAACAGGACACGTCCCATGTCGGCCAACTGCTTCACGTGAGCATGTGCTCATACGAGGCGCGTTCCGCCCTCGTCGTCTTCCTACGCGCCCATGGCGCGGAAGCCCGGCAGGGCGAGGGCATCAACACCCTCATCGAGCGCACCCTCGAGGTCGCGACGGCGGCGAACAAGCCGTCGGCGCACTTCCTGGACCAGCTCACGCTGTGGGCCGACGGCCCGGAGCGTACCCAACCCCTCGTGATCTCGTCGTCAGAGCATCTCATGGCCCTCGACAAGCTCCATGGCGCGCGCATCAAGATCGCGCCCAACTGCTTCAAAGGCCTCTGGGCCGTGGAAGCGATGGAGCATGACCCGGTCATCCGGGCCAAGGCCGAAGAACTGACCATGTGCGAGCTGGGAGAGTTCCTTGACCTCTTCCACGCCACGTCGGCGACATATCCGACGGGAACGTCTCACAAGATCAGCGCAGGGACATCGTAGGGTAGGAAACAAGCGACCTCGCGGTCCCGTTGTTCCCTCCCTGCGGGTACCACCCGTGTCGCTCGCTGTCCGAGCCCCCCTTGACCCTCGTCACCCACCCCCCCTGACGAGGGTCTTTTTATTGACAAAAAAGCGGCTTTCGCGTAGTGTCCGGACACTTATTCATAACTATGGGTGGCCATGCCCGGGCCTGTGTCCGGGCGCCCGCGACAAGCGGGACATCCTATATCCTATGGAACAACGTACGAGGGAGTACGAGCTCCTGTACATCATTCCGGCGACCTTCACGGACGACGAGATCGGCACCGTGGAAGGGAACGTCAAAGCCCTGCTCGAGAAGAACGGGGCCAGCATCATCAAGACGGACCGCTTGGGCAAGCTGCGCTTCGCCTATCCGATCAAGAACGTCCGCCACGGGCACTATGTCCTGGTCCGCCTGAACGCGGACACCCAGGCGCTCGGCGCCATCGACATGGCGCTCCGCATCTCGCCCGAGGTCCTGCGCCACCTCCTGGTGCGCGCCGACGAAGTGGGTGACGGCAAGTTCGAGATGGTGCAGTTCATCGAGGTGAACCTGGACCTCAAGGACGACCGTCCGCGCCGCCGCCGCGAGGAGCCGGCCCCCACGGAGAAGAAGGACATCAAGGAAGGCGTCGCCGCCATCGAAGGCGGGTCGACCGAGGCCAAGGAGACCTTGTCCGCCGAGGAGCTCGACAAGAAGATAGATAGCGCCCTCGAAGAGAAGGCCTAAGACGTGCTATAAGTCCCTTGAACCCCTATGAACCTCAATCGAGCCCAGGTCATCGGCAACCTCGTGCGCGATCCGGAGTCCCGGACCACCACGACCGGCCAGCATGTCTGTAACTTCACCATCGCGACCTCGTCGCAATGGACGGACGCGCAGGGCCAAAAGCAGGAGCGCACCGAATACCATTCGATCGTCGCCTGGGCCAAGCTCGGCGAGATCTGCAGCCAGTACCTGGCCAAGGGCCGCAAGGCCTACGTGGAAGGTCGCCTGCAGACCCGCGAATGGGAAGCGCAGGATGGCACCAAGCGCCAGCGCACCGAGATCGTGGCCGAGAACATGATCCTGCTCGACCGCCCGCAAGGCGGCGTCCCCGGCGTCGCGTCGTCCGCTCCGGCAGCCAAAACGGCGCCCGCGCCGGCCGCGCCCAAGGTGGACCAGGGCATGGGGGACCAAGAGATACGCATCGAAGATATCCCGTTCTAAACATCCAACCGTATGAAGAAGAAGATCATGCATAAGGAGTGCCCCTTCACCCGGGCCAACTGCAAGACCATCGACTACAAGGACACGGCCATGCTCAAACGCTACCTGTCGTCCTTCGGCAAGATCGTGCCCCGCAAGCGCTCCGGCGTGAGCACCTGGTATCAGCGCAAGCTGGCCCTGGCGATCAAACGCGCGCGTTTCATGGGTCTCCTGCCCTACGTGGTCAACTAAGGAAGGCAAGCCCTGTACTCCGTACGGGGCTTGTTCTATATCGCCATGAACATCGAACTGGTCCGTGCGCGCAGCCGCATCGTGAAGCTCGTCCGAGCCTGGTTCGACGCGCACGGGTTCGAGGAGATGCTCACGCCGCGTCTGGTCTCCTTGCCGGGACAGGAACCACATCTGGACCCTTTTTGGACCGAGGTCGTCGAGGCGAATGGCAAAAAGCATGCAGCCGCGCTCATCACCTCGCCTGAATATGCGATGAAACGCCTGGTCGCGGCCGGCATGGACAAGATCTATGACCTCGGCCCGTGCTTCCGCGACGGCGAACCCTGGGACGGCGCGCATGACCCCGAGTTCCTCTTGCTGGAATGGTATCGCCGCGATTCGGGTCTGGATGCCCTCATGCGCGATACCGAGGACATGGTCATGTCGGTCGCGAAGGCCTTCGGTCCCGTCCCGGCCCTGCTGCAAAAGCCTTGGCGCCGTCTCACCGTCGAACAGGCATGGAAGGAATATCTCGACATCGATCTCGCGCCGCTCCTTGGCAATCGCGAGGCTCTAACCCGCGTCGCACGTGAACATGGCCAAACGGTCGCGGAAGGCGATACCTGGGACGATCTCTATTTCAAACTGTTCCTGAGCTTCATCGAGCCCAAGCTCGGCCTCGAGCAGCCCACGTTCTTGTCCCGTTATCCTGCGTCGATGGCCGCGCTCGCCCGTCGCTCCGTCGACGATACGCGTTGGGCCGAGCGCGTGGAGCTCTATATCGGGCCGCTCGAGCTCGCGAACGGCTTTGCCGAGCTGTCAGACGGAACAGAGCAGCGCGCACGCTTCGAGGAAGAGCGTGCCCTGCGGGCGGCTCTCGGCAAAAAGACCTGGGGTCTTGATGAACGCTTCCTCTCCGCGCTTCCCAAGATGGGGGATGCCGCGGGTATCGCCTTTGGCGTGGACCGTCTCGTCATGCTGCTGACGGGCGCCTCATCCATCAACGATATCCTCCCTTTCTCCGCGCGCGAGAGGCTGGACAATTGAGCAAAAAGGCCCTATAGTCGGCCATTGCCCCTTTCATCGCTCAGACATCCTCTGAAGGAGGGGTCATGTTCTGTAAGACCATCGCGTTGCTTGGGTATACCGACCTTCGCAAGATACGCGTCAATGAACGCGCGACGCTGTGGACCGCGGCCAATGCCGAGGGACGCAAAGTGCTCAAGATCGTGCCGCTGGGCATCAGGATCGAGTTTTTGCACCGGGAGTTCTCGTTCAACCGCTGCATGGGTCCCGAAGGCACGGCACCCGCGCCTTTCGTCGTCCCGCGTTCCCGGTTCTTCGAGCACGAAGGGTATTACATCCTCGAGCTCGAAAGCCTTGATGCGCGCTGGTGCCATTATTCGCCCCCCCCGACCCCGGGACCGGCCCTATGACGACGCGGACCATGAGCGCATCTACCAAGCGCTCGCCCACATGCGTTCGGTCCCGCGTTCACATTTGCCGGTCATTTTGAGCGGAGAGCCTAAGCTGTCCGCGGGCAGCCTCGCCATGACCATGCGTTCTTGGAGGGTCCAAGCCATGGACCTGTACCCCGATCTCGACGTCTGGGACGAGCTCGACGACATGATCTACGACATGCTCCGTGACGACCTGGTCTGCTGCCTGAACCACGGCGACATGCCGCCAAAGAACTTGGGTCGCATGTCCGATGGACGATTGGCCCTCATCGACGCGGAGTTCGCCGAATGGCGCGCCCTCTGGTATGACCCGGTCATGGCCGGTCTCGAGATGTGGGTCCGTGAAGGCCAGGGCCCTGCGGCCCGGCGGCTCATCACGTATGTGGTGGACCGTTCACGCCGCGACGGGGCCTTTCGCAAGGACGATGCGCGCCAAATGGTCCAATGCTTCCAGCATTACCTCACCTGGATGTTCCATGTCACCGTCAAAAGCGAGCAGGAGAACATCCCGAACCTCCTCGAGGCCTTCGCGCGCGTCCGCACGGGCGACCTCGACATCATCCTCGCTCCCTGACCCGTCCGGTGCTCCCTTCCCTCGCGAAAGCGGGGGTCTTTCTTATCCGGTGACGATTGACGGAAAACGTCTTTTCCGGCATGCTCTGCGCGATACATATCCCTATGGCATCCCCCTCCGAGATCAAGAAGAGCGCCGTCATCCGCGAGAACGGCGAGCTGTGGCTCGTGACCGAGTTCCAGCACATCAACCCGGGCAAGGGCGCCGCCTTCGTCCGCACGCGCCTCAAGAACGTGAAGACGGGCAAGACGCTCGAAAAGACCATCAAGGTCTCCGAGTCCGTCGATCTGGTCGAGATGGAGTACCGCAACATGCAGTATCTCTATCATGACGCCACGGGATATACCTTCATGGATTCCGGCAATTACGAGCAGGTCTCCATGTCCGATGAGGATGTCGGTGACATGGGCAAATACCTGCGTGAAGGCATGGACGTGACCATCACGACCCATGAGGGGCTTCCGGTGGCCCTGCAATTGCCGCGCAAGATGACCTTCAAGGTCGCAGAGACGGCCCCGGCCGTGAAGGGCGACACCGCGAGCGGCAATGTCACCAAGGAAGCCAAGACCGACGGCGGTTTCATCGTCCATGTGCCCATCTTCATCAACGAGGGCGAGAGCATCGTGGTGAACACCGATACCGGCGAATACGTCGAACGGGCATAAAAACCCCTAAAAGCGCGATTCCCAGGCAGCCCCGCAAGGGGTTGTTTTGTTCCGCGGTCTGGGGCAAGATGGCGCGGCACATTTCAGGAGGAAGACATGGACAATCGCGTGGTCGCACGGACCCTGTCCCATCATGGTTTCACGCTCGGCGCGATCGTCCACGCGGCCGTGGAGATCTGTCGCGCAACGGGTTTTATTCCGGGAGAAGAGATGGACCGTCGGACGCTCTATGCCGCCGACAAGGTCTGGCGCGTCAGCATCTCGGGCAGCTTCGAGGGCAAGCCGGCCATCCTTCGTCTCGAGAACCTGCGTCTGGAGACGGACGAAGAGACCATGCGTCGGGCTTTCCGCGAGCAGTACCGATACGCCGTTCCACGTTGCCGCCCGCCGCATACCTATGCCCATGCCCCGTTCGACGCCGAGCGGGGATATGCCTGGTCCATCGATGAAGCGGTCGGCGGCACACCGCTCTACGCGTCCGACCTGTTCCCTTCGCTCGCCGCAAAGGAGTTCTTCGACTTCTATCGCGCCCTACGACAGACGGTCTTCTATCCGTTCTGGCCGCCAAAAGAACTTTGGCAACGGAGCATCGCCTTCAGCCAGTACCAGCTCCTGACCTGGCTCGATATCGGCAAGGCGAAGTATTCGGACAACCTCACCAAGATGAGCGAGACCCTCGCCTGGGTGAAGCGTGAGTGGTATCAGGGCGAGCAACGCTGCGGGAACCCGCCCTTGCGCTTCCAGCATGGGCATCTGTGCGGGAGCGATGTGCGGCGGGTGGACGACGGGACCTATAAGGAAGGGACCTATGTCGTGTTCGCCAACCACTATTGGTCCTGGCGCCAGCCGGGATATGACGTGGCCTTCGCGGCCTGGCATCAATGGATGTCCTTGCCGCCGGCGCGCCGCACCCCGCTCGATGTCTGCACCGTGAGCGAGAACTGGCTCTGCCAGGCCGCGCGGAACCGCGACCTGGTGGACCCCGCACAGGTGCGCTCCATGCTCTTCAACCGCATCTACGGCTCCTTGATGCTCGACATCCCCGCCCGCCTCGCGAACGGCGAGGACGTGACGGCCGTCGAGGCCCTGCGCGCCTCCCTCATCGCCGAAGCAAAGCGCCTCATCACGCGTCCCGCGTGACCGCCCCCGCCCCTGCGGGGTTTTTTCATGCCCGCTTGACCCTTGCCGACCCGACCGCCATCGTAGGATTGTCCTTTCGTTTTTTTACGTTCGTTCGGAGGTGCCCATGAGGTACGTATCCGCCTTGTGCATCACGTGTTTCATCGCCCTGATGTGTCTGACCTCTACCACGGACTGCGCGGAAGACCCATGCAAACCCGTGTACTGGTACTGGAGCCAGTTCGCGTATGACGTCTCGCCGTCCATGACCACGCCGAAGGGCATCAAGGTCGACCCGTCGGGACAGCACATCAACCCGGCGCGCATCGATCGGCTCACGGACGAGACCGAACGATGTCTCATCGAGACCTTCGGCAACCCGCCCAAGCTCCCGCCCGACGTCGTGCGGGACGGCAAATGCCAAGGGGACACCTTCGCCCTCCCGCCGCGCCGGCAATGCATCACGGTCAAGGTCCCGAACGATTGGCATCTCAACTGCGACAAGACCGAGCAGGTCCTGCCGCAGGACGCGCCCGTCGGCGGATGCGAGGAGAAAGGCGAGCATCCGTCCGAGGTCTGCCACTGCCATTATCGGGCGGGTCTCCAGAACGATCAGACCATCGTGACCACGCCCAACATGCTCGTCTACAAGGACCCGCTCATCCGCATCATCACCGGCTGCGGGGACCCGTGGCATTCGCCGCCGCTCGCCAAGTGCGCGACTCCGACCACGGGCATGCTCGATGATGGCTCCGGCCCATAGTCCCATCAAAAGACCCGCTCTCGCGGGTCCTTTTTCTTATTTCCGTGTCGTGGTCGCCGTCATCTCTCCAGGGTCGATGCTGATCTTGTTCGAGACGTACAGGCTTTTCCCGACATAGGCCATGGCTTGGAAGATGCCGGGCTTGTTGAGCTGCACGGTAAGCGTGCAATCCTTGTCGCACAGCGCCATGGCCAGGCGGTCCTGTTCGCGCACCGAGACGTCCACCAAGGAGGTCGGATATTTCGCATGCGCGGGAACGGTGATGCCGAGCTCGACCAAGTTGCTCGATACGCGCGAGACGATGCGCAATTGCGGCCGCTCCTCGAGCGGCACGTCCCAGGGGCGCGGGGCCGAGAGCGCGGCGATCAGGTCGAAATTCGCGGCGTCCACGATGGGCGCGCCGTATTGATAGGTGGCGAGCAAGGTCTCATCCATGTCCACGACCTTCTTCTGCCACGTCTCGCCGTATAGCGCCTTCGCCGTTGCTTCGGAGGCGATCCAGCGGAGCACGTTCGGCGCATCGATGGCATAGACGCGCGGGTCGCCCTTGGTCTTGAGCAGGGAGGAACCGGGGCGCACGGTCACCATGCCCGAGAGCGGCATGTCGGCGAGGGTCTCCGGGGGCACGTTCTGCACGCAGCTCGGTTCATGCACGTACCACGAGGCCCAGGTATGGGCGTTCGGAAAGACCAGGCGCGAGCCGTCCGGCATGGGCGCGTACAAGGCCGGACCGCGGCCTTTGAGCAGGCAGGTGCCGTTCGGCGTCGCCGCCATGACGGCGAGAGGGGAGAGGAGGAGGCCGACGCTCGAGAGCGCCAAGAGGAGATGTTTCATAGTCAGGAAATGTTTTTGTGGTGGGCGAGGTGGGAGTCGAACCCACACGGATTGCTCCATCAGCTCCTAAGGCTGACGCGTCTGCCAATTTCGCCACTCGCCCATGTGTCGGCCAATGTACGCGAAGGCGCGGTTCGGGGCAACCCTCCAACCGAACGGAGAGGATGTGGTATCATGCGGAAAAGAAACAAATATGGAGCTTGACCAGCCAGTCGTGAAGCGTGTGAGGCGCACCGCCGTGCGTCGTTTGGCGGAGACGGACATGCAGTCTCCCGCCCCGACGCCCGCCCCCATGCCTGAACCGTCCCCCATGCCGATGCCTGAGACCCATGTGGCTCCCGGAAAGGCATCGAACAAAGCACTGCTCATCGGCGTCCTGGCCGTCGTGCTCACGGTCGGCGCGGTGTTCGGGGTAAAGACCTTCATCTCCTCCTCGGCCGCGTCCAAGGCAAGCGGCTCCAAGGCCCCGGGCGGGAAAGGCACGGACGAGGTCTCGCAATTGATAGACAAGGTGGGCAAGCACATCCTCATCAAACGCGAAGAGACGCCGGCGGTCGCCACCGTGGTGGACCCGGATTCCCTCCGCCAACAGAACCCCGGGTTCTATAAGGACGCGATAAAGGGCGATCGTCTGTTCATTTGGACGGACAAGGCCATCTTGTACTCGCCGAGCCGCGATATCCTGCTCGCCGTCATGCCCATCCCGCAGCAGGTCGCGCAACAGGCCCAGCAGGCCGCCGCGCAGCAAGCACAACAGCAACAGCAGCCGTCAGCAGATGCCGCGGAAAAGGCGAATATCGAGGTACGCAACGGGTCCGGCACGGCAGGCGAGGGCAAGAAGCTGGCGGATGCGCTCAAAGCGGCCGGCCTCACGACCCTCAAGCCCGGAGATGCCAAGGGCAAGGACGCCTATCACAATACCTTGATCGTGAACGTGAGCGGCAAGCCTTTGCCCAAGACCTTGCAGGCCTTGCAGCAGGCGACGGGCGGGCAATTGTCCGAGCTGCCGGCGGCCGAGGGTAAGCCCAAGGGCGATATCCTGGTCATCATCGGCGCGGACTACGCGGCGAAATAACTTTACGGGAGGAGAACAAAACATCCCCGTGAACGGGGATGTTTTGTCTTGTCGCCGCGTGTCGTTTTATTCGATCTTGGCCACGACGATGGCCGTATCATCCTGATATTTGGACTCCGTCTTACGCAACATGGCCTCCTCACGCAGGGCATCAAGCCCTTTGATCGGGTCTTTCGAGGAAGACAGGGTCTTGGAGATGGCGTCCAGGTCCACATTGTCCTGTTTGTCCTCGAACTTGTCCCATAGGCCGTCCGTGCCGTACACGATCTCATCACCGGGCCGCAGACGCGTGATGCGCAAAGTCGGTTCTGACCTCCCATCGCCGACGGTCGAGGTGACCGTGGCCTTGATATCGTAGTAGCTCAAGGACATCCGCTTTCCGTTCATCACCACGGGGAACTTCTGTTGTTTCAATTGTCGCATGCCGGCAAGCGTCTCGTCGTTTATCACGCCGGCCTCCCGAAGGTCTGCCAGCATGCTGTCCTCGTCCGTGATCATCTCGAAACTGCCGTCCTCATGCTGCACGCCCGCGCCGCTATCGCCGGCATTGCTGACCACGGCCCAGCGCGACCCGTCCGGGGAGGTATGCACGAACCCAACGCAGGCGGTCGTCGAGGAATCGATGCTGCGGCCTTTGTGCTCGAGATGTTTTTGCTTCATGTCCTTGATGCTTTCCTCGACCTTGGGGTAGCTCCGAAGCAAGGCCACGGCCTTGCGCGCCAGCTCTTCGTCCCGGTTGAGGATGTTCTCGGCCGCGTCCCACGCGTCTTTCCTCGCATCACCGCTCACGCCGCGTTTTCCGTGTATGCGTTCCAAGCGGTCCACGCGCCCTTTGACCAAGGCTTTGGCGATCTCTTCCCGGGGAACATCGCGCAGCTCGGCCTGCGCCTTGATGAACGCATCCGGAAAGAAGCCTTCGCACAGCCTGCTCGAGAAGTGGCCTTCGGTGGAGCCCACGCCGTCGAACACGCCCATGAGGCCGGTCTTGCGATCAAGCAGGATATTGTCGTCATTGCGTTGGTCCGCCCCTCGGGATTGCTTCTTCTCCATCGTTGCGAAGACGCGCATCCCGTCTTGGAAGCCCTCTTCCTCGAAGGCCTCCGCGGTCTGCAGCTCTTGCAGCTCGCCCATGCGGCGCGTGGGACGTTCGCGTACGCCGGAGGTCTCGGTCGTGCCGCGCTTCGCTGCCGCGTCTTTCGCGTGCTCGGCCTTGGTCGCGTCATCATGCGGGTCCGCTTCCACGGTCACGAGGGTCTGTATGCCTTTCGCCATCCTGTTGAAGATGCCCATAGGTGTTCTTATTTATGATAGGTCTTGCCTGATTGTATCAGCTTCGCGCGATAGACCTGCTCGAGCAGGACGATGCGGGCCAAGGCATGCGGGAGGGTCTGTTTGCCGAACGAGATGGTCATGTCCGCGCGCTGCAACACGGTCGCATCGAGCCCCCAGGAACCGCCTACGAGGAAGGTGATGTCCCGGCCTGCCGACAGCCGCAGCTCCTCGGCGAAACCGGGAGAGGTGAATTGCTTACCGGTCTCGTCCAAGGCGATGACCAGGTCATCCGCGGCCAAGCCTTTGAGCAGGGACTGGGCCTCGGCGGCCTTTGTGCGCTCGATATCGGGCTTGAGACTGCCTTTATGGCCCTCAGGGAGCTCCACGACCTCCATCCCGCCATAGGGGGAGAGGCGTTCCACGTAGTCCTCCTGGGCCTGTTTGGCCCATTTTTCGGAGAGCCTGCCGATGGCCCGGATACGGAGTTTGCGCATAGTGGTTTTGTCGCTTGGTTGTGGCCCTTGACAAATATATCAGGTTTGCCTATTATGGTCGCACTTTCGGAACCCATCTCCCCCTCGGAACGTGGTCAGTGGGAGCACTGGAGACAACGGATCGGACCCCTACAAGCGACTCGCTCGCAGGCCCGGCACGACATGCTCCAGCTTCTGTACAGAAGTCCGCATGCCGTCCGCCGCCTGGCGGACGGTTTTGTATCCCAACCGAGCTTGGCACCAGAGAGCGCCTCTCCCAAGAGACCCTGCCTAGTGCCCGACTCTCCGCGGACCCCCTGGACGTGCGGAACAAGCGGGACGGAACTTCGACAAACCATAATATTGCACAGACGGCACACGGTCGAGAGACGACTGTTGCCAAAGATCGGATGTCGTATGTGCAAGGCATAGACGAAAGCGCATGTAACAACAACATGCGCGTACAAATGCAATTTCCGTGTACATCTTCATCCATGACGCTTTCGTGGCGCATGGATGTTCAAAGGGCCGTCCCGTCCTTGATCCGAGCAGGATCGAGGGTCTGGATGGCCGAAGCACGAAAGGGCATACGGTGGATGGCTTGGCATGAAGAAGCCGAAGAAGGACGTGACAGCCTGCGAAAAGTCTCGGGGAGGTGGCAAGTAACCTGTGATCCGGGAATATCCGAATGGGGCAACCCCTATGAGCGAACCTCATAGACCTGCGACCGAATACATAGGTCGTATGGAGGGAACCTGGCGAAGTGAAACATCTCAGTAGCCAGTGGAAAAGAGAAAAATACAGCTGACTTCATGTCCCGGACGATCTGCAAAGGTCGTGTTGGGACATGATGTCAGCTCCATTCCGTCAGTAGCGGCGAGCGAACGCGGAGGAGTCTAAATCATCAATTGTGAGTCTACGTACCGAGTTGGACGCAAGTTTGACCGCGGACGTAGATGAAGGGCTTGGGCCGTCGCAGTGATGACGTTGCGGAGTACGCGTTGTTCCCCCAAGGGAACGGCGTGTGAGCGAAGAATTATAGTCGAATCAGCTGGAAAGCTGGACCAAAGAGGGTGATAGTCCTGTAGACGAAATGATATCTTCCCACATGTGCGTATATATCCAAAGTACGACGGGGCTCGAGAAACCCCGCCGGAAGCAGCCACGACGATGTGGCAAGACTAAATACTTCTTCTGACCGATAGTGAACAAGTACAGTGATGGAAAGCTGAAAAGCAGCCCGGGAGGGCGATGAAATAGTATCTGAAACCGTATGCTTACAAGGAGTTGGAGCCCGTCGCAAGACGGGTGACAGCGTTCCTATTGAAGAATGAGCCGACGAGTGAGTCCTACGTTGCTTGGTTAAGTTCCTGCGGGAACGGAGCCACAGTGAAAGCGAGCCTGAACAGGGCGTTTTGGTAGCGTAGACTTGACCCGAAACCAGGCGATCTAGCCATGACCAGGATGAAGTTGCGCGAAAGCGTAATGGAGGTCCGAACCCACGAGCCGTGCGACACTCGGGGATGAGTTGTGGCTAGGGGTGAAATTCCAATCGAGCTTGGTGATAGCTGGTTCTCCCTGAAATAGATTTTGGTCTAGCGTTGGTACATAACGTGGCGGGGGTAGAGCACTGAATGGGGGCTCGGGCGCAAGCTTAGATCCCCCAACCAAACTCCGAATACCGCTACGTGTTCCCAGCAGTCAGTACGTGGGGGCTAAGCTCCACGGTACAAGAGGGAAACAGCCCAGATCGCAGACTAAGGTCCCTAAATATGCACTCAGTGTAAAAGGTGGTCGGTCGACTTAAACAACCAGGAGGTTGGCTTAGAAGCAGCCATCCTTTAAAGAAAGCGTAATAGCTCACTGGTCAAGTCGCCCTGCGCCGAAAACTTACCGGGGCTTAAGTGCATTACCGAAGTCGCGAATTATGGTCCTCCTTCGGGAGGGCATACTAGTAAGGGAGCATTCGTAACAGCGCCGAAGCGGGAGCGTGAGCCACCGTGGAGCGTTACGAAGAGAGAATGTCGGCATAAGTAGCAAAAAAACAGGTGAAAATCCTGTTCACCGTAAACCCAAGGTTTCCAGGGCAACGCGAATCGTCCCTGGGTTAGTCGGTCCTAAGGCCAGGCCGAAAGGCGTAACCGATGGACAGCAGGTTAATATTCCTGCACTACCTGTGTGTTTCGATGGAGTGACGTGTACTTGCATCTCCCGAGGGTCCTGGAATGATCCTTAGGGCGCGGAGGGGCGTGGTATTGGCAAATCCGTACCGCATAAACCTCGCCGTGATCTTGAGCCCTACGCAAGTGGGGCAAGGGGAGAGAATGGGGCACCTAGAAAACCTCCTAGAGCTAACGCACAGGTAACCGTACCGTAAACCGACACAGGTGGGTGGGCGTAAGTGTGCTAAGGTGTACGAGAGAACCCGTTTATAGGAACTCGGCAATACAACGGCCGTAACTTCGGGATAAGGCCTGGCTCGCGCAAGCGAGCCTTCAACAAAAGACGCAAACCGACTGTTTACCAAAAACACAGCTCTCTGCCAAACCGCAAGGTGATGTATAGAGAGTGATGCCTGGCCAGTGTCAGAACGTCAAGCGGAGAGGTCATGATCTTCGGATCGGCAGCCTTGAAGCCAAGCGCTGATGAACGCCGGCGATAACTATAATCGTCCTAAGGTAGCGAAATTCCTTGTCGGGTGAGTTCCGACCCGCACGAATGGCATAACGAGTTTGCGACTGTCTCTAAACGGGACTCGGCGAAATTGCAAGTGGGGTGAAGATGCCCTGTACGCGCAGTCAGACGAAAAGACCCCGTGAAGCTTTACTACAACTTGATATTGGGTCGCGGCTTTGCCTGTTCAGCATAGGAGGGAGCCTTCGGGCGACAGTGAGATACCTCCCTTGCAATGACGCGATTCTCATTCCTGTCCCTATACCGGGACGGGGAGACAGTATCTGGTGGGTAGTTTAACTGGGGCGGTTGCCTCCCAAAAGGTAACGGAGGCGTTCACAAAGGTAGGCTAGGTGCGGATGGAAATCGCACTGGTTCCGCAATGGGACAAGCCTGCTTGACTGCAAGTCCAACAAGACGAGCAGACGCGAAAGCGGGACATAGTGATCCGACCGTACGATATCGGACGGCGGAAGCTCAACGGATAAAAGCTACTCCGGGGATAACAGGCTGATCTGGTCCAAGAGTCCACATCGACGACCAGGTTTGGCACCTCGATGTCGGCCCATCGCATCCTGGGGCTGGAGAAGGTCCCAAGGGTT
>CAZKEE010000010.1:0-30646 GCA_964551765.1 uncultured Gammaproteobacteria bacterium | reverse complement strand
TACCGGGATCACTGGGATTTCGGGTTCGGGCATCGCGGCGGGCATTGGGGGCGGCAATGGGGCGGAAGGCTCGGCCATAGGGATATCAAGACCTCACGAGGGAACGGAACATGAGTTCGAACAGGGTGCGGTATTCGATGGACGCGGCCCCGTTGAGCTCATAGCTGGCATCCACGATTGTACCATCAACGGCGAAGCTCAGCTTGAGGCCGCCATCCAAGAGCACGCCCTCGATGCCGGCCTTGGTCGAAAGCGCGGTGGCACCGGGTTGTGCGCGCAGGCCGTCTATGTACGTTTTGGCCGAGGCGGGGTCCACGTCGCGCGAAGACAATTTCCATATCGCCAAGCTGCCGGTATCGATGATGAGGCCCGAGGGATCCCCCGGCGCCTGGCTCGCTTTCCACCCCTGCGGCAAGAGGAAGGACATCCCGCGCAAGGACAAGCGCTTGAGCGTGGTCAGGGCATTGATGCTCACGCCTTTGGCCAAAGGGCTGTAGAGGCCCTTGACCTCGGTGCCGTCCGCAAAGCCGTCGCCGTCCGTGTCCGGATTTTTCGGATCGCTGCCGATGAGGGCTTCTTCCGTGTCGGTCAATTGATCATGGTCCGTATCCACACCTTCGCTCGCCGCCACGATCACCTGTTCCTTCGGGGTCGCGGCCGGTTTTTCGGTCTCGGTGCTGGGTCCAGACCCCGTGGGCAAGGGGATATTGGTGCCGGCAGGGGGCGTGGTGACCGGGGTAGGTGCGGACGGCGTTCCCGGCGTGCCCTGGCCCGCGGGAGGCGTTTCCGTCACGGCCGGAGCTTGCGCGTTCGAGGGCGGAGGCACCTGTGCAGGCGCGGACGGGGCGGCTGCGGGCGGTTCTGCCGCGCTCGGCGCGGGAGCCTGGGCTATGGGTTCCGGGGCTGCCTTGGGTGCCGAGAGGAAAGACCATGCCGCGAACCCTCCCCCACCCAGGACAAGCAGGCCCACGACGCCGCCGATCACCGCTTTGACCGGGAAAGCGCCGCGATGCGGAGGCGCGGCCGGCGGCAAGGCCGAGGCTTTAGGCCCCGTATCCCCGCCCGTGTCCAAGTTCGAGAAAATGTCCTCGGGTTCTTTTTTGCCGCCAGGCATCGCCGCCATAGGTGGCGTGGGCATGGCAGGCGGCATCCCGCCCGGCATGGGCGGACGCGGGGGCATGCCCGCGGGCGGTTTGGCCTGCGGCGCGGGCTCGACGGGGAGGTTCGGGGGGGCGGAATCGAACATAAGGGGTGAGGGATATCGGTCGGCTATCTGCGTTTAGCTTGCTGTGCTTCCATTTGCGCGCGGAACTCGGGGGTCCAGGTCTGGCTCACGTCTTTCGGCAAGGTCTCTTCGCCATGTATGGAGGCGGACAGGTTCTTCTGTTCTTCCTCGCTGTATTGCATGTGCACAGACTTCCATGCTTCGAGGTCCTTGGGGTTCCATGCCGTGCCGCTCGCCGCCGGGATGAAGATGGCATTGGACGACGTAGGCGCGGTCGTGATCTTTGGTTTGCCCGTAGGCTGCTGGGACGTGGCATTGATGAGCGGCGGGAGGTTCTCGAGCCCTTGCAGGCTGCGCTGCCGCAGGAAATAGATGCCCGTCCCGATGCCTGCCAAGAGGACGATACCGGCGATGATGTAGATGATGGTGGAACGTTGCATATCGTGGTCGCCTTAGGTCTGATGGCAGATCTGATCGTCCGTGATGCCTTCCGCCGTGTTTATCTTGTTGAAGCCACCGCCGCTCGTCGACCACAGGATCTCGGCATAGTTGAAGGCGTTCCGCTCTTCCTGACGCAGCCAGGCGCAGACCTCGGGCCTATAGAGATGCTTGACCGGGCCGCCTTCGGACCCATGCCAATTGTAGCTGTATATCGCCCCGCACCCGCCTGGACCGCAGTAGAAGTCCGTCGCCGTCCGCCAATCGTCGAAACACTTGCCATTGTTCTCGGGCGCGGCGCACCAATCGAGGATCTTGTCGTGCTCGGTGAAGGTCGTCTTGGACGGGGTCACGGATTGGCAAGCCTTACAGATGATATGCGTGCGGTCATTCGTCGTGTCCACGCAATTGTCGGCATCGGATTGCGCGATGACCTCGCGGGCATAATGGCACTCGTTGCGATATTGGAACTGGACCCAATCGAGGGCGCCGATCCTCGCATTGTCATTGTCCCCATACGCGGGCCATCCCTCCAAGTATCCATAGTGGCCTATCCAGCTGCTGATATAGACGGGGTAGCAGCCTGGATCGCCGCCGCAGAAGTTCTGGATGAAGGTCAGCCAGCCGGCGTCGCATCCACCGCCGCCTGGGCCGCAACCCGCGCCACCGCCTCCCGTCGAGTCACCGATCTGCCCGGCGGTCTGGGCGGGTGCCGCGCAAGCCGCTTGCGCCGTCGCCTGGGTCGGCTCGAAGCTCACATACTTCGTTCCGTCCGCCACGGGAGGATTGTCGCAGTTATAGGTATACCACTGATCGCTGCCCTGGACATTATGATAGGGACGTATGGTGTTCACGTTGTTCGTCCATTCGGTGTTATGCCAGGCATTGCGGGTCGTATACCCGTCCGTCCACCCGATGTCCTGAACGCCGGTCCAGTTGAAGCCCTGCGCGGCCGCCGCGTATTGCAGCGGACGTTTGACCGTGGCACCGCCAGGGAGACGTATCGGGAGATCGCCATAGAAATCCCATGACGACATGGAGGCGCATACGTCATACCCGCGCGAATGACCTCTCCAATTGTCGATGTTCGCGATGCTATACGCACAGCTGTCCAGTCCGCCGGTGCACCGATTGGGTGAGGGGCCGCCGCCGTCATTGTACGGATAGGTCGAGCCTTGCTCGCGGCAGCACGTATTGGCACGAGGTTTCTCCGGCACGTTGAACGTGTTGCAGTCCACGCGTTTGCCCACGAGGGACACGGGGTCGAGCGTGATGGGGCAGCCATTGTGTTTGGGATCGCTCGACGGCGTACCCGGCGTATCGGGACAGGCGTCCTTGTCATTGCGAATGCCGTCACCGTCGCGGTCGATGTTCGGACAGCCGGGATTGTTCTTGTCTTGACAGGCCACCGGGTCCTTGGGATTGGCCGCCTCGCATTTGTCCCACCACGGCAATTTGGGACACACGTCCGGCCCATTGATGCCATCGCCCCACACATTATCGCCGTCCGGGTCAGGATGCGGACAGCCGAGATAGGTCTTGTCCGGGTCCGGCTTGCAATAGGGCCAGCTCGCGGGACACGTATTGGCCTTGCACAGGGTGTCATTGGCCGGACAGGCATCGGCGGTGATGCACTTCGTGTCTCCGGGAGCGCATTCCAAGCCCGAGCAGGCATCGATGCCGTCCCATACGCCGTCGGCATCCGCGTCGCCGCGCACCTCCGGGTCATCGCAGATCTTGTATTCCTGGTCCGGATATTGGCCCGGGGTCGGGTAGCCGGGATTGTCGCAATAGATGCCGGGCGTCTTGCACTCGGGCGTGCCGATGAGCAGGTCTTTCGGTAATTTATGCGTCCCCTGCCAGGGCTGTGCCGGGGCCGAGATGGCGCCCGAGGCCACGTCCTCGTCGAACACGCGCCACGCCTTGGCACATTGGCCGGCCGTGGGCTCGAACGTGATGAAGTTGGCGTCGGTGGAGGCTTCGACCGAAAGCCCGATGCTGGCATAGCTGCGACCGGCCACGAGCGCGGTCTTATACCATTGCGTCACGTCGTCCAGATAGAAGGAGAAGGTGCCGATGGTGCCGTATTTGCGGCTGAACTTCATGGCCTGCGGCGCTTTGGGGAAGGCGCAGTTCGCCGGATCATCGCAGAAGAGCCGCGCATAGGGACGCTTGGTGAGGTCCTCGGTGCCGGGGAAGGCATAGTGCACGTCGCGCATGCAGTTCTCCCCTGCCGTGCCATAACATTGGGAATAGGTCTTCACGTCGATACAGGCATCGCCATAGCCCAAGCACACGCCCGGATTGCCTGCGCAGGGTTTGTTGGAATAGGAGCAAGCCTTGACCGTACCGGACGTGAAGGCCATGCCCCTGGGGATGTACAGATGCGCGTCTATCTTGTGCGCGCTGATGTCGCCGTTCCACCGCACGACCACCGTGGTCTCGAACGGATTGCTGCGCGGCGTGATGTAGATCTTGGCCTCGCCATTGCGCAGACCGCTCTGGAAAGACGTCTGGGTGCCGCTGAAGCCTTGGCTCGTGAACGGCCAATAGCCGTTGTTCTGCGATTCATCGATGGTCAAACGGCCGGTGGGCCAGGCGGACCCATTGCATTTCTTGGGTTGGCAGGTGCCCGCGCCGCAATCCGTGTCCTTCAGACAGTCCTTGGGCGCGTTCGAACACGTGCCGCCCGCCGGCTGACCCGCGTCGCGGGCATCCGTACAGGGATTATTGTCATAGGAATCGACCACGATCTTGTACGAGGCGCACTTGGGATCGTCGTTCAGCTTGGAGAAGCTGAAGAACCCGTTGATGTCGGCAAGGGTCTGATCGATCTTCACGCCCTTGGAGAGCAAGGTGATGCGCGCCTTGGGCACCGGCTGATCGTCATACACCGAGTCGAAGACCTGTCCCCGGATGACGCCTTCGCCGACCTTGTCGGCGCACATGAGACATCCTTCGAAACGACAGGTGGACTTGCTGCATCCCACGGTGCCGTAGTCGAAGCCGAGGTCGGTGCACGCGATGCGTTTGAAATATTTGCCCGTGGCATCGGCCGCGCAGGTCGGGTCCGCGGAGCCGCCGGGGCAGGGCTGGGTCGGGTCATACACGCCGTCCGTGCGATCGCATTGTTCGGGACCGTTCTTGACGCCGTCGCCGCAATAGCCGCCGGCCGTGGCCGCGAACTTGCACTGGTTGGAGCAGGAAAGGCAGCTCGAGCCATACGGGGCCGAGCAGGTCGGCTTGCCATTGTCCGGACCATTGTCGCATTCCTCGACATTGGTGAAGGGTTTGCCGTCGCCGCAGACGTTCTTCTTGCAGACATCGGTGCAGCGCCGGGTCGGGCCATTGCCTTGGCCGTCATCGCATTGCTCGCCCGCGTCCAGGACGCCGTCGCCGCAGATGCCGATGGGCACGCAGCCCGACCAGTTCTTGCCTTTGAAATCACATTGGTCCGAGCATTCGCGCACATGCTGGGTGGCGCGCGCGGCGCCGTTCACGAGCACGGTCACGCCGACGCAGGAATTGGTGGACGGATCGCCGCCGCAGGTGACCGAGGCGCCGGGGATGGCGGGACAGTCCGTCGCGGTATCGCAGGGGATCCCGGTCGTGCCGTTCGAATACTTGCAGACCGTTTTTTGGGTGCGTTGCGTGTCGCCGATCTCGCATTCCTCGAACCCGGTGTCCACCTTGCCATTGCCGCAATACGGCGCCGAGGTGCGGCAATCCGCGCTGCAGCCGTCCGGATTGAAGTTCACGGAATACGTGCCATTGGCATTGGGGCCGGCCGACCCATTGTCGCAGACCTCGCCGGGCGAGAGCTGGGCATCGCCGCAATACGCGCCATAGCCTTTGCAATCCCTGGCGCAGTGGCCATAGCTGCCGTTCAACACGCCATCATCGCAGATCTCGAGATTGCAGGGCGACCCGCCGCAGTCCGCGGACGTCTTGCAGGCCAGGGCCGCGTTGTTGGAACACACGCCGTCTATCTTGCCATTGCCGCAGACCGCGTCTGGCTGGCATTGCGGGGCGCGCGGGTCCGGCGCCCAGCCCGAGCAGGCGATGCAGGTCTGGAGCTGATGCCCGCTCACCGTGAACTCGGTGCCGTCCGGATGGCGCGCGGTGGCCGAGCAGGGGGCCGTCTTCGTTTCGCCGAGCTCGCAGGTCTCGTTCGAGTTCACCACGCCGTCGCCGCACACGCCGGCATTGCTCGAGAGCACGGCATTACGGCAGATGCCCGTATAGCTGAACACGGCGCCGGTGGATTTGCAGCTGCCGGCCACGGGCACGGCGGGCACGCAGGCCTCATTGGGCAGGCGGCAATCGGCCGAGCGCGCGCATTGCACGTTGGTGATGGAGCAGACCTTGCAATTGGGCCCGGAACAGATGAGGCAATCGGCATCGGAGGTGCAGACCTTGCCCAAGGTGGCGGGCGTGATGCACTGGCTCACGCCGGTCGGCAAAGGAGGCGACCACCAATTGGACCCGGCCCCGCCGGCGGGCGGCGGCACCTCGAACTCGGCGCCGATCTGATATTGCAGGCCGCCGGCCACGGCCGTGTATTGGTAGAGGCGCGAGACGGAATCCGGATTGTCGGCATCAAGCTTGGGACAGATGAACTGGCGGTCCTCGCTGTTCCAGCAGGTGATGGGGTCGATCTTGGGATTGGGCACCCAGTTGGTGACGCCGTTCTTGGTCAGGTAGGCGCCGCCTTGGCACGTGTCCTCCTTGTTCGTCTTGTCGCACTCGGCATTCGTCTGGCAGGGATATTGCGTCGCGCTGCAGCGACCGCAGGCCATGAGCTTGTTGATCGGGTCGACCGGCATCTTTTGCGCGTTCGCGGACGAACCGCCCAGCTGGGCCGCGAGGGCCAGGCCGAAGGCCGCGCCCAGGAGGACGCGCGTGAGAACGGGACGGAGGGGATGCGGCATAGCTATGGGGCGGCTTGGGTTTTGAGGGCGGGTCCGAGCTCGGCCTGCCAGGACGGCCAGACGGAATTGGTCACATTGCGCAGGTAGGTGCCGGCATCCAGGCGCGGATAGGCGCCGGCGGGATTTTGGGCGTCCACCTTGCGCGCCGCCTCGAGCAATTTGGCCATGGCCTGGAAATCCGCCAAACGCTGGGTGTCGCGCGCCAGTTTGAACTTGAGACTGTCGCATTTGAGGGACGGATCGAACTTGAGGCACTCGAAGTCCGCCGTGCACGGGATGGTGCGTCCCAAGCCGTCCACGTAGGGTTCGCCGTCGCCCGCGGTCGGATGCACGCAGACATTGCTCTGGTTCTTCATGTTGATGTTGAAGGCGAGGAAGGCGACCATCTGATCGTAGATCTTCTTCGTGATGTCCTTGGCGCCCTCATTATGCGAGATGAGGTACACGTTCGAATAGATGGGACCGCCGTCCACCGGACGATTGGCCGCGGCCACGTAGACCGAGGTGCCGTCCTTGACCGCCGGGTATTGGTCGACGACCACGGACTGCGGCGAGCCGGTGAAGCCGCGGCTGCGATACCACTCGGCGGGCGACAAGTGCTGGGGATTGCCGATGATGCGCATGCCGATACCGTCGGACTTGAGCTCCGGATGGTCGTCGCCGTAGGTGAAGAGCAATTGGCGGAAGATGCCGGCCGCGCTGTCTATGGCGTTCGGCGCCACGGGATTGATCTTGAGGGTCGGCAGATCATCGTCGGTGGAGGTCGCGGTGTTCGCGTCCTTGCAATAGGCCGTGGAGAAGTTGAAGAAGGCGTTCGGCGTGCCCAAGAACAGGGTCTGCGCGGCCGCGTCGCCTTGCCAGAGGGACAAGGGATAGGAATCGGCGACGTCCGCGGCGCTGTCGCGGAACGGCGCGGTCGAAAGGGTCGGCCACGGATTGGAGCAGGTCATGACCGTCACGTCCTTCACACCCTGGACCACGCGTCCGGCCGTGCTCGGGATGCTGACGGTATCGGCCGTGATCTTGACGTTCGCGCCGAGGATGACATTGCCGTTCAGCGCGGACAGGATGCCCGAGGCGCCGCCGCCCGCGGCCTTGAACGCGGCATCGTCCGGCTGGGCCGTGGCCGGGTTCACCGGAGGCACGATGGTGAGCAAGGTGCCGCGGCTGTTCTCGGTCCAGGCGATCCAGTTCCAGTCATAGACATTGGTGATGGGGCTCAAGGGCACGGCCACGCCATTGCGCAGGGCCTGGGCCGTGGCATGGAAGCTGCGGGTCTCGGGACCGTTCTTGTTCAGATAGAGATACGGATGCTCCTCGCCCTTGGGGTCCAGGGTCGTGTCCACGATGCCCACGGCATTGATGCGGCAGATGTCATTGCCCGTGGTGAAGGTCCACAGCGGGCTCGAGTCGGCCACCGTGCCGGCCGCGGACTTGATGCCCACGCGTTTGGCCGGGTCCGCATTGTCGAGCAAATTGTCATCGACGAGGAAGCGCAGGCGATACAGGGTCTGGGGTGCCAAGGCCTGGTCGAGGCGGAAGCTGAAATAGACGGGAGGCAAGGCGGTCTTGCCATCCGCGGCATAGCGCACTTGCGGGCGCAATTGGCCGGTGATCGTGCCGCTGCACCATTTGTCGGCCAAGGCCGGCTTGCCCGTGACCCATTCGACCAAGGCGTCCCAGGCATGACGCACCTTGCCCAGCAAGGTCGGCGCATAGTCCTTGGCGAGCAAGACCTCTTTGCTGCTCGACGGACATCCGGCCGGAGGTTCGGGGCTCAAGATCTGGAAATTGTTGACCACGGACCCCGAGTCCATGCCCACATTGAATGTCACGTTGATGAGCACGTTGCGGCACACGTCGGTCCCTGTCGGATACCGGTTGACCGGGTCTGGGCGTTGGCTGCAGCAGCCGTTCGTGTCCAAGCCCATGCCCGTGGGGCATTGCGCCTCGTCCTTGAACCCGCATTGCAGGCCATAGGTCGCCGTCCCCTTCTTGGTCGCATAGGTCGCGCCGAGTATGGACGAGATGCGGTTCTGGGCATCGAGCACGCGCAAGGGACTGCCGGTCAGCGCTTGGATCACGGACGTGTCGCCTTCGATATAGGCAAGCTGTATCGGGTCCACGTCGCCGTCCCCTTTGGAAATGCCGCCTTGGACGGAACGGATCATGTCGGCCGTGGCCTTGCGCAGCACGGTGCGGTCCGCGCCGATGACGGCCGCCGCGGCATACCGCACGGGATAGTTGATGCCGCTCGGACCCGCGATCTGATCGGACGAACGCCCGGATTCGCATTGCTCGCCGGTGCTGATGACGCCGTCGGAACAGAAACTGGGCGCCGGCGCGAACACGTCCGGACCGCCGAGGTCCTTGTATGCGGCCGAAGACCCTTCAAAGAGGCAGACGCGACTGCAGCCGTCATGGGACAAGGTATTGCCGTCATCGCAGTCCTCGCCATATTCCAGGATGCCATTGCCACAGCATCCCCAGTCGGTGGCGCGATTGCAGGCCACGTTCCCGGTATGCAAACACGTGATGGGGTCGCAGCCTTGCGGCAAGGGGCCGCCCGGCGATGTCGCTTCGCAGGTCTCGCCCGGTTCGAGCACGCCATTGTCGCAGATGGACGCCACCTGGGTGGAAGGCGCGGACCCTTCGTGCAAGCACAAGGAGCTGCAGCCATCGCCATCCGTGCGGTTCCCGTCATCGCAATCCTTGCCGTCGCCGAGCGGGTCGCTATTGCCGCAGGTCGAAAGGCCCGCCTGTGAACCGGCATGTTGGCACGCGGAGGTGCAGCCGCGGAAAGGCAGGGGCTGGCAGAGGCCGCCGGCCGCCTTGCAGGCCACGCGCGTCGCGCCATCGGAGGCGACCTCGCAGGGTTTGCCTTCGGCCACGGTCTTGTCCGCGTCCTTCACGGTGGCGTCGTAATGGCAGAAGGTGCCGAAATCGCACATCTCGCCCTTGTCCGGCTCGACGGTGCCATTGCCGCAGCTGCCGCCGGTGGTGACCGAGGGCACGGGCAGGAACTTGCAGGTCTTGGCATCGCAGATCCCCAAACCGTCGCGGCTGGGTTCGCATTCCTCGCCTGCCGCGGCGCCCGGCTGCAAGAGGATGCACGGCGTGCCGCGCGGCGTGGTGGGTGGCGCCCCGGCCGAACGCACGACGCAATAGCTCTTGTCCGTGGTCTCGACCTGGTTATTGCCGCAGACCGCGGTGAGGCCGAACCTGCCCGTGGCGCCGGCCGCGAGACAGTTGTTCGTACATCCCTTGGGCAAAGGCGCGCCCGTGTCGATCTTGCCGCTCTTATAGAGTGCCGCGACCTCGGGTTTGCTCGTGGTCCAATCGGTATTGCCCGCCGTCACGAGCATTTGGCCGCCGGCCGCGCAGGAATCCGCCGGGCCATACGGGGTCATCAGGAAAAGCTGGCTGGCATAGACCTGGTATTCATATTTCTCGAGCGGCGACACGTCGATGCGCGTCGGCACGCAGAAGGCGTTCACGTCCTGTTTGACGCGGAAGCTCCAGGTGAAGCCTTGCGGATGGTTGAGCCCGGTGAGCGGCACGCCGTTCTTGCCCTTCATGCCGTTCGGCACGGAAGGCCCGCCCTTGAGCAGGACGCGATAGAACGCGCCGCTCTCGAGATTGCCGGTGGGCGTGATGCCGAGGAAGCGCTCGCGCACGTCGCCGCCCGCGGCGCCGGGCACCTGGGTCAAGGTCAACTTCTTGATGGGGATGAGGGCGCCGAGCTCGGCCTCATTGCAGTTCTCGTTGCGGCACTTTTGCACCGCGACATTGTCCGGATTGGTCGTGGTCTGCTGGTCCATGGCTCCCGTGAAGCGGGCCCAGATGAGGGCGTTCGAACAGGCCTGATCGCAGTTCGGCCCATAGTCTTCCACCTTGGGCGGCACGAAGTTCACGTAGAGCTGGGCCGTGCCGATGATGGGATTGGTCTGCAGGACCTTGGCGTTCACGTCTACGGGCACTTGCACCGTCTCTTGCAGGCCCGTGCCGGTCTGGCGGCAGAGGACCTTGCCGTCCAATGACAAATTGGTGATGGTCGCGCGCGCATCCTGCGACGAGGGGCTCGTGCCGGTATACCAGTCCCAGCCGAACTTGCTGCAGTTGAGGATGACGCAACGATCGTCCGCGGCGAAAGGCGCGGCCTCATAGCCGGTGATGTCGCCGATGTTCTGCATGTGGAACGGGTTCGGATACACGCTGACATCGCCCACCTGGGTCGGCTCGGTGCTGCTCCGCGTCTTGAACTTGAAGCAATAGCCGTAGGTCTCGCCGTTCTTGCCCGTGCCGCATTTCTTCATGACCTCCATGGCGCCGCCGCCCGGACCATCGGCCTTGATGGTCGAGGCCACGGTCACGGAGTACGTGGTGGCCGGGTCCAAATTGCTCAACGGTTCCAAGGTGACCACGTCCTGTTGGTTGTTCTCCGCACGGAAATACATGCTGACCGAGACGATCTGCTGGCTCGTGCAGGGGTCCGCGCCCACGCCCGTGCATTTGCTCACGGTGAAGGCCGAGGGGATGACGGTGGACGGCGGGACCGGGACCGCGTTATTGCCGCCTTGCGCGCGGTCGCCCAAAGGACGATCGAAGCGGATGGTGATGACGGAATCGACGGGCGCCTGGTCGCCGCCCGTGCGCTGGTCCCAGGGCGCGGGGCTCGGCGTCGGCGGACCCGGCGGCTTGGGGGCATTAGGATTGCACTCCTCGACGACGCGCGGCGAGATGGGGATGAGGCCGGTCGAGGCGTTCCATCCGTATTCGGACGAGAGCGCGTTCGCGCCGCAGGCGGCCGTCGCGGCCACGCAGACGCCCGTCGGGCAGCACTTGAACTTGTCCGCGGGACCGCAGATGGACGCATCCTCATTGCAGTTCTTCACCTGGAACGGGACGGTGTTGGAATCCTTGGCATCGCTCGTGGTCATCTTGACCCGGCCGGTGACGGCATTGGTCGGCACCTTGGCGCCGATCTGCTGGTCCTTATAGACGGAGACCGGCCCGAGCGCGCTCTTCGCGAAGGTCACCGAGGGTTTGGCGATGCCGAAATGCTCGCCGTACAGGGTCACCAGGGCATCGGCCGGGCCGATGGCCGGAACGATGGCGCACAGACCGGGCGTGGGCGTGCCGGCCGCGATCTTGAAATCGAGGCTGTTCGTGGTCGCGCCGTCGCGCCGTATCACTTTGACCTTGTAACTGCCGGTCGGCGTCGGCGTATTGTTCTTGAACACCGACGGCACTTTGATGGTCACGCTGTCATTGCGCCAAAAGGCATTGCTACACTCCGCAGGGAAGCTCGTGTCCCCCACGGCCTCGTTGGAGCCCAGCACGTCCGTGAAGATGACCGTGCCCACGTCATAGCCGAGATTGGTGCCGAACAAGGTGACGTATTGCTGCTGCGGACCGGTGTTCGGCGAGATGTCCGTCAAGGTCGGCGGCTGCAACAGGCTCTTTTCGAGCACGGTGAAGTTCACGACATTGCTTTGCGTCGTGCCGACGACGGCGGCCACGTCATACGGACCATTGTCCACCACCGGGACCTGGAACGTGATATTGCCGTCGGTCCAGGACGGGAAAGACGTGATGGTGTAATCCGCGCCGAACAGCACCTGGGAAGGCGCCGCGCCAAAGCCCGCGCCGATCATCGAGACCTGGGCGCCCACGACATCGCTTTCCGGCTGTATGCCGCACACGCCGGGATAGATCGTGTTATTGGGCGCAAAATCCTTGATCTTGGGGCCATTGTCATCGTCCGTGCGGTCGGAAAGCGTGCTTGAGACGTTCTTCAGTTCGATGGGACCCGTCGCGGTGCCCGCGGGCAAGGCCACGATGGCCTGATAATTGGTCCACGTGCGTATGCCGGTGCAGGCGGCCGGGGCCGTGGCCACGCGATCATCGCTCGGATCGTTGGGATTGCCCAAGAACGTGACCGTGCCGGGCGATGTCCCGAAATTGACGCCTTGCAAGGTCACGAAGGTGCCCGGTTTGCCGTCGAGCGGCGACACGGCGTAGATGAGCGGCTTGGCCACGCAGAGCCCGTTCTGGCACACGCCGCTCGCGCAATCGCTGTTCTTTTGGCAGGCGCCGCCCAAACAGGAGCCGCAATAGTCCTGGCTTTGCGGATCGCCGCCGCAATCGATGCCCGTCTCGCCGAGGTTCGTGTCCTGCTTTTGGTTGAAGCAATGCGCCGGGCGCACCACGACGGACACGGTGTTCGAACGCGATTCATTTGTGTCCACGTCCTTGGCCAGGGCCGAAAGCGAATGGGGACCGATGGCCGCGCCCGTGGTCTGCCACGCGATGCGCGCGTTATAGGTGAGAGGCGCGGGCTGTCCATTGGGCACGGCATCCGTGCCGATGTCGTTCTGCCCTTCGAAGAACTGGGCCAGTTTGACGCCGGCATCGTCCGTCACGTCGGCGAGGACATCCTGCGCGAAGTCCTGCGGCACGGACATGCCGTCGGTCGGGAAGCTCAAGCGCACGGTCGGCGGTTTGACGTCGACGAGATTGCCGGTGTGGAAAGCGCCCGCGCATGACCCGGCCTTGCTGCAGCTCACCGTGCTCCCCGTGAGGGATTTGACCGTGCCGCCCACGCGGACGGTAAAATCGGTGTCTGACGCGAAGCATTCGCGGTCCGCATTTGGCGCGGGACAGGGCGTGGACGGGGTGAAGGTCACCGTATTGCCGGCCACCGCGATGGTGCCGCCGACCGTGTTCCCGCTCGCCTTTTCCTGCACCACGACGGCCGAGGCCGTGGAAGGGTCCACCGCCCGCGTAAAGACCACGGCGACCTCCACATTGCGTATCGGGGTATTGCCGGAAGGGATGATGGAGTCCACGCGGAACGTCGCGCCCGCTCCTCCGCCGCCCAGGCCTCCGCCCCCAGACCCGCCTCCCCCGCCTGCGCCACCCTGGTTCTGCGTGGCATTGAGCAGGGCATTGATGACATAGCTCGTGATGGCCCACGCCGAAAGGATGATGGCCAACCCGATGATGGAATTGCGCAGGATCTTCTTGGCGGTGTTGATCTTGTCGGCATTGCCGCCGCTCGTCATGTAGAGGAAGCCGGCGTAGATGACGAGGGAGACGAGGACGATGCCGATGAGGCCCAAGGCCACGTTGATGATGCGTCCGGCGATGAGGCGCGGGTCCCCTTGCGCGAGATGCACCGTTTGCCCCGCCGCGTCGAGACCGCTCGTGATGCTCTCCTGCGCATGCGCCGCCATCGGGAAGACGCCAAGGCTCCCGATGAACAGGAGCTGGAGAAGCGCGAGGCGCTGGACGAGGCGTCGGATCATAGCTTACGGGGCGGCGAGGATGTCTTTGCAGCGTTGCGTGTTCGGCGTGTTGCGGCAGAAGGCCTTGCGGCATGCCTCGTCCGTCGGACTGCTATTGCAGCAACTGGGCGAGCCGACGCCGGTGCCGCATTTGGCCGCCGGATTGAAACAGTTCTGATACGCGTCCTGCACGCCGGAGAAGATGGACGGATCGTAATAGTTGAGGTCCGGGAACGGATCGGACTTGAGGAATTGGCGATGATTGATGACCACGGCGGCCTTGGAGGCGATGTCCGGCGGCACGGCCGTCGGATCGATGGGCTGGCCATCGTCGCGCAGCCACTGCACGCCCGTGGACCACCAGAACGTGTCGGGATCCGTCTCTTTGAACCCATAGGCCTCGATCTGCGCGTTCGAGGTGTTGACGGTGGACGATTGCAACAAGCTGTCGAAGGTCGCGAGCACCGGCTTGTCGAACGGGATGTTGGAATTGCCGCCCGTCGAGGGGTCCGAGCTCGGCAAGGTGTCCGTGATGGTCGGTGGCGCGAGCTTGACGTCGTTCGTCGTGGCGAAGCGGAAGCTGAAATCGTCGTTCGGCGGACCTTCGCCCGCGCCGTTCTTGTTGCCGTCGAGCGAATTGCCCACCACGCTGACCACGCCGTCATAGCCGTTCTGGGTCAGGTCGGCCTGGGGCGGCGGCGCGGACGCGGAGAGGTGCGCGGCCTTGGCGTCCACCTCGATCGCCGCGGGCCCTGGCAAACAATAGATGGTCCTGCCACAGGAATTGGTGCCGCAGGCGAATTCCGGGACGAACTCGACCGTGGTGTATTTGTTCGACATGCGGAACTCGCCGGGCACGGGGGTCGTCGCGGGCGAGCCGACCGGGCCCGAGAGCACTTGGATGTTCTGGAAGCCACTGGCCGTGCGTCCGCTGGCCGAGGTCGGGTCTATGGCCTTGTTGAAATTGATCTGGACGATGATGTTGCGCGCGTACTTCCCTCCTTCGGTCGGGATGACGGCCGTGATGAAGGGCGGCGCCAGGTCGAGCTTGGTCGAGACCTCGAACTGCCAGGTATAGCCGTCGCCGAAAGAGCCGGAGAACGCGGGCTTGCCGTCCGCCTTGAGGATGCCCTTGGCGCCGCCGGCCAGGTCCACCGCGTACATCACGTTGACATTGGGGCTGCCGAGATATTCGACCGGTCGGATGACGAAGGTCTTCTTGTCGTCCGTGAAATTGACGCGGGCCTTGTCCGAGGTCAGGGCCGAGGTGAGGCCGTCCTTCACGCGATACACCTTGATGAGATCGTCGTTCAGACCGGTATTCGCATTGTTCGTGGACCAATCCTTGATGAAGGAGTCCGGCTTGATCGCCTCTTTGAACGTGATGATGATGGGGGTGTTGCGCGGCACGTCCGTGGCATTGCGTTCCGGGATATGCGACTCGATGATGCCGCGGCCGAGCGAGCCGGCGCGTCGCGGCAGGCCCACCGGCTGCTGCGGCGCGGGTATGAAACCGCCGACGCCGCCGTATTCGCCGGTCAGCCACCCGATGACGAAGGCCACGATGGCCCAGGCCGCGCCGATGATGAGCAGGCCGATGACGGCATTGCGGATGGTGACCTGCGCCTTCTTGATCTTCTCGGCATCGCCGTTCGACGACATCCACATCCAGCCCGCGTAGAGCATGAGGACGAGGAAGACCACGCCCAGCAAGCTCAAGAAGATGTTGATGAGGCGTCCGATGAGGGTGATGAGGTCCTGGTTCGGGTTCACGCCCGCGGCCACGGCCGTCTGGTTCACCAATTGTTGGCTCGTCTGAAGCTGGGCCTGCGCAGGCAGGGCTCCCACGGGAGATATGAGACAAAAACCAATAGCGGCGCATACGGCGATGCGCGCCACACCCGTGCAATGACGAAGGAGGTTTTTCAGCATGAAGAAAAACCGACTGACAAAAAAGAGTATACACGATATGCACAACCCCGACGAACGCCGGGGTTGTGCATAACAAACGGGATTTTAGGTATGTCAGGCCAGGAGCTTTTCGAGGACGGCACGCACCGCATTCCCATCGGCGCGACCCTCGGCTTTTTTCATCACGGCCCCCATGGTCTTGCCGATGTCCTTGGCCGTGGCGCCGGTCTCGGCGATGACGGCCTTGGCCAGGGCCTCGAGCTCGGGTCCGGCGATGGGCGCGGGCAGATAATGCTCGAGCAGGTCTATCTCGGCCTTCTGTTTGGTGGCGAGGTCGGTGCGACCGGCCGTCTCGAAGTCGTTCAGGGCGTCTTTATACTGTTTGACCATGGTGCGCACCACGGTGACGGCATCGTTATCCGTCATCTCCTTGCCCATGCCCAGGTCTATCTGCTTGTTCTTGAGGGCCGAACGCGCCATGCGCAAGGTCGAGACGATCTGCTCGTTCTTGGCCTTCATGGCCTCTTTCAGGTCGGCATCCAGGCGTTCGATGAGGGTCATATGGGGTAGCATAACAACCTTGCGGGGAAACACAAACGCCCCTCCTGGGGCGTTCGCGGTGTCGTTCTTAGTAGCTGCGGCGGCGGGGCTGCGTCTCTTCTTTGAGCTGGCCCGTTTTGAGCAGGTATTCGTACTCGGAGCGCTTGGCGTTGCGGTACAGGGCGCTTTCGCGGCGCTTGTTCCGGCTGCCTTCCTTCTTCAGGAAGCGGACCTTTTTGGCCTGCAAGATCTTGCCGCTCGACTGCACACGGCGCTGGAAGCGGCGGAGCAAAGAGTCGAAGGTTTCACTTTTGCGGCGTTTGACCTCGATCATAGGGCACCATCCTTTCTGAATAGGGTGAGTAGCGAGCCTGAAAGGCTTTCGACGTGCCCGAAGAATAGGGAATATGCCGCTTTTTGTCAAGAATAGGGCTAAAACTACACTCGCCCCAACTTCTTCTGCACCTCGTGCACGGCCTTTTTGACGTCCACGATCTCTTGCGTGCCGGAGTCCATGTCGCGCACTACGGCGGTGCCGTCGATGACCTCTTTTTGGCCGATGATGACGGCGAACTTCACCTTGCGGCGATTGGCGATCTCCATCTGCGCCTTGATCGAGTCCTTGGCGAATGCTTGGACGGCCACGATGCCCGCCTTGCGGAACTCCTCGAAAAGCGCGAGCGCCTTTTTGCGGCCCTGATCGCCCAATTGCGCCACGAAGACGTCGGCCGGCGCGGGTTCCGCGGCGCCTTGCTCCTTCAAGAGGTTGGCGATGCGGTCGAGGCCGAGGCCGAAACCGGCGGCCGAGGTGCCCGGGCGTCCGCCCAAGAGCTCGCACAGGCCGTCATAGCGGCCGCCGCCGCCGAGCGCGCTTTGCGCCGCCTCGGTATCCCCCGTCGCGGGATAATATTCGAACACGGTCTTGGTGTAATAATCGAGGCCGCGCACGAGATACGGATCGAGCTGATACGGCACGCCGAGCTCGTCCATGTATTCGAGCACGCGCATGAAATGCGCCTTCGATTCCTCGTCGAGCCAGTCCACGATCTGCGGCGCCTCGGCCTTGAGCTCGGCCACGGCCGGGTCCTTGGAATCCAGGATGCGCAGCGGGTTCTTGAGCAAGCGCTTCTTGTCTTCCTCGGAGAGCTTGGCCTTCTTGCTGCGGAAATACGCGACGAGCGCGTTCTTGTAATTGGCGCGCGACTCGGGCGTGCCGATGGAGTTGATGCGTACCGTGGTATCGATGCCCATCTCCTTCATGAAGAGCCAGCCCACGAAGATGAGCTCGGCATCGATGACGGGATTGCCTTCGCCGATGGTCTCGCAGCCGAAGGTCTGGAACTGGCGATAGCGGCCGTGCTGCGGACGCTCATGGCGCAGCATGGGGCCCAGGTACCAGAACTTGCAGGGCTGCGGCTGATTGAACATGCCGTGCTGGATATACGAACGCATGACCGGGGCCGTGCCCTCGGGACGCAAGGTCACCTGCTCGCCGCCCGTGGTCTCGAAGCTGAACATCTCCTTCTCCACGATGTCGGTCGCCTTGCCCACGCCGCGCACGAACAGCGCGGTCTCCTCGACGATGGGCGTGTCTATGCGCTCGAAGCCATAGGCGTTCGCGATGCCGCGCGCGGATTGGCGCATCTTCTCCCACACCGGCTGTTCGGCCGGCAGGATGTCCTTCATGCCGCGGACGAGATTGATGGGCTGTGCGGCCTTTTTCGGCGTCGCGGGCTTGGCCGCGGCGGCGGGTTTGGATGCGGGGGCTTTGCTGGCGGGTTTGGCCGCCGGTTTCTTGTTGGGCATACGGATGTTCTGGATCAGGGGGTGCTAAGGGCGTAGTTCTGTGGCTTGAAGACCTTCCAGCGGTCGAGCGGCCAGCCGCGCAACCACACTTTGCCGACCACGAGGTCGCGTTTCACCGGACCGAAATAGCGGGAGTCGAGGCTCGCGACGCGATTGTCGCCGAGGACGAAGTATTCGTCGCTCTTGAGCGTCACCGTGCGCGTGGTCGCCGTATAGGCCTGGTCGAGATAGGGCTCCTCGAGGACGATGCCGTTCGGCGTCTTGTCGTTGTAGATCTTGATGGTGCCGCCCGCGATCTCGACGGTCTCGCCGGGCGTGCCGATGACGCGCTTGATGAAGTATTGCTTGGGGTCGTTCGGATAATGGAAGACCACGATGTCGCCGCGCTCGGGAGAGCCGAAGCGATAACTGATCTCGTCGATGATCAGGTATTCATGGTCATAGAAGCTCGGCTCCATCGACGCCCCCTTCACGTAGAAGGGCTGTATCAGGAAATACCTGACCGGGATGATGATGGCGAGCGAGATGGAGACCACCTGGACCAGCTCGAAGAGCAGGTTCAGGGCCACTTTTTTGGGCTTCTCGTCCGTGCCTTGCCGACGCGAAAATGGGAAAGACATGAAGGAAATATAGCTCAATCCAAGGCCGCTGTCGAGCCCCCGTCCCACTCGGTTATCGCCTTCTCCCAACGCTCCATGGTCCCGCAGTCATACCAGGCCCCGGCAAGCTCGCAGCCATAGAGGCGGCCGTCCTGGGCAAGCTGGGGAAAGAGGTCTTTTTCGAACATGAGGAAGCGTTTCGCGGCATCGGGTTCGGCAAGCACGCCCGGGTCCAAGGCATACAGCCCGGACGAGATGAGGGTCGAGGGCGGGATGGCCGGCTTCTCATGGAAACGCGCGATGCGCTCCCCCGCCATCTCGGCCACGCCGTATTCCGACGGATTGGGCACGCGCACGAGGGCGATGGTGGCGGCCGGCTTCCCTTCTTCGCGCGGACGCGCGGCGTGGAAGCGGGCCAGCGCCGTGAGGTCGAGGCCTTTGAGCTCATCGCCGTTCGTGACGAAGAACGGCTCGCTCTCACGCGCGATCTCGTGCACGAGGGCGCCCATGGTGCCGAGTGCGTCCTTTTCCTCATGCAGATCGAGCGAGATACCGGCAGGAAGCGCGACGGCCGCGGCCCAGTCCTCGAACGCTTTCTTCCAACGCGTGGGATAGACCACGGTCACGCGCTGAACGCCATGCCGCGAAAAAAGCCGCATGAGCCAGGTGGCGATGGGCACGCCTTGCACCGGCACGAGCGGTTTGGGGATCTCGAGAGTGACGGGCCGCAAACGCGTCCCCTGCCCGCCGGCCAGGATGAAGGCCCGTTTCAACATAGTCCGAAAAGTGTGGAGGAAAACCGCGGAAATGGGAAGGGATATGAAAAAGCCCCGGTCCGAGAGTTCGGGACGGGGCGGATGCGTCAACGCATCAGGAGATAATTGCCGTAGCGTTCGTTCGAGGCGTCATAGATCGTCTTGAAGGCCTGCGCTTGGAAATAGAACGGCACGTCATAGCCTTCGTTGAGATGACGCGCAAGATCGCTTGGCGGATGCATCCTATCGTTCCAGTCGATGTGTTCACGGTCAAAGTCGTCGTTGGCACGATATGCCCTGAGCCTGGCCATATGCCTGTTCACGACCTTGAAGGCCGGGATGTCCTTGTACTCGCCGTACCCGACAGGCTCGGCCCAGATACGGCACCAGTCCATGGCGCGACGTTGATAATGTGCGACCTGGAGCTCGACGAAATCGTCTTGGTCCGGTCGTTCCACCACGTCCTCGCGCGCCTCACGCATCTTGGTCAGCCAATCCTGGATGACGCTCTCCGACATCGGTGGCGCGGTCTTCCAGGACACGAAGTTGTCGGCCCAGATGCCATGCGGAAAGGTCTTAGCGCGCAGTCCCCGGATGCGAAGATAGGCCTCGCATTCCGAGACGATGCCCGCCGCGAACTCCGATCGCATGACGTTCTTGTGCCATGTCCCCCAATTCCACGAGGCGTCGTATACGAGCGTCTGCACATGCCGCAGTTCATGCAGATGGTACAGATCGTGGATATAGGGCTGCGGCGTCGGACCTTCGAGATAGTCCGCGGTGCGCAGGGTCATGGCGCCGAAAAATGTGCCGAAGTGACCGGGCGCGACCGTGTCGCGCGTCACCCAGACCTTTGGCGTCTCGTCGCACAGGGCCCTGATCCATGGCGAATCGCGGAACTCCGGCGTGACGAACAGCTCGAGGCTTTTGATCTTTTCGACCTTCATCTCTTCCTCCCGTGTCCAAAGGACGGCTCACATGGCGTGAGAGCGCGAAAATAGCGTATTTCCGCGTCATTGTCAATCCGGAGGCCCGCCCCTCCCTTGCATATCGGATGGCTTTTCTGTACGCTCTCGACACATTTCGGACGCATAGCTCAGCTGGTTAGAGCGATTGATTCACATTCAATAGGTCCCAGGTTCGAATCCTGGTGCGTCCACCATAAAATAAAGACCCCAACGCGGGTCTTTATTTTATGTCGCACCAGGATTCGAACGGGCGGCCACAAAAAAAGACCGCGGTCAGCGGTCGGGCGGCGCATGCGATCGCACCACGGCGAAGATGGCATGCAGATGGTGCACATGCTCGTCCGTCTCGAAGCGGCGCAGACGCGGGTCATCGCCGTGCCACCGCATGAACACGCCATCGTGGCAGGCCAGCATGAGCGGGCCATTGCACATGCGGGTGTGGCAGATCACGGCTTCGACGCCGGGAAATCCCGGCAGATCGATGCGCCAATACTGAATGCGCAGATAGGCGTTCTTGATGCGGACATCCGGCGGCCGTCCGAAAGCACCAGGACGTCCGTCATGGGGCACGTGTTCCATCGCGCCCCAATGCAGACCGTCATGGACATCCGCGATGCCGGGCGAGCGGTTGAGCCATCGGCGATACAGGAGCAGGGCGATGAGCGCCGTCAGGATGACGACCACGAGCGGGACATCGGAGCGCGTGTGCATCGCGCACCTCCGAGATGGGGGTTTGAAGGGGCTGGACCCAGGATAGCAAATCCCCCGCTTTCGCGGGGGATGTCCTGTTCTTTCGTTTATTTGGCGGCGGCCGCGGCCTCTTCCTCGGCCTTCTTGGCATCTTCGGCGGCCTTCTTCTCTTCGGCCTCGGTCTTGATGGCCGTGACGTCGCCACCGGCGGCGCCTTCCTCGTCCATCTTCTTGAGCTGCTCCTCGGTGAGCGGCGCGGCCACATTGGCCACGAGGGCCGTCGGCTCCTCCTCGACCGTCACGCCCTTGGGCAATTTGAGGTCGGCGACGGTGATCGAGTCATCGAAGGTGTTGAGCACCGAGATGTCCACCTCGATCTCATGCGGCAGGTCGGCCGGCAGACAATGCACGTGGAGCGCATCGAGCGGGCGGACCAAGGTGCCGGCAAGGCCCTTCACGGCGAGGGATTCGCCCACGAACTTGAGCGGGACCTCGGCCTCCATCTCGCGGTCCATGCGGACCTGGTGGAAGTCGATGTGATACGGCTCGAGCGAGATCGGGTTGACCTGCACGTCCTTGATGACGGCCTTGACCGGGGCGGCGCCCTCGACCGCCAGGTCTATGAGGGACGACATGCCGGCGGCGCGATAGACCTTGCGGAACTCGGCGCGCGAGACCTGGATGCTGCCGGCTTCGGCACCGCTGCCATACACAACGCCCGGGATGTTCCCGTCGTCGTGGACATGCTTGGCGCGGCGGCCGGTGGCCGTGCGTTTCACGGCCGTCAATGCGTAGGACATACGATAATTTAGCTAGGAAAACGCCCGAACAGGCGTCGTAATAATGTGGCGCAAGATTACTGATTTTAGGCTTTCTTGTCAAGCAAGCGTCCGCAGAGCGCTTTGCTGTCGTCCTTGAGGGCCCGGTGGGCGGCCACGCATTCATCGGCCGTGATGGGCTCGGCATCGCGGAAACGCACGGCATCCTGTATCTCGAGATCGGTCACCAGGCCCACCGAGGAGACCGAACCTGAGCTTTCCACGATGACGGCCAACAGGGCATGCCCGCAGCTCCGGCAGGAGCAGTGGAACAGGCGGGATGTGCCTTTTTCGCCAAGCAAACGCACCTGCGTCTCGGGGTAGGCGGCCTGGCAGAGCGGACAATGGGCCAGGACCTGCTGCGGGCGCGAGCTTTCCATGCATATATGCTATCGCGTCCCGGAAATGTCTGCAATAGAAAAAGCCCCCATCGGCGACGATGAGGGCGAGAGGGTCAGGAGATCTTGCAATGGAGGCCGGGCTGGTACTGCCGCTTTTGCTGCTTCTCCTCCTCGACGATGTCTTCCACGGCGTCATCCGCGTCCAGGTCAGGAGGACGTGTCTCCTCGACGGGAACGGGAGGAAGTTGGGCCGCGACGCGATAGCCGGGCGGTCCGTGCTTGCCCTCTTCCGCATGCAACAGACTTTCGAGCATGTCGAGCTCGGCACGGCCATTGCCCAAGGCGGCGATATGCTGCGCATTGGATTCCTGCACGGCCTTGATGCGCGTGCGCAGGCCCTGGACGCCTTTGGGCGGCGTGAGGACATACCTGTCCCGGTGCGTGTCGAGATAGGCCAAAAGGTCCTTGAGATCACCTTGGACGGGAGGGTCGGCGCTGCACTTGTGACGCTGGCCGCATCCCGGACAAAAGGACCCCAGATGCACGTCATGGATGATGCCCATCGCGGATGCCACGGGCGTGAAGCGCTCGCCGACATACAATGACACGGTCTGCGCCTGGCACAGGTCGCAACTGCGATCATGCTCCGGATCGTCCGAAAAGAAGGTCCAGCGCAGGCCCTGCGCCTCGATCTCGCCCAAGGCCTGGGCGCAGAAGATCTTGGTGGTGTGCTGACGCCAGGCGAGCTTGGCTCGACGGAAACGCTTGAGCGCGATCAGGCGCGCCGTCTGATAGACGGTCGTGACGCCGACGCCTCCGAGCAGGCCCTCCAGCCATCCGGAGTCGAAGGCATAGATGCCGGCGATCGCGAGGGCGAAGATGATGATGCTCGGGATGACGACGAAGGTGTCTTCATACTCGTCGATCAGGGACATGAGGATATCGCGTTCCATCGTCTCTCTCCTTTCGGGGGACTGGGAAGTTCGAAGGGGCTGAAGTCGAACCTAGCAAAGAAAAGCCCATCCTTCAAGGGATGGGCGGCTTCAGAAGACGACGGGCCTCCATGAACATCGTGATGACGAAATACGCCAGCACGCCGAGGAAGGCCATGGGAAGGATGAACAAGGTCATGACCTGGAGACAGGCGATGCCGAACGCCTTCCAGACGAGCACGGCCATCTCGACATCACCGAGCTTCAGACATGCCGCAGAGAACCCGATCGGGATGCACAGGTTCGGGAGAAGCATCAGTCCCATCTGCCACAAAGACTTTTTTTCCATGTCACCCTCTTTTGAACAGGCAGGAACGAGCACGTGAACGCGACGCAGATCGCGCCGAGGAGAAGGAAAGGGAAGATGATGCAGAGCACGGCCTCGAAGAGCACGGGCGCGAACAGGAACCAGAGCAGATCGAGCATGTTCTTGCAGGCATCCAGGATTCTCCGCATCTTGCACCTCTGAACGGGAAAAGACCTGCGCGCGGCATATCACGAATAAGGCCTCGCGTCAATCACTCGAACCCTCCCCCGCCATGGACGGCGACCGATTCCGAAAGCCCGATGCAGATGAAGAGCGCGACGACCGATGAGGCGGCGGCGGAGAGGAAAGGCAGCGGGATGCCCGTGACCGGCATCACGCCGAGGTTCATGCCCGCGTTCACGAGCAGGTGGAAGGCGATGATGGCCGCGAACCCGACCAGCATGATGCCCGCGAAGGCATCGTCGGAACGCCCGGCCACGCGCAGCAAGCGCCAAAAGAGGAGACCGAACAGGCCGAGCACGAAGAGGACGCCGATGAAACCGAGCTCCTCCCCCACCACGGCGAAGATGAAGTCGTTCGAGGCCTCGGGCAAAAAGCGCAGACGCGCTTGCGTGCCTTCGCCCACGCCCTTGCCGAACCAGCCGCCGGAGCCGATGGCGATGTTCGCTTGGATGACATTATAGGCGGAGCCATAGGTGTCCGTGGGATGCAGGAAGGACGTGATGCGCTCCTTTTGATAGGGCTTGAGACCGAAGCTCCACACGAGCGTGGCCATCAGGATGCCGCCCACGCCCAAGATGAGCCACGCGCGTTTTGGCAGGCCGCAGAACAAGGCGAGCGCGAACCAACAGGCCACGAGCACCATGGCCGAACCGAAATCCGGTTGCAGCAGGACCGGGATGACATAGGCGACGGTCGCGAGCGCGCTGCCGACGAAAGCCATCCAGGACAAGCGTTGATGCGAGAAGCGCCCCATATAGGAGGCGAGGAAAATGGCCAAGGTGATCTTGGCGAGCTCCACCGGTTGAAAGGACAAGGAACCCAGGACGAACCATTTGCCGCCGTTCACGTTCGTGGTGCCGAAAGGCAAAGCAAGGAGCAGGAGGCCGAGACCGAAGAGATAGATGGGCAGGGCATGGCTACGCAATTGGCGATAATCGATGAGGGCCAAGGCCAAGGTCGCGCACAAGCCGATGATGACGGCCAAGAGCTGCTTCTTGAACTGGAAGAGGTCGCCTGCGGTGCGCGCCACGTCGATGCCGAAGATCATGAGCAGACCCACGGCGGCCAAGGACACGGCAAAAATGAGCAGGTACCAGTCGAAACGCGTCAGCAGCTTGGTCGCAAAACGCATAATATCCGCTCAACATAGGGCATTTGACAGGCTTTGTAAAATGGGGCAGCGGTGGATATGTCCCTTGAACGACCAAAGGAGTGTCCCATGCGATGGCCCAGAACTGCGTCTTTGTACGTGCTTGTGTCGGCCTGTTTCGGCGTGTCCGCTTGCGGCCCGCAGGAACAGCCGACCTCCTCATCCGAGATCGTCGTCGATGATCTCGATAGACCCGACAGCTTGGATATCTATGTCGATACGACGGGGCCGAACGGCTTCTTCGCGCAGGTGGAGCATCAAGCCTTCTACACCTCGCGCGAAGCATACGAAGCTGCCGCGCCCGCGCTCTATGCGCAAGCCGCGCAGGCGGGGTTGCCCGTGCGCATCGTGCTCGGGCCCAAGATGCGCGAGGAGCTGACCACGCAAGCCTATACCTGGGGCTTCCGGGTCTCGAGCTTCTACGTGACCGTGTCCTTGCCGGAAAAGGCCAAACCGCTCGGCGGCTGCATCAACCAGGATGCGTATTACAGCAACTTGCGCATCCACTACATAGACCCGCAAGGCCGCGGCGTGGAGCTGCGCGACTATCATCTCGCGGCGTATCGGCGCCTGGGCGACCGGTCCTTGTGCCTCGCGATCTATGAAAGCGAGACGCGATGGAGCGCTTGCACGTGCCCGGGCGCGCGCTTCGAGGACCTCTCCGCCTCGGTGCGGGCCAATGTCCTGCAAGGGCTGCGCGACAGCGGCATGTCGCAAAGCATGGCGAACATCATGGCCGCGGCGACCGTCCCCATCCTCCTCGCGACGCTCATTCTCGCATGAGGCCACGCCTCTCGACCCGTCGCATGGACATGCGTCGGGCCTTTTCCCTTGGTCGCCAAGAACGAAAAAATACGCTTATATCCTTCCTATGCAATTCATCCTCAATATCCCCCTCCCCGCCTTCCTCCAACGTTTCGTCGACATGCGCCGTCGCCGCAGGCTTGCCGTGACCACGTTCGCGTTCAAAGGGTGGAAAGACGCGGAGCTGGCGAAAAAGTATTCGAACGATCTCGCCACCTATGATCGTGAGATCTCCGCGGGTCGTGCCGACATTCGATATCCGTCAGGCTTGGTCCATGTCGTCGTGCACGATGCTCGCGGCACGATAGACCTGGTCTATCTGCCCGACATCGTCGCGCGCGAATACGCCAAGAAGTTCTTTGACGAGGCCGGGCTTCTCGTCGAGTGACGGCTACTTGAAATACTGCGTCGGTAAATACGAGGCCTGGTCCAGCACATTGATCTGCGGGATGACCTCGGTCTGCTGCACCGATGGCGGATTGTCCACCCAGACGATCTGCATGTCGCGCTTTTCGCCGGGAGAGAGATTGGTGAGGGTGAGCTTGGTCACGGCGCCGGGGCGTCCGCCGCGCATCAGGCGGACGATGAGGTCCACGTTCCAAAACCCGAACGCCCCTTGGTTCGAGATGGTGAACGAGGTCTGCCCGACGGTCTTGTTCCCCAATTTGACATTGCCGTCATACTTCACGTTGTCGATGACCAGGTTCACGCGGTCCTTTTTGTAGCTCTCGTATCCGCTGGCGACCACTTGCGGGTCCACGCGATGCCAGCGCACGTTCTCGATGTCCACGCTGGCCTGCCGGCTTCCCTTGGTCTGCGGTTTGTAGCCGAGCTCGGTGATGATCTGGGTCTCGCCGGGCAACACGTATCCCGTGCGCAGGGGCGCCTCTTCCTCCCCGCCGACGGTGAAACGATAATTGAACTCGGCCCACCATTGCGCATTGTTGTTCGTGACCTCGCTGACCATGTCTATGCGGCCGTCCGTGGTCTGGAACACCTCTGCATCGCTGACGTCCATGCTCTGCGGCCTATCCGTTTCGAGACCCGCCAAGAGCTGCACGTTCAAGGCCGTGTCGCGGGTGATGAGCTTTTCGCGCGGATACGAGATGACGAAGGCATCGAGCAGGCCCCAGGCCGAATAGCCCCACAGGAGGACATTGAGCAGGATGAGGCCGGCGCGATAGGCCTTGTTCAAGGCCAGATGGTTGCGCACCCACCAATTGGCGAGTTGCAACTCGCCTGTCGTAAAGCCTCCGGTGGTCTCGGTGCCTGCCATGATGGGGACAGTGTACCAAATCCGCGCCGCTCTCCCTATCCCGCCCCATTGTCAATCCATCCGCCGTCCTCTACCATCAACGCGTTACACCCCTATGGCTGAAGACAAGAAGAAAAAGGCCGGCGCCTATGGCGCGGAGCAGATATCGGTCCTCGAGGGCCTGGAACCGGTGCGCAAGCGCCCGGGCATGTATATCGGCTCGACCGGTCCCGACGGCCTGTTCCACCTGCTGCGCGAAGTGGCGGACAACTCCTTCGACGAGGCCATGGCCGGCCATGCCACGGAGATCGACATCACCCTGCTCCCCGGCGACAAGGTCTCGGTGCGCGACAATGGCCGCGGCATCCCGGTCGACATACACAAGCAGTTCAAGGTCTCGGCGCTCGAGCTGGTGCTCACCAAGCTCCATGCCGGCGGCAAGTTCGGCGGCGATGATTCCGGCTACAAGATCTCCGGCGGTTTGCATGGCGTCGGCGTCTCGGTCGTGAACGCGCTCTCGGACTTCCTCGAGGCACGCGTCGAACGCGACGGCGGCGAATACGTGCAGGAATATTCCAAGGGCCTCGCCCAAGGCAAGGTCAAACAGGTGGGCAAGAGCAAGGGCCATGGCACCACCATCACGTTCAAACCGGACGCGTCCATCTTCAAGGAAGGCATCGGTTTCGATTACAAGCGCATCCTCGATCACTATCGGCAGCAGTGCTATCTGACCAAGGGCGTGAAGGTGACCGTCGCGGACGAAAGGCAAAAGGGCCAACGCGAGGTCTATGCCTTCTATTTCGAAGGCGGCGTGCGTTCCTATTGCCAATACCTCAACCACACCAAGCAGCCCAAGCACGAGAACATCTTCTTGGTGGAAAAGCAGGTGGACAAGGCCGAGATCGCCATCGCCATCCAATATACCGACGACTACAACGAGACCTTGTACGCCTTCACGAACAACATCATCAATCCCGAGGGCGGCACCCATGTGCAAGGCTTCCGCACCGCGCTCACCCGCGTGCTCAATGCCTATGCGCGCAACAAGGGCTATCTCAAGGAGAAGGACGACAACTTGGGCGGCGAGGACGTGCGCGAGGGCCTGACCGGCGTCATCTCCATCCGCTATCCCGAACCGCAGTTCGAAGGGCAGACCAAGGCCAAGCTGGGCACGCCCGAGGTGCGCGGCGCCGTCGAAGGCGCCATGAGCGAGGCGCTCACCATGTTCTTGGAAGAGCATCCCAAGGACGCGGAGGCCATCATCGGCAAATGCGTGCTGGCCCAACGCGCCCGCGCCGCGGCCCGCGCCGCGCGCGACACCGTGCTGCGCAAAGGCGCGCTCGAGGGCATGACGCTTCCGGGCAAGCTCGCCGATTGTTCCAGCCGCGACGCCTCGCAAAGCGAGCTCTATATCGTCGAGGGCGACTCGGCCGGCGGTTCCGCCAAGCAGGGCCGCGACCGCGAGTTCCAGGCCATACTCCCCTTGCGCGGCAAGATCCTCAACGTGGAGCGCGCCCGTTTGGACAAGATGCTCGGCAATGAGCAGGTCAAGAACATGGTCATCGCCCTCGGCACCAATATCGGCGAGATGTTCGACCTCACCAAGCTGCGCTATCACCGCGTGGTCATCATGACCGATGCCGACGTGGATGGCGCGCATATCCGCACCCTGTTGCTCACCCTGTTCTACCGCTACTTCCCGCAGCTCATCACGAACGGCCACATCTACGTGGCCCAGCCACCGCTTTTCCGCGTGGCCAAGGGCAAAGAGGTACATTATGCGTTCTCCGACGAAGAGCGCGACACGCTCGTCGAGGACATGCTCAAGAAAAAGCAGGAACGCGCCAAGGCCAAAGGCAAGGGCAAGACGGAAGAAGAAGAGGCCGAGGTCGCCGAGGCGCTCGAACAGAGCGAGGGCGAGGAAGGCGTGGTGAACGTCGGCGGCATCAGCATCCAGCGCTACAAGGGTCTCGGCGAGATGAACCCCGACCAATTGTGGGAGACCACCATGAACCCGGCCAATCGCATCATGAAGATCGTCACCGTCTCGGACGCCGAGGCCGCGGACCAGGCCTTCGACACCCTCATGGGCAATGAGGTCGCGCCGCGCAAAAAGTTCATCCAGACCCACGCCAAGAGCGCGAGCCTGGACGTGTAGCAAAAAAACGGGTAGTTTCGAACGGCCCTTTCGCATCGGAGGTCCGAGATGTTCGAGATCATCTTCAGCCACTGGTATCTGTGGATGCCTTTCTGCTTCGTCACCTATCTCTTCGTCGGCGGCCTGTTCGGCGCCCTGGAAGAACATGTCCTCCGCCGTTTGGACGGACGTCCGCGGAACGAGATGACCATCGCGGAGAAGGCCATCGCCTATGCCCTCTTCCCCTGCTCGATGCTGATACGCAACGCGGAGTTCACGGTCTATCTCTTGGGCGATCCTTGTCTGCGTTTGAAGGACGTGCCCATGGAAGAGCAGGTCAAGGAAGTTCGACAGGGGGTCGGCGCGTTCTGGCCGTTCTGCGCCCTCATGATCCCCGTCGGATGGGCGCTGCAGATCGTGTTCCTATTCGGCAGGTCCATCGTAGGACCGCTCTGCACGTTCTTCTTCGATCTGCCGAAACGGACCATGCAAACCCTCCCCGCGATTGCGCGATGGCTGGCCTCGGTCGGCGCGCGCGTGCGGCGCACCGATATCCCGACCCTGCCGCACTTCGCCCCGCCGGTGGAGCCGGGACCAGACCCCGTACGCCTGCGCGTGGCCGAGCTGCGCCAACGCGTGGCCTCCCGCGAGGCCGAGCTCGTGGCCGACAAACAGGCCCTTCTGGAGGCCGAAATGGAGATGGAGACCAGGGAGCCCGCCTATCGCGGCCTCGCCATCCTTCCTCCCGCCGACTGATACGCCCCGTCCCGACCTCTCGGACAGGGCTTTTTTCTTGCCTGAACGGATTGACAGGGAGGCATTTTCCAGGTATGTTCCGGCGGCTTCCTTCACAACCTCTACAGGAGATATATGTCATGCACCTGTTGCGACATGCCTTGTTCATGTTCATCGCCTGCCTGGCGCTCAGCGCCGGATGCAATAACGACCCCAAGCCCCAGGTCATCGTGACCCGACCCGTGGCCGTGCCAGCCCCGGCGGCCCAACCCGCGGTGGCCGCGCCGACCACCATCATGCACGCGAACGACCTCGACCTCGGCTACGTGTCGGGCGCCATCCAGAACGGGACGGTGCGCGACGCGCTCGGGCTCCAGAACATGGTCAACACGACCCCCGGGGTCAACAACGTGGACCTCGATCGTGACGGCCAGATCGATCCGATCACCGTGAGCGAGACCGCGACATCGAACGGCACGCAGTTCAACCTGGTCGCCAATCCGGCGACCCAGCCGGCCGTCACGGTCGCGAACATCAATGTCGGGACCTCACCCCAGGGCTATGCGGTATCGGCCGGTTATCCCGCCTATGTGGCGGGATACAATGACTACTACTACAGCTACCCGGCATCGCGCGACCTCGCGTTCATGATGTGGGCGTTCAGCGCGCGTCCGGTCTACATGGCACAACCCTACGGGTACTACGGCTATGCGCCGCGGCCCGTCATGGCGCCAGGCGTCATCGCGACCACGCGCCAAACGACCCAGACCAC
>CAZKEE010000009.1:0-39489 GCA_964551765.1 uncultured Gammaproteobacteria bacterium | reverse complement strand
CCAATCCCCCGCCATAGCTCAAGGTGCCGACGAGGAGATTGGTGTTGGTGCCGCCTCCGATGATGACGGTGGACGTACCGTTCACGTCATTGTCGAAGATGAAGCCGGCCGAGTTCGTCGCATTCGAACCGAGCAACAGATCACGGGTCGAGGTCGTGAGATAGACGATGTTCGTGACCGAATTGTCCGTGAGCGGACTGGAGCCGCCACCGCTGATCGACGGGCAATTGGTGCCATTCTGCAGACACACGTTCACGCCTCCCACGAGCAAGGTGCTCGACACGTTCACGGCGCCCGCATTGAGGGTCGCGAGGGTTCCCGTGCTGGCCTGGAAGTTCGTGGCAAAGAGATTGGTGCTCGTCGTGTTCGTGCCCGTGGCGTTCACCCAGATGAGGTTGGTCGTGCTGACCGTGGCCGCGCTGATGGAGGACGGGCTGAAGTTCGTGACGGCGAGATTGGTGAAGGTGGCATTGGTGCCCGTGATATTGGTGACATTCTCGGTCGTCGCGAAGAGATTCGTGGTCGTCGCATTGTTCGCGCTCAAGTTCCCCACGTTCCAGGTACCGACCGTCCCGGACGTGCCGGTATAATTGGTGGCGTTCAATGCCGTGGATGTCGTGTTCGTGCCGGTGGCATTGGTCCAGACCAAGTTGGTGAAGACCGCGGGTGACGTGGACGACACGGTGAGATTGGTGACGAAAAGGTTGGTAAAGGTCGCATTATTGCCCGTCACGTCCCCGAGCGTGGTCTGGCCCGTCACGTTCAAGGTCCCGGTGGCCGTGAGGTTCAGGGTCTGTATGCCGCCGAGCGCGTAGATGATGTTTGTCGTGGATGCCCCATTGTTCGTGATCATCTGGAGCGTCGCGGTCGTGGCAGGCTCACCGTCCGGCGGACAGTTGATGCCATTGGCCAGGCAGACCGCGGAGCCGTTCACGAGGATGCTGGAGGCGAAGATGTTCGAACCCGAGGCCGTCGTGAAGGACAACACGGTCGTGGTGGCGAAAGCGGCATTGAGGGAGCCCGCGGCCAGGGTCGTGATGGTGCCCGAGGTCGCTTGGAAGTTCGTAGCAAAGAGGCTCGTACTCGTCGTGTTCGTGCCCGTCGCGTTCGTCCAAGTGAGATTGGTGAACACCGCGGGCGACGTGGACGAGACGGTCAAGTTCGAGACGAACAGATTGGTGAAGGTCGCGTTCGTACCCGTGATATTGGTGACATTCTCGGTCGTCGCGAAGAGATTCGTGGCCGTCGCATTGTTCGCGCTCAAGTTCCCCACGTTCCAGGTGCCGGCCGTGCCGCTCGTCACCGTGATGGACGCGGCATTGAAGGCCGTGGTCGTGACATTGGTGAACGTGGCGTTCGTGCCGGTCAGGGTCGCGAGTGCCGTGCTCCCCGTGAAGGACACGGATCCCGTGGCCGTGAGGTTCAAGGTCTGTATGCCGCCTAGCGCATAAATGATGTTGGTCGTGGTAGCGCCATTGTTCGTGATCATCTGCAATGTCGCGGTCGTGGCGGGCTCGCCATCGGCGGGGCAATTCGTCCCGTTCGCGAGACACACATTGCTGCCATTGACCTGGATACTGCTCGCGAAGATCTGCGATCCGGACGCGCTCGTGAACGAAAGCGCCGTGGTCGTTGCGCCCGTGAACACCGCGTTCGTGCCCGTGAGATTGGTCGCGAAGAGGTTCGTGCTCGTCGTGTTGGTGCCCGTCGCGTTCGTCCAGGTGAGATTGGTGAAGTTCGACGGCGTGGTGCCGGTGATGGTCAGGCTCGGCGCGAACAATCCGCCCAAGGTGCCGATCTGGCCCTGGACGAAGACATCATTACCGTCCACCGAGAACGCGGAGGCGAGCCCGCCGCCATAGGTGGACGTGCCGACGAGCAGGTTCGCATTGGTCGCGGCGCCGATGAACACGGTGGAGGTGCCGGGCGACGATTGCGCGTCGAAGATGAAGCCCGCGCTCGCCGTCGCGTTCCCGCCGAGCAGCAGATCGCGCGTCGAGGTCGTGAGATAGGCCACGTTGTTCGCCGCGCTCTCTTGCCAGATCGTGGTGGTCGCGGATGCGGGACAGTTCGTGCCGTTCGCGAGGCAGACGCTGGACCCGTTCACCTGGATGCTGCTTGCGAAGAGCTGGGACCCGGATGCGCTCGTGAACGAGAGGGCCGTCGTGGTCGCGCCGACGAAGGTCGCATTGCCGGCATACAGGTTGGTCGAGGTCGTGTTCGTGCCCGTCGCGTTCGTCCACACGAAGTTCGTACCCGTGAGATTGGTCGGGGTGAAGTTCGAGACGAACAGGTTCGTGAAGGTCGCGTTCGTGCCCGAGACATTGCCCAAGGTCGTGGCGCCGGTGACGCTCAAGGTGGACTGGAAGGTGAAGGGACCGGTGGACGTGCCGCCGCCGAACTGGATGGCATTGGTCGTCGTGCTGCCCGCATTGGTGACGGTCTGCAGGTCCGTGCTCGACGCCGAGGTGCCCAAGGTCCGCCACACGGAGCCGGTCGCGTCGTAGTACTTCAGCGTGCCCGTGAGCATGTCGTAGTACATGCGGCCGCCGCCGACCGTCGTCGGCACGGTCGAGGTCGCCATGACGCCCGCGGCCGTGTAGGCATAGGGCACCGTATTGACGGCCACGCGCGGGCTCATCTCGCCGTCGCTGTTCACCTCGGTCGAGATGTACAGCTCCTGGTTGAAGTCCAAGCTCGTGGGGAAAGGTGTGATCTGGCCCAAGCGCACCGAGAAGAACCCCTGATCGACGGTCACGCTCGATTGGGTCTCGGTCCACAGGGCCGTGCCGCCCGTCGAAGACGCGTAGAGGCGGAAGGTGAAGTTGAACGTCCCGCTCTGGACGGTGCCGGACGAGTTCTTCAAGCGGCCCTGATAGCCGAGCGTGCTGGGAATGGCGGCGAGCGCGGCGGAAGGCGCCGCGAAAGTCATCAAAAACGTGCTAAAAACAACCGCTTGAACGATAGCAAGAGCTACGAGAGTTCCTTGATGAAAAAAACGTTTCATCTCGCCGTATTATTATATCACGAAAATCCCTCAGCTCAGCGCCGAGGGATTGGGGATAACTCTCCCCTGCTCTCTAGGCTTTACGCACCCGTCCCAAAACCCATCCCGTGCCGAGCAAAAACCCGAGCAAAATGCCGATGCCACCGTTCTTGAACAGGTCCGGTTTCGCGAAGAAACGCGAGGGCAATGCGTCGTCGATGATCTGGGCCCTGACCGATGCCCCGAAGTAGTTGGGCGCGATGGTGCCGATCCCCTCGGCCACGGCCATGGCAAGCTCTTTGGCCTGCGCGCGGTCCGTGTGATACGCGACGACGGACATGACGCCCGTGCCCGCGTCCACCGTGGCTTCGACGGTCTCCGCCCATTTTTTGCGCCTGTCGATGTCGTCAGACGGGAAATACGACGCGTCCACCTGGGCCTTGGTCATGACCGAATCGAAGAAACTGCTCGAGTAGATGATGGCCGAGAGGTTCTGCCCGATGCGTTCGGACGATTTGATGGCCGTATACGGGTCCAAACCCGTGGCATTGGCCTGGGTGATGAGCACGCGCACCGTGGACGAATAGCGCAGGGGCTGGGCGAACGAAAAGCCCATGGCGAGGAGCAATCCAAGAGCGCTCGCCACCGCGATGGTCGGCCAGCCGCGCAAGAAGAGCCGTATGTAGTTCGTCGTGGCCATGCTATTTCAAGGCATCACCGGTCGCGATCTCGCCCAATGTCAGCGGCACGTCGAGGTCTTTCCCCTCGCGCCACACGCGCAAGGTGACCTGGGTGCCGGGCTGGTATTCCGCCAACACTTCGCCGAGATCGGCCGTCCCGTCCAGGATATCACGCTCGACGCGGACAATCACGTCGCCGGCCTTGAGCTTGCCCGCCGCGGGGCCGTCCTTTTGCACGCCGGGCTTGAGACCGCGCTTGTCGTTCGTGATCATCGCGCCGATGATGAGACGCGTGTCGCGCGGTTGGTCGGTGCGCAAGGACGCGAGGTCCACGGCGCGCACGCCCAAATACGCATGCGCGATGCTCCCGCGCGCGAGGAGGGACGCGAAGGAGGACGCGATGCCGGATGCCGGGATGAGGCGCATGTGCTCCCCGTTCGCGCCGTCATTGATGCCCACGAGGGAGCCGTTCGGGTCCCAGGCCGCCGCGCCGAGATCGCCGCGCATGGCCGTGCCGACCACGTTGATGCGCCGCGTCGCCGCCTCGCTCGAGACCGCGTCATTGGGCGCCACGCGCGCGGACGTGGAGAGCGCGAGGCTCGGCGAGAACTCGCCGGGACGCGCTTCCATCCAGAGCTCGGTGCCGATGCTCACGTCTTGCGCGCGTGCGAAGGCGGAAGGCGTCAATCCCGTGGCCGAGATCTTGAGGAAGGCGGCCCCCGAGAGCGAATCCGTCACGCCGCGATCGATGGGATAGGCCGCGCCGTCCACCCAGATGAGCAGGTCGCCCACGCGCGCATCGTCGAACAGGGATGCGGGCGCCGCGAACCAGCCGTCGGAGGTCAATGCCACGGCCTGGCCGATCAAACGCTCGGGCCCGAGCACGTGGTCGTCGGCGGGTTTCGGTTTGCGATAGATGCCCGCGACCGAGGAGACGCGACGGTTCAAAAAGGCCGGCGGCACGAGCGGCGAGGCGGCGCGGCGTTCGAGCGGGATGAGCTCGAGGGTCGAGGTGGGCCGCGTGCTCGTGGCCTGGGACTCGCCCTGCGTCGTGGTCGCCATGACCGGACCGCGTTCCGACGCCTGCGGCTGTTGCATCAAGGACGCCACGATGAAACCGGACACGGCGCCGCTCGCCGCGCCCAGGAAGAGCGAGGAAAGGAGCGTGCCGAACTCCCGGGACCACGGTTCCCGTTGGGCCATAATTGGCCCTAGTATACACAACTTCTCGCCTGTCCGCCACTAGGTCCACTTCGCGCTGGCCAAGGCGACGACGAACACGATCATCGCCGCCGCGCCTTCGATATACGCGATGCGCAAGGAGGGCTTGGGATCATGGACATAGCGGCGCGCGCGCAAGGCCGCGGAGAACAGCACGGCCGCGATGAGGCCTTGCGGCTGCATGCCCACGGGCAAGAACACGCCGAGCAGGCCCACTTCGATACCGACCAAGATGCCGAGCGCGGTCCACACGCGCTGTTGCGACGCCGTGGCATCCGGATGTCCCGTAGTGCGGAACAGGACGGCGCCGAGCGTGGCCATGAGCGCGATATGCCAAATGGCGTCCGTATGGATGAAGGTCATGAGCCCCACCGAGGTCGAGGCCGCGTACCAGATGGCGATGGGCACATAGCCCACGTTCACGCGCGAGATGCCCTGCACCGGATAGGCCACCAGGTCATATGACATCAAGAACACGAGCTCGAGCGAGACGAAGGAAATGAGCGCGGCGAGACCGGCCAAGAGCCAGAACTGCCACGCGCCTTCGACCAAGAGCAAGGCGAAGACCAGGCACGCGAGCGTGACATAGGTCGGCATCATCTTGCGCATCAGGTCGCTCCACCCGATATGCCGCCACGAGATGACCACGGCCGCGACGGGCACGGCCAGCCACCCGATGGCCGCGATCCACGGGAACGCGCTCGGCTCGAGCGCCTGGGACCGAAAGGTCACGAGCTGCAGCAGCCCGACCAGGAAAGGCAGGAGGCGCAGGAACAGGATCATGACGGGATGGCCGTGACGATCTCGAGATACCCGTCATGCAGGTCTATGCGTTTGAGCACGTCCTTGCCCAAGCTCAAGTTCCACGACGCGAGGTCGCGGCCGAGGATATTGCCCATGAGCTTGTCCGCGATGGAAGCGGGCACGGAAAAGTCCCCGACCTGGGTGCGTCCCAAGCCCACGCGCAACACGCCGTCCTTCACCGACGGCACGAGCAAGGCCACGAAGTCGAGATGGAAAGGCCCGTCCTCCACGCGTCCGGAGATCTCCACGCCGTCCTTCAGGACCGCGACCTGGATGTTCTTCGGCCGCCACGCGCGCGTGATGCCCTCCTTGTCCATGCCGTCCACCATGACGCCCGTGAGCTCGCGCTCGTCCACGCGCAAGGCATAGGGCGGCGACTTGCCGTCCACGACCTCGTCTTGCAAACGCTGGGACAAGAGCACGCGCAATGTGTCGGCGTCCATGACCTTGGCCTTCACCGCGCGCGTGGGCTTGGGCACCTCATACCATTTCGAAAAATACGGCACGTCGACGAAGCCCGAGCGCGCGACGAGATACGCGGCGCCTGCCAGGACCGGGACCAGGAACAACAGGCCGAGCACGGCACAGCTCAAGACGTTCTTCCCGATCTTCGGTTTCACGATCTTCGGTTTTCCCGGAGGTACCACGGAGGCCTGCGGAACGGTTTCCAGCATGGATATCAGTGTGACATGCGCGCGCGGGCTTGCGAAGCGTCATTTGCCCACAAGGTCGAGGTCCTCACGCAGCATGGCGGCGGCCCCGGGCTTTCCCTGCTGCCAGGCCACGACCGCGAGCACCAAGGCGAGATGCATGGGCCGGTCCACGGATGAGACGCGCAATGCGAGCAAGGCTTGCTTGGCCGTCTCAAGCTGCTCGCTGCTTGGCGATGCGCCCAGATCGTCCAGGTCGGCATGCACGTCGCGCACCCAATTGGCATGGAGGACCTCGGGCGCCACGGCCGGCAGAGGCGGCTCTGCCGTCGGCGATGTCCGTGCCGGCGTGGAGGCGAGCTTGGCCGGCAAACGGCTGCCTACGAACAGGACCGCGCAGGCAAGAAGGAGCGCGATGGCGGTCATGCACAGGATGGTCTTGGCCGAGCGCTTGGTCTTCATGGGAGACATGGTAACATGGCGACCATGCCAAAAACGGAGCCCAAGACCTTTGCCGAGAACCGCAAGGCCCGGCATGAGTATGAGACCCTCGAACGTTTCGAGGGCGGTTTGGTGCTGACCGGGCAAGAGGTCCGGTCCATCCGAGAGGGCGGGGCCAAGCTGGATGGGGGCCATCTCATGCTCATGCATGGCGAGCTCTGGCTCATCGGGGGCCATATACGGCCCTATTCCAAGGCCGGCAACCTGGAAGGCTATGACCCGGCCCGATCCCGCAAGGTCTTGGTCCACAAGAAGGAATTGGCCTATTTAGCAGGAAAAACACAGGAAAAAGGCTTGACACTCATCCCCTTTTCATTGTACGCTTCCCGCCATCAAGTGAAGCTGGCTTTTGGGCTGTGTAGAGGGCGAAAAGCCCATGACAAGCGCGAAAAGCTCAAGCGCCTTGATATCGCTCGCGACATCGCTCGCAACGATCACGGGGATGCATAAGCATCGACGGACGGTCCCTTTCACACCTGCAAGCCAAGCTGGGAACCTTGCAAACTTCCCACATCCAACAACTGCCAACAGCGTTGTTACCCGGTTGAAGGACATGATCGCTTCGGCGTTCAACGTCTCTTCGCCGGCCATGGTCCTCGCCTAACAAGGCCTCGACCCGCTCCCCGACCGCGCGCCTGACGCGGACGGACCGAGCGCCATCTTTCGGGCTTGGGGCCTTTCGCCGGCATACCGGACGGCCCGACACCATGTATGCACAGGCGACCGCGTCTTGTCCGCTCAACCGCGCATCGCCCACTCCTTGAACGGACCAAGCTTGTGGACGAAGATGTGACAGACGCCGTACGGACGGGGGTGCGATTCCCCCCATCTCCACCACGCGCCACGACAGGAAACGGTTTCGTGTCGTCACGCGTGGCCTGCCCACGACAATCCCCCTAATGAGAATCCATTATCGCCGTCGCGTGCCTCAGAAGCCTGAGATGCTCGACTATCGTGCCAACGAGCGCATCATCGCGCCGGAGGTCCGGCTCATCGATGAGCAAGGCAAGTTCCTGGGCGTGATGCCCACGAGGGACGCCCTGCGCATCGCCCAAGAGCGGGAGTTCGACCTCGTCGAGGTCTCTCCCAAGGACGTCCCGCCCGTGTGCAGATTGCTCGACTTCGGCACCTTCAAGTACCAAAAGGCCAAGGAGCAGCGGGTCCAAAAGGCCCATGCCAAGAAGGTCGAGGTCAAAGGCATTCGCCTCTCGGTCAAGATCGGCGAACATGACCTCGAGGTCCGTCGCCGCAAGGCGCTCGACTTCCTGGCCGACGGCGACAAGCTCAAGCTCGAGATCATCCTGCGCGGACGCGAGAAGGCGCACGGGGAGATCGCCACCGAGCGCATCATGGACTTCATCAAGCGGATCGAAGAGACCTATCAGCTCTATATCGAACAACCGGTCACGCGGCAGGGCGGCAACGTCTCGGCCATCGTCGGCAGGAAATCCTAATCCAAACACTATGAAGACGCACAAGACGGTTTCCAAACGCATCAAGATCACCAAGAACGGCAAGATGATCAAGCGCAAGGGCGGCCAAGGCCATTTCAACAGCCGCGAGTCCGGCAAGGTCACGCGCAACAAGCGCAGCGACCTCCAGGTCGCCGCCCAGTACATGCGGAACATCAAGACCCTCATGCCCCACTCGTAATCCCCTCCCCGAACCAACTCCTATGCCTCGTGTCAAACGCGGTACACACCGCATCAAGCGCCGCAAGAACATCCTGGCCCGCACCAAGGGCATGATGTGGGGGCGCAAATCCAAGATCACCCTCGCCAAGACGGCCGCCGTCAAGGCCGGCGTCAACGCCTATGTCGGCCGCAAGCTCAAGAAGCGCGACAATCGCGGCTTGCAGCAGAACCGCATCGGCGCCGCCGCCAAGGAAGTGGGCACCAGCTATTCCAAGCTGATGGGCTCGCTCAAGGCCAAGGGCATCCTCCTCGACCGCAAGGTGCTTTCGCAGATCGCGATGAGCCATCCCAAGGTCTTCGCCGCCCTCGCAAAATAAGCGAAATCACAAAGCTCCCGCGATGCGGGAGCTTTTGGTATACTCGTGTCCTATGAAGGAACACGCCCCTCGACCCGTCGCCCCGCACCCCCGCGATGCCTTCAAGCGCAGTGCCGAACAGTTCGAACGCGACGTGGACATGGAGCTCACGCGCATGGAGATGCGCGGCGGGGACGAGACCACGGCCGAACGCATCGCCCATGCCGCCCGCGAGGCGGCAGGTCCTGGCGCCGGTATCGACGACACGACGACGATCGAACCCACGCGCCGGATGCGCCGCGTGCTCGATTCCGGCGCGCATCGGACCGACGGCACCACGTTCGGGAAGGCCGTGGCCGAACGCGCATCGGATGCCCCCGAACCGGTCCCCGAGACCAGACGCAGCCATCGTCCTGAACGGAAATCGCTCGAAGCCAGGTTGTCCGGGACCACCACGCAGTTCAATATCCTGGTCACCGCCATGACCAGGACCATGGAGCGAGGAGGCCGTATCGCGCAGTTCGGCGATGAGCTCGACTTCGTGGAGCGCACCCTCATGGCGCTCAAGGACGAAGCCCAGGCGAGCGGCGCGGGACGTCTCGAGATGGAAGGGCTCGCGAAGCAATTGGAGAAAGCGCATCGCCTGCAACGCGTCATCGCGGAGGAACAGGCGGCGGACGCGCCAAAGAGCGAGCCTTCGCCGCTCCCCTTCTCCGAAGGCGTGGAAGAGACACTCGCCTCTCCCGAGCTGGAACACTTGAGCAGCATCGAACACTATGTGCTCGAAAAGTCCGGCGAAGAGGCGGAGAAGGCGGGCGAAGGCCTGACCTACGGCGATGTGCGCGTGGCCCGCAGCACGCTGCGTGACGAGATCAAGCTCCTCGAAAAGAACCCTGCCGGGAGCAAGGCCGCGCTCAAACGCAAGCTGCACCTGTTCAAAAAGCTCGAGGTGGCGGAAAAAACACTGCGTCAAGAGATGGAGCGCGAGCATCGCGAGCAGACCCGGCATATACAGCACTACGGCGAGCACGAAGAGACGGATCGCGCCTTAGGAGGTGCCTATATCGGAGAAAGACCTGCGGAAACGCATTTCAATAAAATCTCTGCCGCGGAAACCTTTCGCAATGCCAAGGCCGAAGACTGGGAAGCGCCCGAAAAAGAAGAGGAGTATGTCTACCAGGAGACCCCTGAGAGACGCCGCGCCAACGCGGGGCATGAGGCGGCCGTCCGCGCCGCGGAAAAGTACGACAGGGAAAGACAGGAGCAACTCGCGAAAGAACGGCGACAACAGGAAGAGGAATCCGCCGAGGCGATGCGCAGGGTCGTCCGCACGTCGGAAAGCGACAAGGACCGAGGCCCTAGCAGCCTGCGCAAGACCGTGCCGTCCGCCGCGAAGAAGCAACCGCAAAGCGGCTGGGGACGTTTCAAAAAGGCCCTGTTCGGCCTGTTCTCGGACAAAGACGCCGCATAGGCCGAGGCTTGACAAAGAGCGAAAAATGCGATAGGTTCCGCCTATCGTTTTTTACATCAGGAGGAGGTCATGAGGCATTGGCTGCTCTGGCGCCGCACGGCGGATGATCGCATCGAACTGACCGCCATCCCCTACACCACCGCGTTGCAAAGACGCCGCGACCTGCGTCTCGCCGCGGCCCATGGCTGGGCCCCGCTCTTCCATGTCGCCGATGTCCCGGGCATCCCGCCGACCCTCCCCTGGGACTGGGCGGACCCGAGAACCAGCTTCCTGGTCCATCTGGCCTTCATGGCCGTACAGCCATCGGACGGATACCAAGAGCAGGCCGACCTTCTCCTCCAGGCCTATCACGCCGAACGCCTCGTCTTCTCGCGCATCCAGCTGGGTGCCGCATAGCCCCGATCTCCCTCGGGGTTTTTGATATGCCGATATGGTATACTTGTCGCAAAGCTATGCCGAAATTCGACACCATGCCCAGCCGCGCATCGGGAGAAGGCCCGTCTCCCAAAAAAAGCCGCGCAGAAAAAGGGCATTTCTTCCCTCCCCAGGCGGAGATGGACGAAGGCCTGCGCGAGAACCTGGGCCGCGCCGCCCAGCCCAAGGCCGAGGCGCGCGAACGCCGCGTGGCACCCACGCTCAATGCCTTCTTCAGCGAGGTGCGCGCCGTCGAGAACGACCTGATGCAGGCCGTGGAGAACCACAGCATCGAGCTCTCGGACCTCACGGCCCGCGCCGAGGACCTGCGCGCGCAAGCGGAGATGGTCGTGCAGGAAGCGCGCAAACGCGGTCTGCCGGAAGGCGAGATACACAACATGTGGAAGGCGCAGCAATGGTTGCGTCAAATGCAGGAACGCCCGTTCAAGGCCTATGAGACCCTGAAAAAAGAAAAGGTCTCGTCCAAAGCGGAGGCAAAGCCCGCGCAATTGGGCGAGAGCGCGGAAGCCGTGGCCAGGCGGAACAAGGCGGCGCAGGAGATGCAGATGCACGAGCTGCGCCAGCGCATCATCGCGGAATACGGCATTGACCCGGACACGCGCGAAGAGCAGGGCTTGAGCCTCGCGAACCGCCTTAAACACTGGGCCAGCAAGTTGAGCGGCAAGGGGTCTTTGCTCGACGCCTATGACAAGCTCAAGAATGCGGAAAAAGAAGAGCTTCGCCGGGAGATCCCGATGCATGGCGCGGTCCCGGAGCTCGCGCGCGACCTGGGCGCGAGCGCCAGGAACATCCGCAAGGCCAAACTTCCGGAGGGCGTGCCGTCACGAGGACTGTCCGACGGTTTGCATGAGCTCACGCAGGACGTGAGGGACCTGGGCGCGAACCTCCGCGAGGTCGGCGACATGGCGCGTCAGGACGTGCGCGGCCTCAAAGAAGCCGCGACCAATGTCCGCTGGGGCATCCCCAAAGCGGAACGTCGGGCAGAGCGCGCCAAGACGCCCGAAGAGACGGTCAAGGAGTTCGAGGACAGCTTTGGCATCGAAGAGACCCCGGCCGAGGCCAAACCAGTACGCGAAAAGAAGCCGCGGCGCGAACGCCGCGTCGAGACCCCGGCCGAGGCCGCGCCGGCCGCCGCGGAAGAACCGATCACGCTCCCCATGGAGGGCCGTCTCGAATCCACCTTGCGCGATGCCGCTGCCGGCGTCTTACCGGGCATCGATACCTTGACCGAGAAGCAGGGGAAGAGATTACGGAGAGAGCACGGAGAGAGCACGACGCCGTTGACGACGGATGCCGCGGAGTTCGAAGCGAGCTTCGGCATCGAACCCGAGGTCCCCTTGCGCGAAAAGGTCGCCTTGCAAAAGGCGGAACGCAAGCAAAAGGACGCGGAATGGGAACGGATGAAGCAGCAAGAGGTGCAGAGCCAGCAGACCGAAGAGGCCGTGGCCTTGCATGAAGCGATCACGGCGCATAACGAGGAGGAAGAGCGCAAAGCCTTCCGCCGCAAGGCCGCAGAACGCCTGCGCCAAACGGCCAAACCCGTGCATGAGGCAAAGGTCATCCTCTCGCCCGAAGTCCAAGAGGAGGTCGACCAGGCCGCCATGGGCAAAAAGCAGATCGAGGCGGCTGAAGCGCGCAAGAAGGTGCGCGAGCGCGACGCGACCCTCAAGCCCGAGCTCGTGCTCATGGCGCGCGGCGGCCGCTCCGCCGATGCCAATTTGGTGAACGAGCTCAATACCAAGACGAACAACAATTTCTATCGCGAGGCCTCCGCGGATTGGGAAAAGGCGCTCAAGGCGACCCAGAACGCGCTCAAGGCGCAGGGCGTCGAGAAGGCCAGCAATGCGGAGGCCCTGGCCACGCGATACGTGTTGGCCAAGGCGCGCCTCAAGGCCGCCGAGATGGCCGGCTTGGACGACAAGGAGCTTGGCGCCTTACGAAAGAAGCTGGACGAAGAGCCCGCCGCCTATTACATCCGTTCCAAGACGGTCGAGGAGCCCAAGACGGACGAGGAAAAGGCCGAGCTCGCCTATAAGGCGCGCCGCAACCTGCCGCTCGAGGCCACCCCGCCCTCTGAACGGGAAAAGCAGGACGCGGCCGATGCGGCCAAGATCGTGAAACTGCGCAAGCGCCCGCTCGACCAAGACCCGACCGTCCGCGCCAAACGCGACGCCATCCTCGCGGCCGAGACGCCGGTGCCCAAGGACCTCACCAAAGAACTGCTCCAGAAAGCAGATGCCGAATATGCCTTCCAACAAGGCGTGAGCTTTAGAGAGAAACCGGAAGAGCAGGACGACGAATACGAGACTGTGGACGACAGCGAGCTTCTCGAGGCGAAGAAGGACAAGAAACCCTTAGCCGAACGCATCGCCGAGCGCGATGCCCGTCGCGCCAAACGCGCGGAGCGCCGCGCGAGGGCCGATGCGGGCGCAAGGGACTCCGCGGAGCGCATCGCGAAGGTGGACGCGGAAAAGGCCGCCGACATGGAGGTCCTGAAACAGATCGCCATCGGCTCGAAACCCTTGGACAAGGCGGCCATGGACCTCGTGGACAAATGGGCCGGCAACAGTTTGAGCCCTGACGACATGGCGACATATGAGGAAGCCGAGGCCGCAGGCAAGAAGGACAAGGCCAAGGAATACCTGGATGCCTTGGTCCGCAGCCTCGCAGCCGCGTTGACCTTGCCCAAAGAGACCAGCGACTTTTACCGCAAGGACGTGGAGCGTCTCAAGGCCGAGCTCAAGGGCGAGGCGCCCGCCGAGAAGCCCAGGACCCAACGAGGCAATCGCGGACGCGGCGGCAGGAACCGCTAGGTCCGTTCCGAATTTTCTTTCGCAAGGGCGCCCATCAGGGCGTCTTTTGCGATGACGGCCTGGTCGGACGAGCCATGGCGGCGCACGGTGAGCTCGCCGCTCTCCATCTCCTTGTCGCCCACCACGAGCATGACCGGCAATTTCATCTTTTCGGCATTGCGTATCTTCTTGCCCACGCTTTCCGCGGCATCATCCACTTCCACGCGGAAGCCCTTGGCCTCGAACTCGGCGGCAAGCGCCTTGGCATGCTCGATGTGACGGTCCGCGACCGGCAAGATGCCGATCTGCACGGGCGCGAGCCACAAGGGGAAAGCCCCGGCATAATGCTCGATGAGGATGCCCAGGAAGCGCTCCACCGAGCCCAGGATGGCGCGATGGATCATGACCGGCCGCTTGCGGGTGCCGTCGGCGTCCATGTACTCGAGGCCGAAGCGCTCCGGCTGCACGAAGTCGAGCTGTATGGTGGCCAACTGCCATTCGCGGCCGATGGCGTCCTTGGCGATGAAGTCGAGCTTGGGACCGTAGAAAGCCGCCTCCCCTTCCCCGATGGTGACCTCGCGACCGACCTGCTTCATGAGGTCCGCGAGCGTGGCCTCGGCCTGTTCCCACAAACCGTCCTCACCCAGGTATTTCTCCGGATGCTGCGGGTCGCGGACGGAGAGGCGCACGCGCAATGGCATGCCCATGCCCTTATAGAAGCCCTCGATGATCTTGTACATGTTCATGGCCTCGACCGTGATCTGGTCGGGACGGCAGAACACGTGCGCATCGTCTTGGGTGATGGACCGCACGCGCGAGAGGCCCTGGAGCTGGCCGGTGTTCTCGTCGCGATACACGGTCGTCACCTCGCTGTAGCGCAAAGGCATGTCGCGATAGCTGCGCGGCTTGGACGCGAAGATCTGGGTGTGATGCGGGCAGTTCATCGGCTTGAGCGCGAACTCCTCCTCGCTCTTCTTGCTCGTCACATGGAAGAGGTCGTCCTCGAACTTGTCCCAGTGGCCCGAGGTCTTATAGAGATCGCTCTTGGTGATATGCGGGATCCACACGCGGGTATAACCGAAGGGCTTCATGAGCTCCCACACGAAATCCGTGATGAGATTGCGCATGATGGTGCCGCGCGGGGTGAAGAGCGGCAGGCCGGGGCCGACGAGCGGCGAAAAGGCGAAGAGGTCGAGCTCGGCGCCGAGCTTGCGATGGTCGCGCTTCTCCGCTTCTTCCTGCATCTTGAGAAAGGCATCGAGCTCCTCTTGGGTCGCGAAGTCGAGGCCGTAGATGCGCTGCATCTGCGGGTTCTCTTGCTTGCCGCGCCAATAGGCGCCCGAGACCTTGTGCAATTTCCATGCGCCGATCTCCGAGGTCTTGTCCACATGCGGCCCGCGGCACAGGTCGGTGAAGTCGCCGGTCTTGTAGACCGAGATGGTCTTGACGTTGTTCGGGTCGATGTCCCCCGCCTCGTCCGCGTTCACGGCCGTGGTGCCGCGCGTCTTGAGGTCGTTCAAAAGCTCGACCTTATAGGTCTGCCCCATGTCGGCAAAAAGTTTGATGCCGTCCTCGATGGGCATCTCGATGCGCTCGAAGGCGCTGTTCTCTTTGACGATCTTCTTCATCTGCACGCCGATGGCCTCGATGTCCTTGGGCTCGAAGGGGCGGCCGATGTCGATGTCATAATAGAAGCCGTTCTCGACCACGGGGCCGACGCCGAACTTGGCATCGGGGAAAAGCCGCTTCACGGCCGCGGCCAAGACATGCGCGGCGCTGTGTCGCCGGGTCTCGAGAGGGAAATCCATAGACAACCAAACTACGGTCAATGCAGCCAAAAGTCAAAAAACCAGGGGTATTGGCCCTGGTTTTCGTTCTGTATCCTATTTGATGATGAGGTCTATGTGGTCCTTCATCGTCGGGATCTTCCCTATCCATGTCGGTTGTATGACCACTTGCACGTCCTGCACGCCGTCGGTGGCGAGCAGCTTTTCCTTGGCCTGGTCCTTGGGCAATCCGGCGATGCTGTCCTTGGAAAGTCCCGGGCTGTTCTCCGTGAGACGCGAGGTGGCGTCGGCAGAGAAGGACAGGCGCGCCTTTTCAAGCGACGGGTCCGCCATGTCGGCCTTGAAGGTCACGAGACGGGCGTCGAAATCCACGAGCTCACGCCCTTCGGGCAAACGGTCGGAGAGCTTTTGCCGCACGAGGGAGATCATCTCCTTGCTGGCATAGAAGATACCCGTCACGTCCAGCTTCACCGAGGCAAGGAACTGGTCGGACGTTTGCCCCGGCGAGATATTGGTCTTCTTGTCCGTCAATTTTTGGATATAGACCGCGTCCCAGTCCTCGGGCACGCCGGCCTCGGCGCGCAAGGTCTTCTTGGCCTGCTCGAACACGGCATCCTGCAAGACGCGTTGGGCATCGCTCACGTCGAGCGAGCTCACCACTTTGGCGCTCGAGGCGCCGCCCGTGAAGCCACTGGTCGTCTCCGCATAGATCCATTTCTGCAGGTCTATCCAGAGTCCGGGAATGGTCAATTTCATGCCTGGGGGCAAGGTGAACTGCTTGCCCTTGCCGTCGGAGATCGCGTTCACGGTCACGCTTTCCTTGGGGTTCACCGTGATGGTGCGGTCGATGCGATAGATGCGGCCGTCCGGCGTCGAGAGGCGCGTCGTCTTGATGAGGGTCTGCGGTTTGGAATACGTGTTCACGATCTTGACCGTGCCTTGGACCTGGGTATCGATGGCGTCATTGCTCGTGGCCTTCACGTCGAACTCCTGGATCTTCTCGAAAGACCCTTCGACCACGCGGCCCTGCAATTGTCCCTGCTCCGGGCTCTTGGAGATCTCGACCGTGCTTTGCACCGAGGTGGTATCGCGCTTCACCGTGACCGTCACACGCGCGCGCACCGACGAGATCCAGAGCGCACCCACGACCACGATGAGGGTGATGGCCAGGAAGGTATAGGCGATCTTTTTGTATACGGCCGGGGAAGGCGGCCGGGGAAAATCATCACGGGAGGCGTACTTCGTAGGATGGCGCAGGTTCATAGGAACTATCCCCAGTATAGCACGACTGGCGATGTCTAGAGCACCTTGACCGTGCCTGGGCCCAGGACGGCCTCTATACGCCCCACGACATCCTCGGAGAAGGATATTTTGGCTGAACTTCGCACCCTTCTTTGCCCTTCGATGTCGTCGATAAGGAAGACGACCGGGTGCGGGCCCGGGTTCTCGTCAAAGGCCTTGCGCAGCTTGATGAGGACGGTCTCGGGCATGGTGGCCCGCACATGCACCCCTATGGCCTGGTCCAAACTCCCGCTCCCGAGGACGGGAGGAACGCGCGGCCCGGCATCTTCGGGCGCGATGCTGGCACGTCCGGCGGCGACATCGTCGATATTATGTTGGGTGAGCTGATACGCCGTCTCGACCAAGACCTTGAGCTCCCCTTCTTTGTCCTGCGGCCTGCCGCTCACGAAGACCACATTGTCCGCCTCCCACAATCCCGGCGGTGACGCGGCATAGGTCTTGGGGAAGATGATGGCCTCGCATTTGCCCGAAAGGTCCTCGATCTTGGCAAAGACCATGGGCTCATTGTTCTTTGTGAGGATCTTTTTCGCTTCTGTGACGACGCCGCCCACGCTCACGCTCTTTTCGCGCAATTTGTGGCGCAGGTCCATGATGGGGATGACCATGGCGCCGAGCTTGTCACCATAGATGCGGAAGGGATGGTCCGAGATGTACAGGCCGAGCAGCTCTTTTTCCCACGCGAGCGTGTCGAACTTGTTCGAGGGCGGCGCGGGTTTGAGGGAAAGCGCCATGGCCGGGGCGGAGGATGTGGCGAAGAGATTGAACTGGCCGGACGAGGACTCTTTTTGGTTGTTCTTGTGGTATTCGAGCACGGGCTCGATGTTGTAGAGCAACTTCGCGCGATCATCGAAGCGGTCCAAGGCGCCGGACTTGATGAGACATTCCAAAGATTTGCGATTGATGGACTTGCCTTGCACGCGACGCAGCAGGTCCACGAGGTCTTTGTACGGTCCGTTCGCTTTACGCTCCATGATGATGACCTCGACCACGTCCTCGCCCAGGCCTTTGATGGCCGCGAGACCGAAGCGGATGGTCGGGGCCGCCGTGCCTTTGACCACGGAAAAACGACCGAACGATTCATTGATGTCCGGCGGCAACACCACCATGCCCATGCGTCTGCATTCATCGACCTCGATGGTGATGCGGTCGAGATTGCCGGAGTCGGAGTTCATGAGCGCGGCCATGAAACATTCCGGCCAATGCGCTTTCAAATACGCCGTTTGATACGCGATGAGGGCATAGCAGGCCGCATGGCTCTTGTTGAACCCGTAGGCCGCGAACTCCTCGAACTGTTGGAAAATGCCTTCCGCGATGGGTCTTTCCACCCCGTTCTTCACCGACCCGTCCACGAACTTGGCACGCATCTCGGCCATGAGCTTGGCGATCTTCTTGCCCATGGCCTTGCGAAGCGTGTCAGCCTCGCCGCCCGTGAACCCGGCCATGTCCTTGGACACTTGCATGACCTGCTCTTGATACACGGGGATGCCATAGGTGTTGGCGAGCGCGTTCTTGAGCAAGGGATGCGCATATGAGATGGCCTCGCGCCCATGCTTGCGATCGATGAAGCTCTCGATGAACTGCATCGGGCCGGGACGATAGAGCGCCACCATGGCGATGATGTCTTCGATGACCGTGGGCCGAAGCTCTTTGATGTAGCGCTTCATGCCATCGCTTTCCAGTTGGAACACCCCCGTGGTCTTCCCTTCTCCCAACAATTTGTACGTGTCCTTGTCATCGAGCGGGATGTCGTCGATGTCCACGGTGACGCCATGCACGGCCTGCATGATGTCCGTGCACTCGCGGATGACGGTCAAGTTGGAAAGGCCGAGGAAGTCCATCTTGAGCAGGCCAGAGACTTCCGCGGAATGCAAGGAATATTGGATGACCTGTTCCACGTCGCCACCTTGGGCCTTTTGCAAAGGCGCGCACTCGGCGAGCGGCTTGGGCGCGATGACGATGCCGCAGGCATGTTGTGACGCATGGCGCGCCGTGCCTTCGAGCTTGATGGCGAGGTCAATGAGCTGCTTCACCTTGGGATCGCTCTCATAGAGGGCCTTGAGCTCGGGGCTTTCCTTGATGCTGATCTCGAGCGGGATATGTTTGCCCTGCACCGGCGGCGGGATGACCTTGGCCACGCGGTCCACCTCTTGGAAGGTCAGGCCGAGCACGCGGCCCACGTCGCGCACGGCGGCACGCGCCGCCATGGTCCCGAACGTGATGATGCCGGCCACGCGATCATGCCCGTATTTGTTCGTCACGTATTCGATGACGTCCTTGCGTTTGACGTCGTCGAAGTCCATATCCACATCCGGCATGGACACGCGGTCGGGATTGAGGAAGCGTTCGAACAGCAAGCCGTATCGCAACGGGTCCAAGTTCGTGATCTTGAGGGCGTAGGCGACGATGGAGCCGGCCGCGGAGCCTCTGCCCGGGCCCACGATGACGCCATGATCCTTGGCCCACACGACATAGTCTTGGACGATAAGGAAGTACGCCGCGAAGCCCATGCGTTTGATGGTCGCGAGCTCGAAGTCGAGGCGCTCCTTGGCCTCGGCCGGCATTTGCGGATAGCGTTCCGCGAGGCCTTTTTCGCACAGCGCGCGCAGATAATCGTCCGGGTCCGTGCCCGGCGGCAGCTCGAACGTGGGCAAGAGGTTCACGCCGAGCTCGAGCTTGACCTCGCATCGGTCCGCGATGCGGCGCGTGTTGGCGACCGCTTCCGGCAGGTCGGCATAGGCCTCGACGAAATCCTCCGGCGGACTAAGCGAATGATCGACGGTCGATATCGAGTATCGGTTGTTGTCATTCAGCATCTTGCCGTCATGTATGCACTGGAGCGCGTCCTGCGCATCGGCATCAGAGGGTAAAATATAATGACTGTCCTTGGTGACGACGAGAGGCGCGCCCGTTTTTTTCGAGAGTTCGATGAGCTGCTCGTTCGCCTCAACTTGAGGCGAACTTTCCGGATGATGGACAAGTTCGATAAAAAAATTCTCTGTGCCAAAGATATCCTGATATTCGCGCACGAGATTTTCCGCTTTCTCGAAGTCGTGGCTCTGGCACGCTTTCGGGATCTCGCCCTTGAGACAGCCGGAGAGGGCGATGATGCCTTTGGCGTATTTGCGAAGAAGGTCTTTGTCTATGCGCGGTTTGTAATAAAACCCCTCCAAGAAAGACGTGGAGACGATGTGCAACAAGTTTTGATAGCCCTCGTTCGTTTCAGCTAAGAGTGTGATGTGAGAAACGCGATTGTCTATGCCGGGCCTTTTGTCCGTCAGCTTGTCCATGGCCATGTAGGCCTCCACGCCGATGATGGGCTTGATGCCCGCCTTGTGACACGCCTCATAGAACTCCACGGCGCCATACAACCCCGCATGATCGGTGAGCGCGAGGGCGTCATAGCCCAGGTCCTTGGCCCGCTTCACCAGGTCGCCCACATCCCCCACCGCGTCCAACAACGAATACATCGAGTGGACGTGGAGGTGGATGAAGGGGGCTCTTGGCTTGTCTGGCGCGATGGCCGTGGTGTCGGACATACGGGGTTGCTCCGCTGACGGCGCAAGGCCTGCGGGGGCTGTATTTAGATGTTGGTTTTAGGATAGAGGAAGGGTGGAGGGAAGGCAAAATGTAGCTCTTAGGCAGGCCAATGCCGGCATGTTATTCTTTGTATATTCAATATATATGGCGCAACCACGGGCACTGGCCCCAACAATTGAGGCCACGAAAATAGTAGGACGAACGGTCTCGCGAATGAAATCGGCTAGCGTATTTTCGAAAGTCCGTGAAATGGTCCAACCGCCATTCGCGGCGAAAGATATCCTCATGGACCGGCGCCAAAAGATAGATGGAGTAAAACTTTTGCAAAAACTTCCAAAGCAAAGCGTCCCTCTCGTATTTTTTGATCCGCAATATAGATCCGTACTGGACAAACAAGCATATGGGAATGAAGGCGAGAGACAAAAAGGTCGCGCCGCTCTGCCCCAGATGGATGACAAATTGATAAAAACTTTTCTTAAGGAAATAGAACGTGTCTTGCTCCCGTCAGGACATCTCATGCTCTGGGTAGACAAATTCATCGTCTGCTCAGGTGTACATACATTGGTCGAGGGGACGGACCTTCGCTGCGTGGATATGGTCACCTGGGACAAGGACCGCATGGGTATGGGCTATCGCACACGTCGTCAAAGCGAATATTTGGTCGTCCTTCAAAAGCCTCCCGTGCGAGCCAAGGGCGTTTGGATGTTGCACAACATCCCTGACGTTTGGACGGAGAAGATCAAGGACAAAAACCACGCTCACGCGAAGCCCCTTGAACTGCAAAAAAAACTTATTCAAGCGGTCACGAATGAAGGCGATATCGTGGTAGATCCGGCCTCCGGGGGGTACTCGGTCATGGCCTCTGCATTGGCCTGTGGACGGCATTTCATTGGTGGTGATATCCTCGGCTAAATGGCTCAAATCGAGAAGGCAAAAGGCCGCCGCGAGAACCAGTCGCCGAGCGCATATACTCGTCTTTTTGGCATTGATGCGCTGGGAAACCTGATAAGCCGCGTTCAAGCTGCGGTCATCACGGCGGGCACCGAACTGGAAAAACTCATATACGAACGCTCGCAACACATAACGGACCTCGACGCGTTCATCGCCCAATACCGACAGCATCCGCAAAAAGGTCTTTGGGTCGCCAATAAACAACTGGTCAAGAAGTGGAAAAAGTTCAACTCGGAATACGAGCCTGACTTCTTGGCTTTCGATCCGACCAATGGGAAGTGCTATATCATCGAGGTCAAGGATGGCGACACGTTCGATACGAAAAAGGCTGCCGGTGAACATCTCACGCTGCACAGCTTTGCCTCGGATCTCGCTCAGGCCATTCCTTTTGCGACCAAGACATGTCTTTGTGCCTTCAATGCTCGAAGTGTTGATGAAATATACGAAGGGCTCAAGGGGAAGTTCGGAAAAGACGAACTCTTGACGGGAAAACAGCTTTGCGATCTGTTAGAGATCGACTTCGAAGATATTATCTTTACCCGCGCTGCTGACCAGGCAAAGAACCTGGAATACTTCATCAAGCAACTTCTCGATATTCCTGCGGTCCGCAAAATTGCCCAGAAACTCTTCGAAGAAGAAAAGTAGTTTATACTTTCGTCTCGATTGATCAGAGTAATTTCTTATTTCTTTTTCAGCTTCTCAAGCACCTTGTATACATCCTCCAATTTTCCTGATTGCGTCTTTTTCAACCATCCTGGCGGATTATCTGGTCTGAAACCGATCCACCACGTATCACTTCCTCGTTTCCCACCGTGCTGATGCTCCAATTCTTCAAAAGGGATCATGTCCTTTCTGACTATCCAAGCATGAACCGCAAATGGCGATATCCCGACACAAAACAAATATTCGTAATTCTGATCCCGTATTTGTTGAAATTTATAGACGTCGGTTTTCCAAAGAGTGGAGAGCTTTATCTCGACCCTGCGCCCTTCAATGAGCCTATCGGCATCGCTATCAGGACTTCGACTCACGTGCAGATCCTTGGTCTTACACCAGGCTTCAACAAGTCTTTCACCAATCGTTCCGATCTGCCTTGAAGGCCTGGTCCTGATCCACGCGAAAGGACTACCGGCCCATTTGTCTTCTGCTGGTTCAAGATATTCATCGCGCAATACAACCGAAAGTCCTGCCAGCGCGCTCACTTCTTCATTGGTAATCGAAATTTTAGACTTCATACATGGGTCTCGAACTTTACGTCCGGATATTTCGCGAACCTGCTTTTCATGACATCGATGGACTCCGGATTGCTGTCCACCAATACGAACTTCCTATCCATCATCAGCGCTGCTTCACCAAAGGTGCCGCTCCCTGCGAAAAAATCCATGACCACATCTCCCGGTTTCGAGGAGGCTTGGACGATACGCTTGATGACGCCGAGCGGTTTCTGCGTCGGATATCCGGTCTTCTCCTTCCCGTTCGGGCTCACGATGGTATGCCACCAGGTATCCGTCGGTAATTTTCCTAAAGCCGCCTTTTCCGGACCCACGAGCCCCGGTGCCATGTATGGTATCCGCTCTATCTCTTCATAGTTGAAGATATAATTCTCGGGGTCCTTCGCATACCACAGGATATTGTCATGCTTCGCAGGCCATTTCTTTTTCGTCCGCGCCCCATAATCGTAGGCCCAGATGATCTCGTTCAAGAAAGAGCCTCGTCCGAATATCGTATCGAGCAATATCTTGCAATAGTGGACCTCCCTATAATCGATATGGAAATAAAAACTGCCGTCCGGCTTGAGTATCCTGTACGCCTCTCGCAAGCGAGGCTCGAGAAAACCTAAATAATCATCGAAGCTGTCCGAATAGGCCTTTTCCCCCAAGATGGTCGTCTTGTACATCTCTCCTTTATAGCCTTTTCTGTCCCCGTTCTCGTCCCGTACCGTCTTCAGTTGTTTCCTGCTTTGAACCTTCCCCGTGTTGAAAGGTGGATCTATATAGATAAGCGAAATAGAGCCGGAAGGAATGGCCTTCAGGACCTGCAAGTTATCCCCAAAAATCACACGATTCATGGCAATGCTGACTTTACCATGACGTCGTATTACTGACGAAAGCGCCAAGAACGCGGTTCGGAGGTCCATACTCCACCGCTACGCCATCCCTGAAAGACATGCAAGCTGTGGATACTTGACCCTCCGCCCCTCCCCGGTCCACACTGCCATCAGCCCCTTTCATACGCATCTTAGAGGCCATTTTATATACGAGGTCCATCATGACCGACGACCCGAAAAGGCCGGCACTCCCCATCCTCATCGAACGACACGTGTCTGCCGAGGGCGAGATCCTCGACGCCCCGGACGAAAAGGCGCTCGGCGCCATCCGTCTCCATTTCTTCGCCGACGATCGCCTGCGCGACGCCATCGCGAACGATGCCACGGGCGCCACGCGCAAGCTGTATGCCCGCGCCGCCGTGAAGGCCGCGACCGCCGCCATGTCCGAACTGGCCCGCTCCCGGCCCGAAGACACCCCGGCGACCGTCTCGAAAGAGGGCGACGAGGACGAGGATGACGACGAGGACCTGGAACTGGGCGAGGTCGAGGTGGAGGTGAACGACAAATCGTCGATGGACGGTTTCGACGAAGGCGACGTGTTCGTCTTCGGCGACAGCCGCTACGACACCTCCTGGAAGTACGGCGTCTACTGCGGCACCGACGACTTCCACATCAAGTACCAGGGCATGCATCGCGAGCTGGGAAAGCCCTACTACGGCGTCATCCCCATGAACTCGTACATCCTCGAGAAGGTGCCGCTCCCCTGCAATGGCATCGACGGTCTCATCTATGCCCTGACCGTGTTCCAGGCGCATGACGAGACCTTCTATCGGGAGGCCTTCGCCCAGGTGACCAATCAGGACATCCTGCGCGACATCGCGCTCGACAAGAAGCGCGTGCCCGAGCTCAAGGCCGCCCTCGCCGCCGTGCGGTACATGGAGAACCCCGAGACCATCAAGATGGTCAAAGCCAAGATCGGCCGGGATCGGGGCAATGATTTCATCGCCGCCTGCGACAAGCGCCTGCGCGACCTGCGCGGCGGCATCGGTCTCGTCATGAAGCCGGACAATGAAGGTCCGGCGAACGACAGCTGATACATCCCACCGGAAAGGTGGGATCTTTTATTTCCTCCGGCGTCGCGGCCTTTCCTCATCCTCCCCGTCCATGCCGAGCATGCTCGCGATGCTCTTGCCCGCCTTGGCCGCCATGCCGGCATAGCCGGAAAGCGTCTCCATCTTCTCTTTCACCGTCATCACGGCGCGTTCGATGCGCTTCACCTTGTCGCGCGCGTCGGCCACGGTCGCGTTCGCTTGATGCAGCAATTTCCCGAGCTCATACAAGCACCAGGTCAGGAAACCGCCTATCCACAACACCGCGATGGCCAGCGCGAGATAGAGGAAGTCCAAGGTCGTGACAACGTGCATATGCACACATGATACCACGGGCAAGAAAAAGACCCTCGAAGGAGGGTCACAGGCGATAGCCGCCGATGCGGTCGGTCTTGTACTCGGAAAGTGCGGTGACGAACTCGGCGGCGATGTCATAGCGCGCGAGGTCGTTCCAATTGACCCAGTTCACCGTGTCGCCTTCCGTGGGCTTCCACATCCCGCCGAACCCCATCCCCAAGACGTTGACGAGGACGTGATAGTACCACCCGCGATCGCGGACCAAACTGTCCACGAAACGCTCGAAGGTGCGGCCATGGAGCGGCTCGCGCCGGTACTCCTTGAACGAGACCTGGGAGCCCAACTGCTTCCGGAGCGCCTCCATGAGGGCGATCTTAACGGGAATGCCGGGAGCGAGCTCGCAGCCGGGCAAGCGCCAGCGGTCATCCACCTTCACGAGCAGGATGTCGCGCAGACGGCGCCCTTCGACCTTGCGTTCGACGAGCACGCCGCAGGTCGAGAGACCTTGGGGGATGTCGAACGGGGTCGGTACATGGGACTTCCCGTCACGGTCGCGGAAATCCGGGATGCGGTCGAGATCGGTCATGTCCAGCCTCCGTGCTTGTGCGTGGTGATGTGGGGATGCGTGCGGTAGAACGCGGCGAAGAGCTTGTGATAGGCCGGAAAGACGTCCGAGCGCTTGATGCGCCGCAGGTCCACCCAGGCCATCTTGGCCGTCTCGGGATGCAGGTCCTCCTTGATGAGCTGCGCGATGTCCGGGTCCTGCGACGGTTTTTCCGCCAGCACGGCCGCGAAGGCCATCACGTGCCCGTGACAGTACTCGATCTTACTGTCCTCGTTGATGGTGTAGAAGCGCTCGATGAGGCAGAAGGGCTGCTCGTCGAAACCGACGACATACCCCGTCTCCTCTTTGAGCTCGCGCGCTCCTGCCTTGGCCATCTCTTCGCCCGGGTCTTGGCCGCCGCCGGGGACCTCCCACGCGTGGCGGCCACGGTTCTTCATGAGCAAGAGATAGGCCTCGTCAGCCGTGACCTCATGCACCACGAAGACATAGACGGACGGACGCCAGATGATGGGCGCATCCGCGGGTCTCGTGACGAGCGCATCCTTGAAATTGTGGAACTGTTCCCGCATCAGGAACTCCTTTCGAATGAGCGGACGCAGACTATCAAAAAACGAAGGAAGGGTCAATATATGTCTGTCATGTCGAGCAAAGTCGAGACATCTTCATATTCGAAAGAAATGGAAGGTCTCTCCACGTTGGTCGAGACGACAAATTTTCTATGTCCGGAGCTCGGCGCTGAAATGTTCTTTCAAGCCGAGCGAGATCTTTTCCATGAGCGCGTCCACCTCGGCGCTCTCGAGCGTGCGTTCGTTCGACGAAAAGGCAAGATGCATGGCGAGGGACTTTTTGCCTTCGCGCAGGTTCTTGCCGCGATAGGTGTCGAACCATTCGACCGAGGTCACGAGCGGGCTCGCGCGGCGTATCTGCCGCGCCACGTCGTCGTATTCCACGCGATGGTCCACGATGACGGCCAGGTCGCGCTTGGCCTCGGGGAAAGGCGAGACGGGCACGTATGCGCGGTCCGTCGTGGCCTGGGCGATGACATGCTCGAGCGGCATGTCCACCATGCCCACGGGGCCGTCGAGCTTGAACGCCTTCGCGATCTTGGGCGAGATCTCGCCCACGGTCGCGACGAGCTTGCCGTCGTGGAAGGCCTGCACCGTGCGGCCGGGATGCCAAAAGTCGTCCTTGTCGAGGCGCTTCCAGCCCACATGCTGCTCCAAGCCCATGGCGGCGAGCACATGTTCCACATAGCCCTTGGCCACGCGCCACGGTTCTTCCATGCCGTAGAAAAGGGCGCCGAGCTCGAGCTGCTCGTCCGGCAGTTCGCTCCAGCTTTGGCTCGTCGGATAATACACGTTCGCCACCTCGAACAGGCGTAGGTCGGCGACGCGTTCGCGGTTCTCGTTCGCGACCTGCAAGAGCGACGGCAACAAGGTCGTGCGCATCACCTCGAAGTCGGCCGTGAGCGGGTTCTGCACATGCAACATCGGCGTCGCGTCATACCCGGCCTTGGCCAGCAGGTCTTTGGACACGAAAGAATAGGTATAGGTCTCGGTAAGTCCGGCCGCCTGCGACGCATGACGGATGCGCGATTCCCACACGAGCTCGGGGTCGGTCGGTTTTGCCGCCAAACCCAAGGGCAAGACCGGCGGGATATTGGCATAGCCTTCGACGCGGGCGATCTCCTCGACCAGGTCGCGGCCGTCCTCGATGTCATGGTCGCGCCACCACGGCACGAGGGCCGTGAGCTTTTTGCCCGCGGTCTTCACGCTGAAACCCAGACGGCGCAAGGTATCCACCATTTTCTTCTGCGGCACGGGCACGCCGATGAGGCCGGTCACGTCGTCCGTGGTCACGGAGAACTTGAGCGGTTTGTATTTGATGACCTGTACATCCGTGATGCCGGCAAGCTCGCCGCCGCACAGCTCGAGGGTGAGCTCGATGGCGCGGGCCAGGGCATCCGGCGCCGCTTGGGTCGAGAGGCCTTTTTCATAGCGTGATTGCGCGTCGGATCGGAGGTTCAGCTTGCGGCTGCCGCGGCGTATGGTCACTTCATTGAAGATGGCCGCTTCGAGCACGATGGAGGTCGTCGCGACGCTCACGCCGGTCTCTTCCCCGCCCATGATGCCAGCGATGCCGACGGGGCGCTTGCTGTCCGCGATGACCAAGATGGAATCGTCGAGCGTGTATTCCTTGCCATCGAGGGCCTTGAGCTTCTCCCCTGCCCGCGCGAGCCGCGCATCCAGACCGCCATAGAGCTTTGCCGCATCATAGGCATGCATGGGCTGGGCCAGCTCGAGCAGCACGTAGTTGGAAATGTCGACCACGGTATTGATGGGACGCAAACCGGCGGACATCAAACGGCGCTTGAGCCACCAGGGCGAGACGCCGACCGTGATGCCGTCTATCTGGGCCGCCATGAAACGCCCGCAATGTTTTTTCGCGGAGATCTTCACCTTGGGCGAATGCTTTCCCTTGCCCGGCAAGGTTGCGGGCTTCCATGTGAGATCGCGGTCCAAAATGGCCGATGCCTCGCGCGCCATGCCCACCATGCCCATGGCATCCACGCGGTTCGAGGTCACTTCGATGTCCATGACGACATCGGACGAAAGCCCGAGCGCATCCGCGAGCGGGGTGCCCGGCTTGAGCTTCATGCCCGGCAATTCCACGCCTAGGTCGAGGATATGACGCTGTTCATGCGGGAAGGCCTCGGCCAAGCCGATCTCGTCCGCCGCACAGATCATGCCTTGGGACGGGATGCCGCGTATCTCCGCCGGCTCGAGCGTGATGGGATCGCCTTCGCCATGCCAACGCACGCGCGCGCCCACGAGGGCCACGGCCACCCATTGCCCGGTCTTGAGATTGGTGCCGCCGCACACGATGGAGAGCGTGCCGCCCGCGCCGCAATCCACGTCGGCCAGACGCAATTTGTCCGCGTTCGGATGCGGCTTCACCTCGAGCACATGGCCCACCACGACCTTGTCGAGGTCTTGCCCTTGCGGGAGCAGTTTTTCGACCGCGGGGCCCGAAAGCGACATGCGCTTGGCGAACTCCTCGGGGCCCAGCCCCTTCAGGTCCACATAGTCCTTCAACCAATCGTAGGAAACGAGGGAGTTCATATCAGGAAGAGATGAGGGAATACACGCCCCAAGCGGTCAGGAGGACGAAGGCGGCGATGAGAAGGACGAACAACGGATAGAGCACGCGCATGGCCTTTTCGAGCGGCGGCACCGACCTCTCTATCCCATGCCGCACGCTCGCATTGAAGGCCTCGAGCTCCTTCGGAGACAGGAACAGGCTATACACGCTGACAGAGAGACGGCCCATATACAGCGTCGCGAAGAACAAGACGATCCCAAGGAGCGCGCTATCAATGACCGGCAACCGCGCGAGAAAGCTGCCTGCGGCAGATTGGCTCCATATACCTATCGCGGCCAGTATTCCCCAGATCACGTATCCCGTGATGATCGCCTGTTTCCTTGTGAGCGTGGACGGCATACTAGAATTGCTTCAAAAAGCGCAGGTCGTTCTTATACAAGATGCGCACATCGTCTATCTGCATGCCGGACTTCATGAGATACGTGCGCTCCACGCCCCAGCCAAAGGCAAAGCCGGAGTATTTCTTGGGATCAATGCCGCCGGCTTTGAGCACGTTCGGATGCACCATGCCCGCGCCGCCGAGCTCGAGCCAGCCGCGCTTGCAGATCTTGCATTTCATCCCGTCCGCGCCTTTGCCCGTGCCGCCGCACACGCCGCAGGAGATGTCGATCTCGAAAGACGGTTCGGTGAAACGGAAATGGAAAGGCCGCAGGCGCGTCACGCGGTCCGGGCCGAAGAACTGTTTGACGAAATGGTCCAGCATGCCGCGCAAATGCGTGATGGCCACGCCCTTATCCACGTACAAGCCCTCGAACTGATGGAACATGGGCACATGGGTGGCATCGCTTTGGCGGCGATAGGTCTTGGCGATATTGATCATGCGTATCGGCAGCTTGCCCTTCCGCATCTCGCGCACTTGGGCGTTCGAGGTATGCGGCGTCAGCACCATCTTTCCCATCTTGGACGTCGGCGCGGCCATGAAAAAGGTCTCCCATTCATCGCGCGCCGGATGGTCCGCCGGCATGTTCAGGCTCTCGAACGCGTAATAGTCCCAGTCCACCTCGGGATGGCGCGTGCGCGTGAAGCCGATCTTCTCGAAGATGGCCGAGACCTCGTCCACCGCCTTGCTCACGAGATGCAGATGCCCCTCAGGCGGACGGCGACCCGGCTCGGTGACGTCCACGCGTTCTTTCTCGGACAGGTCCGCCATGGCGGCGCCTTCCAGTTCGGACCGACGGCGCGCGACGGCATGCTCCACCTCTTGCTTGATCTGGTTGGCCAAGGCGCCGAGCTTGGGGCGCTCCTCGGCCGGCACGTTCGCGAGCTGCTTCAAGAGCGCGGTGAGCTCGCCCTTCCTTCCTATATATTTGATCTCCGCCGCCTCGAGGCCGGCCTCGTCACCGGCCGCCTGGACGGCTTGAACCGCTTCCAGCTGCAGAGCGTTCAGTTGGTCTTGCATATCTTGGCCTTCATTACATACTAAGCCAGTGTTTTAGTCCAACGAACATCGGTCCGCCATAACGACCCACGTCCCGCACCGTGACCAGCAGAATGAGCAGGATGAGGAGGACATAGGCGATGTTCTGTATGCGTATCTCATAGAGCCGGTTCATAGGCCGTCGGCGAAGCTTCTCGATGAGCAGGAAGAACAAGCGGCCGCCGTCGAGCGCCGGGATGGGCAGGACATTGATGACCGCGAGATTGATGGAGAGCATGGCCGCGAACTGCAACAAGGTCGTGAACCCGGTACGCGCCGCCTCTCCCGTCATGACCGCGATGCCGACCGGGCCGGCCACGTCCTGGGTGACATGCCGCGTGACCACGAGATCGCGCACCAAGCCGCCGAGCGCCCATACCACGTCGCGCGTCATGCGCCCGGCGAGATAGGTCCCTTGCACGATGGCATCGAGCGGACCAAAGGACACGAGCCCGATGTCTTCCAAACCCACGCCGATGCCGGGCGCGTTCAGTTCGGCGAGGACGACGGGCATGAGATTGACCGCATGGTCTTGGCCTTGATGGCGGAATTGCAAAAACACCGGTCCGGCAGAGGCGAGATAGCGGATGCGATCGCGTGCCGCGCGTGCCGTGCCGGCGGGATCGCCATTGATCGCCACGATGACATCGCCAGATGCGAGGCCGGCAAGCGCCGCAGGCGAACCGTCCAAGACCTCTGCCACTTGCACGCGCGCGTCCGCGACATGCGCGCCCGAGGGCACGCCGTCGAGCGAGGTCGTCGTGCCATGGGCGAGGACGATGGAGAGCAGGAGGGCGGCCACGAGCCAGTTCATGAGCACGCCGGCGGCCATGACGAAGGCGCGTTGGCCGAGCGGCTTGGCCAAGAGCGAATCATGGTCGTGGTCTTCCCCCGCCGCCTCGCCCTTCAAACGCACGAAGCCGCCGAAAGGCAGCCAGTTCAATGAGATGATGGTGCGTTTGTAGATGTCGCGCCCGCCGCGACGCACGAGCTTCCATCGTTTGCCGTCCTTGACCCAACCGATGAGGCGCGGCGGCAATCCGAGGCCGAACTCATGCGCCTTGACCCCGCAGAGACGCGCGGCCAGGTAATGCCCGAGCTCATGCGCGAGGACGAGCGCGGACAGGACCAAAAAGAATATGACGGCGGTCATGGCGGACATGGTATCGCATCGCTTGACCAATGGCCATTTTTTGCTGTACAAACGCGCCACGTCCCTTCATATATACACCTTCACCCCCTCCGCGGAGGACACCATGGCGGTACCCACACGCGAAGAACAGAACGCGCTGTTGAAGCGCTATGCCGTCTTCACCGAGCCGCTCGAAAAGGCCCGAAAGGACCATGAGCAGGCCGTCGAACAAGATGACCCGGAAGCGGAACAGGACGCGGACAGGCGCATCCGGACCTTGCAAGAGGAACGCAAGCCCATCGGCGAAGAGCTGGTCCGGCGCAATCAAGGCTTCGTCTACGACACGACCAGGCGCTATATGCGCGGCCGCGGCGTCACGCCGGACGCCATGCAGATCGCGAACATCGGCTTCCTCAAGGCCTGCGAGAGGTTCGACCCTTCGTTCGAGGCATCCCTCACGACCTATGCGCCGTGGTGGATACGCGCCGAGCTCGGTCACGATCTCCGCGACCTCTCGCGCACCATCCGCATCCCCCATCAGATGTGGGAGCGGCGCGGCAAGGCCATGCGTGCCCTCAAACAGGACCCGCATGCCAGGCTGAGCGAAGAGCAGCGCCATGCCGTCGCCGCCTTCGCCGACACCGAGACGTCTTCCTTGCAAAAGACCATCTACTCGAAGAAGGAAAGCGAGTACACCATCGAGGACATGGTGCCGGATGGGCATCCTCCCGCCGACAAGGTTTTGGAAAGGTCGCAGAACGCGGACATCGTCGAGCATGCCTTGCAGACGCTCGAGATACGCGAACGCGACATCATCCGTCTGCGCTTCGGCATGGGCAAGGACGAGATGACCCTTGCCGAGATCGGCGACAAGTACCGCCTCTCTCGCGAACGCATACGCCAGATCGAGGAGAAGGCGCTCAAAAAGCTCCGCGTGGCGATACGTCGCTTCGAGAACGAGACCTAGTCCGCAAAATGCGGACTTTTTTATTTACAGCTCCGCTTTTTCGAAACGGACGCAGCGGCCCAGCCAGGAACACGCGATGTCTATCGAATGCGCGGACGTGTCGGTCAAAAAGAAATGCTGCGCGCCGGTCGCGGACGCGTCGGGAAGCTTCGCCGCGAGGAAGGCATCCACCACGGCCTCGGCCGAATCGATGAGCCGCACGTTCCGCCCCACGGCGCGCGCGATGACGGGCTTGAGCAAGGGATAATGCGTGCAGCCGAGGATGAGCGCGTCGAAAGGATGGGCGCGGAAGCCGGAGAGATAGCGCTTTGCGATCTGTTTGGTCTCGGGCGCGTCGAGCAGGCCTTCCTCGACGAGCGGCACGAAGAGCGGGCAGGCCACGGCCTCGACCTCGAGCTTGGGCTGCGCGGCCTTGAGGCGTTCCTGATAGATGCCCGAGGACACGGTGGCGCGCGTACCGATGACGCCGACGCGGTTCGGCGAGAGCGCGAGCGCCGCGTCCACGGCCGGTTGTATCACTTCGAACAGGGGCATGCCAGGATAGGCCGCGCGCAAGGCCTCGATGGCCGTGGCGCTCGCCGAATTGCACGCGATGATGAGGGAGGTCGCGCCTTGCTTTACCAAAAAATCGGCATCCTGCAAGGCATATTCCGTGATGGTCTCGGGAGACTTGTTGCCATAGGGCGTGCGCGCCGTGTCTCCGAGATACGTGAACGGTGCGTTCGGCAGGCGCGCGAGCAAGGCCTTCACCGTGGTGAGGCCGCCGATGCCGGAGTCGAAGATGCCGATCATGGCTCAAGCCTGTATGGCGCGGGAGACCTCGTCAATGCGCAACTTCAAGCTCTTGTCGTCCGCAGCCTCGACATTGAGACGCAGGAGCGGCTCGGTATTGGACGCGCGCACATTGAACCACCAATCGGTCGCGGGCGCGGCAGGGTCGCGGAACTCGATGCGTATGCCGTCGAGGTCGGAGAACGAGGAGGACTTGGGCTTGTAGGCCTCGGTCAAACGCGCGATGACGCCGGCTTTGTCTTCCACCTCGAAATTGATCTCTTCGGAATGCGCGTATTTCCGCAAAGGCTTCCACAGCGCCGAGAAGCTCTTGCCGCTCGCGGCCACGGCCTTGAGGAGGAGCAGCATGGCAAGATCGCCGCTCTCGCAATTCCACACGTCCTTGAAATAAAAGTGCATCGAGAGCTCGCCCGCGAAGATGGCGCCGTTCCCGCGCATGGCCTTTTTGATGTTCGCATGGCCCACCTTGCTCGGCTCGGACACGCCGCCTGCCGCGGCCACGGCCTCGGGCACGCTCCACGAGGAGCGGATGTCGTACAGGACCTTGCCGCCGGGGTCGCGCTTCAAGAGCTCGGTCGCGAAGAATGCGGTCAGGATGTCGCCGGGCACGGGCTCGCCGGTCTCGTCCTCAAAGCCCACGCGGTCGGCATCGCCGTCGAAAGCCACGCCGAGCGCGCATTTGTTCTCTTTCACGGCGCGCGTGAGGTCGCGAAGCGTCTCGACCTTGAGCGGATTGGCCTCATGGTTGGGGAAGGTACCGTCCGGTTCGAAATACAAAGGCACGGCATCCAGCCATGGGAGTTTAGCAAGTAATTTCGGCAGCACCGCGCCGCCCATGCCATTGCCCGCGTCTATGGCCACGCGCATGCGCGGCATCTCGCCCACGTCCGCGAGGGACAAGACATGGTCGATGTACCGGTCCATGGCGCCGAGATCGTCCGAGACCTTGCCGGTGGCCTCGGCCTCGACCTCCTCGTCCTTGTCATAGGCGGCTTGCAGCTCTTCCATGCCATTCCCCTGCCCGATAGGCAGGCAATTGCCGCGCGTCAATTTGAAGCCGTTGTATTTGCCGGGATTATGCGAGGCCGTGACCATGACGCCAAGATCGAAAGCGCCGTTCGCAAGACCGATGAGCACATTGAAAGACGGCGTCGAACACATGCCGATACGCACCACGTCGGCGCCGCCGGCCGTGAGCCCTTCGATGAGGGCGGATTCGAGCGGAAATGACGTGGTCCGCATGTCGCGGCCGACCAGGACGCGCTTCGGTCCGAAGGTCTTGATGATGGCCCGGCCTAGGCGGCGGGCAAAGGCGGAATCTATCTCTTCAGGCGACAAACCACGGATATCATAGGCTTTGAAGACATGGGCCACGGGTCTTTCGGTCATACCTGGACGTAATGTGGGTTTTTTGGCTATGCTGCTCAGCGTAACACCTACGTCTTTCAAAGACTATATACCTCTCTCTATGTGGATACTTCTCGTGGCGCTCGCCCTCATCGCCATTTGGGCGATCGGGACATTCAATGGCTTGGTTACGCTCAAAAACCGCACGGACGAAGCGTGGGCCGACATCGATGTCCAGCTCAAGCGCCGTCATGACCTCATCCCCAACCTGGTGGAGACGGCCAAAGGCTATGCCGCCCATGAGCAGGGCACATTCGAGAAGGTCATCCAAGCGCGCAATGCGGCCATGAGCGCCAAAGGCCCCGCCGAACTGGCCGGCGCCGAGAACCAATTGTCGCAGACGCTCAAGAGCATCTTCGCCCTGGCCGAGGCCTATCCCGAGCTCAAGGCGAACACGAATTTCCTCCAGCTCCAGCAAGAGCTGTCAGACACCGAGGACAAGCTCTCCGCCGCCCGCCGCTTCTACAATGGCAATGTGCGCGACCTCAACATCAAGCTCGAGGTCTTCCCCACCAACTTGATCGCCGCCCAGCTCGGCTTCAAAAAACGCGAGTTCTTCGAGACCGCCGAGGCCGAGAAGGCCGTCCCACAAGTGAAGTTCTAAATGTATTCCCAGATAGATTCCAATCGCCGCAAGACCTGGCTGCTCATCGCCGTTTTCACCGGCATCGTCGCCTTGGCCGGCTGGGCCTTCGGCACCTATTATGACCAGGACGGCAATACCGGCCTGGTTTTGGCTTTGTGCATCTCGCTCGGCATGACCCTGATCTCGTGGTTCGCGGGCGATCGCATCGCGCTTTCGACCGCCGGAGCCATGGAGCTCACGGACCGCGCCACCTTCCCCACCCTGTGGAACCTGGTCGAGAACTTGGCCATCACCTCCGGCATCCCCAAGCCGCGCATCTTCATCGTCGAGGACGATTCGCCGAACGCGTTCGCCACGGGACGCGATCCGCAGCATGCCTCCATCTGCGTCACGACGGGATTATTGCGCCGCATGGAAAAGGCCGAGCTCGAAGGCGTGCTCGCCCATGAGCTCTCGCATGTGAAGAACTATGACACGCGCGTGATGATGCTCGCGGTCGTCCTCGTCGGCGCGCTCACCTTGCTCGGCGATTGGTTCTTGCGCGGCGCCTTCTTTGGTCGCCGTCGCGGCGGACGTGATCGCGAAGGCGGCGAGATCGGCGGCATCTTGATGATCGTGGGCATCGTCTTCCTCGTGCTGTCCCCCGTCATCGGCCAGCTCATGAAGATGGCCATCTCGCGCCGCCGCGAATATCTCGCGGATGCGACCGGCGCTTTGCTCACGCGCTATCCCGAAGGTTTGGCCCGCGCGCTCGAAAAGATCCGGGACGCGAACATCCCGATGCAACGGGCATCCTCGGCCACCAACCATCTCTGGATATCCGAGCCGCAACGCGTCGGTCTTGGCACCCGCGTGGCCGGGCTCTTCGCCACCCATCCGCCGATAGAGGACCGCATAGCGAAATTACGCCAAATGACCGATACTGCTTAATATGTTGACCCCCGACCTCTTGGACCGTTTCACCACGCATCTCAAGGAGGCGCTGCAAAAAGCGCTGGCCTTCGCGGTCTCCACGGGACGCGACCTGGTGGAGCCGGGCGACCTCATCGTCGGTCTTTTGCATGAGAAGGGCTCCATCGGCGCCGAGATCCTGGTCAAGAACGGCGCACGGCTCGACAAGGCCGAGCAGGCCTTCCGCGGCACGCCCTCCAAGGGCGCGAACGTGGCCGCGCCCGATCTGAGCGAAGGCGTCAAACGCACGCTCGAAAAATGCGTACTGACCGCGCATCTGTACGAGCATCGCTATGTGGGCACCGAGCATCTCGTCCATGCCTTGATCGAGGGGAACTTGCCGGATGTCACGGCCTATCTCGAACATTGCGGCGCGAGCCTGCCGCTTTTGCGCGATCACGTGGTGCAGGTGCTCAAGTCCACCTCGCGCTTCCAAGAGCTCGGGTCCGAGGAAGGCGGCGAAGAAGCGCCGCCCGCCGAAGGGCCGCGGCCGCTCGAAAGCCCGATGCAGACCCAGAACCGTCCGCAACCCATGCGCACCCCGCGCGTCGGCGCGCTCGAGACCTTCACGCGTGATCTGACGACCGCCGAGGTCGCGGCCACGCTCGACCCCGTCGTGGGCCGCGATCGCGAGCTTGCCCGCATCATCGAGATCCTCTGCCGCCGCACCAAGAACAACCCAATACTCCTGGGCGAACCGGGCGTGGGCAAGACCGCCATCGTGGAAGGCCTCGCCAAAAAGCTCGCGGCCGGCGACGTGCCGGACGTATTGCGCGGCAAGCGCCTGCTCACCCTCGACCTGGCCCTCATCGTGGCCGGCACCATGTATCGCGGCGAGTTCGAGTCGCGTTTGAAACAGATCATGGAAGAGGCGAAGAACGACCCGAACGTCATCCTCTTCATCGACGAGATACACAATATCGTGGGCGCGGGCTCGACCTCGGGCTCGCTCGATGCCGCGAACATCCTCAAGCCCGCGCTCGCGCGCGGCCAGGTGCGCTGCGTCGGCGCCACGACGTGGGCGGAATACAAGAAGCATATCGAACCGGATGCCGCGCTCGAGCGCCGCTTCCAACCCATCTCGGTCGAGGAACCGACGGCCGAGGCGACCCTCGCCATGCTGCATGGCATCAAGGAGCAATACGGGACCTATCATAAGGTGTCCTATGCGGACGACGCGCTCGATGCCGCCGTGCGTCTCGCCGAGCGCTATCTCACGGACCGCTTTTTCCCGGACAAGGCCGTGGACCTGCTGGACGAGGCGGCCGCCGGCGTGAACGCCCGCATCACCTTGGGCGAACGCGGCGAACGCCTGGCCTCGCTCGACGTGGCCATCGAGGCCGCGGAAGAGGGCAAGTCGAGCGCCGTGGGCGCGGGCGACCTGGCCGAGGCCGAATCCGCCGCCCAGCGCATCGAAAAGCTCGAAAAGGAACGCACCTCCTTGCGCCAGCGCATCGAACGCGATCGCGCGCGCTCCCTCCCCGTCATCGGCGCGGCCGAGGTGGAACGCGTCATCTCGAACGCCACCGGCATCCCGATCGAAACGGTGCGCATGAGCGACCGTGAACGCCTGTCGCGCCTTGCCGCGGTCTTGGGCAAACGCGTGTACGGACAAGAGGCCGCCATCCGCGACGTGGCCGAGGTGGTCACGCGCTCGCGCCTCGGTTTCGGCGATCCGCATCGCCCCAAGGCCGCGCTTTTGCTCGTCGGGCCTTCGGGCACGGGCAAGACCGAGCTCGCGCGCACGCTCGCGTCCGAGCTCTTCGGTCGCGAGGACGCGCTCATCAAGCTCGACATGACCGAGTTCTCCGAAGGCCATTCCGTGTCCAAGCTCGTGGGCGCGCCGGCCGGATACGTGGGCTATCGCGAGGCCACCAAGCTGACCGATGCCGTGCGCAAGCGTCCGCATTGCGTCCTGCTCTTCGATGAGTTCGAGAAGGCGCATGCCGACGTGCAGAACCTGCTCTTGCAAGTGCTCGAGGACGGCAAGATGGCCGATGGCACGGGCCGCCCCGTCTCGCTCACGCATGCCTATGTCATCCTCACCTCGAACGTGGGCAGCGACAAGCTCGGCATGAAGCCGCTCGGCTTCGGCGATGCCGGCGGCGACCTGGAAAGCATGGTCAAGAACGAACTGTCCCAGCGCTTCCGCCCCGAGCTGCTCAATCGCCTGGACCGCGTGGTGGTGTTCAAGCCGCTCGAACGCGATCACATGCGCCGCATCATCGAACGCGAACTGAAAGAGACGCTCGCGCGCGTCGAAACGGCGCAACGCGTGGCCTGCAAGGCCGGCGACGATGTCATCGAGTACCTGCTCTCGCGTCCCCTGCCCGCCGAGGAAGGCGCCCGTGCAGCCCGCCGCCTGCTCGAACGCGAAGTGACCGCCCTCATTTCCAAATTATTGGCCTCGAAGCCCCAAAAACGCACCCTGTCTTTGACCGCGACGGCCAAAGGCCTCTCCATCCGCTAAGGTTCGCGGAGCTTTGACGGCTCCTGTACAATGGGGGTCATCATGGCTGCTCCCAAGCCCGGCTCCAGACGCGCCGAGATCTCGAAGGCTCGGTCTCTTCCGCGTTCCGGACGGTCCTCGCGGGCCGTTGCCGCCGGCATGGCCGCCATCATGGCGACGCAAGGCGCCGCGCCACAACCCAAACCCCAAGCGAGGACCACGCCTTCGGCCGAGGTCGTTCGCGCGCCTGCGGCCCCCCGTCCGACGGCTCCCCGCGGCGGAGGTGGAGGCGGTTTTTCCATGCCCGCCAATCGCGCCCTGGCTTTGCAAAGCGCCCAATCCTCGGATCGCCGCGGCGGAGGTGGCGGCGGTGGTGGTGGCGGAGGTGGCGGGGAAGATATCTTGGGCGGCGATACGGCTTTAGGAGATTCCAGCTTGAGCCTTACCGGCGGCAGTGGCTCGTCACCGCTCGATATCGGGCAGTTCAAACACGGCTATACGCAGAACCAGGTCCCGGAAGTGGAGCCGCCTGTGGCCGGCGGCGGCTATCAGGAATCGGACTATGAACGCGCGGCCAAGATGCAACGCCAGCAAAGCCAAGGACGTTTGTTGCAAGAACAGCTCGTCGGCCAAGGCGGCGCGACCTTCGGCGGCGAAGGCGGTGAAGCATCGGCTGCCGCGGCAGCCCCGCAAGCCGGCGGAGAGATCGTGACCCCGGGCGGGCAAGCACCGGCCCCAGGTGCCGCGCCGCAAGCCGGTGCCGAGGAAGGCGGCGGCGAAGAGGACGAGGCCGAACGCGCCATGCAGGTGCAAGCGCAACAAAGCCAGGCGTCGATGCTCCAAAGGGCCCAAAAGGTCCAACAATCCATCCAAGAGGCGAAAGAGGCTTTGGAAAAGTTCAAGAAAATGATGAAGACCATCAAGAACGTGTCAGAGGCTTCAGAAGCGAGCATGGAAGTGCTTGATGGCGGCTCGGACCTCGGCACCAGTTTGTTGATCCTGTGCCTCCAGATGAACCTGCAGACCATCAACAAGTACACGTATAAGATCAAATGGCTGGCCGAACCGAACTTCCTCGAGGACGCCGGCATCGTCTGCGTCGACTGCTTCATAACCGCTACCTTGCCTATGAGCCCGCCGTGCTGCTTCGTCACCATCCCCCTCATCATCTTCTTCGCGGCCTCGCAGGTGATGCAAGCGGACCCTGTCTTGGGGACCTTGGCCCGGATGATGGGTATAGGCGCTGGCCCTTCGTCGGGCGGCGGACAGCACGGCCATTGAGCTCGTAGCGCTCGGGTCGAAAAAAGGCTATACTGCAGGCATATGTCCGAACGTGCCAAAAAGATCCTTTTTGCCATATTCTTCGTGCTTTTCTCCATCGGCATGGGCTATGGCCTGTACCTGATGTTCACCCGCTCTCTGGGCGGAGGCGGCCAAGCGGTCGCGCCGGAAGAAGCGAGCAAGACCGCCGAGACCGGCGCCGGTAACTTGCCGAGCTCGG
>CAZKEE010000008.1:0-51904 GCA_964551765.1 uncultured Gammaproteobacteria bacterium | reverse complement strand
CGCGTCGGTTCCGCCGCCCAGTTCAAGACCATCAAAAAGGTCGCCGGCACCATACGTCTCGACCTGGCCCAGTTCCGCGAGCTCGAGGCCTTCTCGCAGTTCGCGTCCGATCTTGATGATGCCACGCGCCGCCAGATCGACCGCGGCCGCCGCATCGTCGAAGTGCTCAAGCAGGACCAGTTCAAGCCGATGTCGCTCGAGCATCAGGTCGCCGTGCTCTATGCCGTGACCAAGGGCCATGCCGATGCCGTGCCTGCCGAGCGCGTCCGCGCGTGGGAGGACGGCCTGCATGCCCATCTCGAGGACCGCCATGCGTCCCTCATGCGCACCTTCGGCAAAGGCGGCGCGATGGAAAAGGACCAGGAAGAGGAATTGAAGAAGGCCATCGCCGACTGGAACGGCATGTTCGCCGCGTAAGCTATGCCGTCGACACGCATCATCCGCCGCCGCATCGTCTCGGTGGGCAATACCAAGAAGATCACCAAGGCCATGGAACTGGTCGCGGCGTCGAAGATGCGCAAGACCATGCTGGCCGCCATCGCGTCACGCGAGTACTTCAATACCGCCGGGCATATCGTGGCCGACATCTGTCGTCGTCTCGACGCCTCGTCCCATCCGTACTTCGCGCCGAACGGCGCCAAGGGCGTGATGCTCATCGTCGCGGCGTCCGACCGCGGCTTGTGCGGCAGCTTCAACACCCTCGTCGGCCGCAAGGTCGCGGAGTTCTCGGCCGCCCACGGTCAGAACGGCCTGCGCATCGTGACCGTGGGCAAACGCGCCGAGGCCGCGGCCAAGCGCACGGGCCATCCGGTCATCGCCTCGTTCCCGAGCGTGTCGAATGCGCCGAGCTATGAGAAGTCGCATGCCATTGGGCGCATCGCCTCCGAGGCCTTCACCCAAGGCGAGGTCGGCGAGGTCTGGATGGTCTATACGGCCTTCAAGAACGCCCTCGTGTATACGCCGAAGATGGTCCGCCTCCTGCCCGTCGACACGCGTTTCGCCGGGACGGGGGAGCAGGAGGAGGCGCCGGCGGATGGATTGTTCGAACCCAGCCCCCGCGACGTGCTCGATCGACTGTTGCCCCGCATCTTCGAAGCCCAGGTCTATCAATACCTGCTCGAATCCTCGGCCTCGGAGCACGCGGCGCGCATGATGGCCATGCAATCGGCCACCCAGAACGCCAAGGACATGCTGTTCGACCTCAAGCTCGGGTATAACCAGATGCGCCAAGCGGCCATCACGCGTGAAATTTCAGAGATCTCGGCCGGGAAGGCCGCACTCGCCTAAACTATTATGAACACAGGACACATCACACAGATCATCGGACCGGTCATCGACGTCCATTTCGACGGCGACGTCCCGGCCATCCTGAACGCGCTGCATCTCGAGCGCGACGGGGAGCGCTTGGTGCTCGAGGTCTCCCAGCATTTGGGCGGCGGCGAGGTGCGCACCATCGCCATGTCCTCGACCGACGGCCTGCAGCGCGGCATGAAGGTCACCGATACCGGCGCGCCCATCTCCGTGCCCGTGGGCAAAGAGGTGCTCGGCCGCATGTTCAACGTGGTCGGCGAGGCCATAGACGGCAAGCCGGAGCTCAAAAAGCCCGAGACCTCGCCCATCCATCGCGCGGCCCCTCCCTTCACCGAACAATCCACCAAGTCCGAGATCCTCGAGACCGGCATCAAGGTCGTGGACCTCATCTGTCCCTTCGTGAAGGGCGGCAAGGTCGGCCTGTTCGGCGGCGCCGGCGTGGGCAAGACCGTGGTCATCATGGAGCTCATCCGCAACATCGCCTCGGAGCATGGCGGCTACTCCGTGTTCGCCGGCGTGGGCGAGCGCACGCGCGAGGGCAATGACCTGTATCGCGAGATGCATGAGAGCGGCGTGCTCGATAAGACGGCCCTCGTGTTCGGCCAGATGAACGAACCGCCCGGCGCCCGCGCCCGCGTGGCCCTCACGGCCCTGACCATGGCCGAACGTTTCCGCGACAAGGACGGTCAGGACGTCCTCCTCTTCGTCGATAACATTTTCCGTTTCACCCAGGCCGGCGCCGAAGTGTCCGCCTTGCTCGGCCGCATCCCGTCGGCCGTGGGCTATCAACCGACCCTCGCCACCGAGATGGGCGGTCTGCAAGAGCGCATCACCTCGACCTCCAAGGGTTCCGTCACCTCCGTGCAAGCCGTGTTCGTGCCGGCCGACGACCTCACCGACCCGGCCCCGGCCGCGACCTTCAGCCATTTGGACTCCACCGTGGTGCTGTCGCGCCCGCTCTCCGAGCTCGGCATCTATCCGGCCGTGGACCCGCTCGATTCGACCTCGACCATGTTGAGCCCGCTCACCGTGGGCGAGCGTCACTATCGCGTGGCCCGCGCCGTGCAGCGCACCCTGCAACGTTATAAGGACCTGCAGGACATCATCGCCATCTTGGGCATGGACGAACTGTCCGATGAGGACAAGCAGACCGTGGCCCGCGCCCGCAAGATCCAAAAGTTCCTGTCCCAACCCTTCCACGTGGCCGAGATCTTCACCGGCGCGCCCGGCAAATACGTCACGCTCGAAGAGACCATCGCCGGTTTCGAGCAGATCATCGACGGGAAGCTCGACCATATCCCCGAACAGGCCTTCTACATGAAGGGGAGCATCGAAGAGGTCGTCGCGGCCGCCGCAAAGGCCTAACTATGTTGTTCGAGCTCGTCACGCCTGAACGCCTGGTGCTCCGTGAGGAGATAGACCAGGCCACCATCCCGACCCAGGATGGCGAGATCACCGTGCTGCCGCATCATGCCGCCTTGGTCGCGAACGTCGCGGCCGGCGTGTTGCATCTGGTGCGCGGGAACGAGGAAGAGGACGTGGCCGTGACCGGCGGCGTGGTCCAGATCTCCGAAGGCGGTCGGGTGCGCGTGCTCGCCGAGACGGCCGAACGCGGCCATGAGCTGGAGCTCGAGGCCATCGAGGCCGCGAAGACGCGCGCCGAGGCCGTCATGGCCCAGACCGTGCGCACGGACGACGTGTCCTTCGCCGCCGCGGCCGCCGCGCTCGAGCGCGAAACGGCGCGTCTCAAGACCGCCCAGCGCTATCGCAGCCATGGGCGCCGCTTCTCGGCCCCGGAGACCACGGAATAGCCGCTTCGCGCGGACGAAAAGACCCGCTTGCATCAGGCGGGTTTTTGGTCTATAAGTATATGTCCTTTCGCAGTTCCAAAAAGGACAGGGAGGTCACGTGGAACTTGTGCAACAAGAGGGTGTCCGCCTTGGGACCCTCGAGACCATCATCGGGCCGGTCAGCTCGGACAAGAGCGCGACCCTCGCCAAACGCCTCGCCGGCCATGCCGTCGAAGGCCGCAGGACCATGGGCTTCGTGAGCGCGCTCGCGTGCCTGGACGGGACATTCCCGCCCCAAGGCTATGAGGGCGAGCTCCCGTTCGAGCTCGTGGCCGTCAATTACGCGGCGGACATCCCGCCAAAAGTGCTCAAGGAGGGTGTCCAGATCGTCGGCATCGACAATGGGCATTTCCTCCAACACGGTCTCATCGAATGCGTCGAGGACCTCATCGGGCACGGGTGCCGGGTCATCCTGGCCTCGCGCGAGACGGACTTCCGCGGAGAAGCCTTCGATGTCATCGCCCGCATGGTGGTGAGATCGGACGGCCTCGAACGGCTGTTCGCCAAATGCCGCGCCTGCGGCGCCCCCGCCATCTTTTCGCAACGCTTCCGCGTGTTGCCTGACGGGACCGAGGCCCCCTCGCTCCGCGGCGAGGCCACCCATACGGTGTGCCTCGAAGGCTTCCGCTACGAGCCCCGCTGCCGCGCCTGCCATCAGGTGCCGAGCAAACGTCCTTCATAGACTGGGTCGCCCCGCCTCTGCGGGGTTTTTCTTTTGGCATGAAAAAAGCCCCGAAGGGCTAGGTGGAGAGATCGACATGCGGGATGTGGGGCGGCAGGGCCTTGGCCCGCTCGAGGTCGAACAGCCAGTGGCTATGCGGCGCGGCATCGTCGAACTCGCCGACGAGGCTCATGAGATAGAGCTCGTCATTGAAGCCGTCGTCGAAGCCGTTCATCTGGATGGTCTCGACGCGCCGCGTGCGTAGGTCGAGCTCCATCCAGGCGGGGTCGCCCGGTTCGGTCTCGGGAAAGAGGATGCCGGGGCGGGCGCCGAGCGCCGCGTGTTCGATGCCGCCGCGCAAGGCGTCATCCCGCAAGGCCCGGCGCAAGGCCAGACCATCGCCCGCATGCGTGAAGCGCAGGGACAGGGCGTCGTAGATCCGTCCTTCGCAGGCGAAGACCGTGGCCTCGTACGAGATGGCGCGCACGACCGCGACCGAGCGCGTGCTCGGCAGGCGGATGAGCCCGGCGAGATGGAGCGAGGCGCGGGACCAAGGCCTTTGTCCCGGCGCGAAGAACGGACCGAGGTACTTGAGGACGAGGTCCTGGTCGAAGGCGTTGAGGGTCGCGTCCTTGTCCTTGCGACGTACGGCGTCGACGAGGGTCAGGGAGGGCAGGGTCAGGAAATATTTTTTCGCGATGACGGTCAGGTCCATTTATCCCTCCGGGATAGGTGAAAGGTCTGCGGGGGATGTTCGCGCGTCGTCATCACGGCGTCAACGTCTCGACAGGCACATCGGTGCATGCCATCCTGACCAGGCACCTTTCATCGGAGGTTTCCCGTGTCCACCGTACCCTGTGACCTGTTCCAGGCTTTGCTCGAGGACCTCGCAGAGAACCCGCAAGACCCCGCGCTCGCCAGGCTCGAACCGGCGGAACGCAAGGCGCTTCGCGTCCACGTGAACGGCTGTCGCGTCTGTTTGCACGGCGTCGATCACATCGATTACCCGGCCGACGAAGGCTTGGCCGACGACATGCTCAACGAAGTGGTCGGCTTCTTGGCCGGCTCCGAGGACGAGCCGCTTGATGAGGAGACCAAGGACCTCATCAATGCCCACCCCGCATTGCATCCGGGGAGATGGGGGATGAACCTAGGCACCGACGCCTGGGAGCTCAAGGTCGCGCGCCAAGCGGCCCGCGTCCAGCCACGCGACTACGAAAAGCAGTTGGACATCACCGCAAGGCTCATCAGCCGCGGCGAGTCCGATCGCAATGCGGTGTCGCGTGCCGCCATCAGATTGGCCTGGATACGCGAGGCCTGGCGCATCGACCCGCGGTATATCAACTGGAGGGAGGAAGTATGAGACCGGAACGCGTCTTGAAAAAGCTCAAAGGCCTCAAAGGGAGGGACCATGTCCTTCACGCCGTCGGCGACGATATCGGCAATGAACTGCCGCGCGGCCGTCTCGACGTCCTTCGCCAAGTCCTCACGGACCTTGCCCGCCTGCAAGGGACGGATTCCGGTTTCACGGACGACCCATTCGTGAACGGCTATGTCTTCGCCCTGCGCGATGTCCTGCACGCGACCATCACGGTCCTCGACGAAGAGCAGGACATCGACGAGGCCGCGCGCACATTGCTCGAGCATGGCTTCCGCCCTCTCCTCAACGAGATATTCATTCCCGGCGCGGTCGATCTCGATCGGCTGGTCCAGGTGGTCCATCTGCCTGTCGAGATCGTGCGTCCCAAGCTCGATCTCCTCATCGCCGCAGACTTGGTCGGGTCCCAAGCTCCCGGGAAAGGCACGCCGGAGCTCTTCCGCCTCACGGCGCGCGGCGACAAGGTCCGGAAGCGCATGGATGCCCTCCGGTCGGACCCCTGAACCTCTTGCGCCCTGCACGACGTCTGCTATGCTGCGTCGTGCTCTTTTTATTTCCGGAGAGGAGGTCGGCATGATCATCGATTGCCATACGCATATCGGTTTCGGCGGCGCCATCGTGAAGAGCGCGGAAGAACTGCTGCGTTCGATGGACAAGTCGCATATCGCTCGCGCCCTCGTCTTCGCCGGGAACATCAATGAGTGTCCGACGGAACGCCTGGTGGATGCCATCATCCCGCATCGCGACCGACTCACGGCCATCGGCTCCGTCTCGCCGCTCGCGGCGGACAGGCCGAAGCCGGAACGCGTCCGTTCCTGGCTGGTCTCGGGCTATGTCTCCGGGCTCAAGTTCTATCCCGGCTACAAAGGCGAGCACTGGTACCCGGCCGACGAGGCCGCGCGGCCGTATCTCGAGATCTGCGCGGACATGGGCAAGCCGGTCATCTTCCATGCCGGCGACCTGTACGACAAAGTGCCGGGCAGCAAGCTCAAGTACGCGCATCCGTTCTGCATCGACGATATCGCGACCGATCTGCCCGAGCTCAAGATCGTCATCGCGCATCTTGGCTGGCCCTATGTCCGCGAGGCGGCGCATGTGGTGTCCAAGAACAAGAACGTGTATGCCGATGTCTCGGGCATGGTGTATGGGAAGTTCAAGCCCGCGGACGTCAAACGCCTGTCCAAGGACCTCAAACGCTTCAGCGAGATCGCGGGCGGTCTCGACCGCGTCATCTACGGTTCCGACTGGCCCATCTGCGACCAGGCCTCGTATGTCGCGACCATCAGGCATGTCGCGCCGCGACGGCTCAAGGCCATGGCCCACACCCTCCCTGCCGCCCTGTTCGGCCTTGCCAAAGGTTGACACGGCGGCTTTTTTCGTGTGACATCCATCGGCCCTTTCACCAATGGAGGTACGGGAATGTCATCACCGAAAAGTGCATCGACGGCTCTCATTCTGGGCGGGACCCGCGGCCTTGGCCGCGCCATCGCCCTGCGCTGCCTGGCGAACAAGGACGCCGAGGGCAAGAGCGATCCCATCACGCCCATCGTGGTGGGCCGCACGGCGACCACGGCCCAGCAGACCCCCGCTTTCGACGGTTCGCTCTTCGTCACCGCGGACCTTTCCAAGGTCGACGAGCACGCACGCGTCTTCGACTTCCTCGACGCCGCCAAGGTGAAGCCGCGATACGTCTTTTGGACGGCGGGCGTCTTCCATCGCGGACCGCTGATCAACACGTCTTCCGTCGATGTGGACCGTCTCACGGCCACTCACTTCACCGGCCCCATCAACTTCCTGCGCGAGTTCCACCGCTCGCGCGTGATGTCTGCCGACAAGCAGCCGTACCGTCTCGCGGTCGTCGGCTCGGTGCTCGCGTACAAGACGCCGCACAGGCCGCAGGCCGTGTTCAGCGCCCTGCAGGCGGCCAAGGTCGGGTTCGCGCGCGCCTTCGCCCATGAGCTCTCCCGCGACCTGCCCGGCTCAAGCTGCTTGGTGGTCAACCCCTGGGGGATGAAGACCGGCTTCTTCGCGAACAGCGACATCAAGACCGACGGCTTGATGGACCCGGCCGAGGTGGCGAACATCATCTTCGTCAGCTTCGGCTCCCTGGAGATCAACTTGCTCCGGGCGGAAGACGGTTCCATCGAGGTCCGTACCGGCGCCCAACAGCCCACGCTCTGAACCCCCGCTCGACACGCACGGACAGGGGGTTTTTTCTTGACCGTAGAGCGAAAACATGACATGCTCTTGCGGCACTTTCACCCTTAGCTTCCTTCGGAAACGACATCCACAGAAAGGGGATCACGATGAGATCCACGCGTGCGTTCTTGTTCACACTGCTGATGGCCATCGTGGCCATGCTCTCCTCTTGCGGCGGCCAGACCGACGGCCCCAAGACCGACACCTCTTCCGTGGCCCAGGCTCCCGACGAGCATGTCGGCCAGGTCTCCCAGGCGCTCACGACCATCACCTGGTCGGGATATACCTGGAACGTCAAGAACGGCAACGGCCTCGGGCCCGGTCCGAACAACTGGAGGGATGCGTCCGATACCGTCTGGATCGACGGCACGGGCAGCCTCAACCTCAAGGTGCAGAAGATCGCCGGCGTGTGGTACTGCGCCGAGGTCTATCTGCCGAGCTCGCTCGGCTACGGGACCTACGAGTTCTTCCTCAAGAACCGTTCCGACATCATCAACAAGAACCTGGTCGAGGGCCTGTTCCTGTACCAGGATGACACCCACGAGCTGGACATCGAGTGGTCCAAGTGGGGGAATGGCAGCAACCCGAACAACGGCGACTTCGGCGTCCAGCCTTCCGACTTCCGGTACTGGCACCAGGACATCGTCGCCGGCAACTGGCACAAGGAGCGCATCATCTGGAGCCCGACCCAGGTCGAGTTCCAGGTCGAGACCAACAGCGTCATCGTCCAGGACTGGGTCTACACGGGCCCCAACAACTTCGTGCCAGGCCTCGAGGTCACGCACATCAACAACTGGCTGTTCCAAGGCAAGCCGCCTTCGAACAACACGTCGTCGACCATGACCCTCGTCAGCTTCACCTACACGCCCTGAAGGGCGCCCCCGCATCTCGCGGGTTTTTTTTGACCGGGAAGACGGCCTTTGGTAGGTTCCGTCTGCCCTTTCACAGGAGGTTCACATGACGACGCATCCTTTGGCGGACGTGAACGGTTCATACGAGCGGCTGACCGCGGACGAGCTGGGCAACCTGGGCATCGTGCTCGGGGCCTATCGGTCGTTCCGCGGCGATCGGCGCAAGCATATCGCGTACGTGGGCATGCCCATCACGAGCGGCAAGCGGTACTTCGACGTGCTGTGTGCGAACGGCGTGAAGACCACGGACGAGCTCATCGCCAAGCTCGGCAAGGACGCGCTCTATGAGCTCGTCATCAAGCCGAACATCGTCGAGGGCATCGCGCTTGCCGATACGCTGGGCGCGGGCAAGGACCTGCTCTTCATCGCACCCTCGGTCTTCGAGGCCAAGAAGTGGCGCTGGTCGCAGGACGCGTACATGTCACTGTGGTATCGCGTCATCGGCGAGATGGCAGGCGCCCATTATGTCATGGACGGCTGGGAATACAGCACCGGCGGCGCCAAAGAAGTGACGTTCTCCATGCTCATGCAGTGGCGGTATATCCGTCACTTCAACCTCGACCAAGCCGCACGGCTCTTCCAGGTCCAGAACATCTTCCCCGACATGTCGTCTGACGACAGGCGGAAGGAGCTCGAGGGCATGTGGGGCATCCGGGTGTACGATCAGCGCGGCAAAGAGCTGCGCATCGACGACATCCTGGACATGCTCTTAACGGCCATCATCGACCTTCACGGCAAAGGATTGCCATACCAGGACCTCCTGGGCCCGGCATTGACGCTCAAGGCCCTGCCCATCTTGAGCCCGCTGGGCCCACGCGGCTTCCACGGCGTGCCCCCGGTCACCGACAGGTTCTGGAAGGCGCATGAAGCCGTCGAGAAGATGGCGGAAAAAACGTGAGCTCACCCGCATCCCGCGGGTTTTTTTGTTGCCCATCCCTTGACAGGGTCGGCGCTTTCCCCTTATGGAATAAGAGGGAGGTCACGTGCACCCTCGACATACCTATTTCCTCTTCACCGCGCTGTATGACCTGGGCCTGTCGTTCACCATCGTGAGCTATGGGCCGTACCTGATACGCCTGGGATTGAGCCCTTCGCAGATGGGACAGGTCAATCTGTGGTTCTGGGTGACCATCCTGCTCTGCGAACTGCCCACGGGCCTGTTCGCGGACAGGTTCGGCCGCGCCCTCTCGGTGCGCGTCGGCGTCACCGTGACGGGGCTCTCCGCCCTGCTCTATGCCACGGCCACGGGGTTCATCACCGCCGTGCTCTATGAGATGCTCATCGGCGTCGGCATGGCCTTCATCTCGGGCGCGCTCGGCGCCTGGATCAAGGATGCCCTGCATGCGCGCGGCGAAGACGAGGCATATGGCTCGACCGTGGCCCGCGCCGCGCAATACCGGTCCATCGCGACCTTGGTCGGCGGCGTCGCCGGCGGCTGGGCGGGCATGCGTGAGGAGCGTTGGACCTGGCTCATGGCCGGCTCCAGCATGCTGGTCGCCGCGATCATCGCGTTCCGCTCCATGCACGAAGACCGCGTGCCGTCCGAGCCCGTCGCGGTGCGTCCCAACCCGCTTCGCATGAGCTGGCGCATCCTCTGTACAGGCCGCGGGCTCTTGTGGGCCGCGGTGGCCGGCATGGCCTTCGGCCTCGTCCTGCCGTTCAACCATTTTTGGTCGCCCTATTTCGGCGACAAGATCGGTCGGACGGACACGACCTTGCTCTGGGTGCCGATGAACGCCTCGCTCGCCCTCGCGGCCTATCTCGTCCGTCGCAAAGGTCTGAGCGCCGCGCAAGAAGCGCCCGCGCTCACGTTCTCGCTCCTGCTCACGGGTCTTGGCCTGGCCTGCATCGGCCTCATGCCGGGCACCGTCATGGCCGTGACCTTCGTGGTCCTCCACGAACTGGGTCGCGGGATGTTCTTTCCGCTCCTCGAGATCTTCATCCAGCGGCGCGTCGAAAGCGCGTATCGCGCGACCTATGGGTCCTTGCATTCCCTCCTCTCGCGCATCGGGTATGTGGCCGTCCTGTCCGTGGTCTCCACGTCCATCGAGGGACGACCTTGGGATGCCGATCTCATCGCGACGGTGTGGACCGCGACCGGGACCTTGCTCACGGTCATCGCCGTGGCCCTGGGCCTCATCGTCCTGCGACGACGCGTGCTCGATCGCGCGAACCCCGACCCTTCTCGCACCGCCTGACACGGCGGTTTTTCTTTTGACCCGATGCCAGGTTTTTGATAGGTTGCGCCTGCCCTTTCACAGGAGGATGCGATGACATTCCCGAAGAACACCGTTCGTGTGCAAGCCTTCCATCATCAGGGTGGCTTCGAGGCCAAACGAAAGCTCGCCGCGGATTTCGCGGGCCCCGGCGGACGGCTCGCGACCATGGAAGACATCGTGGACGCACGCCTCGCGACGCGCAGGGACCAGCACCCTTGGCACACGAGCTTCGTCACGGATTCCTGGCTGTACTACGGCCTGTACAAAGGCAAGCCGTATTACGTGTTCGCGCATGGCGGCGGACCCGAGCCGATCGCCAGACGAGATCTGCGATCCAACCAAGGGAAGCAAGTGGCCTATGGCCATGACCTCTGCCTCGAGCGTGACACGTTCAAAGCATTGGTCGCGAAGGCCCTGCGCACGGATGCGCCCAACCTCATCGCCATCGAGATGCTCTCGTATGAACGCGGGACCGTGGCCAGGGGGTTGAGCACCAATCAGTACACGTATGACATCGCGAAAGAGGACCCCATCGTGCGGGCGTATCTCGGACGGAACGCCGAGGCGTTCTTGGCCCGGCATCGGGACGAGACGCACGCCTGGCTCAAAGGCCATGTCCCCGAGCAAGAGCTCGACCGCGCCACGGTCATCCGGGACATGGTCCATGTCTTCTCCTATCGTTCATGGGAGCGGATGCTGACGGATGAGGGGTATGCGCCGCGCGCCTATCCGCTCATGCTCGAACGCGCCTACTTCTTCCATGAGCACGATGACGTGAACAAGCATATCCTCGGGTATACCGAGATATGCGCGACGACGGAAGAGGACTTCATGGGTTCGGCGCAGATGGTCGTCGGGATACGCGACAAGGACCGCATCACGGGCATCATGCCGGAGTTCCGGCGTCTGATCCCGGGCATCTTGCGCGAATGGGAGCATTTCGTGGAGCCGCCCGGCCCCGCGGAAGACCCGAACGCGTCCAAGGCCGGGGACTGCTACGTGCTTCGGAAAGGCGGACGGGGAACCGACGATGCGTGGTTCACCCAATATCTCGACCCGTCGCAATACGAAAAGGGTGAATCCGTCCTCACGTCAGAACCGCATTTTCCCGTCACGGCCATCGCACGGATCAAGGCCCTCAAGATCTACGAGATCGAGTACCCGAGGACGGATTGGCGTCCGCCTTGCGTCCTCTCGGTCCTGGACCGCATCACGCCGCCCGGTGCGAACGCGGTGCATATCGACTGGTATGGCGATAGGCGGCAGGAGGGTACGCCCAACCTGTTCCAGGTCCGCGCCTCGTTCTGGAAGGTGGAGGTGGATACGACGCGGCGCTTCCGCCGTCTCGCCGAGCTGCGGCAGGACTTCGACTTCGTCCTGGACCGCTGCCAGCACCTTGGTCTCCTCGAAAAGTTCACGTGATACGACCCCGCCCTTCGCGAAGAGCAGGGTCTTTTTCTTTTCATATGCTACCGTATCCGCCATGAACACGGCCCAGGTGAACAGGTTGAACATCGGCTTGATACTGCTTTCCGTCCTCGCGGCGTTCCTGTGGCCTTTCGAGACGTTTTTGGGCGCCTATGCCGTACTTGGGCCCCTGCATTATCTGACCGAGATCTCGTGGTTGGACCAACATGGGTATTTCGTCGACAAGAGGCAGAACGTCCTGTGGCTCGTGGCCATGTGCCTTGCCGTCTTGCCCGGGGCGGGCCTCGTGTCCGTCCTCGCCGCCATAAGCCCCATGCTCGTTCCCGCTGCCTTCGTCCTGGCCTTCGCCTTGTTGCCGAAAACGGGCCCTCGGTCCTGGATGCTCGTCGCGGCAGGCATCGGCACGGCTCTCTGGGCCCTGTCCGCGGGCGGCGTGCCGATGGCCGTGCTCGTCACCATTGCCATCCTCTTGCCGACCATCATCCATGTCTTCGTGTTCACCGGCGGTTTCATGCTCGCGGGAACGCTCAAGGACAAAGACAAGCGATGGGGGCTGGCCGCGTTCGTCGCGCTTCTCGTATGCGCCGCGTTCTTGCTCGTCTTTCCTTCATTGCCGCAGGCCGTGGGGGAAGGGATGCGACAGGCCTATCTCAACTTCGTGCCGATGAACATCTTATTGATGCGGTTCTTCCATCCCGGGACCTCGTTCACCTATCAAGACGCCTTCTTTTCGTCCGCGGGTTTGAGCGTCATGCGTTTCGTGGCCTTCGCGTATCTCTACCATTATCTGAACTGGTTCTCAAAGACCTCGGTCATCAAATGGCATCTCGTCTCCCGCCCTCGCGCCCTTCTCATCCTCGCGGGATGGGTCGGCGCGGTCGGGCTCTATGCGTGGAACTACGAGATCGGCTTCAAAGCCCTGCTCTTTTTGAGCCTCCTGCATGTCATCTTGGAATTCCCTTTGGATATCAGGACGTTCATGGGATTAGGGAGGGGGAGATAGCCACCGCTGTCACGCGACCCTTTTAAGGTAACAGAATGTGACCTTAAATTTGTCATGCACACAAAAACATATCCCACCGTGAAGGTGGGATATGTTTTTGGTAGCCCCAAGGGGAGTCGAACCCCTGTTAACGGCTTGAAAAGCCGCTGTCCTAACCGTTAGACGATGGGGCCATGTTGTGGCGCTAGGATAGGCCGTTTTTCGGCCTCCGTCAAGGCTCGGATTATGAAAAAACCGCCGGAGGGAGGGCGGTATCTAGTTGAAGCGGGCGCGGATGGCGTTCGCGATCTCGCGGTTCTTGGCCAGGTCGGCGCGCATGATCTCGGCGGTCTGCAGGAACGCGCGAGACTTGGCCTGCAGATCGGGGATGGTCTCTATGCGCGGGCCTTGCACCGCGAGACGGAAGCGATCGAGCACGGCCGCGGCGCGGATGCGGTCGCAGTCCGCGAAGGTCCGGATATAGCCGAAGAGCTTTTTGGCGATGTCCAGCCCTTGCTGCTTGCGGACATAGCCCATGATGACGAGGGCGGCGGCGCCGTCCTCATGCGGCTCGGTGAGCAACAGGTGGGTGAGGCGGGCAATGGTCCCGTGCATGTCTTGGCCGTCGAATATCGGCGTCTCCTCATGGCCGGCGAAGATCCGTTCCGCCAGGGCATAGGCGTTCTTGATGTCCATGCATCCTCCAGGATGAAAGAGCGTGGGACATATATGCCGCGTTTGACGGTGCCTGTCCAGAGGTGTTCCATGCCCGCGCACCTTCCACCGAAAGGATACCCATGAGGACCCTTGTCCGCGGCCTGTTGCTCGCCCTGGTCCTGCTCGCCTCCCTCCTCTTCGCCTGCGGCGATGACACGCCCCCGCGTCCCAGCTTGAACGACGTGCTCGTCGGACAAGCGACATGCCGTGCCGACCTTGCCCTTCGTGGCGACGCGGCCGAGACCTTCGACGTCTTCGTCGACATCGCCGGCATCGGCATGTACGCGGTGACCGTCGAGAACGGCGATGGCCGCTGGAAGAGCGTCTCGGGCCCCCTGGAGGACGCCCTGCTCGATGCGCATGTCCAGGCGCGCAAGGTCGGCAAACCCGTGCGCATCACATATGGACCCGGCCTCACGGACGCCATCCAGTCCCAAGGCGGCAAGCTCTTGCCGCAAGACGCGCTCCAGGCCAAGCAGACCTATTACGCGACCCTCGCGGCGGGCTGCACCGAGGCCGTGCCGGGCACGCATCATCCCGCGGAAGGGGATTGCATCGCGGACGGCGCGCGCGAATGCCGCGTCACCCTCCTCGACGCCTGCGACCCCACGGCCGCGCCTTCCATAGACATCGTCTTCGCCGCGTGGGACAAGCCGGACGATGCCGGCGCCAAGGCCTGCTATGGCGTGAACGCGACGGGGCCCTTCGCCATCTCGCTGCCCGCGAAGGACTTTTGCCAATGCGACGTGGACGCCGCCAAGCTGCGTGGCCTCTATGACAATGCCCATCAATTGCTCGACGCGGCGCTCGAGCTGCGCGGCATGGACCAGGCCACGGCCGCCGCCGTCTCGTCCGGCATCACGGCCGCCGCCCTCGTGAACCTTCCCTGACCGCCACCCTTGGCGGTTTTTCTTTTCCCCTGTACCGTGCCTCCACTATGCACATCACCGTTTACGGCGCCGCAGCGGGCTCATCCCTGCGCGTCCATTGGATGCTCCGCGAGGCCGGTCTCGACTACGAGACCAAGAACGTCGACCTGTCCAAAGGCGAACATAAGTCCCCGGAGTTCCTCGCCGTGAACCCGGTCGGCCAGATCCCGGCCATCGACATCGACGGCGTGAAGATGGCGGAGTCCTATGCCATCGCCGCGTATCTTGCCGAGCGCTTCAAGCCCGAGCTCCTGGGTACCACGCCCGAGATGCGCGAACAGGCCCTGCAATGGGCGCTGTGGGCCATGTATAACGTGCAAAAGCACGGCCTCGACCTGGCCTTCATGGTCTGGCGCAATGCCCCGGACGAGGCCAAGACGGCCACGGCCACCGCCGCGCTCGACGCCATCTTGCCCGCGCTCGAGACCTTGCTCGGTACTCGTCCGTATGTCGCCGGCGATTCCTTCACGGTCGGCGATATCGGCGCCGTCGTCTCGCTCGGCTATGCGCGTCTCGGCGGTTTCAGTTTCGAGAAATACCCGAACATCATGCGCTGGATGGCGGCCTGCGCATCCCGCCCCGCGTATCTCGCCGCGACCGGTACATAAACTATGTCCGCCATCAGCCTTCGAGGCCTGACGAAAACCTATGCGACCGGCACCCAAGCCTTGAAAGGCGTGGACCTGGACGTGGCGCAAGGCGACTTTTTCGCGCTCCTGGGCGCGAACGGCGCCGGCAAGACCACCATCATCGGCATCCTGACGGGCTTGGTGGTCAAATCCGGCGGCACCATCACCGTGCTCGGCCATGACATCGACAAAGACCCGGACGCGGTCAAAGCCTGCATCGGCGTCGTGCCGCAGGAGATGAACTTCAGCATCTTCGAGAAGGTCATGCCCATCCTCATCGACCAGGCCGGTTTCTACGGCGTGCCGCGCGCCGAGGCCCTGGTCCGCGCCGAGGAGCTGCTCAAGGCCCTCGACCTGTGGGACAAGCGCGACATGCCGTCGCGCGCCCTCTCGGGCGGCATGAAGCGCCGCCTCATGATCGCCCGCGCGCTCATGCATCGCCCCAAGGTCCTGCTCCTCGACGAGCCCACGGCCGGCGTGGACGTGGAGCTGCGCCGCGGCATGTGGGATTATCTCAAGCAATTGAACGCGGAAGGCACGACCATCCTGCTCACCACGCATTATCTCGAAGAGGTGGAGCAATTGTGCCGCAACGTGGTCATCCTCAAGAAAGGCGAGAAGGTGCAGGATTCCTCCGTGGTCGAGCTCATCGCCTCCATCCCGTCGCAGACCTATCGCGTCAGCCTCGGCGCGGCCGGCACGCGCGACATCGAGCTCGCCGCGGGACAAAGCGTCACCGATCTCGTCACGGAGCTCTCAAGCAAGGGCGAGACGGTCACGGACATACGCCCCACGGCGAACCGCATCGAACAAGCCTTTCTCGGCATAACCGGAAACTAGCTATGGACCGCATCCAACTCGTCGCCCTGCAGACCCTGTTGAACCGCGAGGTCACGCGCCTCTTCCGCATCTGGAAGCAGACCTTCCTCCCGCCGGTCATCACGCAAAGCCTGTACTTCATCGTGTTCGGGACCTTCATCGGCAGCCAGATCGCGCCCATCAAGGGCATCACGTACATGGCATATATCGTGCCGGGCATCATCATGATGTCGGTCATCACGAGCGCGTATACGAACGTCGTGTTCTCGTTCTTCAGCGTGAAGTTCATGCGTAGCATCGAGGAGATCCTCGTCTCGCCCATGTCCATCCGCACCATGCTCGCGGGCTATGTGCTCGGCGGCGTGGTGCGCGCCTTCATCACGGGCAGCATGGTCTTCCTCGTCTCGCTCGTGTTCGTGCGTCCGGGGGTCGCGCATCCTTTCGTGGTCCTGGGCTTCGCCCTCTTGACCGCCCTCGTGTTCGCGCTCGGCGGCTTCCTCAATTCGCTTTTCGCGACCAGCTTCGACGATGCCGGGACCTTCACGACCTTCGTGCTCACCCCGCTGACCTATCTCGGCGGCGTGTTCTACTCCGTGCAATCCCTGCCGCCGGTGTTCAAATACCTCTCGCAGGCCAATCCCATAGTCTATATGGTGGACGGCCTTCGCTACGGCTTCTATGGCGTGCATGACACCAATCTGTGGGTCGGGACGAGCTTCCTCATCCTGGTCGCATCGGGTCTGGCGGCCTATAACCTGCATCTTCTCAAGAAAGGAACAGGTCTCCGGGCCTAAAAAGGCCTAATCTTGACGATTTTCGGGCTTTCGGCTATATTCCCCGCACGTCATGTGCTCTCTGTGATAGCTCTTAAATCATCGGGAGACCGATATTACTCATCATGTTGACCATCCGTCTTAGCCGCGTCGGCAAGAAGAAGCAGCCGTCCTATCGCCTGATCGTGTCGGAGAAGTCCAAGGACCCCTGGGGCAAATACCTCGAGAACCTGGGCCACTTCAACCCGCTCGTCGAACCGCCGGCCATCAACTTCAAGAACGACCGCATCAAGTACTGGCTCGACCACGGCGCGCAGGCCTCGGACACCGTCTGGAACCTGCTCGTCGACCAAAAACTGGTCGAAGGCGAGAAGCGCAAGAAACAGAGCGTTTCCAAGCGCCGCCGCGAAAAGCTTGCGAAAAAGGCCGCCTAACAGGCGCCTTTTTTGTTGGTTGATGGGCAAAACCCCCTATGCTAGCGTATAGGTCATAATAATTGACACCCTTCTTTCCAGAGAAGACCGCAGATATGGCAGAACAGCTTCGTGATCAGGCATTCGTCGAGTACGTGGTGAAGTCCATCGTGAACCATCCCGAGGACGTCAAAGCCGAGCGCACCGTGGACGAACGCGGCGTGCTCATCACCCTCCATGTCAATCAGGAGGACATGGGCTATGTCATCGGCCGCCAAGGCCAGACGGCCCGCGCCTTGCGCATCCTGCTCAAGATCGTCGGCGCCAAGGACGATGCCCGCGTCAATCTCAAGATCTACGAGCCCGAGGACGCCCGTCGCACCCATCAGGAGCACAAGGCCACGGCCCATGGCGAGAGCGCCGGTCCGGCCGCCATGCATGGCGACGCCGGTCTCGTGTCGGACAAGGACCTCGAAGACCTCGGTATCTAAGATGTCGTTCATCAAAACCCGCTCACGCGGGTTTTGTGTTTTCTTCCGGCTTTCGTCATACTCCCTTGGATATGAAAAAAGCGCGCAAGGCCAAGGTCCTCACGGCGGACATCATCTCGGTCATCCCCGAGGTGTGCGAGAGCTATCTCCAGACGTCCATCCTGGGACGCGCGGCCAAGGCCAAGCTCCTCGACCTGCGCACGCATAACCTGCGCGACTGGGCGGAGAACAAGCACAATCGCGTGGACGACAAGCCTTTCGGCGGGGGAGCGGGCATGGTCATGCAGGTCGGGCCTTTCCATCGCGCCCTCATGGCGCTCAAGGTGCGGAACAAAAAAGGCGGCAAGACGGCCGCCGCGAAAAAGACGCGCGTCATCCTCACGTCCGCCAAAGGCAAGGTCTTCACCCAGGCCGATGCGGCGCGTTTGTCCGGCTATGACCGTCTGGTCTTCCTCTGCGGTCGCTATGAAGGCGTTGACGAGCGCGTGGCCGAGATCTTGGCCGACGAGGAACTGTCCATCGGCAAATATGTCCTGACCGGCGGCGAACTTCCCGCCATGGTCATGCTGGATGCGGCGGCGCGTCTCCGTCCCGGCGTGCTCGGCGCCGCCGAATCATTGCACGAAGAATCCTGGTCCGATGCCGAAAGCGGTGAATATCCGCACTACACGCGTCCCGCGGAATACCTGGGGAAAAAAGTGCCTGACGTCTTGCTCTCGGGCGATCACGCGGCCATCGCGGAATGGCGCAAGCGCCGACGCTGAACCTGTTTCCAGATCTCGTCGGCCACGATGACGAGCACGCCGATGGCCGCGATCTGTTCCCACGCGGACGCGGGAAGCGGGGTCGTGTGCAGGATGGGATGCATGAAGGGCGCGTAGACCGCGAGGAGATGCAATCCCGCGACCGTGAGGGTGGCGGCGATGAGGGCGCGATTGCCGAAAGGCTTGAGCTGGAAGATGGACCGATGTTCGCTGCGCGAGCTCCAGGCATTGAACCATTGGAACACGGCGAGCGCGGTGAGGGTCACCGTGGTCAAGGTCGCGGCATCGCGGCCGATGTTCGCGAGATAGACCAAGAAGCTCAAGAGCCCCATGACGCCGCCCATGTAGAGCATGCGCAGGGCCGAGCGGCGGTCGATGAGACGACCGTGATCGCGGCCGCCGTCGCCATGCCGCGGCTCCATGCCGAGCGAGACGTCCAAGAACGTATCGGTGATGAGGTTGATCCAGATGATCTGGCCGGGGAAGAGCGGCAAGGGAAGCTTGAGCAGGACGGAAAGCGTGATGACCAAGGCCTCGGCCAGGCCGCACGAGAACAGATAGCTGATGACGCGGCGCAAACTGCTCACCGTGGCGCGTCCTTCCTTGATGGCCTCGACGATGGTCGAGAAATCATCGTCCAAGAGCACGAGATGCGCGGCCTCGCGGGCCACGTCGGTGCCGCCCTTGCCCATGGCGACGCCGATATCGGCGCGATGCAGGGCGGGCGCGTCGTTCACGCCGTCGCCGGTCATGGCGGTCACCAGGCCCTTGGCGCGATAGGCCTCGACGATGCGCAGTTTGTGCGTGGGCGCGATGCGCGAGAACACCGTGATGTCGTCGAGACGCGCGGCGAGCGCGTCGTCGGAAAGCGCTTCGAGCTCGGTGCCGTTCAGCACCTGCTCCGAGCTTTCGGCGATGCCCGCGGCTTGGGCGATGGAGAACGCGGTCTGCGGATGGTCTCCCGTGATCATCACGACGCGTATGCCTTGGGCGCGGCACCAGGCGATGCTTTCGATGACGTCGGGGCGCAAGGTGTCGCCCATGGTGAGGAAGCCGAGGAAACGCCACGGCCCGCGTGCCGCGAGCGGGAGCGCCGCGTCGCGCGAGGCGATGCCCACGATGCGCAGGCCTTCCCTGGCGAAATGGGTGATGCGGTCCTCCATGTGCCGACGCGCGTCGGCGTCCAGATCGCATTGGGCGAGCACGCTTTCGGGCGAGCCGGCCATGAAGGCGACGCTCCGACCGTCCTTGTGCCAACGGCCCGAGCGTCTTTTGTCGACATAGGAGAACGGGACCTCCTCGACGAGGTCCCAGTCATCCTGCGGCACGCCATAGCGTCCGCTCATGGCCAGCATGGCGCCTTGTATGGGGTCGTGGACGGCATGCCAGGAGCCGTCCTCGGCCTGACGCAAGGAATCATCGCCGAACAGGCGACAGGCCAGGCCGATGGCATCGAGGTCCGAGACCGCGCCATAGCGCACATGGCCTTCGGACGAGAGCACGGCGCCCGCGGGCGAAAAGCCGATGCCTTCGACGCGATACAGCTCGTCCAACGTGCGCACGTGCTGTATGACCAATTTGTTCTGGGTGAGGGTGCCGGTCTTGTCCGTGCAGATGACCTGCACTTGGCCCAAACCTTCGACGGCGTTCAAGCGTTTGACCACCGCATTGTTGTTCGCCATGCGCCGCACGCTCGAGGCGAGCACCAAGGTGAGCACGATGGGCAGGCCCTCGGGGATGATGGACGCGGCAAGCGAGACGATGGTGGCGAGCAAGGTGACGGGCCTTTCGCCCATGACCAGGCCCACGGCGAAAAGCGCGCCCGAGAAGATCAAGACCGACAAGGCGATGAAGCGGCTCAGGTCCGCGACCTTTTTCACGAGCGGGGGGTCGGTCTGTTTGCCGAGCAGGGTCGCGGCGATGCGTCCGAACTCGGTATCCGCGCCCACGGCGCTCACGACCATGACGGCATTGCCCGAGACCACGGCGGTCTGCGCATACGCCGCGTTTCGGATATCGCCCAAAGCCGCGTCCGCCGTGAGTTCGTCCAAGGCCGCGGAGGTCTTGTTCACGAGGACGGATTCGCCGGTGAGCGAGCTCTCGTCCACGCGCAATCCGGAGTCGGCGATGAAGCGCCCATCAGCCGGGATACGATCGCCCTCTTTCAGGATGACGATGTCGCCCACGGTGATGTCCTCGGCGGGTATCTCGACGGGACGGCCGTCGCGCCGCACCGTGGCCGTCTTCCCGAACAGGGATTCGAGTGTCTGCAATGCACGCGAGGCCCGACCTTCTTGCACCAATCCGACGATCGTATTGAACGTCAGCACGAACAGGATGATGTAGGCATCCTCGGTGAAGCCGATGAACGGCATGATGATCGCCGCCCCGGCCATGATCAGGATGAGGGGGCTCGTGAACTGGGCGATGACGCGCGAGGCGAGACCGGCCTTGGGCGCTTTAGGCCCGCGATTGGGGCCGAAACGTTCTCGTCGTTCCGCGGCCTCGGTCCCGCTCAATCCGTTCTGGGAGGTATGCAAGCGCCGTAAGACGGCGTCGGGGGCAAGCCGCCCGCAGGTCTTCGCGGGGCAAGACAAGGTGTCCATAGTGCCCATACCGTATCAAGCAGGGGGCTTCCGTGCTATATTATGTGCGAAAGGAGACCCTTCTATGCCGAGAAAAGCATCCGCCCCTCGCAAGCCCGTGCATGAGTACCACCCGAACAAGCATCCGGAGTATACGGTGTGGATCGCGGGAACGGCTTTATTGTTGGTCGTCTCCGCCGTCAGCGTGTTGCAGTCGACGCGTATCCAGGCCTTGAGACAACGTTTGGACGCACACTCCTTGCAGATCGCGCGCTTGTCGCAAAAGCTCGGCAGCTTGGACCAGGCCGTGCAGGCCTGCGCACCACAAGCGCCGGTGCCCGCGCCGGCAGAGGCCACGACCACGGACCAGGCACAGACGCCGCCCCCGCCGCCGACATCCTCGCATGAATCGTCCGATGGGTCCCATCTCCTCCTGATGCGCGGCAATCCGTCCCCCGACGGCGCCATGTTCGCGGGCTATGATGAGACCACCCGCGGCAGGATAGGCATTGCCGTGGACACCATGGCCCAAAAGCGTGTCCGTCACATCGTCCTGTTCACCAAAACGCAGTCCACGGGCGCAGGTACGCCGTTCGAGCAGCTCATGTCCGTGCGCTGGCAGGATAGCAAGACCATCCAATACGACGTCCTCGAGACCGTGAAGGGCGTCCTGACCCCAAAGTCCGAGACCGTGACCATCGGGTTCTAGCCCAAAGAAAGCCGCCTCAAGGCCTTGACCTGGCGGCTTTTTTCGTATACAAAGACCCCTCGCCCCTTACCTTAGAAGACGTGCAACCCCGAACGCGTGGGAGGAACGACATGTATACGAAGGAAGAAGTCATGCAACGGGTGTCGGACGAGGCGGGCGGTTTCCGCTTCGTCCAAGAGCTGCAGAACGCCTACCGCAACAACTATTTCACCTTGGTCAACAAGGTCGAGGTGGTCAGTCGCGCGCAGGCCATCGAGCGTGGCATCAAGACGGTGCAGACCATCCTCACCGACCTGCGAATCGCCGGCGTGACCTATGAGAAGGCCGACCCGGGACATGGCCTGGGCCATGTCGTCCGCGATTACGTGAACGGCCTGCGCCTGCTCACGACCCTCGACGCCGACCCCAAGGAGCTCTTCACGGGCTTCGTGGCCGGCGTCCTGCATGACACGGCCTGCGGCGTCGTCCGCCGCTACGACGAGCGGCAGAGCGTGGTCAAGCATGCGGGCGTCGCCGCCTATGTCCTCGACGGCCTGTTCCAGGCGCGAGAGGACCGCTTCGGGCTCAACACGGCCGAACGCCAGCTCATCGAGCTCGGCATCGCCGCGCATACGCATCACCTCACGCAGGTGGAGGCCACGGGTCAGGACGGCATTCGCCGCATCCTCGACCCGTATCCCGCCCAGGCCCAAGACGGCATCCCTTTCCTCGCCCTGTGGCTGCCGCGCTGGATCGACCGGCTCGACAACAATGGTCCAACCTACCTCGGACGCCATTACCTGACGCTCGCGAATGCCCATGAGGACTTTGCGAACGGCGGGTATTACCCCGTGGAATATGGGCCGCACATGCGGCCTCTGCTCCGCGAGGACCCCGAGATCAAGGCTGACGGCAATCGCCGCACCATGCTCGAGCATTTCGCGATGTTCGCACAGAGCCAGTCGAAGTGGAGCCCGTATGGCAAGTTCGACTTCGGCTCGATGCTGACCTTCCGCGACGGCCAGACCAGGCGTTCGGCGAACATCATGCGCGCCGTCGCACAATCGTATGATCTGTCGACCGACATGCGGCAACGCACCCTGCGGGCCTGGAGCGACTTCCTCGCCATGAACGTGGAGCCGTATCCCACGGTCGGACGTCCGACGGCGGACAAGCTCGAAGAGCTGTTCGACGGCCTGCCGGACGACGTGCGGGAGGCCTGGACCAGCGGCTTCCACGCGACCATGCGCGAGTACTGCGGCTGGGCCAAGGAGGTCCTCGCCGATCTCGATGCCTTGCCCACCAAGTGGATGAGCTTCCAGTTCATCCCCGACGTGCGCGACATCATCCGTCCCAAGCGCGCCTGGACCGTCTCCCTCGGCTTCGCCGACTGACCGTTCATCACCCCTCCCCTGCAACAGCAGGGGTCTTTTTTTGCGCGCAAAAAAGCCACCGGGAAGGGTGGCAGGAGGGTGTCGATCAGCGCTTCTCGGTCGCGAGCTTCACGATGAGACGGGCGACCGCCGCATTGGTGAACTGGTCCGAGAGCAGGGCCGCCTTGGTCCAGTGGATGAAGCGGCTCTTGAGGATGCGCTCGCCCGAGGCCTTTTGCTGGGCATCGAGCGTGGCGTTCGGCGTGAGCAGCCCTTCGCGGAACACGTAGCCGTCGCCGTCTTGGACGAGCGCCGACTCGTTGAACTGCGCGCCGAAGTAGCGCATGCCTTCGCCCCGGGACGGGGTCTCGAAGAAGGCGCTGTTGCAGTTGCCGGGCTCGCCGGGAAGGGCGAACACGTCGCAGCGCGTGGGGTCGAGGCGTTCTTCGGTGAAGACCTCCTCGGCCAGCTCGCGCCGCGCGGCATCGAACGGGTTCTCGGTCGCCGAGTCCAGGAAGCCGCGCGGGCAGTTCCAGACCTCGCCGCCCATGTTGTGGCGCTTTTCGAGCACCACGCCCACGTACGGCTGGCCCTTCACCATGGCGCAAGGCAGGATGACCGTGCCGCCGCCTCCCACTTCATGGAAGGCCCAGCCGTCATATCCGCCCTGGGTCATGCCATAGCGGAGGACGCCGAAGCGGGGATTGTAGATCTCCACCTCGGTGAGGTTCTCGAGCACTTCGGGGCGAAAGGCGGTCTTGCCTTCGCCGTCGCGGAACGCCCGAGTGACGGTCACCTTCCATCCTCTCTTGTCCAACTTTTCGGGCGGGATGGGGAGGATGAGGGAGACCGGCTTGACGATGTCATTCGACATGGGACACCTGACGCGCGATGCGCACAGGTGGCAGATCGCAGGCCCTGCCCGCGTCATACCATGTGTCCTGGCCCGGCCAGGAAGGGAGTGCCTTGTAAGGATCACCGCATGGCCCAGCCAAACGGTCCGCTCTATCTACCGTATTTTTTGCTCAATGTCAAGCCTTTTTCCTCGTCGAGCGGGAAGGAATATGGCTTGACAAAGCCAAGAAAATATGATTGAATGGCCGGTCGATCCACGTTCCACCCCGCAAGGAGGCTATGTCATGGGAGGGTCAGCAGCGACACGACACGGCATCCCGGCCGTCAAAAAACGGGAAGAGCTCGTTCACATCCAAAGCCTCGACGAAATGAACCGCCAATTGGCATCACATCGCCTTCCGTGCCTGGCACGCGTCGGCGTCGAGCGCGACGGGTTCACCCTGTTGCGCATCGAAAGCTTCCATCTCAATCCGTGGTACGCCATCGTCGAGTTCCTGGCCGAAAGGCCGGACGGGACCATCGGTCCGTACTTCCTCAAGTTCGGCGTGGCAGGCGCGGACAAACACGCCTGTGCGACCATCGCGCTCATCACCGACGAAGAGGGGATGCGCCATGTGGTCTTCGTCCGGCAGAACCGGCCGACGGCCTATACGCATCCCGACCCAGGTCGCGCCTGGACCCTCGAGGTCCCGCGCGAATGGGCGGTGACCGACACGCTCACCACCCCGCTCACGGCAAAGCGCGACGATGGCCGAGCCGTCTCGGTGCTCGGCCGCGAGCTCACGCCGCTCATGCTCTCGGGCTTGGTCACGGTGGAAAGCCGCGATCTGCTCTCGGACGTGCCCGAGAACACCGGCGACAGCATGCTCTCGCTGCATTATTGGCTTGTGAACCTGCGCACGCAAGACATGGACGCGGTCAAACGCATCCGCGGCACGCGCACCGTGGGCATCCGGTACTTTCCGCTCGACGAGGTGCGCAAACGCCGCAAAGAGCTGGGCATCAATGATGCCCATACGTGCACGGGCCTGCTCCTGCTCTATGAGCATCTCGGCCTTCTCTGACGTCCCGCCCCCCACGGGACGTCATTTTATATATGAAAATACCGCCGATGGCGGTACTAGGTGGCGCGGATGATGGTCGCCTCGGCCAGGGCGCCGCCTTCGTCCTTGTGACAGTAGAAGGTGTAGGCGGCCTCGCCGATGAGGAAGGTGAGCTCTTCGGTCTCGTTCACCTTGAGGTCATTGGCCACCGAGAGGTCCGTGAGCTTGAAGGCCGGCTGATAGAGATACTCCCAGCCGAACTTGCCGCGGCCCACGAGCTTGATCTTGGCCGCCGCGTCGAGGAGCAGGACCCAGCCCTCCATGTAATTGCCGCCGCTCGGCAGGGTGGGCCAATTGCCATAGAGCAAGGCCTGAGGGGTGATGAGGTTCTCGCCCGACGGCAGGCGCATGAGCACGCGCTGCAGATGCGGGGCATGCACGCGCAGCCACGGCATGAGGCTCGTGGGGATGGTCTTGGGCTCGGCAGGGGCGGAACGATGGATGGTCTTCATGACACCTCCGGATGGGTGGGAAAGGGCTTGCGGGATATACCCTTTTTTGGCTTTCCGGTCAAGCTGCTATACTCGTCCCACTATGCCCAATATCGGAATCAACGGCTTCGGCCGTATCGGCCGCAACGTCTTCAAAGCAGGGTTCGACAAACCCGGCTTCAACGTCGTCGGCATCAATGACCTGACGGACACCAAGACGCTCGCGCATCTGCTGCGGCACGATTCCACGTACCGGGGATACACGAAGAAAGTGTCCTTCGATGCCAAGAACCTCATCGTGGACGGCAAGAAGATCCCGGTCTTCGCCGAAAAAGACCCGACCAAGTTGCCCTGGGGCACGGTGAAGGCCGATGTCGTGCTCGAATGCACGGGCCGGTTCACCGATCTCGAAGGCGCGGGCCAGCATCTCAAGGGCGGTGCCAAGCGCGTCATCATCAGCGCGCCGGCCAAGGGCGGCGGCGTGCCGACCAATGTGCTCGGCGTGAGCGGGGAGGGCGCCATGAAATCGTCCCAGGTCATCAACAATGCGAGCTGCACCACGAATTGCATCGCGCCCGTGGCCGCCGTGCTCTCGGCCGCCTTCGGCATCAAGAAGGCCATGATGACCACCATCCATTCCTATACCGCGGACCAGGTCTTGCAGGACGGTCCGCACAAGGACCTGCGCCGTGCCCGCGGCGCGCCGCAGAACATCGTGCCCACCACGACGGGCGCCGCCATCGCGACCGGCGAGGTCGTGCCCGAGCTCAAGGGCTTGTTCGACGGCCTGTCCATCCGCGTCCCGACCCCGGTGGTCTCGCTCGCGGATTTCACCTTCCTGCTCAAAAAGAAGGTCACGGTCGAGGAAGTGAACAATGCGCTTAAGATGGCCTCCAAGGAAAAACGCTGGAAGGGCATACTCGAGGTCACGGAAGAGGAGCTGGTCTCAAGCGATTTCATCGGGAACCCGGCCTCGTCCATCGTGGACCTGCCGCTCACGTCCGTCGTGGACGGCGACATGGTCAAGATCATCGCCTGGTATGACAATGAGTGGGGATATTCCCACCGTTTGGCAGACCTTGCGCTCCAGGTCGGAAAGTCCCTAAAGTAGGTCGATGGACTTACGCAAAAGCCATGAGACGCCGCAGGCGTTCGACGCCTTTTTGGTCGGCGTCGCCTTGTTCGGCGCATTTGTCGCGTGGCGGAGCTTTGCGGCCGGCGGCGCATGGGATGCGCTCGGTCTGGCCGCCCTCGTCGGGGAATGTCTCCTCGCATGGGGCTGTTTCATCGAGCCGCGACGTATCACGATAAAGCGCTATCGTGAGGCCTTGGTCACGGAGCCCAAGGCCTGGGTGCGTCTCGTCTTCCTCTCAGATCTGCATGCCGGCGATTTCAAGCCGGCATCGTGGTATGCCAAGGTCGTGGAGAAGGCCAAGACCTTGGATGCGGACATCCTTATTTCGGGCGGGGATCTGGTGGTGGACGCGAACGGTCCCATCGTGGACCTGGAAAGTTTCAAGACCCTGCGCGGCAAGATCGGCACGTATTACGTGATGGGCAACCATGACCTGGTGGACAGGCCGCAAGGCATACGCGAGGCGCTGGAGACATGGGGCTTCACGTGCATCGAGGACAAGGTGTTGCGTCTCGAAAAGGACGGCCGCGTCTTTGACCTGGCCGGCGTCTCCGATCCCTGGTTCGGCGATCCGGTCATCCCGCGCCGACGCGCGACGGACATCCCGCATGTGACCATTTCGCATGAGCCCGACCTGCTCATGGACCTGCAAAAAGGCGATACGGACCTCATGCTTTCGGGCCATACTCATGGCGGCCAGGTGCGTTTGCCGCTCATCGGCTCGCTCTATCCCATCCCGTGCAAGCTCGGCCGCCGCGTGGACCGGGGACGCAAGACGGTGAACGGCGTGACCTGCATCATCTCGCAAGGTCTCGGAGAAAGTGATGGTCGCATCCGTCTTTTTGCCCCGCCGCAAATAATCTGCGTCGAAATAGGCATCTAGTGATACAATGGGGGCATGAAGCTCCCCGTATTGAAGTCTCCGCACAAGCTCGTGGGCATGCGCGTGTTCCTGCGCGTGGATTGGAACGTGCCGCTCTCGGGAGGCCTTGCCTCCGAGGATTCGCTCAAGCTCGAGCGCTCGCTCGCGACGGTGAAGGCGCTGTCCAGCCGCGGCGCCATCGTCTTGGTCGCGACGCATCTGGGTCGGCCGAAGAAACGCGAAGCGGCATTGAGCACCAAAAAGCTGCTGCCCGTCATCTCGAAGCATAAGCTTGGTGCGCATTTCTTGGCCGAAGCGCTCGACACGGCCAGGGGGCTCAAGGCCGCGCAAGCCAAGGTGAAGGCGGCCAAGCAAGGCTCGGTCTTCTTGCTCGAGAACGTGCGTTTTTATGCCGGCGAAGAGAAGAACGATCCCAAGCTCGCGAAAGCCTATGCGTCCCTCGCCGAGATCTTCATGAACGATGCCTTTGCCTCTTGTCATCGCAGCCATGCGTCCGTGGTCGGCATCGCCAAATATCTCCCATCTTTCGCCGGGCCGACCTTGTGCCAAGAGGTCACGGCCCTGGACCAGCTCGTGCACAAACCCAAGCGGCCTTTCGTCGCGGTCGTGGGCGGCGCCAAGCTTTCGACCAAGATCCCCGTGCTCAAGGCCTTGCTCAAGACGGCGGACAAGGTCTTGCTCGGCGGCGCCATGGCGAATGTCTTTTTCCTCGCGCAAGGCAAAGAGGTCGGCACCTCGCTCGTCGAAAAGACCGCCATCCCCACGGCCAAACGCCTCATGAAAGACCCCAAGCTCGTCCTGCCGCTCGACGCCGTGGTGGCGCACAAGATCGCGCCGGGCGCGCGTGCCCATGCCGCCGATATAGACGAGGTGGGGAAGGACGAGGCCATCGGGGATATCGGCCCCAAGACCATGCAGGCCTGGGCCGCCATCCTCAAAAAGGCCAAGACCATCGCCTGGAACGGCCCCGTGGGCGTGACCGAGATACCCAGCTTCGCGCACGGCTCCATGGTCATCGCGCGTGTCATCGCCTCGCGTGCCAAAGGGACCTGTTTTGGGGTCGCGGGCGGGGGTGATACCCTGCCGGTGGTGCTCAAAAGCGGGATGGCGGAATGGTATGACCATCTGTCCACCGGCGGCGGCGCCATGCTCGAGTTCCTGGCCGAGGGCGGTTCCTTGCCGGGCCTAACTGCATTAATAAAGAAGAAATGATATGAAAGACAACAAGTTCTTGCAGGGTCTCCTGGGCCTGTTGGCCTTGGCCCTCGTCGTCTATGTCGGGGTCTTGGCACGCAATGCGAACGAGCAATACAACTATATCGGCAAGGCGCCGCATGAGCGCGATACCTTCACCGTCGCGGGCGAAGGCAAGATCACGGCAAAGCCGGACCTCGTCAAGCTCTCGCTCGGCGTGCAGACGGACGCGATGACCGTCAAAGAGGCGCAGCGCACCAATACCCAGCGCATGAACGCCATCACCGCCGCGATGAAGGCGCTCGGCGTCGAGGACAAGGACCTGCAGACCGCGAACTACTCCATCTATCCCAAGATCGACTGGAAGGACGGCAAGCAGAACATCATCGGCTATACCGTGACCCAGAACCTCGAGGTGAAGGTGCGCGATCTGGACAAGGTCGGCGATGTCTTGGGCAAGGCCGGGGAGCTGGGCGCGAACCAAGTGGGCGGTCTCGACTTCACCATCGATGACCCCACGCTCTTGCAGGAGCAGGCGCGCGACAAGGCCATAGACGACGCCAAGAAGAAGGCGGACATGCTGGCCGCCAAGCTCGGCTTGAACGTGGTCAAGATCGTGACCTTCTCGGAAGCGAGCGGATACGTGCCGCCGCCGCGTCCCATGATGATGGACATGATGGCCAAATCCGAGGCCGCGGGCGCCGCGCCCGAGATCCAGGCCGGGTCGCTCGACGTGACCTCCAACGTTTCCGTCACGTTCGAAGTGAGATAAACCCTCGAACAAAGCCAAAACCCGCCGAACGAGGCGGGTTTTGTGATACTATATGGATGATATGTTCTCCAAAACCAAGATCGTCTCCGTCGTCGCCCGCGAGATCCTCGATTCGCGCGGCAATCCCACGGTCGCCTGTCGCGTGACGCTTTCGGGCGGCGCGTCTGCCGAGGCCAAGGTGCCCTCCGGCGCCTCGACGGGGTCGCATGAGGCGCTCGAACTGCGCGATGGCGGCAAGCGCTATGGCGGCAAAGGCGTGCTCAAGGCCGTGGCCAACGTGAACGACAAGATCGCCAAGGTCTTGCGCGGCATGGACGCGGCGCGCCAAGAGGAGATCGACACGGTCATGATCGAGCTCGATGGCACGCCCAACAAGAGCACGCTCGGCGCGAACGCCATCCTCTCCGTGTCCTTGGGCTGCGCCGAGGCCGTGGCCATGCAGCGCCGCCTGCCGCTCTGGAAAAGCCTGCGCCATACCTTCCATTTCGACCGCAAGGCGTCCCTGCCCGTGCCCATGATGAACGTCCTGAACGGCGGCGCGCATGCCGATTGGTCGCTCGACGTGCAAGAGTGCATGTTGCTGCCGCAGCAGCGCACCTTCGCCGAACGCCTCCGCGCGGGCGCCGAGACCTTCCACGTGCTCGCCAAGCTCCTCAAGGAGCGTGGCTTTACCACCACGGTGGGGGACGAAGGCGGTTTCGCGCCGAAATTGCACAATGTCGAAGAGGCTTTCGAGCTCCTGGTCATGGCCATCAAGAAAGCGGGATACAAGCCGGGCAAAGAGATCGCCCTCGCGACCGACGTGGCCTCAAGCGAGTTCTATGATGCCAAGCAGAAGGTCTACATCTTCAAGGCCGAGGGCGGCGCGCGATACACGGCCCATGCCTTGCTCGAACGCTATCGCGCCTGGCAGGACGCGTATCCGCTCAAGTCCATCGAGGACCCCTTCGCGGAAGACGATTGGAGCGCCTGGAAAGCGGCCGTGCCCGTGCTCAAGAAGCGTTCCCTCATCGTGGGCGACGATTTCTTCGTGACCAACGTGAAGCGCCTCGAACGCGGCATCAAGGAGAAGGCCGCGACCGCCATCCTCATCAAGCTCAACCAGATCGGGACCGTGAGCGAGACCGTGCATGCCATACGTATGGCCCAGGACGCCAAGTTCGCCATCTGCATCTCGCATCGTTCGGGCGAGACGGATGACACCTTCATCGCCGATCTCACGGTCGCCTGCGGCGCCGAGCATATCAAGACCGGCTCCCTCTCGCGTTCCGAGCGCGTCGAAAAATACAATCGCTTGCTCGCCATCGAGCGCGAGCTGGCCCATCATCGCTGAGCCGCGCTCAGCAGGTCTTGCCGCGGCCGCTCACCACGGTCTCGCACAGGGTGTCCTTGTCCTCAAGATAGTACGTCGCGAGCGCGCGCATCTCGGAGGGGCGCAGGCCGTCGTATTCGAACAAGAGGTCCACGATGAGGAAGACGTTCAGCACGAAGAGCCAGGTGACGATGCGGTCGCCGAAGGCGGCGGACGTCGCGAGGACGACGAAGCTGCAAAAGCTCAAGGTGACGAAGAGCACGACGAGCCATTTGAAGGCGCCGATGCGATGGTTGATCTTCTCGCGGATGTTTTGCCTGGCCTCGGTCACGTCCGCCGTGGCCTGGATGAGCCCGGCATAGAGCTCGCTCGGATAGTCGAGGCCGAGCTTCGGCAGGGCATACACGGCGTACGAGATGCGGCGGAAACGGGCATTGCCGTCGGCATATTCCGCGAGGTCATGGCCGCCCATGAAGGTCAGATAGCCCTCGATGTCCTTCTTGATGCCGGCGAACCACGGCCGCAGCTTGGCGTTCGACTCGGCGATATGATGCGCCAGGTGATAGATGCGGCGTATCTTGTTGAGCTCGGTCGAGATGTTCTCGATGAGGGCCTTGTTCCGTTCGAGCGCCATCGAAAAGATGAACCCGATGATGATGGCGTAGACGATGCCCAGATTGAACGAGCGGTAGAACAGGAAATCATGCCAGGCCGCCGGCGCGACCGGTATGCACGCGACCAGGAGCGCGCTCGCCGCGCCCGCGAGCAAGAGCCGTCCGTACGTGGCCGGTTCCTTGATCTTGGCATTGATGATGTGCACGGGGGCGGACCTCATATCGAGCCGATGATGCGCTGGATCTCCTCGCTTTTCCGTTTGTCGACGTCCTCGATGGCACGCGTCACGTCCTGCTTGTGCTTTTGCAGGATGCCGGCCAGCTCTTTGCGGTAGTCGTCCATGATCTTCTCGACCGCGGCGGCTTGTTCGGGCGTGAGCGCCATATGGTCCCAGTATAGCATGATTGAGCCTTGAAACGGGTGTTTGGCCATGATAGGGTGCGGGCATGGAAAAGACCGCGGCCTCGCCCGCCTATCACCTGGTGACCTATGGGTGCCAGATGAACAAGAACGATTCCGAACGCATCGGCGGCATCCTGTCCCAGCTCGGTTTTTCGGAGACCGAGGACGAGGGCAAGGCCGACCTCATCCTGCTCAATACCTGCTCGGTGCGGCAAAGCGCCGAGGACCGCGTCTTCGGCAAGATGGAAGACCTGTGCCGGCTCAAGGAAAAGAACCCCAAGCTCATCGTGGGTGTGACGGGCTGCATGGCCGGCCGCGACAAGAAAGGCGAGTTCCGCAAGCGCCTCAAGGCCGTGGACCTGTATTTCCCGACGCCGGACATGGTGCATCTGCCCAAATGGATAGGCGAGCTGCGTCCCGACCTGGTGAACTCCGCCGATTATGAGACCGATTATCTCAAGATACGTCCCGTGCGCGCGCCGTCGGTGCAGGCCTATGTGACCATACAGACCGGCTGCAACAAGTTCTGCACGTATTGCGTGGTGCCCTATGCGCGCGGGCTCGAGGTGAACCGCCCGGTCAAAGACATCCTGCAGGAGGTCCGGGAGCTCGCGGCCCATGGCATCATCGAGGTCACGCTTCTCGGTCAGACGGTGAACTCTTTCCGCGCCAAGGACCCCGAGAACTTCTCGCCCGACAATCCGTACAAGGACCACTATGCCGCGTTGTTGTGGGAAGTGAACAATGTGCCGGGCATACGCCGCATCCATTGGACGGCCCCGCACCCCAATTCGATGACGGACGAGGTCATAGACGCGCTCACCTTGCCCAAGCAAGTGAACTATCTGCATCTGCCCGTGCAGGCGGGGTCGGACAAGGTCCTGTTTCGCATGAACCGCAAATATGACCGCGCCAAGTTCCTCGACGTCATCGCCAAGGTGAAGGCGAAACGCCCCGGCATCGCGCTCGGCACGGATATCATCGTCGGCTTCCCCGGCGAAACGCCCGAGCAGTTCGACGAGACCGTGTCTTTGTACACGGACTGCGATTTCGATATCTCATACACCGCGCAATACAGTCCGCGCTCGGGCACCCTCGGGGTCAAGCTCTATCAGGACGATGTGACGGCGGAGGAAAAGCGTCGTCGCTGGGACGTCTTGCAATCGCTCATGGAAGACACGGCCAAGCGCAAGAACCAAGCCTATCTCGGCAAGACGGTGGAGGTCTTGGTCGAGCGCGTGGAGAACGGGTTCGCGTACGGCAATACCAATGAGATGAAGCTCGCGCGCTTCGCGGGGGCGAGCGAGGCGGATATCGGGACCATCGTGCCGATCAGAGTGAAGCAGGCGCTCGAGTGGCAATTGATGGGAGAACGTCTCTAGTATGTTGCCCCGCATTCTCTGCATCGTCGGCCCCACCTCCTCGGGGAAGACGTCTCTCGGCATACGTCTCGCGAAAGAGCTCGACGGCGAGATCATCAATGCCGACTCGCGCCAGATCTTCAAACACATCGGCATCGGCACGGGCAAGCCGGAGGGCAAATGGCAGAATATCCAAGGCACGCGGGCCTATGCCGTGCAGGGCATCGCGCATCATCTGATGGACGTGCTTGAGCCGACCTCGTCATGGACCGTGGCGGAGTGGCGCGATGAGGCGCTTAAGAAAATAGGTCAGATCATCGCGCGCGGCCATGTGCCCATCGTGGTGGGTGGCACGGGGCTGTATATCCGTGCTCTCGTGGATAATCCGCAATATCCCGCGGTGGCGCCGCAGCCCGGTTTTCGCGAGGCCATGCAGGGCAAGGGTCTGGATGCGCTTGTGAAGATGCTGCTCCGCTTGGACCCCGATGCCGCGAATGCCGTGGACCTCAAAAACCCGCGCCGCGTCTTGCGCGCGCTCGAGGTGGCGACCTTCACGGGCAAGCCTTTCACCACACAGCAGTCGCTCGGCGTGCCCCTCGTGGACGCCTTCCAGATCGCCCGCGAATGGCCGCGCGAGGCGCTGTATGCCCGCATCGAGGCCGAGGTAGATGTCATGGTGGCGCGCGGCTGGGTGGACGAGATCAAAGTCGCCCTCACGTCCGGCCTAGCCCTCGATTGCCCGGCCATGCTCTCCATCGGGTATCGCGAACTCGCCGCGACCTTGGACGGAAAGATCTCGTTGAAGGACGCCATCATCGCGACGAAGAAAGGCGTGCGCAATTACGCCAAGCGCCAATTGACCTGGTTCCGCCGCGACACAAGGGTCCTCTGGGTCGGGTCCGAAGAGGAGGGGAGCGTGGCCGCGAAAGCCTGGCTGACCGGTTGACAGACGACCCGTTTTTTGATAGGTTCGGCGGGCACATTTTTACCGGGAGGACACGATGACAGCATTGTTCTGTGGTCCCGTGGTCAAGGTCAGGAATTTCGAGCTTTTGGGATCGGTGCTGTTGCATCGCCGCGAACGTTCGTGCCGCGAGCAGCTCTGGTTCATCGCCGTGGACGAAACGCGATATGATGGGTTCATCATCAGCTCATATGACAGGCAGGGGAAGCTGGAACATGTCGTGACGCGTCTACGGGTGGAGCCTTTCGCGAGCGAGGCCGAGGTCCTTGAGACGCTCAAGGCGGCGCATGGCACGGAGACCGAATGGGGCATGTACAGCCATCCCTGCTTCGTCCCCCAGCCGCAACAACGCATCCTGCGAACCGTCATGCGCAAGCAGCGCCTCACGCGCTCTCCGCTCCTCAAAGGTATTCTCGGTTTTGGGGACACGATGATGTATGTCTGCATGGCCCTCGCCCTGGTCCTCTCGGGCATACCGGGCCATGCGCCGCGCATGGTCATCCTCTGGGTGTTCACACCCATCCTGCTCACCCTCGTCGTCGCGGCCTCGGCGCGCCTCTGGGCTGGGAGCCGTACGCGTGACGTGGAACGCGTCAAAACTTCCTGAACCGGTCTTTGACCGGTCTTTTCATACCTGTTAGCGTGCCTCCGCACCTTCAAAGGAGGCCTGCATGTGGCCCGATGCCTGTTCCGACGAATCCATCGTCTTCAGCATGCCTTTGCGGCCTGATGAAGATGGTCGCTATTTCAAGCGTTTTGCCGTATACGTGCCGCGGGACCATCCCGATGGGCTCTTGTACGAGGAATACCGTCTCTCGACCATCTACCTGCCCTATCGTTGCCAGGCCATCGCGGTGCATCTTGGGGCCATCCGCGAACATCGCTTCAAGGAAAAGGTCGCGGACCTGGACACGGCTTTCATCGCGCCCGCGCATTTCCTCGACGACGAGTGGCAACGGGCCATGCGTTCCGCAGCCCGTCGCCGCATCGTCTCCAAGCTCCGCTGGCTCTTCGTCCTGCCCGTGCTCGGCGCCATCGCGTACACGAGCTCGGAGGCGGCGCATATGCACGCGTCGGATGGCCGCATCGCCATCGCGCTCATCCTCACGGGGCTCTATGCCTTTCTCGTCGGCGCGGTGTTCCGTTATGCGGAAAGACCAGGCATGGCCTGGTCCAAACATCGGAAACGATAGCCGACTCCCGGTCCCTCGACCGGTTTTTTTATATCCCGATCTCCTTCTTCACCATGTCTTCGGCCTTGGCGGGATTGGCCTTGCCTTCCGTGGCCTTCATGATGCCGCCCACGAACCATTTGAGCACGCCCATCTTGCCGGCACGCACTTGGGTCACTTGGTCCGGGTTCTCGCGCACGATGCGGCTCACGACCTCGGCCAAGGCGCTTTCGTCCATGTTCTGTCCCAGGTCATGCGTTTCCATGAGCTGGGACGGGTCCGCGCCCGTATCGAGCATCAGGGTGAGGAGCTTGAGCGCATTCGAGCTGTTGATCTCGCCGGCTTCGACCAAGTGCAGGAACTCGGCGAAGTCCTCGGCCGAGATATGTTCGTCCGGACGATGCAAGCCGCGTTCGGCCATGAGGCCCGCGAGTTTGGACGTGAGCCAGCCGCCGGCCAACTTGGCGAAACGCTTCTTGTTCTCGGCGAGGAGCTCGCCGCCGCTCTTGCCGCTGTCATCCGTGGCTTCGAGCCAGCCGCCGAGCTCGCCCATGACCTGCTCGGCATAGTCGGCCCAATCGTTCGCCACGAAGAACGCGGCGTCCGAGGGCGAGAACCAGTGTTCCTCCATGAGCCGTTCGCGTTTGGCCGCCGGCAGTTCGGGCAAGGTGCTCTTGATACGCTCGCGCATGGCCGCGAGGTCTTGCGGCGGCAGGTCCGGTTCGGGGAAATAGCGATAATCCGCCGAGGTCTCCTTGATGCGCTGCTCGAAGGTCTTGCCCGTGTTCTCGTCCCAGCCGCGGGTCGAGCCGCGCACGCCTTCACCCGAGGCATAGGCCTCTTCTTGCCTGTCCACCTCATACAGGATGGCGCGTTCCACGGCGCGGAAGGAATTGAGGTTCTTGATCTCGACGCGCGGATTGTATCCCTCCTTGAGCGGCAAGTTGTTCTCGTCCACTTCGAGGATGGAGACATTGGCGTCGCAGCGCATCTGGCCTTTTTCCATGTCCGCATCGGATGCGCCCACGGCACGCAACACGGCACGCAGCTCTTGCAGATAGGTCTTGGCCTCGGTGGCGCTGCGGATGTCCGGATCGCTCACGATCTCGAGGAGCGGGGTGCCCGCGCGGTTGAAATCCACGTAGGTCGCGTCATCTGCGCCCGCATGCACGTTCTTGGCCGCGTCCTCCTCGAGATGCGCGCGCGTGATGCCCACGCGGATGCGCTCGCGGCCCTTGATGCCGCCCGGCACGTCGAACACCATCTCGCCATGCTCGGCGATGGGAAGATGGAATTGCGAGATCTGATAGCCCTTGGGCAGGTCAGGATAGAAATAGTTTTTGCGGTCGAACACCGAGACATCCGGGATGGTGCAGCCGAGGGCGAGACCGGCCTTCATGCCGAGCTCCACGGCCTTGTGATTGAGCGCGGGAAGGGCGCCGGGCTGGCCCGTGCATACGGGGCAAATAGCCGTGTTCGGCTCGGCCACGTCGCCCACGTTCTGGCAGGCGCAGAACATCTTGGAGGCCGTCTTGAGCTGGACATGGACCTCAAGGCCGATGATGGGGATATACCGCATAACAAGGCCCAGCGTACGGGCGCGACGCGAAAAAGACAACTTGCTTAGCTCGGGTTCTCGATCTGCCGTTTGAGCGTATGCCACGCGCGGACCTTGGCCGCCAAACGCGAGATCTCGGCATCATTGGTCGAGCGGCCTTCGGTCATCTTGGCCTGGGCCGAGGCCAGGTCCCTCGACGCTTCTTGCCAACTGTCGTTCACAAGGGTCTGGAACTCGGGCGTGACGGGCCGGTTCTCAAGGAGCGCGGCGCGACCTTCATGAAGAAGATCAGCTTGGTTCTCGGCCCTCTCTATCCCCGAGATGAGCTCTTGTTTTTCCTGCATCGGGTCCTTTTGTCCGGGAAAGAACGTCCCCTTGTTCTCGTTCAAGGTACGCAAACGGTTCTGTTGCGCATTGGCCCAGGAGGCCAGCGCGCCTTCTTGCGCATCCAAGACCTCTTGGACGGACGGCTCTTTCCTTTCCGAGGCGGGCTTCGCCCCTTCGCCTGAAAAGCGCGGCGTGTTCGAGATGTTCGTGATCCGCCCTTCGGGAGCTACATCCGCGTAGATGGTCCTGCTCAAGTCCGGTTTGTTCTGCTTCGGTGCCGACGGCTGCTCTCGCATATGTCGCCGCGGATCAGCGGGATGCTTTCAGCGCCTTGTACAGTTTCACTTGGAAGATGATGAAGAGGGGGAGCACCGAGGCCTGCATGATGCTTTGCAACAGTTCATATGCGCCTTGCACGAGCGGGTCGGCCTTGAAGGCCGCCGTGCCTTGGACCACGAAGGCGTCCGTGCCCGAGAACGCGGCGAGCAAGCCAAGAAGCAGGCTCATGAGGAGGCCGAGCACGAGACCGAAGACCACATTGCCGGCCAAAAGACGCCAGAAGGTCGCCCACCAGCGGCCTTTGACCAGGGCGCGCGAGGCGGCAAGGGCCGCGAAGCCGCGTTGATCGCCGTCGATGAGCATCACCTGGCTGAACGAGAGCGCGAGGGCGAGATAGATGCCGGGGACGATGAGGAGCAAAAAGCCGCCGATGATGACCGCGAGCTGCAGGACGGCCACCCAGAGCACGGACAAGATGAGACCGCCGGCCTTTTGCGACATCTTGATGTCGAGCGAGACCTTGCGGCCGGCTTCGAGGTCGAGCACGGCCTGGATGAGGCGAATGCCGGCCCAGATATAGCCGACGGCCACGATGACGCCCAGGATGGCATCGGTCAGGACGAAGGCCGATGAGCCCGAGACCTTGAGCAGGACGGCGCCGGCAAAGGTCACGAGGCCGAAATACAGGAACCAGATGGACACCTTGAAGGTCTCGTTCCAGTTCTTCACATAGGCGCGCCAGGAGTCGGTGATGAGGTCCCAGGCGCGGGGAAGGGTCTTGGGCATATTGCCCGCAGTATACCGTAAAAAGCCCCGCACCGACAGGCGTCGGCACGGGGCGGAGGGATGTTCAGAGAAGACCTTGGACGAGCGTCCACATGCGCGCATGCATCTCGTCTATGGGGAGCAGATGGCCGTGCTCGACGCAGTCGAGCACGTGCCAGGTCTCCGTGGTGTCATGCGCGGCCGCGAACAGGAAGGCCTGCTGCGAGGCTTTGAGGAAGTTCGGGTCCATCTCATGGATGTCGCGCACTTTCCCGTGGAGATAGGCGCGTTCGTCCTTTTTCGCCACGAGGTCATACGCGATCTCGGCCGGCATGTTCATGAGCACGGTATGGTCCGGCTTGGGAATGCCGAGCGTGCCGTATTCGAGGGCGTTCAGCCAGTCGAGGAAGGCATGCCTTTCGGCCTCGCCTTCGATCTTGGCCAATTGATGACCCTTATTGGACGAGACATAGCGGTCGGAGACCACCGTCATCCCGTCCTCGAGCGCGCGCCGTATCTCGGGCGCGGCATCGAAGCGGTCCATGGCATAGAACGTCGACGCGACCTTGGGCGAGATGGCCTCTTTTGGGCCGAGCTCGCCTCGCAGGTACATCTCGACGCCTATGGCCGCCGGTTTCCCATAGCGAGGGAAACTGACGGTCATCACGCGGTGGCCCGCCTCCCGCAAGCGCGCGACCAAACGTTCGGTCTGCGTGCCTTTGCCGGAGCCATCGATGCCGTCGATGGCGATGAACAGGCCGGTGCGTGTCATGGCGCCACGGTACCTCGACGGGTGTATGTCGTGAAGCGGAAGCCGCCGAGCGGTTGCGGTTCATCCGTGACGATCTCCCAGATGGACGGATCGATGTCCGGGAAACGCGTGTCGCCCTCGACCTCGAGGTTCACGTGGGTGATCTCGAGCTTGTCCGCGAGCGGCAGGGCGAGCGCGTAGATCTCGCCGCCGCCGATGACGCAGATGTCGCCTTTGCCGCGCAGCTCGGCCACCGCCTGTTCGACGGACCCGAAGCGCAGCACGCCTTGGGGGAGCGGGAAGTCTGCGCGCCGCGTGATGACGACATTGACGCGGTCAGGCAGGGGCCGGAACTTTTCCGGAAGGGACTCCCAGGTCTTGCGGCCCATGAGCACGGTCTTGCCCGTGGTCAATCGCTTGAAGCGTTTCATGTCCTCGGCATTGCGCCACACGAGGCCATTGTCCTTGCCGATGACGCCGTTCTTGGTGACGGCCGCGATGAGGATGACGGACATGGGAAACTCCTTGGTCAAACGGCTATCTCCATCTTGATGGAGGGATAGCTCTCATAGCCTTCCACTTTGGAATGTTCGTATTGCCAGTCGAAGATCGAGGTGAAAGGCTCGGTCACGACCTTAGGGAGCTTATATTTCTCCGGGTCTCGTGACAACTGCTCGCGCGCGCCGTCCACATGGTTCACGTAGATATGCACGTCGCCGAGGAAACCGATGAGCTTGCCTTCGACAAGCCCGCTTTCCTTGGCCAAGAGGTGCAAAAGCAGGCCATAGCTCGCGATGTTAAAGGGCAGTCCGAGCATGGTGTCCACGGAGCGTTGGTTCCAGAGCAGGTTCAGTCGGCCATTGATGACCGTGACCTGATAGCCGTAATGGCAGGGAGGCAGGCCCTGTTCCGGCAAGGCCGAAGGGTTCCAGGCGCTCACGATCATGCGGCGATCATGCGGATCGCTTTTGAGCTTGGCGACCACGTTGTTCAACTGGTCTATGCCTTGCCCCGCATGGTCTGCGTCATGGCCCTGATAGCCCGCATTCCAATGTCGCCACTGGAAGCCATACACCGGCCCCAGGTCGCGCTCCTCGAGCATGCGTTGCTTGGCGGCGGCATCATGCCCATACGGCGCTTTCTTGGGATTGGCCCATTCGTCCCAGATATGGTTGTTGCGTTCTTGCAACCACGCCTTGTCCGTGAGGCCTTTGATGAAAAACTCAAGCTCGGACGCGACGAGCCGGAAAGGCACCTTCTTCGTCGTGAGGAGCGGAAAGCCATTGGCCATATCATGCTCGAACATGGCGCCCGCGACGGCGATGGTGTCCACGCCCGTGCGGTTCTGCTTGCGTTCCCCGTGGTCCAGGATATGTCGGACGATGTCCAGGTACGTCTTCATGGCCTCATCTTGCATGGCGGGAGATGGCGGCGCAATCCACATCTGTGCATAAAAAAGCCCCATCCTGCTGGATTCCCGCTTTCGCGGGAATGACAGAGTGGGGGGAGAGGGAGCTAGGAGTTCTTTCTGCCGCGCCAGTCTACGCGCCATTCGACCGCGTGATGCCTGCCATCGGTGTACACGTCGCAGGCGCCGTTGAGGACGGGCGTATAGGTCCGCTCTCGGTCCGCGACCAGGCGCATGGTGCAGCCCATGGGCTTCCATGAGGCCTTGAGCTCGGCCGCTGTCTTGGCGCCCTGCGTCACGTCGACGACCTGGAAGTCGGTCTCGATGAAGCGCAGATGCTCTTGCTGCGCATAGTCCAGGCTCGGGTCGCGCTCGATGCGCACCTTGAGGGTCTGGCGATAGCGGAAGGCCGAGGTCTGACGATGGTTCGCGTCGAAGTACGCGGCCACGCCGGTCGAGACCAAGGTGAGCATGTCGCCGGTCGCGGTGACCGTCCACTTTTCTTGGACGCCGCTGCCGTCCCAGGAGCCGGTCATCGCCTTGATGATCTCGTCGGCCGTGAGCGGCGCCGGGCGTTTGGCCTCGGCCGGCGCGGCCAGGCAGATGAGCGGGATGATGAGGGAAAAGGGCGTGAGAGAGAGTTTCATCGGTCCTCCTCGTGGTCGGTTCGGGCCGTTTGTAGATATCAAAAAAAGCCCGGGATGTCAATCCTGGGCAGGATGCAGGCCGAGCTCGGCCATGACCTCTTCGAGATGTCTCTCAAGGTCTTGCGGCGTGCCGGAATTGTCTATGGCCTTCCAGGCGCGGGCCGCAACGCCGGCGATGCTGGCCTCCGTCGGCACCTGTTCGTTCGCGATGAACTCGTCCCAGGTCATGGAGCTTTCGCCCACCTTTTCGCCGCGGCCTTTCATGCGCTCATAGCGGACCTTGGCCGGGGCCGCGATCTCGATGAGGCGGAAATTGGACAGCGGTTCGAGCGCCGCGATGTCCTCGATGCGCCGTATGCCGTCCACGACCACGAGGTCCTTGTCGCTCGCCAAGGCATCATGCTCGATGGCATAGGAAAGGGCGTCTTCGCCGAAAGCCTGTCGTAAGGCTTCGGAGATGGCGATGAGATTGTCGCGCGAGCGGTCGATGTGGAGACGGTTGAGCACGTCCCCCAAAACGGCGCTGAAGCGGAAGACCTCGGCGCCATACGCGTCTTTGAGCAATTGCGCCGCCGTACCCTTGCCCGAGCCTTGGCGGCCGACCAAACCGATAATGAACTGTGGCATGGGGCGATGATACATCCCCGTCGCCGACACGGCATGAGGCGTCAAGCCTTGAACCATTTTGCCAGCTTGGCCCCTCGTTGCCCGGTATAGTTCGAGCTCATTTGGCTGCCGTACAGGATATCCGGCTTGGCCGCGAGACGTTCATACGTGATGAGACAGATCGGCTGTCCATCGCGCAAGATGAAATCATGTCCATGGGTCGCCACTTCGAGCACGGCTTGCCAGCCTTTTTCCTGTTCCACGTTCGACCAGCCAAAGCCTGGGTCGAAGAAGCCGGCGAAATGCGAGCGGAACTCGCCCTTGGTGGGATCGTATGCCGCCATTTCGGCCGCCACCGTGGGCGGGATGATGATGCGCTCTTTCGTGGCGAGGATATAGAAATTGCCATGCCGCAGCATGAGCTCGCCATCATGCGCCGCATGCACGGGCTCAAAGAAGTCCCGCGGGTCATGGTCATAGCGCGCGGTGTCGAGCACGGCGAGGGGCGCGGCATGGGCCTGCCAGCCCACGATGTCATGGCCGGAAAGGTCCACGGTCATGGTCACGCCATGGCCCAAGGTATCGGGCGTGGCCGGGAGCTTTTCTCCGTCCGGGCTGCGAAGCGGCGCATAGCGGTCATAGAGCATGCGATGCTCCAGGCTCGACATCTGCGCGTCGCCGTAGAAGAGACGTAGTTGGGCCAGGCGGTCCATGGGATGCACGCGCACGGGGAAAGAGGACGGGATGATCTCGAGCCACAAGCTGCCGCGATAGCCGGCCGGCACGGAATCGAAACGCGGCACGCCATCCGCGAGCACGCGCACGCGCAGGTCTATGCGGCCCGTCGAGGACTTGGGACTTGCCGTGGCATGCAGGCCCGGCGGCAAGGCAAGCGATTCAGTGAGCTTGATGAGATAGGTGCCGTCCACCTCGAGCGGCATGTCGAGCGGGTGGCGATACAGCGAGCCATGTTTCACGATGTCGGCCACGGGCTCGCCGGGACGCGGCAGATACGACCCGCGCAGGCGATAGGCCTCGTCGGTCAAGGTCAGGTCGAGCGACGAGGGCTGCAAGCATTCCAAGGACGCGCCTTTCACATAGCCCGCCTCGAGCATCTCGCGGACAAGCTGTCGGGGGATGGCGCCCGTGCGTTCGCTCATAGTCGGGATGGACCTTAGCCGTCGGACGGACGGCGAGCAAGGGGAAAAAGAACACCCCCGGTACTCGGGGGTGTTCTATTGCGTGTTCTTTATTGAACCATTTTACGCTCCCGCCACCTCGAGGCGGACGGCCGGGCCCATGGAAGAGGTCAGGGTGACGTTCTTGAGATAGGTGCCCTTGGCGCTGGCCGGCTTGGCCTTGCGCACGGCGTTCAGGATGGCGTCCAGGTTCTCGGCGATGGCCTTGGTGTCGCTGGAGACCTTGCCCAGGGCCTGGTGGATGTTCCCGGTGGCATCGTTCTTGATGGTCACCTTGCCGCGCTTGAGCTCCTCGACCATCTTCTTGACGTTCGGGCTCACGGTCTCGGTCTTGGGGTTGGGCATGATGCCCTTGGGGCCCAGGATCTTGGCGACCTTGGCGAGCTTGGTCATCATGTCGGGCGTCGCGACGGCGAGGTCGAAGTCGATCTTGCCGGTCTTGGCCACCTCATCGATGAGCTCTTCGGCGCCGACGATGTCGGCACCGGCCTCCTTGGCATCCTTCTGCTTGTCGGCGGGGACGAAGGCGGCGATGCGCTTGGTCTTGCCGGCGGAGTGGGGGAGGACGATGGTCGAGCGGATCATCTGATCGCTCTTCTTCACGTCGATGCCGAGGTTCATGTGCACCTCGACCGTGCCGTCGAACTTGGTGTTCGAGGTCTTCTTCACGAGCTCGATCGCCTCGGAGGGCGTGTAGAGCTTTTTGCTGTCCACGAGCTTTTTGAGCTCAGCGTAGCGCTTTGAGCGTTTTGCCATAGTGGTTCGGGCGTCTTATTAGGACTCCCACATAGGTTACGTTTTAGCGGGCCCAATGTAGCCAAAAACGGCGGAAACGTCAAGGGTATGAAAAACCCCGCAGGAAGCGGGGAGAAGGGAGGCTTAGGCCTGCGCCTCGGTGATCTCATCGAGGACCCTCGTGATGGCCTCGACAGGGTCCTTGGCCTGGGTGATTGGCCGACCGATGACCACGCAGGTGGCCCCGGCCTTGATGGCCTCGCCCGGCGTCATGACGCGCTCCTGGTCGTTCTTCGCGGCCCACGTGGGACGCACGCCTGGCACCACGGTCATGATCTTATCTTGGGTGTGGCGTCTGACGATGCCTAGCTCCTTCGGCGAGCAGACGATGCCGTCGGCGCCGGAGTGCATGGCGGTGACCACCATCTTTTCGACGGTGACGGGCAGGGTCACGAGGTCGGGATTGGCCACGACGCCGCCGCTGGTATTGCTGTATCCCAGCTCGAGCAAGTGCGTGCCGTTCATCGAGGTGAGCACGGTCACGGCGAGCATGAGGCTCCGGCCCTTCACCTTCGCCGCCGCCTCGAGGGACTTGCTCCCGCAATTGGCATGGATGGTGAACATGTGGTGGCCGGCCTCCGCGACGCGTTTCACCGCGCGTTCGACCGTTTCCGGGATGTCCGAGAACTTCCCGTCATACATCTGCTGCGCGCCGACATTGCGGATGTGGCGCGTGACGGTGTTGGCGTAGCCGGCCGTGATGAGGTCGAGCCCCACCTTGTACGTGCCGGCATAGGGCCCGATCTTGTCGAGCAGTTTGAGCACGTCGCTCACGTCCTCGCAGTGATCGAGCGGGATGATGAGGCGTTCACTCGGCGTCAGGATGCTTCGAATGGTCATCTGTTCCTCCTAGTCGTTCACGATGCTGATGGTGAGCCCGGTCTTGGCCGCGAGATAGCTCATGACCTCGTCCGGGAAAAGCTTGTCGCCCGGCAACCGGTCCAGCTCTTCTTTGACGTCTTGCAGGATGCGTTTGAAGGGTTGGTAGTCATACAGCCACAGGTCCTTGAGGCGCAGGCCGTCGGGTGTGGGAAGGAAGTGCGGGTACAGGGTGTTCGAGGCGAAGCATTTCAGCGCCAGCGAGGTGCGCCAGGGCAGCATGTACCCGTCGAACTCCGCATGGCGCAAACGGCCATTCTTGAAGCGCGTGAAGGCCTCGAGGATGGCAAGCCATTTGTCGAGCAAGGTCCCGATCTCGTCATGGGCGAGGCGTGACATGAACAGCCGCTGCAATGCGGCGCGCGAAGAAGCGTCGTCCATCATCGTCTCCTTGTAATGTGCCGACGGAGCCTAGCAACAAAAAACCGCCTGTTCAAGGGCGGCGAGAGGGGTCAGTTGCCGGCGGCGAGATAGGCCGTCACGCGGTCGAGCGTCTCATGCGTGATGAGGCCGCGCGAGGCATAGAGCCGGATGAGGTCGTGGATGATGAAGAGCGAATGCGTCGGCACTTTGCGCGCTTCCGAGAGCTCGACGGCGCCGCCTTGGCAGCGGTCCGCGATGACCAGGCAGGCCGTGACCTCATAGCCCGCCGCGCGCAAGGCGTCCACGGCCTCGATCTTGCTCTCGGCCTTGGTGATGACGTCGTCCACGAGCAGGACCTGGTTCTTGAGACGGCCGCTGTTCGCCAGGTCGTGATGGGCGCGGACGATGTCCTCGTCGTAGGCGGGCGTGGCGTTCGTGACCGTGCGCGAGCCGTCCGGCGCCGTCTTCTTCTCGAGGGTCACGGGCATCGGGTGTTTGCGCGAGCGGCTTCGCAGCACGGACATGCGCATGCTTTCCGCCAAGGGCACGCCCGCATGCGGGATGCCGCAGATGTCGACATAGTCCCGGCAGCGTCTTTCCGCCAGGTCATCGAAGGCGTGGCCGACCCTGGTGACGATCCCTTCATGGACCGGCCCGGGGTTGGTCGGATGCTCCGGCGTACGCAAGTTGAGGTAGAAGGGCGAGAGCGGCGCATCGGGCCGCTTCTCGTGGAGCTTGAGCTTGAAGGCACCGAACTTCACGGCGCCGCAGGCGAACAGGTCCAAGGCGATCTTCTCCAATGAGGCTTCCATCCCGGCTCCTTTCCAAGGTGCCGGCGGAGCCTATCGTCATTTTTTCACTTTGGCAACCCTGGCGAACACGGCGTCTTCGCCGCTCACGAAGACCTTGTTCCAATCCGGCAGGTCGGCCATGCGCAGGGCCGCGGCCGGGGTCGTGGTGATGACATGGGTGACGCCGGCGGCGCCCAGCACGGCCTCGGCCCGCACGCGGTCCGGCGTGGTCCACAGGTCGTTCCAGTCGCTGCGCTTGGTGCGATAGTCCGTGGTCCCATGCGCATGGCCCAGCCACACGTGGCGGTCCGCATAGGCCGGCGTCCACATCATGATATAGATCTCGTTCGAGGCGATGACCGCGTCCGGTGCGGTGTGCGCTTTGAGATAGTCCCAGGCCGCGAACGGGTCTTTGGACGCATAGAACAGGTTCGGCTTGCCGCCGTTCACGGCCCAGCCGAGGTTCGAGAGCTCGAGGTGGACGAGGTCGGCGCATCCGAGCACGAGCAAGAGCGATAGGAGCGCGCGCGTGAGCCCCGGGATGCTCTCGCGCAGCAGATGGTCGCGTATCGCCATCCACGCGGGCATGGTCAAAAAGACGAACGCGACGCCCACGCCTTCGAGCAGCTTGCGTTGCCACGGCACGGGCAAGAGCAAGGTCAGCGCGACCGCGATGATCCAGGCGATGGCCCAGTCCTCGTTCCTGGTCGGCAAGAGCTTTTGACGCTTGCGCCACAGGAACACGGCGATGAACGGCGCGAGCGAGATGAGCAAGCTGCCGAGGCCGGGCAAGGGCAGGTCATTGGCCGAGGTCTCCAATTGCCGGAAGGCCGGGTCGAGATAGAGCGGCGCATAGAGCGCGAGCGCCGGCAGCAAGGGCAAGACATGCTCGAAGAGAAGCCCGGGGCGGAACAGATCGCGCCATCCGCGTTGCCACAGGCAGGCGATGAAGGCGTATGCCACGTAGGTCGGGATGAAATACGGATGGAAGGAAAGCAGCACGCCGAAACACGCGAGATACGGCACATGCTCGCGCCAGTCCTTTCGCGGCAACCGTTCCCAAAGCAGGTACAGGCCCAGGATGAGCAAGCCGGCGGAAACGGTCAGATGTCCCGCGCCAAAGAGCAGGGGCGCGAGACCGAACTCGCTATGCAGGTCGAGTATGGCCTCGCCATAGGGCAGATGCCCGCCGGTCGCTGCCAGGCGCGCCGCGATGAGCCAACCAAAGCCGACGCCGCCAAAGGCCAAGATCGCGGCAAGACGCGCATCGCGTTCCCGAGGAAAATGACGCGACGCGACGAACCACACGACCCAGGCCAAAAAAGCCGCGCCGGCGAGACGCGCGAGCTCATAGGCGATGAGCGGCGAGAGGCCGAGCCGCGCCCAGCCGCCGACAAACATCCAGAAGGGGAATATCGAACGCGCGCCGTCCGCCGCATTGTAGAGCTGGGACGAGGTCCAAGAGCCGTCCGCGACCTGATGGATGAGCGAAAGATAGAGCGCGGTGTCCGAGGTATTGATGATGTTGGCGCCGAGCCAATGCATGCCCGCGGGCGTCGCGAGCACGAAGGCGCCCGTGGAGAGCGCGACGCCGCCCACGGCAAGCGCCATGAGCGTCCACACGAAGCCCGACCTCATAGCGCGCCTTCGCGTTCCAGGATCTCTCGTTTGCGTCCGCGCAAGCCGTTGTATCCGCCGATATCACCGTTCGCGCGGATGACGCGATGGCAGGGGATGCGTTCGTCCGTGTTGTTCTTCATGATCATGCCCACGGCGCGCGCGGCCTTGGCATTTCCGGCCGCCGCCGCGACCTCTTTGTACGACATGGTCTCGCCCTTGGGGATGGCGGCCACCACGGCGAGGACGCGCGCCGTGAACGGGGTCGGTCGTTTCATCCCAAGACTATACAAAAGCCCCCGGCACTGGGCCAGGGGCTCCCGGTCTTGGTCGCGGCCTTAGCCTTCGACCGTCAGACCCATGTTCTTCGCCGTCCCCTCCACCTGGCGCATCGCGGCTTCCACCGTGTGGCAGTTGAGGTCGGGCAATTTCTTTTCCGCGATCTCGCGGACCTGGGCCTTGGTGACCTTGCCGACCTTGTCGGTCTGCGGCTTGGCCGAGCCCTTGGTGATGCCGGCGGCCTTCTTGAGCATCTCGGCGACCGGGGCGATCTTCAGGATGAAGTCGTAGGTGCGGTCCTCATAGACCGTGATGATGCAGGGCACCACCTCGCCGCGGCGGCTGGCCGTGGCCTCGTTGAACTTCTTGCAGAACTCCGCGATGTTCAGACCCTGGGGGCCGAGCGCGGTACCGACCGGCGGGGCCGGGTTGGCCGCGCCGCCCATGATCTGCAATTTGATCAGGGCTTTCACTTTCTTCGCCATATATATGTCGATTAATGGATGATCCGCTTACGTGGTCAGGAAAGACGAGAAGCGCATCGTTCCTGAAGGGAGGCGGATCGCCTCGTCCTTATACTTTCTTGACCTGGGTGAAGTCCAGCTCCAGCGGGGTCTCGCGGCCGAACATGGACACGAGCACCTTGACCTTGCCGCGGGCGCCGTCGATCTCGTTGACCTTGCCTTCGAAATCCTTGAACGGGCCGTCGCCGATCTTGACCGGCATGCCGACCTGCAGGTCGATGGAGATGCTGGCCTCGTCGCCGGCGCGCATCTTCTTCATGAGGGCCTCGACCTCCTTGTCGGAGAGCGGGGTGGGCGTGGTGCCCGAGCCGATGAAGCCGGTCACGTTGGGCGTGTTGCGGACCACGAACCAGGATTCGTCCTCGACGATCATCTCGACGAGCACGTAGCCGGGGAAGATCTTCTCCTCGACCATCTTGCGCTTGCCGTTCTTGATCTTGATCTTCTTTTCGATGGGTACCAGCACGTTGAAGATCTTGTCCTGCATCCCGAGGCTGTCGATGCGGCGGCGCAGGGCCTGCGCCACGTTCTCCTCGTAGCCCGAGTACGTGTGGATGGCGTACCAGCGGCGTCCGAGCTTGAGTGTTTGTTTGGCCATAGAAGGGGCGTGGATTATTTGGTCACGTTGACGGAGGCACCGGTGCCAGAGACATCCACCGCGTCGAGGTCGATCTGCGGCTTGGCGGGCTCGGTGGTCGGCTGGGTCGGTTGCTGCGGTTGCGGCTGCGCTTGTCCCGCCGTGTGGTTCTTTTCGACCTGGGCCAGCAAGGTGGCGTTGAACAGGCTGGTATAGCCGAAGTCGAGGGCCGCGAAGGCGAGGGCCAAGCCGATGCTCACGCCGATGACGAGGGACGAGTAGCGGATGGTCTCCTGGCGGGAAGGCCAGCTCACTTTAAGGGCCTCGGCCTTGGCCGAGCGAAGATAGGCGACGAGCTTTTGCAGGGGGTTCATAAGGCGATATTGCTGGTTCTAAAAAGCCCCTTCCCAGGGCCGAATGCGCTCAATATAGCAGAGGGCATCCGTTTTGGCAAGATGGGGTGGAGAGGGTACCCTACGGGTCCATGGCATTCGTCCGCACGCCCCAGATCGACGCCGCCCTCGACCTCATGGAGGGCACGGACGCCTTCGTCTTCGTGACCGGACGCGCCGGCACCGGCAAGAGCACCTTGCTGCGGCATTTCCGCGACCTGCATCCCGACGTGCCCGTGCTCGCCCCGACGGGCGTGGCCGCCTTGAACATCGAGGGCGAGACCATCCATCGCTTCTTCCGTTTTTCCCCGAGCATCACGCCGCGGGCCGCCAAGCGCAAAGGCACGGCCGCGAGCGATGACGCGTTGTACCGCGAGCTCGACGCCCTCATCATCGACGAGATCTCCATGACGCGCGCGGACCTGCTCGACTGCGTGGACGCGTTCTTGCGCGCGGCCCGCCGCGACAAGCGGCCTTTCGGCGGCGTGCGCCTCATCGCCATCGGCGACCTCTATCAATTGCCGCCCGTGGTCGCGACCTATGAGCGCGAGGCGTTCTTCGGCCAATATGAGACCGCGTATTTCTTTTCGTCCGACGCATTCAAGGAACTGGTCCGCGACCAGGACATCGCCTTCGTCGAGCTCGACAAGGTCTTCCGGCAAAGTGACGTGGACTTCATCAAGCTCTTGAACGGCATACGCGACCGCAGCATCACGGCGGCGGGGCTCACGCGTCTCAATGAACGCCTCGCCGAAGAGATGATCGAGGGCGACGATATCGTGCTCACCACGACGAACGCGGCGGCCGCGCGCATCAATGAGGAGCGCTTGGCCGAGCTGCCCGGCGACGAAGAGGTCTATGACGGCCTGGTGAGCAAAGGCTTCCCGGAACGCGAGGCGCCGATAGACATCTCGTTGCGGCTCAAGACCGGCAGCCGCGTGATGTGCGTGGTGAACGACATGGCCGGCCGTTTCGTGAACGGCAGCCTCGGGTGGGTGCGCGGCTTCAACGAGAAGAGCGTGACCGTGGACCTCGACAGCGGCCGTACGGTCGAGGTCGGCGAGCATACCTGGACGGTGTATCGCAGCGTGTATGACGCGGACAAAGGCCATCTCGAGCAGGAGAAGCTCGGAAGTTTCACCCAAGTGCCCATCAAGCTCGCCTGGGCCATCACTATACATAAGAGCCAAGGCAAGACCTTCGATCGCGCCGTCATCGACCTCGGCTCCGGCGCCTTCGCCGCAGGGCAGGTCTATGTCGCGTTGAGCCGCTGTAGAAGTCTGGACGGCATTTCGCTCATACGCCCCGTGACCCTGTCGCAGATACATCTCGATCCCGCCATCGGTGAGTTCATGGACGGGCTGCGACAGAAAAAGCATTTGCTGTAAGAAAAAACCCCGGTCCGACGAGGGTCGGCACGGGGCGGGGAAGGCTCTACAGGAGGAGGCCGCAGATGAGGCCGAAGGCCAAGGCGTCGGCCACCGGGTTCCACGGGTCGTAGTACACGATGGGCGGCGAGTAGCCGTAGCTCACGTAGCTGCCGGACCAGGGCCAGTAGTACGACGCGGCGACGTAGTCCGTCTCGGTCGTGACCGTGGTGTCGGTCCGCACGGTGCCGGCCTTGAGGCGCCGGTCGATCTTGGCGCCGCAACCGGTGCAGCTGCGCTGGTTGGGGAAGATGTCCGTGCCGCAATTGGGGCATTCCTGCCCCGCCTGCTCGGTCGGCGCGATCGGGTTGAACGAGCCCTGGCAGCAGGGGCACATGTCGAAGGTCTTGCCCTCCTTTTGCGCCCAGTACTCGTACATCGCGAGATACGCGCCGCAGGTGCAGCGCTGGCCGTCGCGCTTGCGCTGCTCGATCATGCCCGCCGTGTAGACGGCGTTCATGACCGCATGCGCTTCTTCGGGCGTGGCCGCGAGCTGGGTCCACTTCACCGCCTTGTCGACGATGCCTTGGATCTGGTCGAAGACCGTGCCGGTGCGCAGGTGGAACCAGAAGTCCGGTCCCTTGTACTGCCCCGCTCGGAGCTTCTGCAGGAAGACCACTTGATAGGGGTCCACCTGCTTGCCGCCGAGCTGCTCGGTCATCGCCGTGCCGAGCCAGTTGAGCATGGCGAGGCGCAGGTCCTCGCTCGTGCCCGGCACGTCGACGAAGCGCGGGTCGAGGATGTTGTCGTAGACCGCGTTGGGGTCTTCCTCCGGCGCCTGGTTCGGCACCGCGAGGGCGAGGCCCTGGTTCACCGAGCCGAAGATCTCGAACTTGAGCAGCTGGTCGTACATGCCGACCATGCCCGTGCGGAGCTCTTCGCCTTTCTTGGTCACGACGTATGCGTTGCGTCGCGCGTCGATGTCGACGAGCTCGCGCTTGAACATCTCGTCCAGCACGGGCTCGAGGAAGGCGTCCTCGCCTTCGAGCAAGGTCGAGAACGTCTTGCCTTGCTCGAGCATGGCGTAGAGCACGGCCATGAACATGATGCGGTCTTTCCAATCGGTGGGCTTCATCGTCCGTCCTTTCATGTGGGCGTCATCATCGTATCCGTGCGGCTCACTTGCGCGAGCCGGGCGAGGTGCGCGGGCCCGAGGGTGGCCGGCTCATCGGCGGGGAGGAGCGCGGTGCCGAAGGCGGCGACACGCTCGGCGGCGACGAACGCGGGCCCGAAGGCGGCGCGGCGAAGCTCGGAGGGCTCGGCGACCGTTGGGTCGGCGGGGCCGACTGCGGCGGGGGCGCGGGCGTCGAGGGCTTGGCCCCGAACCCGGTCGCCGGCTGCACCGGTTTTGCGCTATCGCGGCCGGTGGAGCCCTTTGCTTTAACGCGAGCCTTCAGGTTT
>CAZKEE010000007.1:0-70826 GCA_964551765.1 uncultured Gammaproteobacteria bacterium | reverse complement strand
CCTCGACCGGCATCAGGAACGGCTTGTCGGTCTCGCGGACCGGCTCGGGGATGTACTCGTCCAGCTGTTTGACCAGCTCGAGGACCGGCTTGGAAGCCTCCTCGTCATTGGGGTTGTTCAGGGCCTTCAAGGCGGAACCGCGGATGATCGGGGTGGTGTCGCCCGGGTACTGGTACTTGGTCAAGAGATCGCGGACCTCCTGCTCGACGAGGTCGACCAGCTCCTTATCATCGACCATGTCGACCTTGTTCAGGAAGACGACGATGGCCGGCACGCCGACCTGGCGGGCCAACAGGATGTGCTCGCGGGTCTGGGGCATCGGACCGTCGGTGGCGGACACGACCAAAATAGCACCGTCCATCTGGGCGGCGCCCGTGATCATGTTCTTGATATAGTCGGCGTGGCCGGGACAGTCGACGTGCGCGTAGTGGCGCTTGTCCGACTCGTACTCGGTGTGGGCCGTGGCGATGGTGATACCGCGGGAGCGGGATTCCGGGGCCTTATCCAGGTCCTCCACCTTCTTGGCCTGGGCCTTTTGGCCGTGCGCAGCCAAGACCGCGAGGAGAGCGGCGGTAAGGGTGGTCTTGCCGTGGTCAACGTGGCCGATGGTACCGACGTTGACGTGAGGCTTTGAGCGATCAAAGACTTCAGCCATAGCAGTTATGCGGAGTGTCCGCAGAGGTGAGGGTGAACAAAAGGTTTATAAATAGTGGCAAGACTATAACAGAGGCCGTCGAAAAGCGCAAGAGCTAGCCCTGGAACCCGGTTTCGCCCTCCAGGGGCTCCAGATAGAAACGCTCTTCCAGGGCCATATCCTCCGGAAGTGGGGGGGCGGGCGTCAACTCCGGACTCGGGGGGATGGAGCTCATTTCTTTGGCTTTGTTCTGCACTTTTTTATGGATTTCCGGGGTCGCGCTTTCCGCGTCTCCGGAGACCCCGGCCATGGCCTCGAACTGGTCGAGGGACAGGACGACGAGGGGCTCCCGACCAGCAGGATCGGTCATGATGACAGGGGTACCGAGCTTGCGCGCGAGCTCGAAGATGCGTGGCAATGACATAGTGTTGGCGTCATATCACCACAGCAGCTACCCTGAAGCAAGAAAAACTATGTCCTCCCCCTCCACGACCGCGTCGCATCGCTCGTTCGACATCCTCATGACCGTGCTCGGCCTGTGGTTCACGGGCGGCGTCTTCCTTGATGGATGGGCGCACAATCATTTGGATTCCACGCTCGAGACCTTTTTCACGCCCTGGCATGCCGTGCTGTACTCGGGATATCTCGTGTGCGCGCTTGCCCTGCTCCATGCCTGGAAGCGCCACACCTTGCCGCCAGCATACAGACCTTCCTTATATGGTGCGGCCATTTTCGCCGTCGGCGGCGTGACCGACATGGCCTGGCATCTGACCTTCGGCATAGAGAAGGACATCGAGGCCTTGCTCTCCCCTACCCATCTGCTGCTCGTGGCCGGCGCCGCGCTCATCTTGAGCGGTCCGTTCCGGTCGGCGTGGCAAAGACCGGGAGGGATCGGAACACATTTTCGCGACTGGCTTCCCGCGGCCTTGTCATTGACCTTCACCGTGTCCGTCCTCTCCTTCATCACCCAGTTCGCGCATCCGGTGCGCATCACGGCTGCAGGCGCGCGGCCGCAAGACCTGCTCGTCGACTGGATGCAGGCGCGCGGCATCGCGGGCTTTTTGCTGCAGACCTCGGTGCTCGCGGGCGCCGCATTGCTCGCAGTAAAACGCTGGGACAAAAAACTGCCATACGGCTTCTTCACGCTCTTTCTCGGCCTGAACGCGTTCGCCATGGCGCTCATGACCTATGCCTTCCACGCCGCCTGGGCCGCGCTCGCGGCCGGCCTCCTGCTCGATCTGTGCGCGAAACGCTGCGGCCTACGCCTGTTCGCCTTCTTGGTCCCCGCCTTGTACATGCTCTGCTACTTCATCGCGCTCATGCTGCACGGTCCCCTGTGGTGGAGCGTACATCTGTGGACCGGGTCCATCGTGATGTCGGGCGCATGCGGACTGCTCTTGAGCTATCTCATCGCGCCGCCCGCGATGCCGTCGGACGCGTGATCGAGATATAAAAAAGACCGTCGGATGACGGTCAGGGAGACGATGCGATCCACGCGTCCTTGCGACGCCATACTTCGTTGAGCCAGGGACGCGCGTCGTCCGGCTGCGGGACGGTCGCATGATGTTCCACGCGCACGACGGCCAGGCGTCCATACGGGATGATGCCGTCGAACAAGGACAGGCCGTGATACGGCCGTTCCCATGTGATGGTGATGTCCAGCACGGGACGTTCGGGCATCTGGCGCAACAGGACCGAGAACCCACCGGGCTTCGGAGGCAGGACATGCGGCGGCGGCTTTCGTACCGCGGCATCGAAGTGGGTGCCCTCGGGGAAAATGAGCATGTCCGCCCCATCGAGGAAGGCGAGGCATCCGCATTCCTCGACGGCCGAGTAGTCGCGCCGGTGGCCGTCCCGCGCGACGAAGCCCCAACGCAGCTCGCGCCAGGCGCGTCCGATGATGGGCCAGGACATGACCTGCTTTTTGCCGATGGCGCGCAGGTCGGACTCCCGTCCGATCGCGGAAAGCAGATGCAGGACCAAAAACCCGTCGAAGCCCCCGAGATGGTTGCTGATGATGAGGTATGGCCCCGGCGGCAAGGGTCCGCGCAGGTCGAGGCGCACGGTGATGCCCATGCACGCGCGGATGATGCCGAGCACCGCGCGGTTCGACGCGCGCTGCCAGGCCGCGACGCGGCGACGATGCGCCTTCCCCTCGACGCGGCGGACCTTGTCCCACGCGAGGAGGAGATACAGGGCCGGACCGGCGAGGAGGAGGACCAAGAACGCGAGCAAGGACAAGGTGAGCAAGGCGCGGATGCGCCGCGTCGCAGCGATCATGTCGAGACCTCCTGAGAACAAAGGGCCGCCGCATGCTGCCATGAAAAAACGGGCGTGGCAATGCCGCGCCCGTGCTCATGGCATGTACCGGAAACGCGTGATGCGTTCGGGCCGCCACCGTGCCGAGATGAGTTTTTTGACCTTGGCGGGATCGGCGTTCAAGATCGCGTCCTTGAACCACCGGTCCGCCAGGTCCTGACGCTGCCAGCGGGAGATGAAGTATTCCAGGAACCACTCGTTCTCCTCTTCGGCGATCGTCTTGATGAACTGCGTGAACCATCCGACGGTGCGTTCCCAGGCGTCCTGTTCGATGTCGCCTTCGACGACGCGGGCGACCTCCTCGCGCAAGGCCTGTTCGATGGACGGGACGGCGCGCTTCGACGTCTCGGCCCCGATGCAGATCCAGCATTCGGGGAATTGCGAATGCTCCTCGAAGGGATGGTAGATCTTTCCCTCTTCGAGCCGCAGCCGCTTGTACACCGTGCCGTACGACTCGGTGATCAGGAGCTGCGAGGCGAAACGGACCAGGCGACGCTCGTCCTCGCGGACCGGCAGGGGCATGTACAGGTAGACGCCGGGCGACGGGACCCAATGCTTCGAGAACACGCCGTTCGTGGGCGTGAAATGCACGTGACCTTGCGCGCGGCGCTCGCCGGACGGCAGGGACATGAGCGGCGAGGCCAGGACGGCCTCGACCAGGCGCCGATGCGGGACGCCGCCGGCAGAGATGACCAGGGCATTGCGCCGCACGTAATGCGTCTCATAGAACGCCTTGAGGTCGGCGGGGCGCATGCGGCGGATGTCGCCGTCCTTGCCGAACTCGGAACGTTGCATCCCGACGTCCTTGGGATACATGAGGCTGCGCTCCCAGGTGTTCTGCTGGATGTCCCAGCGGTTCTCGCGCAGCTCGTTCAGCACGATGCGCTGTTCGCGACGGAAGAGCGGACGCTCGAAACGCGGACGCGAGACGCAGGCCGCGAGCGCGGACACGAGGACCTCGACGCGTTCCGAGACGCCTTGCGAGGTGTACTGGGTCATCGACTGATGCGTCTCGCCGTTGATCTCGTCGCCGGCCAACATGGCCGTGCGCAGCTCGGGATGCACGTCCTCCGTGAGGAGGAGATGCTCGAGCAGATGCGCCGACCCCGAGAGGCGGTCCGACGAGGCGCCGGAGCCGAAGACGATGCGGAGGTCGACGCGCGGAGAATCGCGCTCGACGGTGATGACGGTCGGACCGCCGTCCAGCGCGGTGCATGCGACAGGGATGGGAAAAGAGCCGAACTCCTTGGTCTCCATGCTCCACCTCCTTTCAACAGGGTGTTTGAGAGCGGAAAGAGACCAGGCAAAGGTAGCAGGGGGCACCCTGCACGGCAATCACGGCAGGTCCTCGAGATGGACGCCCGACGCGCCCAGATCGTGCAGGTCGACGGTCACCGTCTCGCCGCCGGGCAAAGGGAACTCCATAGTCTCTCCCCCATCCTCCGGGTCGCGCGCATAGAGCGGCATGCCGAGATCGGCCGGCCGTATGGTGCCGAGGAAGGCGTCGGTGATGCATTCGACGTGGACGGGACGCGGCAAGACGACCGGGCCCGCCGTGGTCTCGAGATGGGTCACTTGGAGGCTCGAACCCGCCGCATGCCCATCGCACAGATGTCCGGGCAAGGAAATGTCGAGGGTCTTGCCGTCTTTGGTCGCGCGCACCCGCGAGCCGTCGTCCCACGCGAGGCTGGCAAGGAGCTTGCCCGTTCCCATGTCCACCGCATCGGTATAGGCCGCGACGCCGGTCTCGGTCGTGACCTGGGTCTCGATGGTCACGTAGCTGTCGCCCGCGGTGGATGGGTCCAGCGAGGTCACGACATCTGCGTCCGACGGCACATCGCGCTGCGTGATGAGGACGGCGGAACCGCCCGGCACGTCCACGGCCCAGGACTGCGCCGACATCTGGCCTTTGTCGTCCACCGTCTCGCCCGAGACCCAAAAGACATTGCGGGAGATGCGCGACCCGCCGGTCACGACGGAATCCGCCGGCACGATCTGCATGGCATCGGCGAGGGTCGGCCCCGCCTCTTGCCGGCTCTCTTGTATGGCCACGCGGCGTTCGAGGTCGGCCACGCGGTTCTGGCTCGCCTGCAGCTCGCGCGACGCGTTCATGTACAACCCCGAGGCGGTGAGCCCGAGCGCGACGATGAGCGCGACCACCACGATGAGGGCCGTTTGCCGTTGCGGCGTAAGGACGACGGGAGGCATCAGTCTTTCAAGATGACGGCATCGGCCGAACCGATGCTCTCGAGCGGGACGACGACGGTGTGCCCTGCCACCGACCCGAACGACATGGCCGTCGGGTTCACTTGGAAATACGGCAGGTCGAAGGTGAGGACGGGCGTTGCCTCCCCGTTCATCTCGCTGAACGCGCAGGTCGTCATGTACGGTTTGGCGAAACCAAGCGTGCGCGTCCCATTGATCGTGACCCCGGTGACGGTGACCTTCTTCCCATCGTCCTTTTGCGCGCCGCATCCGGTATAGACATAGCGTACGGTGGTCGAGGCGGCGCCGCGTTCCAAGAGGACGCTCGGAGCCACCGCTCCGCCGCCGACATGGGTCGAGATGATCAGGTCGCCGGTCTTGATGTCCACGTAATCATCATGCGTGACGCCATAGCCTTCCCATCCATCGACCGTGCGCACATGCGCTTGATCGGACCCGAGATCATACGGGATGAAGGTGAACTGCGGCGCGGGGCCAAGGCCATGCTCGGCGACCTTGGTCGCTTTGCCCTTGTCCGCGTCCGCGAACCAGTACGCATGCGGCGTGCCATTGCCCGGACCGGCATTGGTGACGAACAGGTATGCCGACGGGCCCGCCTTTGCCGTGAACACGACCGTGGACGGCTCCACGGGGAGGAGCTTGAGCGCGCGTGCCAGACCGACCTCCGCGGCGGGCGCGGGGGCGGGCGCGGCCGGCGCGTGTTCCTGCTTCGCCTCGAGCTCGGCGACGCGCGCTTTGCTGTGCTGCAGGTCCTGCGTCGCGGTCAAGAACAAGAACCCGGAAATACCCGCAATGCCGGCCATGAGCACGGTGAGGAAGATGAGTGCTTTTTTCATGTTGTGGATGGTAACACAAAACCCACCTTGTGGTGGGTTTTGAAAAACGTCTTATTTCTTGGCGCGGCCCTCGACGATGGTGGCCTGCACGTTCTGCGGCACCTCGGAATATTGCTTGAACTCCATCGAGTAGGACGCGCGGCCCTGGGTCATGGAGCGGAGCGCCGTGGCATAGCCGAACATCTCGGCGAGCGGCACGGAGGCGTCGATGACCTTGGCGCCCATGCGGTCGGTCATCTCGTTGATCTGGCCGCGCTTGGAGTTGAGGTCGCCGATGACGTCGCCCATGTACTGCTCCGGGGTCACGACCTCGACCTTCATGATGGGCTCGAGGATGGCCACGCCGCCCTTGCGGCAAGCCTCCTGGAAGGCCATCGAGGCCGCGATCTTGAAGGCGGCTTCGGACGAGTCGACCTCGTGGTAGGACCCGTCGAACACCGTGACCTTGACGTCGACGAAGGTGTAGCCGGCGATGACGCCGCGGGTGAGCGCTTCCTGCACGCCCTTGTTGATCGGCTGGATGAACTCGCGCGGGATGACGCCGCCCTTGATCTCTTCGACGAACTCATAGCCCTTGCCGCGCTCCTGCGGTTCGACGCGGAGCCAGCAATGGCCGTATTGGCCGCGGCCGCCCGACTGGCGCACGTACTTGCCCTCGGCCTCGGCGGCCTTCTTGAGGGATTCCTTGTACGACACCTGCGGCTTGCCGACGTTCGCCTCCACCTTGAACTCGCGCTTCATGCGGTCGACGATGATGTCGAGATGCAGTTCGCCCATGCCGGCGATGAGGGTCTGGAGGGTCTCTTCGTCGGTGCGCACGCGGAACGAGGGGTCTTCCTCGGCGAGCTTTTGGAGCGCGACGCCCATCTTTTCCTGGTCGGCCTTGGTCTTGGGCTCGATGGCGATCTCGATGACCGGCTCCGGGATGGAGATGGACTCGAGCACGATCGGATGGTCCTCTGCGCACAGGGTGTGGCCGGTGAAGGTGGCCTTGAGGCCGACGGCGGCGGCGATGTCGCCGGCATACACCTCATCCACGTCCTCGCGGTTGTTGGCATGCATGCGCACGATGCGGCTGATGCGTTCGCGCTCGCCGGTCTTGGTGTTGAGCACGTAGGAACCGGAGCTCAACTTGCCCGAGTACACGCGGAAAAAGACGAGCTTGCCCACGAACGGATCGGACATGACCTTGAAGGCCAGGGCCGCGAACGGGATATTATCGTCGGATCTTCGTTCCTCGATGGCCGCCTCGTCATCGGGCAGATGCCCCTTGATCGGCGGGACGTCGAGCGGCGACGGCAGATAGTGCACGACGGCGTCGAGCATGAACTGCACGCCCTTGTTCTTGAGGGCGGAGCCGCACAGGATCGGGAACAGGTCGAGGCTGATGACGGCCTTGCGGAGCGCCGCGCGGATCTCGTCCACGGTCATCTCCTCGCCGGCCAGGTACTTGTTCATGAAGGTCTCGTCCGTCTCGGACAAGGCCTCGAGCAGCTCGCCGCGGAACTTCTTGGCGTTCTCGAGCATGTCGGCCGGGACCTCGCTCTCTTCGATCTGCTGGCCCATGTCGTCCTTGTACATCTCGGCCTTCATGGTGATGAGGTCGATGATGCCCTTGAACCCGCCCTCGGCGCCGATGGGCAGCTGGATGGGATAGGCGCGCTTGTTGAGCTTGGAGCGGATGGACTCGACGTCCTTCATGAAATCCGCGCCCATGCGGTCGAGCTTGTTAACGAAGCAGATGCGGGGCACGCGGTACTTGTCCGCCTGGCGCCACACGGTCTCGGTCTGCGGTTCGGCGCCGGCCACGCCGTCGAACACCACGACCGCGCCGTCGAGCACGCGCAAGGAGCGCTGCACCTCGATGGTGAAGTCGATGTGGCCCGGGGTGTCGATCAGGTTGAGGCGGTTCCCCTTCCAATAACAGGTCGTCGCGGCGGCCGTGATGGTGATGCCGCGCTCCTGCTCCTGTTCCATCCAGTCCATGGTGGCCTCGCCCTCATGCACCTCGCCGATCTTGTGCTTGCGGCCGGTGTAGAACAACACGCGCTCGGAGACCGTGGTCTTGCCGGCGTCGATGTGGGCGATGATCCCGAAGTTCCGGGTGTTCTGCAGGGAATATTCACGTGCCATATGATGGATGTAGGAGGGGTGGGATGCAAAAGGACTTGTAGGTCGTACAAGTCCTCGAACGTTCAATTAGCGCGCGAAGTGGGCGAAGGCGCGGTTCGCTTCGGCCATGCGCTGCACGTCCTGTTTCTTCTTCACGGCGTCGCCCTGGTTCTCGGCGGCGGCGAGGATCTCGCCCGAGAGCTTGTCGGCCATGGGCTTGCCCTTCTTGGAACGGGCGGCGGTCAGGAGCCAGCGGAACGCGAGCTGCTGGCGGCGCTCGGCGCGCACCTGGATCGGGATCTGGTAGTTGGCGCCGCCGACGCGCTTCGATTTGACCTCGAGCAGCGGCGAGACGTTCTTCATGGCCTCGGTGAACACGTCGATGGCCGGCTTCTTGGCCTTGGCCTCGACGATGTCGAGGGCGGCGTAGACCACCTTTTGGGCCGTCGACTTCTTGCCCTCGCTCATCACGCAGTTGATGAGCTTGGCCACGACGAGCGAATGGTACTTGGGGTCCGGCAGGATGTGCCGCTTGGGGGCTTGTTTGCCACGCATAATCGTTTCAGGTCAGGAAATTACTTCTTGGCGCCTGCCTTGGGGCGCTTGTTGCCATAGACCGAGCGGCCGCGGCGGCGATTGGCCACGCCCTGGGTGTCGTACACGCCGCGCACGATGTGATAGCGCACGCCCGGGAGGTCTTTCACGCGACCGCCGCGGATCATGACGATGGAGTGCTCCTGGAGGTTGTGCCCTTCGCCCGGGATATAGGCGGTCACTTCCATGCCGTTCGACAAGCGCACGCGCGCGATCTTGCGCAAGGCGGAGTTCGGCTTCTTCGGCGTCATGGTGGTCACCTTGGTGCACACGCCGCGCTTGAACGGCGAGCCGCGGCGCAGGTCGGTGCGCTTGCGGTGCAGGGTGTCGGTCATGAACTGCATGGCCGGGCTCTTGGATTTGACGGACGACTTGCGGCGGCCGCGCTTGACGAGCTGGTTGATGGTAGGCATGTGGAGTGAGAATAAAAGCAGAACCGTGAAGTTCTGAAATATGCGAGGATTTAACAGGAAATACGGCTGCCCGTCAAGAGGCAAGCACCCCTCAATGGGTCAGGAGACCGGGGGCGAACAGGGTCACGAGGGCCAAGGCCCCCAAAAACGCGTCCAAAAGGCGGACTTTGACCGCCTCCCACCGAGGCTCTGACCGTCGCAGGATGGGGATGGCGACGAAGAGAAGGACAGCGGGGATGCAAAAGAGGAATTGCGCTGAAATAAGCACAGAAAAACCGGCCGCACCCAAGAGATAGGCCACCTGCCAACGAGGCGCCAAGGCGGAACGGAGCAATTTGGTCCCCAGCCAGGCGGCGGCCGCCAGCACGGAGACGGCGACCACGGCATGGAGCATCCAGCCGGAAATGGGCAGGTCGCGCAGGCCAAAGGCCAAACCGGCCCAGGCCAAGGCAAAGGCGGCGAACAGATGCCCGGCCGCCGTGGTCCATATCCCCTGCCAGGCCTGACCGCGGATCAGGACGCGTCGCATCAGATCGGCGATCACGAAGCCGAGGGCCACGGGCCAGCCGAGGAAGAGGACGCTGCCGAGAGCGAGGACAAGACCCTGCCCCATCCCTTCCACTCCCGCGTCCTCACCTTCCCACGCGGCGAGCCATCCAATGGCGGCAGCGAGGAACAGCAGACAGGCCACGATGTCCGAAAAAGAGAACGCGTCCATGCGCACGGAAAATCCCACGGCCGCGCCGAAGAGCAAGAGACCCGCGCGCCGCAGGACGGATGGACGTTGCAGCGCGTCGCGCAATGCGGTGAGGCCGCGCGACCACGGGGCCCAGTCCGCGAGCGCGAGGAGCAGGGCGCCCGCGTATGCGATCGCGCCATGCAGGGCCTGCATGCCGTTCTCGGCCTGCCCGCCGACGGACGCGAAGAAACGCTCGGCCTGCGAATTGGTCCAATACCCGTTCACGTTCGACGTGATGAAGATGCGATAGGCGTCTTGCGCGTTCTCGAGGATGTCATGCGCTCGCAGGCATTCTGCCCACACCACCCACGACAGGGCATGCACGAAGAAAGACTGCGCGAGATACACGGCGACGGCGGCAAGGACGGCGCGCGTCTCCGCGACATGCGCACGGCGCGCGATGAGGAAGACACCGAGGGCGAGCACCGCGGGCAAAAAACGGATGACGGCGAGAGGCCCGGCGCCGGAGGGCCACAGGCCGAGGGTCAAGACGGAGAACAGGGCCTCATGCGGCAAGAGGATGGCGCCGATATTGTCCCAGGCACCCATCAGGGCCGCGATGATCGAGATGCCCGCGGCCGCGAAGAGCAGCCGCATCAGGCCGGTTTCCGCGTCTTCGCGCGCCACGCCCAGGAGCCGGCATGCGGTCAGGACCAAAGCGGACCCGAGCGCGAAGAAAGGCAGGACGCCGAACACGATGTCGAAGACCGAAGGCGAGGCATGCGTCGCGGCCAAGGTCGCGAAGAACGCCGCGGCACACGCGCTCGCCATGACGGTCCATGCCGTCCGCATATGCGGGCCGGACATCATCATAGCCGCGTGAACAGGAGATCGGAGACGAAACGCATGGGCCAATTGAAAAGCGTCGCGAAGATGCCGAGATTGGTGAACGAATCCAGCATGACCAGGGTGATGAGGATGATGGGGCCGGACCGTTCGATGAAGTTCCGTATGGGGGCGTAGCGCGGATGCGCGAGCAGGGCGAGCAGGGCGTTCGACCCGTCGAGCGGCGGCAGCGGGATGAGGTTGAACAGCATGAGCACGAGGTTCAGCTGCACGCATTTGAGCAGGAAGATGATGAGCAGGTTGTCCAGCCCCAATTGCGGCGCGAGGAACAGCACGAGCGCGACCGAGAGCGCGGTCATGAGGAGATTGCTGAACGGTCCCGCGAACGAGACGATCACCGGTCCCCATTTGGGCCATTTGAGATTGTACGGGTTGTAGGGCACGGGCTTGCCCCAGCCGAAACCGACCAAAAAGAGCATCAGCAATCCCCAGGTATCCACATGCGCCATGGGGTTCAGGGTCAGCCGCCCCATGCGCTTGGCCGTGTTGTCGCCCAGCAGATATCCGGCCAAGGCATGCGAAAATTCATGCACGGACAAGGACACGAGGAAGGCCAGGATGCCCGCGACCAGGACGAAGGGCTGGTTGAACAGTTCGCCGAAGAAAGACATGCCCGTATGGTAGGGCGGTATGCTCCCCTTGCCAAGGATGGCAAAAGCGGGTATGCTTCGCGTCATATTCTATGTCCCGCATCGATCAGCTGACCGGCAAGAGGGCCAATTTCGGCAACTCCCGCAGCCACTCCAACCGCGCCACGCGCCGTCGTCAGAACGTGAACCTACAGACCGTCCGCGTCGGCGGGGTCAAGGTCCGCGTCGCCGCGCGCACGCTCAAGACGCTCAAGAAGCTCGCCGCCAAGGCGGACGGCACCCTGCCGAGCAAGATGGCCAAGAAGCGCGCCAAGAAGGCCGCGGCCGCCGCCAAGGCCAAGAAATAACGAAGACGATTTATGAAAGCTCCCGCATCGCGGGAGCTTTTGTCATCTGCGGACGCTCTTCGCGATGGCCTCGTGGAGACCCTTGTCGAACATGGTCGGCAGGACGCGGTCCGGCGTCGGCTTTGGCACGAAGCGCGCCAAGGTCTCGGCCGCGCGCAACTTGATGGCATCGGTGACCTTGGTCACGCGCTTGTCGAGCATGCCGCGGAACAACCCGGGATAGACGAGCGCATTGTTGATCTGGTTGGGAAAGTCGCTGCGCCCGGTGGCGGCCACGGCGGCGCCTGCCGCGCGCGCGGCATCGGGCATGATCTCGGGCACGGGATTGGCGAGGCCGAACACGATGGCATGCGGCGCCATGCGCCGCACCATGTCGGGATCGAGCGCGCCGGCCGCGGACACGCCGATGAAGGCGTCGGCGTTCGCGATGATGTCGGACAATGTCCCCTTCGCATGCGTGGGATTGGTGAAGGCCGCGAGCTGGGCTTTGACGTCGGTGAGGTCGGGACGTCCCGCCCAGATGGCGCCCTTGGTGTCGCACAAGGTGATATCGGCGAAGCCCGCGACATGCAAAAGGCGCGCGATGGCGATGCCTGCCGCGCCCGCGCCGTTCATCACGACGCGCAGGGCCTTGCGATCGCGTCGACCCGTGGCCTTCATCGCGTTCAAGAGCGCGGCGAGCACCACGATGGCCGTGCCATGCTGATCATCGTGCATGACGGGGATGGACAGGGACGCGGACAAGCGATGTTCGATCTCGAAGCAGCGCGGCGCCGAGATGTCCTCGAGCTGTATGGCGCCGAACGAGGGCTCGAGCGCTTGCACCGTGGCGACGATCTCATCCACGTCCTGCGTCGCGAGCACGATAGGCACCGCGTCTATGCCGGTGAAACGCTTGAAGATGAGGCACTTGCCTTCCATGACCGGCAGGGCGGCGAGCGGACCGATGTTCCCGAGCCCCAGCACGGCGGACCCGTCGGACACCACGGCCACGACATTGCGCCGCCACGTGAGCGCGTCCGCGAGCTTCGGGTCCTTGGCGATGGCGGATGACACGGCGCCCACGCCCGGCGTATAGGCGAGCGAGAGGTCCTTGCGGTCCCGCAAAGGCATCTTGCCCGCGATGGCGATCTTGCCGCGATGTTTCTTATGCAAAGCCAAAGAAGCCTTCTTGGTCTTCTCATCCGTCGTCTTGGTCTGTATGCGCTTCATAGGAGGCTACGATGATAGCCTCTCTGACGCGGTTGCTCAATACGGACGTTCGGAGGTCTTACGGATGATGGCCATCGCCTCTTCCGCCGTGTCCACGAGGTTCATGATGGCCACCTCGTCCTTGTCGATGAAATGCTGCTCATCGCACATGACCTTGTTCACCCAGTCGAGGAACGGTTGCCAGAACTTGCGTCCGACGAGGATGACGGGCACGTTCGCGGGGATCTTGCCCGTTTGGATGAGGGTCACCATCTCGGTCATCTCGTCCATGGTGCCGAAGCCGCCGGGAAAGAACACGTACGCTTGCGCCGACGCCGAGAGCATGACCTTGCGGGTGAAGAAATAATGGAAGCCGAGCGCCTTGGTCACGAACTGGTTGCGGCGCTGTTCCATCGGCAGCTCGATGTCGAGACCGACCGATTGGCCTCCCGCATCGAACGCGCCCCAGTTCCCCGCCTCCATGATGCCGGGACCGCCGCCCGTGATGGTCGTGTATCCGCCCTTGCCGAGCAGAGCGCCAAGCTCCTTCGCCACCTTGTAGTACGGATTGGACGGCATGGCGCGCGCGCTGCCGAAGATGGTGACCTCGCCCTTGAGCTTGGAGAGGAACTCGAAGCCTTCGATGAACTCCGCCATGATGCGGAAGATGCGCCATTGGATGTTATGCGTGAACGGGCTCGCCTCCTGCACGGGGACGCATTTGTTGCCAGGCGAACAGACCCAATGCACGAAACGCTTCACGTCCTCGCCGGCAGGGCCCGGGACGATCTTCTTGTCCGTCGCGTCTTCACCCTTTTTGCCTTTTGGGGATGCCATATAAGGCCATGGTACCACTCGCGCCCTCCCGACGCATCAACGCACTTCTTCCAAAAGATGCGGATCACGGAGCGCCTCCTCCACCGAGTGCAAGAACGCCTCGAGCTTGTTGCGTTGCCAACAGGGACCGAGCGCGAAACGTTCGGGCGCCGCGCCGCGACGACGGAACTCGATGGTCTCCATCCCGCGCTCCAGGTTGAACCCTTGATGCACGAGCAGCATGGCCTCGAGCTCGCGCAAGGACGCGCTGCGCCCGCGGCCGAGCAAGGACGTGTATTCGACGGAATGGTCGACGAGACGCAGGCGTTCCGACGCGCTGTCGAACAGGTAGAGCCAGGCGCCGATGGCTAACACGCCCAGGATGATGCGCTGGAACATGGTGACCTCGGGGAAGACGCGAACGGCCACGGCCGCCGAGGTCAGGATGATGGCCAGGAAAAGCACGATGCCGCCGCCGAGCGACACGATCTCGGCGCGCACCTCGCAGACGCATTCGTCCTCTTGGCGGTCCGGTCCGCGACGCTTCGGCGCATAGGCCCCGATGGTCATTGGCATAGGCCCATGGTATCGGGAAAATCGCCAAAAGAGAAAGGCTGGACGATTGACAACCTTCCTTTTCCCGTGCAGGATGCGTCCGCCCATTCCACCCAAGGAGAGGACGATGGCGGAAAAGACCGTTCAATTCGTGTACCAGGCGCATGTGTACGACACCTATCGCGGACCGGACGGCCAGCCCCCGCCCTCGGCCGTCGAGATCGGCGCCTCGATCAAAGCCGTCTATCGCGACGCCTGTCCGCATATCTTCAAAAAGGCCCTGACCAAGGACGGGCCGTACAATGTCTACGCGATCTTCGTCTGCTCCCGTGAGCCGACGCCGGACGAGATGTCCGTGCTCACGACGCTCATGAAAAAGGACGGCTGGGCAGAAGGCGTCAAAGCGCTCGACATGACGAAGCGCGAGCTCGTTCCCGCCGCGTGAACATCACGCACCCCTCGGTGCGTTTTTTTGTATCTCTGAAAAAACAAAAAGCCCCGTGCGGGATCACGCAGAGGGCTTTCCTCGCAGGCGGTTTACAACACTGCGTCCTTGGCGGCCTTGGCCACGCGGAACTTCACGACCGTCTTGGCCGGGATCTTGATGGCCTCGCCCGTCGCGGGGTTGCGGCCCATGCGCTCCTTGCGGCGCATCTTGACCAGCTTGCCGATGCCCGGGACCACGAACTCTCCGGAGGACTTCACCTGTTTGTAAGCCATGGTGACCAGGCAGTCGAGCAGCATGGTCACGTCCTTCTTGGCCATCCCGCACTTGTCGGCGAGATCGCGGATCATTTGGGTCTTCGTCATCTTAGGCATAGTGGTTATGCACAATGAAATAAAGGTGATTAATGTCGACGCCGCTAGAATACGCCGATTACACAGGGCATACAAGCATGCGTGTAAAGGGTCGGGCCGTGGATGCGGGGAAAAACGATAGAAAAAACCGTCCGCGGAGGGCCGAGGACGGTCAAAAATACAATCCGGCAAGGACGCGCGCGATGTCTTGCGCGCTGACGACGCGTTGCCCCGACGCGGCCTCGTCGAGCACGATGCCTGCGAGGTTCTCCCCGTCCATGATCGGCGTGCCGCAGAGCACGGGGACGCGGTCGCGGCGGCGGACGGACGCGATGATGGACGGATCGACCTCCGAACGCCGCACGACGGCGGGCTGGAACAGCCATTCGAACTCATCGGGCCGCCCTTGGAAATACGACCTGGCCCTGGCTAGGCCGACGAAGCGAAGCTCCGCGTCTTTGGCCGGTGGCCCTTTGGCGAGCGGGAGCGGTTTCCCCTCTTGCGCCGTGCGGACGAAGATGAGGCCCGGCTCGAGGACGGAGGTCACGGACTCGATGGGCACGGCCTTGTCGCCATCGCGGAGCCTGATGAGCTCGACGTCCGGCCTACGGTCTTTCACATGGTCGAAAAGATGGGCGCTCGTGACGAGGACATGCGGCGTGACATACGCGGCATTGCAGGTGTTGTACCACCACGTGGTGGTGTCGCCGTACCACTGCACGTCTCCGCTGAAAACGATAGGGTGAATGCTCTGCTCGATGCCCTTGGGCGCGAGCGGATGTTGGGGTGGCGGTTGAGGCTGCGGCGTGCAGGCGGCCAGGACCGCGAACGCCATCAGGAACATACGGGATATGAAGGTGCGCATGGTGTCCTCCGTTCCGTTCCTAGCATGGGCTTATGCAAAGATAAAGACCGCCTCGATCAGGCGGTCTTTATGATAGAGATAAGCGTACCAAGGTACCGTACTCGGCCCGAAAGCCGGCCCGGCGTCTCTTTGTCAGAGATCACCGATCGAGGCGAGAGTACCTCGTGAGGTTAAAAACTGCAAGAAAGACCTGCACAACCGAGCCAAAAAAAAGACTTGCCAGGCTTGACGGAGCGTACTTTCCATGATAGAAGGCGCACAGACCTTTTAGAGGAGAAAAGCTCATGAACAAGGCACGAATAGGATGTCTCGCCTCGATCGTTCTCTTGGCTTCCACTCTGGCCATCGGTTGCGGCAGCGAGGCGGGCACGGATGACGGTGCGACCGGCACATCAGCCCCGCCGGACGGCAACGGCACCACGAACGGCGCTTTGCCGAACAACGGCGACACCGGGAACGGCCCTGCGGGCGATCCCGGGAGCAGCGGCGGGTCATCGGGCGGTTCTTCCGGCGGCGACGACTGCGGGAACGATGCGTCCACCGGCGGGACGGGCGATGGCTCGACCGACGGTGGGAGCACCGACCAGGACGGATCCGGCGGCACCGATGGAGGCAGCTCCGGCGGATGCACCGCCGATGCCGACTGCCCCCAAGGCGAGCATTGCGCGAGCGGCACCTGCAGCTGCGACGGCGATCCGCCGAGCACCAACTCCTGTGGCACGGACAAGACCCTGCTCTGCCATTACCCGCCCGGCAATCCGGGCGCGCGACATGACATCTGCGTCGGCAGCAAGGCGGTCACCGCGCATCAAAAGCACGGCGACACGCTCGGCGCCTGTCCCTGACACGGCCGGTCCAACACATGGACCGGTCTTTTTCTTGACGCGACATACGAAAAAAGACCCCTATCGGGTCTTTTTTCTCTGGTCGGGCCAGTGGGACTTGAACCCACGACCTCTTGCACCCCATGCAAGCGCGCTAGCCAACTGCGCCATGGCCCGTCTGTTTTTTCCGTGCGCGGACTGTACCTGCTTTGGCCGAAAGCGGCAAGGGTTCGCATCAAAACCGAGGGATAGGGTGGAGATTTTCGGTATTGCTTCCAGGTGAGCACAGCGTCAGGGAACGCGATGGGACAGATCGCTCCGTCCGTACGCGGTTCGATGATCGGACGCCGCTGGGTCGTCACGCGCCCGCCACGGCGGAACGCGAATCGTGACCCTAAAAAACCGTTTTAGCCCGAAATCTCACACCGTATCCCCCGGACTTCCAGCATTCCCCTCTCGCGCCATCGCGTCAAATAATAAAAAGACCCCTGCGTTCGCAGGGGAAGGGAAAACCGATCAAATGGACCAGATCTTGGCGAGCTGCAGGTCCACGAGGGTCTTGCGCAAGCGCGCGTCCCGCCAGTCCAGATGGTAGAACACCGTCGGGAACAGGCGCGGGAAGAGGTCATGCTGGAAGGTGCGCAAGCGGTACAGGTTGTGGTTCTCGTCGCCGCGCGAGAACTGCTCGTTGATCCAGTCGCGCAGGAGCATGACCTGGATCTCGTAGAGGCGCCTGTACTTGATGCCGAAGTACTTTTTGGCGCGGTACTCCGACGCGGAGTGGACGTTCGCGTCGTCCACCACGCCGGCGGACGCCATGTTCGACGCGTCGCCGAAATAGCAGCCCGGCTCGGTCGCCGCGGTCCGTCGGAAATGGTCCACGCCGTCGAGCAGGTCGCGGTCGTCGAGGAAGACGAACTTGACCCCGCACAGGTCGTCGAGCTTGACCGTCTGGCGCTGGCATTTGCGGATGAGCTTCCACACCGCGTCGTGCTTGACCCGGATCTCGTAATAGATCGGGATCTCGCGCCCGCCTGCCTTGATGAAGCGCATGTCGGTCGAGAGCATGCGCCGCGTGGCCGTGGAGTGCAGGCGATGCGCGCCCGGGCCGAGCGGCAGGACCTTGAGCCCGTCGCGCCGGACGCGATAGGCGTTGTTGGGCGAGAGCTCGGTCACGATCTTGTAGCTCGCGCTCTTCTGCGGCAGGAAGAACGACCGCTTGAGGTCGTCGTCGAAACGCGACATGTCGCGGTCGAGGTCGTCCGGACCATTGCCGAAGAGCTGGAACTCGAACAGGAGCTGGGCGAGCGTGAGCTGGCGCCGCGCTTCGAAGCGACGACGCTCCGAGAGCACGTCCGAGCCCGAGCCGCAGCACAGGCGGATGAGGCGGATGGGATCGTTCTCCGATTCCACGTCCGAGGTCATCTCGAGCTGCCTTTGGTACGGCTTGGGGAAGAAGTTCTTCACGAGATCGAAGAGCAATCGTCTCGACCGCTTGATGGCGGAGACGAAGCGCTCGACGTCGCGCGAGAACTCCTCGGGCCGCAGGTCATAGCTCCGGCGGAAATACGCATGCGCCGCGCGCAAACCGGCGTCGCGCACGGCATCGCCGTCGCGTCCGTGGACGCGCGCCTCATGCGACGCGCGACCGATGGCCTTGAGCAGGCCGGCGAAACGCACGCGCTCGCCGATGATGATGGAGCGCTGGTCCTGCTTCTCCTCGCCGAGGCGGTACACCGAGTAGCCGCGTTCGAGCTCCGGCACGAGATTGGGGAACTGGTTGAGGAACGCGTCCTCGTCGCGCGTGGCGCGGTCGAGCGTCGCCTTGGTCTTTTTCATGTCGCCGCACCTCCCAGTGCAACGGATACAAAGGACATGTCCCGAGGGACATGTCCACCTAACGATATTCCTTTTGTGCCGTCAATCTAGCGGAAGCGGGCTTCGTCGTAGAGCACCGGGTCGAGCGCCGCGGTGAACGAGGAGATCTCGTCGGCAGAGAACCAGATGGCCTTCTCATTGTCCGCCTCTTGCACCGTGCCCGAGGCGTGGATGAGGTTGCGCAACGGGCGGTTCTGGGAGTTCGAGAGCGCGTAGCTGTCGAGCGAGAGGTCGCCGCGTATGGTGCCGGGCGCGGAAGAGGCCGGCTCGGTCGCGCCCACGAGCTTGCGGGTGAGCGACACGGATTGTTCTCCCTCGAACACGGCGGCCACCACGGGGCTCGCACAGAGGAACTCCACCAAGCCGTCCTTGATCGACATCCCGTACGATTTGTAATCGGGATAGGTGAAGGCCTTGCCTTGCGCCTCGTACTTGGCGCGCGCCTTCTCATACACGGTCTGCATCCACTCTTCGGTCAAGGCATAATGCGCATCAGCCTGCTCCTTGGTGGGCTTCACCATCTTGAGCGCGACGAGCTTGAGGCCGACCGTCTCGAGACGGGAAAGGATGGTGCCGACGAGACCGCGATGCACGCCGTCCGGCTTCACCAAAATGAGGGTTTGTTCCATAGGATGTTGGCCCAAGACTAGCAGATGCCGGAGACCCGGGCAAGCCATGCCCAGGGCCTTGCCAAAAAGGCCATATTTCGCTACCCTTAGCTCATTGAACGTAATACACTACTCCTATGGGTCTTCCTGGACATCGCCGTACTAGTTCGGATAAGCGCCGCCGTGCCGCGCATTTTGCCTTAGTTAAGCCTCCTCTCGTGAAGGACACGGCCGGTGCCACGCATCTTTCCCATATCGCCGCCCCCGGTGCCGCGGAGTACAATGGCCATGCCATCCATGTGAAGGGTGCCAAGCGAAAGCTGGAGAAGCTGGTCAAGAAGGCGACCAAGGCCGCTGCGGACCATGACCACGGTCATGATCACGCCCATGACCATGCCGGCCACAACCATTAAGACGTCGAAAGACTAACAACGCACCTTTGCCCTTTTATGTCCAACCGCCACCTCGCACGCGCCATCGCGCTGCAATCCCTGTACGAGTGGGATTTTCATGCTGCCAAACCGGATGCCGATGCCATCCTGGGACGCAATCTCGAGGAGTTCGCGCCGGACCTGGACGAAAAGGAGTTCGCCCACAAGCTCGTGCAAGGCGTGATGACGCACAAGGACGACATCGACGCGACCATCACGAACTTCGCGCCGGATTGGCCCTTGCCCAAGATCACGACGGTGGACCGCAACGTGTTGCGCATCGGCACGTATGAGCTCAAACATGACATGGACATCCCGTCCAAGGTCGCCATCAACGAGGCCATCGAACTGGCCAAGACCTTCGGCGGCGAATCCTCGGGCAAGTTCGTGAACGGCGTGCTCGGCGCGGTGTATCGCGACCAGATGGCCAAGGGCGTCGACAAGCCGGCAGACAAGGCCAAGGAAAAGAAGGACGAGGAACCCTCGTCCGCGACGGAAGGCACGGACCTTCCGCAAGACGCATGAACGACGTGATCAAAGACCTGGATGTCCTTGAGAAGCGCCTTGGACACACGTTCAAGGACCAGGACATCATCATCCAAGCGCTGACGCATCGCTCCTATCTCAATGAGCATGCGGATTTCCCGTACACGCATAATGAACGTCTGGAGTTCCTCGGCGATGCCGTGCTCGAGCTCATCGTGACGGAACATCTGTACCGCAAATACGCCAACCCCGAAGGCGAGCTCACCAACTGGCGCGCCGCGCTCGTGAACGCCAAGACGCTCGCGGGCATCGCGACGCAATTGCAGTTCGAGGATTTCCTTTTGCTCTCCAAGGGCGAGGCGAGGGACAAGAACTCCAAGGCAAGGCAATACATCCTCGCGAACGCCATCGAGGCCATCATCGGCGCCATCTATCTCGACGGCGGGACCAAAGCGGCCGAGAAGTTCATCAATGCGCATATCCTCAACCATCTCGAGTTCATCCTCAAGAACGAGCTGTACGTGGACCCCAAGAGCAAGTTCCAGGAGACGGCGCAGGAGCTCTTGGGCGTGACGCCGTCCTATCGCGTGCTCGAGGAAAGCGGTCCGGACCATAACAAGGAGTTCACCGTCGGCGTCTTCCTCGAAAAGGAGATGGTCGCCGTCGGCCGAGGCACGTCCAAGCAAGAAGCCCAGGTGGCCGCGGCGCAGGCCGGGCTCGAGGCCAAGGGCTGGAGCACGCTGCCGGCCAAGTCGTCGAAATAAAAAACGAGGCCTATGCCTCGCGCCTCACGGCAAGAGCGTGGGGACGGTGAACGTGATGATGAGCTTGGTGATGCCGCCGACCGCGAAGACGAGGGACGCGAGCCGGACGCGCATCCAGGCCAGGTCCATGAGCGGGCTGCCCTTACCTGGCTTGCGCTCGATCTGGCGGAGCAAGGGCTCCGGGAACACGATGGAGGCGGTGACCTTGAGGCCCATGGCCTGCGGCAGGTTGAGCTTCGGCGCCATGATGAACGGCGTCTCGATGAACCAGCGCCAAAAAAAGTAGAGCACGACGCCTTCGACGAAGGTGACGACGAGCCAGGACAGGAAGGTGAACAACGTGTTCATGGGGCCTCCGGACGGAAAGGTGCTGTCCCCAGACTAGACCCGGACGGGCACCGACGCAAGTTTGCCCGCAGAACGTCTGGCACGTACATTGAACGGACAACAAAGTATCACGCGCCTGTAGCTTAATGGATAAAGCCCCGGTCTTCGAAACCGGTGATGGGGGTTCGATCCCCTCCGGGCGCACCATAATCAAAATACCCCTTCACGGGGTATTTTGATTATGCGTGACGGAGGGGATCGAACAGGGAAAGGGTGAAAACGGGAGTTTTCACATGACGAGGAGGGTACACGGGAACCCGAAGGTTCCCGTGAGAGCGAGGACGGCACAAGCCGGACGAGCGAGTGAGATCCCCTCCGGCAATCTACACCTTCCTATTATCCGGTCTGTAAACGTACCAATTCATTCTTGCACCTTTCTTCTGCGCATCAAGCACGATGTCCCTTATGCTCCTTTCATTGGTACTCAAGGCTGATTTACCCGTCTTTACTTCGACAAAACCTATTTCGGTTATTCTTCCTTCGTCCATCCCTGTAAAAATTACAAAATCGACGGGCTTCCCTATATGACGCACTTCAGAATATTTGCCTGGGAAACCGGGAAGTAAAACTGACAGCTCTTCATTTATATATCCGCGTGTGACGCTCTTTGAACCCTTTATCGCATCCCTCCTTTCTTCGCGAAGATTGAGTTTCCCAAACACATAACCGGCAACAAATATTACCGAGATCAATGTCAATATTACTATGATCGATAGCAGGATCCCGAACGGACCTCTAAACAGAGCTAGTAAGTCGCCGTATGAAGTAATAACGCTTTGCATATGCTTCACGGCTTCCTCACCACGCCTTTGTTCTTCGCACCCTCATCCGTCTTGAGGTCGGTGCTCAAGCCCGGCTTGGCGCGGACGATGGGCTCGTTCACGTCCGCGTCCGTCGCCTCGAGCCTCGTCTCGCCGAGGAGGTCGGCGAAGCGGCCGGCATCGAAACCGTCGGGCGTGAACGACACATCGAACTCGGCCACGGCATCATCCACGCCCTCGGGCATGCGATTGAGGGTCCAGCTTATCTTGCGCGAGGCTTCGTCATACGCCACCTCGCCGGCGGTGGAGGTCGTGATGTTCGGCCAGGCCACGTTCTTGGGCAGGACGGCGCTCACCGTCATGTCCTTGAGCTCATGCGCATGTTTCGAGACATCCCAGATCACGTGATACGTGGTGCTTTGCCCCACGGTGGGCGGCAAAGGCCCGGAACCGAGCTGGACGCCTTCCTCGGAAAAATATCGCGCTTCGGATATCACGTCGGCATCGCTCCGGAACACGAAGCGCATGGGCGCCGTGCGCACCGTACGCACGAAGGCGGTGGAGCCTACGCCCGCGATGCTCGCTTCGACCGTCACTTGGAAGCCGGCCGCGCTGCCCGAGGCCATGCCCACGGTCGGCACGGCGAGGTCCACGCTGCCATCCTGCTGCGGGGGCAAGCGTTCGAGCAGGGTGATGGCGCTCTTGTCCCACACGATGGTCGGCAGGCTCGAGGTCGAACCGTTCGGCGACATGTCCGCCTTGTCCCAATCCGCGAAAGGTCCGTTCGGCGACGCGGTCATGGAGCTCGCGGTCGACGTGGACGCGGTGATGGGCTCGAAGCGAAGACGGAGGACCACGTCGCGCAAGTCCTCGGCGGCCGTGTTCTGATAGCCCAAGGTGAAACGCACGAGATCGCCATAGCCGATGGACCGGTCTGCATCAGATCCATTGGCCACCAATTTGAGCGAGAGGTCGCCGCCGAGCACGGCCATGTTGGCGTCCGTGACCTGCACGGGTTGGAAACTGCCATCGGCCGCGCCCCTGCCGAGCTCGGCATGCCAGGCCACATCGCCGATGACGCCGGCCGCGAACATGCCAGAGACCGCCAGGCTCGAGGTGGACCCCGCCGTGAGCGTGCCGATGGGCAGACGCACCATGCCATCCTCCCCCGTGATGCCCGCATCCGGGATGAAGCCCTTGGGCATGGTCAAACGCATCTCGAGCCCTTCGAGCGGGACCAAGCCGGTGTTCTGCACGATATATGCCGCCTTCACTTTGTCACCGGACAAGGCCTTGGGCGGGAGGTCCATGCGTCCTTGCACCACGGTGTCGGCATAGGTCACGGCCATGGTGGCGAGCGCCTCATGGTCCGCTTTGCCCTGCGCGCGATAGGTCCCCACGGCCTGCACGGCCGTCTCTTTGCCGAGCGCGCCGGTGAAGATGCCTCGTATGGTGAAGGTGCCACGTGCGCCGGCCGAGACCGGGCCCAGGTCCCAATGCATGGACCCGTCCTCCGACGGATGCGGCTCGATGCCCGTGGGGTTGAACTCGGGCGGGAAGCTGATGCGCACATCCGCGTCCGAGAGCGGTCCATCGGACACGTTCTGCCAATTGATGAAATAGGTCGTCTCCTGGCCGAGCGAGATGCGCTCCGGACCGCGGATGTTCAATCCCAGTCCGATGCCATTGCCATGTCCGAACGGTTGCAGCAGGCCGAAACCGGCCCAGGCCGAACCGGCGAGAAAGCTCACGAACAGGACCAGGCCGACGGCGATGGCCATGCCGCGCGGAAAACGCCGGCGCTCGATGGTATTGAGATCGGGCACCTGGCCGCTCTCGTCCTGGTAGATGGCCGAGAGCAGCTTGTCGTCGACCTTACTTGGATGCTTCTCCTTGGCCATGCGGATGGATCAAGGCGGCGAGGACCACGTCGCGGTCCCAGGGACCGGTGAAAGCGATGTCGCCCGAGGCGGAGGAGCGCGTCCACGAGATGTCCCAATCCTTGGGCAGCTGGACCGTGCTCGTGATCTTGCGTTCGGGCTTGCCGGGCTGGCTCGTCAGGAGGAGTAGATACGCGCCGCGCGAGGTGGCGGTCGCATCCGGCGAGGCCTTGATCTTGGCGAGAACGTCCTTGGCCGTGAACGGCAGGTCATAGGTCAGGAAGATGTCCTGCGATTGCCCGGGATCGAGCTGCACCCAGCCGCCGAACACCGTGCGTTCATGCTCGGTCGAGATGGTCGCGCCTCCGGGACCGTCGGCATCCGTCGCCTCGGCCGCGGCCACGTCCGGGTCCGGGCTCGCGGTGTCGTCCTTGGGCTTGAACCATTTGTCCTCCGGCTTGCGGAACCCGCTCGCGGACACCAAGGTACTGCCCTTGGGCACGTACACGCGCAGATACCCGACATTGCGCACGCCATTGAACAGCTCGCCTTTCACGCCATGATGTTCGCGCGTGATATGCACGGTGTCGCGGATGGAGCCGTCCTCCGCGATGTCCACGTGATGGTCCACGGCCTCGTCGATGACGGCATCGGTCTTTTGGCCCGCGATGTTCGCGTACACCACGGCGAGCGAATCGCCGACCGTCTCCTTGAGGCGATTGTTCCACCCGAAGCGTTCTGCGAGCTGCTCCTCTTCGGGACGCACGAAGGCGGCCTGCACGTCCTTGGTCTCGAGCGAGCCCGCGAGGATGGCGGCGACCTTCATCCACTCGTCCTTTTGGAAGGTCTTGGTGCGTTCGAGCAGGCGCTTTGCCAGGTCGCCGATGATCTTCTTGGGCATGTTCTCCTCCTTGTCATATTCCAGCTCCACGGCCTTTTGCGTCTCGATCATGAAATTGTCGGCCGTGATGGTCTTGCCGTACTCGGGCATGTCTATGGGCCCGGTCACGGTGAGGAGCTTTTGCATGATGGAGGCATTGACCGCGATGACGCCATCCACGGTGGGCTGGCCGGACTTGCTCCAGAACCAACGCAGCTTGTCCGCGCTAGACGGGAAATCCGGGTCCCAGTTCGCATCCTGGAACTGCCACAGGGCATTCACGAGCTGAAGCGGCTTGGGCGGGATGACGCGCGCCTTGAGCTCGCCCTTGAGATCATACGTGCCGCCGCCCGGCACCGTGATGTTCACCACCTTGCCTTGATCGAGGGTGACCTCGGCGAAAGAGCCCATGAAGCCGCCCGTGGGGCGCAGCTCCGTCTGGTTCTGGAAAATGACGAGATAGGTACGCAAGCCGTCCTTGCCCACGATGGTCGCGAGCGTATCGGCGAGCGAGGAGAAATCGAGCAAGGCCTGGTTGCCGGTCTCAAGGGCCGTACGCAAGGTGGTGAAATGTTCGCGCTCGGCCTCGGGCACGCTCGAGGCGTCCACCGTGGCCACGGCCTTGGACGCGTCGCCGATGAGGGCGAGCGCGCTGCGCGCATAGGCGCCGAGCACGTCCAGGCGCTCGTCGAGCTGGCGGCCGCTTTCGCCGAAGACCTTGTCGAGGCCGGTCGCGAGAAGGCCCGCGGCCTCGCTGGTCTTTTCGCCGGCTTCGAGCATGGCGCGCGCGGCGCGATATTTGTCGGGCAAGGCCGAGGCGATGCCGATGGCGAGCGCGTTCGCGCTGCCCAAGGTCTCATCGGCCTCGCGGAAACGCGCCGAGGCCTGCTTGAGCGCTTCGGCCGAGGCGCCGATGGAACCGGCCGAGCCCGCGTTCTTGGCCTGGTCCAAGGCCTGCGCGCTCAATTGCAAAGCGACGTCCTTCTTTTCCGCGGCGCTGCGATAGAACGAGATGGCATTGGCGGGCAAGGTCACGACGAGCGCCACGGCGGCGAAACCGGCGGCCGCGCGGGCAAAGGAGAAGCGCGGCACTTCGACGAGGTCGAGCGCGGCGCCCACGTCCTCGGCAGCCTCTTCGACCACGCGGCGCTCCACATGCTCGACGCGATGGAACCACCCCGACACGATGGCGAACGCTTCGCCCAAGGTGGACGTGATGGCATCAAAGCGACCGTATACGCGATTGAAGGCTTCTTCGAAATCCGCGGGCGTGAACTGCTCGGCCAAGAGGCGCGGGTCCAGGTCGCCATGCGAAAGGTCCGAGCTCATCGAGGCATAGACCCCGATGGGCAGGGCATGCGGCGCGAAGGCCGAGGAAAAAGACGTGGCCGCGTCGTCCACGTGCACGCGCGCGTCTTGCGCGTCATCGGACAAGGCCACGCGCTGCAGAGAGACCACGTATTGGCTCGGCACGTGGTCGCCGCGGCGCACCAGGATGTCGCGCGGCGTGGCGGCGCGGTCTCCCGCGACCACCAGGCCGATGGCGGCACGGTCCATGAGCGAGATCTCGTCCAGTCCGGCGGCCTCTTCGTCCATGCGCGAGAGGAAGCTCGTCTCGACGCGCATCTCGATGCCTTCGACCGCCTCGCGGGTGCGTCGCGCCTTGCGCGTGATCCCGCGCGGGGTGTGCATGAGGGCGCCATCGCGCTCCACGACCCTCGCCAAGAGAGCCTCAAGGTCCACCGACGCGCCCGTGGGCGGGCCGGAAAGAGGGGGCGATGTGACGTGATGCGGCGTCATGCGGCGTGGGTGTCGTGCAACGCGGCGCGATAGGCGTCGAGAGTGGCGCGGGCGGCCTCGGGCCAGGCATGCCTGCGGGCACAATCGCGCGCCGCGGCCCGGGCCTGCGCATGCGCCTGCGCGGGATCGGCGAGCACCCGTTCTACGGCGCTTATCATAGCACTTGTATCGCCCGCGCGGAAGAAAAACGCATTGTCCGGACCGATGACCTCGGGAAGGGATCCCGCGTCCGAGGAAATGACCGGGCATCCATGGGCCAAAGCCTCGAGCGGAGGCAGGCCAAAACCTTCGAAAAGCGACGGAAAGACGAAGGCGGCGGCCCCGGCATAAAGACGGCCCAAGGCCTCCTCCCCCACCCGTCCTAAAAAGTCGATATGCTGCAGGCCGGACGAGCCCGCCTCGTCCTCGAGCCCGGTCATGAACACGTCCTTCTCGCCGACGATCTTGAGCCGCAGGTCGGGATGCATCTCGGAGAGCTTGGGCCAGGCGGCGATGAGGGTGTCCAGCCCCTTGTGCGGATAGGCGGAGCCGACATAGAGCAGGTAGGGGTTGGTGTACTCTCCCACGGTCTCGGGCCGTTCTTGTATCTGCGGCATGCCTTCGCCCGTCACGGTCGTCTTGGCCTTCGCGTCGGGATAGAGATCGGCGAGATCATGCGCCACGAAATGCGACGGCACCAAGATGCGACGACTGCGATGCACGGCCGCGTCCAAGACCACGCGGAAGCCGGCGGATTTGAGGGAACGCACGAACCATCCGCGCGTCGAGCTCTTGGCGCTTTGCGGAAAATGCCGCATGAGCAGGTCATGCACCGTGATGACGAAAGGTCCCGGGATGCCGAGCGGGATGTTCCAATGCGGCACGTGGATGAGATCGGCCTTGGCGCGGCGGAACACGGCAGGCATCTGCAATTGTTCCTGCACACCATACCACGGGATGTCCGCGACCAAGGTCTCGATGGCCGGATGACGGAAGAACGGATGTTCGCCCTGGCGCGTGATGAGGACGAAGGTGTGCTTCTCCTCGCTCGTCTTCGAGATCTCCAACATCGCCGCGACAAGCTCCTGGATATAGCGGCCGATGCCCCGCGTGGCCTCGGCGCCCATCATCCGTGCGTCTAGTGCGATGCGCATATATTGAAAATATTCCCCGCGCACGGCCCTGGCAAGGAAAAAGCCCCGCATGATGCGGGGCTTTCGTCCATGGTCGGGCCGGTGGGACTTGAACCCACGACCTCCTGCTCCCAAAGCAGGCGCGCTAGCCAACTGCGCCACGGCCCGACGGTACGGAATGTGCGGGCATCATAGGCCGTGACAGGCTCCCTGTCGAGGTTTGCCAGGGGACGAACAGGGGGCGTAGCGTATGCGAGTACCTTCCACCCCGGAGGACACCCATGGGTGCCCGTCAACATCTATTTTCAGGCATTTTGGCCCTGTTGAGCCTGGCCGCCTGCGCCCACGAACCGCCCTCGCGCATCGAGGTCCCCTATCAATACCCACAGGCCGGCGAACGTTGCGACAATCAACGCCCCATCGCCCCCGGCGAGTCCCAGCTCTTGGTCCCGCATATCCGGGAAAGCCATCCGCCGCATCCCGAAGGCGACAAGGTCCAAAACTGGACCGCCGCCCTGGCCATGATCACGACCTATCTGGGCAAGCCCATGGCCCCCTGCCAGGTCGCGAGCGTGCGCGTCGGCGGCTTGAGCTGCTGCCGTCCCGCGAGCGCCCTCTCTCAGGAGAGCTGCCAAAAGGCGGCATGGCCGAACGAGATCGAGCTGACCCTCAAGGACATGGAGCTGCACGCCGTCCATCTCACGCGCCCCTTGAGCGAGCGCGAGATCAAACAGGAGATCTCGAACGGACGGCCCGTGCTCGTCGTGCGGGGCACCCAAGCCCTCGTCATCACCGGATATGCCGGCGCGACCTATCATCTGCTCGATCCGGGCCCCGAAGGCGGCACCATCTTCCTTTCCCATGACGCGCTCGCGAAAGGATGGCGCGAGTCCTGGTACCTCATCGCCTTCCGTCGCGATGCCTGCGTGCCGCGCTTCCACGGCGATTGCGATTGCCTGCACTGACAGCCCTCATCGAGGGCTTTTGTTTTTCCTTTCCCGTCCAGGCCTGTATCGTGGACATGCCCTTTCACATCGGAGGTCGTCATGGTCCGTCCCTCTGTGGGCCGTTCCGCGGCCCTGTCCCTTTTTTGCTGTATGTTCGTCGCGGTCTGCGGCTCGTCCACCTCGGGCATCGCGCCCGCCACGGTCCCGACCGTTCCGTCAGACCCGTCCCTCCCTTGCCATGTCGCCGCGGACCCCTCGGCCGACATCCTGCTGCCGATGTCACGCGTGTCGCAAAGCATCCCGTATGCGCATGATGGGGACAGCGATCTCTGCTGGGCCGCCAGCATGGCCATGGTCTCCGACTATCTCGGAAAACCGGTGGCGCTGTGCCAGGTCGCCCAACAACGCAGTTATGGCGTCTTCGTCGATTGTTGCCAGCCCGTCGGGCGCATGGACGAGATGTCCATCATGCTCTGCAATCGCGGCGCGTCCTCGAGCGAGATCGACCTGGCCTTCGATCGCCTGGGCATCCAGTACCGGCACGTGGCCGCGCCGCTTTCCGAGCAGGACCTGCTGCAGGAGCTCGCGCATGGACGACCGGTCTATATGGACCGCGAGAACGGCGACGTGGAGCTGTGGTATGGCATGGAGATCCATGGCCGACACGCCGTGGTCATCATGGGCCATGTGGACGGACGCTATGTCGTGTTGGACCCGAGCCCGTTTTCCTCAGGACCGGAGCACGAGACCTATTCCCAACTGCGCTACGGCTATTCCGGGGACCGTCGTTGGCGCGAATCGTGGTATCGACTATCGCTTCGCCGCGACGGTTGCGCTCCCACCTTCGTTCCCGGCTGTAGTTGCGAGGCGCCTTGATGGCGCCTTTTTCTTCCCGTATCGTGGCTTGGTACCTTCACATCCGAGGGACCCATGCGGAACTTGGTCATTGCCACGGCTTCCTGCTTTTTATACGCCATCATCGTCCCATCGGGTTGCGCCGCGTCACCCGCGAACGGACCCAAGAACCTCGATGCCTTCGTCCCCGTCGCCATCGATCCCGGCTCCCCGTATCCGCAGCCACCGCCTTGCGACCAGACGCGTCCCGTCCTCAACGAGGCCTCTCTCCCCATCCCGCTCTTGAGCCAGCACACCTCGTACACCCAAGGGTCCGGCAATGAGCTGTGCTGGGCCGCGGCCTTGGCCATGGTCTCGACCGGCCTGGGCAATCCGCGCGACACCTGTTATGTCGCGTCCTATCTCAACCTGGACGGCGCCAATTGCTGCCGCATGCCGATCAAGGACGCGGCCGAACGGTGCAATCGCCCGCTCTCCACCCGCGCCGTGCCCGCCTTGCTGCGGAGCATGGGGATACGGAGCAGCCAGGTGGACGGCGCCTTGTCGGAAGACATCTTGCGCTTCGAGATCTCCCAAGGCCGTCCGGCCATCGTCCGCATCCGTGAAGGCGGCTGGCACCTGAACGAAGGACGCATGATCACCATGGAACATGTCATGGTCATCGCGGGATACGCGGACAGCGGCTACCGCGTGCTGGACCCGGACACCTATCCGGAGCAGACCCTCACCTATGCCGAGCTCCTGCATGGCCGGAACGGTCGGCCCTGGGAATGGGAAGGGACCTGGTATCTCTTTTCCTTCCGCCGCGACGGCTGCAATCCCGTGGTCAATGACCACTGCTCGTGCTCATCGGAATGACACCCTGCCTTGGCAGGGTTTTTCTACTCCAGGTAGACTATCCTCAGACCTTTAGACATCGGAGACACCCATGCGCACCAGCAGTCGGGGCCGCGCGTTCTTTGCGCTCGTGCCCCTCATCCCCCTGTTCGCCGCTTGTGCCGCGTCATCGCCGCAGATCGACGCCTTTCCCACCACCCGCGTCGACCCGCTTCGCAACTATCCGCGCATGTCGCGGGTCAAGGACCGTCCCATCGATACGGCGGGAGTGACCCTTGACGTCAAACACCAGAACCAGCAGTCGGACTATGCGCCCCAGGGCGAAAGCAACCTGTGCTGGGCCACGTCCCTCGCCATGGTCTCGACCTATCTGGGCAATCCGCGCGTGCCGTGCCAGATCGCGAGCTATCGCAGCGATGACGGGCTCTCATGCTGCCGCCTCACCCGCGCCTCCGCGCCTGCCGACATCGAACGCTGCAATCGCGGCGGCGATCCGGGCACGGTGATGCGCCTCATGGGCCTGTACCATCTCAAACGCGATGCCGTGCTCACCGAAGAGGAGCTCGCCTCCGAGCTCTCGAACGGACGGCCGATCATCATGCACATCGAGCTCGACAAGGTCGAGGACGGCAAACAGGTCAAGGCCTATCACGCCATGGTCATCGCCGGGTTCAAGGACGGGAAGTACCGCATGCTCGATCCAAGCCGGAGCTCGGACAACAGCCTGAGCTACGAGCAGCTCCAGCATGGCGATCACAGCCACTGGAAGTGGATCGGGACCTGGTATCACCTCTCCTATCGCGCCGACGGCTGCAATCCGCGCTTCCGCACCGATTGCGGCTCGCCGCCGTGACCCTTCCGCTCCCGCTTGACGGGAGCGTTTTCATCGGGGGACGTCGCGGTTACCGTGGACAGGTCCCTTCGACAAGGAGCGCAACCATGGCCTTTGCGTCGTTCGCCCGTCTTTCCCTTTTTTTCCTGGCGGCCGTCATCGTGGCGAACTGCGCCACGACCACGCCGCTCCCCCCGAAACCGTCTGATACGCCGAAGCCGCCCGCACCTTCCGCCTCCGTGTGCCCGCCGGAGCGTCCCACCGAACCGAACGGCATGGTCCTCGCCGTGCCGCATATCCGGCAACGGACCGCCTTCACCAAGCCGTATGAGAGCAATCTGTGCTGGGCCGCGTCGCTTGCCATGGTCTCGGCCTATCTCGGCAAACCGCGCGAGACCTGCCAGATAGCGACCTTCATCGCGCGGGAGGGTCTCGATTGCTGCGACCTCGTCCTGACCTCGCCGGCGGAAGACATCGCGAGCTGCAATGACGGCGCCTATGTGGGTCCCATGCTCGACACCTTGGGCCTCCACTATCGTACCGACGGACCGATGTCCGAGGAGCTGCTGCGCCACGAGATCACGAACGGCCGACCGGTCATCGTCCAGACCACGCGCGAGACCGAGGAAAAAGGCAAAAAGGTCCGCGTGGCCCATGCGCGCGTCATCATCGGGTTCTATGCCTGGGGCACGTACCAGGTGAACGATCCCGGACGCGACCAGCCATATGAGCTTCGCTATGCGGAGCTTCTGCACGGCGAAAAAGAGATCCCGTGGACCTGGACCGCCTCCTGGTACCACATGTCCTATGTAAAGGAGACGTGCGTGTCGCGCTGATCCTCCCGCTCCCGCTTGACGGGGGCGTTTTCATCTCCGGACGTCACGTATATCGTGAACGGGTACATTCGACAGGAGGACCGCATGTCTTTCAGGGCCTTTGCGCGCGTCAGCGTCCTGGGCGTATTCGCTCTCATCCCCGCGTTCGGTTGCGCCGCGACCGGCGCCAACGCGAACGTCAATCAGCGTTTCGATTACTTCGAGCCTGTCCGTCCCACGGACCAGAGCCTCGACTATCCCGTCCGCTCCTGTGCCGTCGAGCACCCCGCGGACCCCAAGGGCGTCCTGCTCGATGTCCCGCATTTCTATCAGCAAGTGCCCTATGCGGACGAGTACAAGAGCAATCTGTGCTGGGCCACGTCCATCGCCATGGTCTCGACCTCGCTCGGCAATCCCCGCATGCCCTGCCAGATCGCCTCGTACATCGCGGGCGACGGCCTCTCATGCTGCCGACTCTCCATGAGCTCCCCCGAGGGTCCGCGCGTACGCTGCAATCAAGGCGCGTACACGACCCAGATCGCGTCGACCCTGCACCGCATGGGCATCTACCATCTGCGCAAGGACGACCCGCTCGACGAGGACGACGTGACGCGTGAGCTCTCGAACGGCAGGCCCATCATCCTGCAGATGACGCTCGACGTGATGAAGGACGGCAAGACGGTCGAGGCGGGACATGCCGTCGTCATCGCCGGCTTCGACGGCAAGGGAAAGTTCCGCGTGAACAATCCCAATCGCCGGTCCACCGATGACCTCACCTATGCCGAGCTGGTCGCCGGCACCAAAGACAGGCCCTGGAAGTGGATCATCTCGTGGTATCACTTCTCCTACCGCCCCGACGGCTGCAATCCCCGCTTCGACCAGGCCTGCGATTGCAAGTGAGGTCCTCCTTCTTTCCCTGAATCCCTCGCCTCCGCGGGGGCTTTTCGTCCCATTGCGAAAGCGCAGACATTTCCCTAAGATAGCGAAGCGCAAGGCGGCATACGCGAGCACGCGGGTATCGTATAGCGGCTATTATGCGACCCTTCCAAGGTTGAGAGGTGGGTTCGACTCCCACTACCCGCTCCACGCACAACATCCCCTTTCGGGGATTTTGTGTATGGCTGTGAAAGAAAATCCCCGCAAAAGGAGCGGGGTGATAAAAAACCTCACAGAGGGAGACAACGCTTGTTGCGGAGCGAGCGCAGGGCGCTCATGATCTGCCGAAAGACGAAACGGTCGGTATCGTCGGCTCGGACCACGACCACGGCGATGGGCGAATCGGGGTATTTCTTCTCATGCTTGCGCTGGCCGCTTTTCGAGCTCTTCACTTGCAGCCACATCGGTTCGCCGTCCGCGATCTTGACCACGATGTCGATGCCGCGGCCGTCCTCGTGCTTGGTCGCGAGCCGCGCTTCCTCGACCCACACGGGCAAACGATCGGGCGGGTCGCAGAGGAGGCCCAAGACGCGCAGCTCGGCTTGGAAGCCCTTGTCCGACCCTTGGCGGCCGTAGAGGACCTGCACGCGCGACATCTCATTGCGCAACGCGTCGTTCGCCGCATGGTCATAGGCGCCCTTTTTGGTCCTGCCTTCGCCCTTGCCCAAGATGCGTACCTCCTTGTCATGCGTGCCGTGGCGCACATAGGCTTCCACGACCCAGGTCTGCGTCCCATCTTTACGAGGCGCTTGTAAAATGCGATAGGACGGCTTCATGCCGAAACCCTCCACGTACGCCGCCAGCTGTCCGCGGGGCGTTCTGGGACGCTCCATGGCTGTCTCCCTTGTTGCGAAAGTGCTCTGACCTTTGTAGCAAGGGGGTCATGCAGGAGCAAGCCGAACGCAAAACGACCCCCGGAAGGGGTCGTTTCTGCATGGTGCCGAGGGCCAGGATCGAACTGGCGACGCAAGGATTTTCAGTCCTTCGCTCTACCACTGAGCTACCTCGGCGGGCGAGGATGTGCGGCCAATGGTAGCTATCCTTGGCCCTTTTTGTCAAACCATCGACCCAGTCCGCCGCGACGGCCGCGGTCCTGTTCATTACCCATGAGACGGGCGTCCAAAGGCCCGAAGATGACCAAGAGCACGAGGGCGATGAGGGTCGCGAGCAAGGCGACCTGATAAAAGCCGAAGCCCGTCGCGATGCCGATGCCGGCCACGAGCCACATGGTGGCGGCCGTGGTCAACCCGTGCACCTCGCCCGAGGCCTGGATGATGACGCCGGCGCCGAGGAAACCGATGCCTTGGACCACGATGGAGGCGATGCGGTCCGGAGCGGCGACCGTCGGATAGAGCGCGGTGATGTACAGGCCGCAGAGGGTCATGACCGCGGACCCGAGCCCGACCAAGGCATTGGTGCGCACGCCGGCAGGTTTTTGATGGAGCTCGCGCTCGACGCCGATCAACCCGCAGAGCACGGTCGCGACCAGCATGCGGGTCGCCATTTCTTGCAAGGAAATATCCATATTCGACCCCATGATATCGTCCCGACCGCCCCTTGCCAAACCAGGTCATTTCCTATAGGCTATCACCACAAATATTGCGGGCGTGTAGCTCAGGTGGCTAGAGCGTCACACTGATAATGTGAAGGTCCCTGGTTCGAGTCCAGGCACGCCCACCAGGAAAAAAGATGTCCCGACGGACATCTTTTTTCATGCGTCATTTCGCCTGCGTGCGCGAGATGTGGACCACGGTGGACTTGGACCCATTGTCGCGACTGCCCAGATAGGTCAATGACACGGTCACGTTCCCCTTGGCATAACTTCGTCCCTCATATCCGCCTGCCGCGAAGCGCGAGCTCTCCTTCCACCCATCGGCTTCCAATGCGTCCGCATACCAGATCGCGACCTTGTCGGGCGTTTCATCCGCTTGCAGGTTCAGGCTCGGCTGACTGCCGCTCGACAATGCCAAGATCTTCGCGTTCGGATAGACCGACATCTCCTTTGGAAAATCCGCCGGGATGATGATGTGCTCGCCAACGGTATAGCTCGTCCCCGTGCCTTTGTCGGTGAAGGTCACCTGACCCTGCGTGGAAGACACGCCCACGCGCCCACCCGTGACGCTGTCCACGGCCTTGTTCGCGATGGACCCCATGGTCTGCTTTTCGACCTCCTGCTTCGCGCTATCAAGAGGCGTGCACCCCGCGCCCAAAAGGCCCATGGCCGCGAGGACGAACGCCAATGGCCGGCGGGACGCGTATGACGGCATATCCATCCAAGTATACCCTGCCGGACCCCCTCCCTCAATTGAACAGCTCTTTGCGCAAACGCATCTTCACGTCCACGCCCAGCTGGAGAAGGTCCTGTTTGATGGCATCCATGAAAGGCTCGGGACCGCACATCAGGAACTCGTCATCGGGGCGCAGGCCGCCGAGATGCGCGAGCATCATGTCCGTATCGACGCGCCGCGTTTCCCCGTCCCATCCTTCGGGCGTTTCGCCCGTCAGGATCGGTACGAAGGTGAAGTTCTTGTTCGTTTTGGCCAGGTCACGGAACTCCTGTTCATACGCGGTCGCGGAACGCGTCTTATTGGAATAGAACAGCATGAGCTCGCGCGGGTCTTTCGAGAGCAAGGACTGCCGCAGCATGCTTCGCAAAGGCGTGACCCCGATGCCGCCCGCGAAAAAGACGAGACGCGATGTGCCGGGGCGCAGGGTGAACGCGCCATACGGACCCTGCACGTTCACACGATCGCCGGGCTTGGCCTGCATGAGGAGATGCGTGCGTTCGCCATAGGCCTTGATACCCAGGTCCAGATGTTCCTTCGATTCGAGCGGCGCGGACGCGATGGAGAACGCCGCGATCTTCCGCGTCGGGTCGGGTTCGTTCGGCAGACGCACGCCTATCCATTGCCCGGCGACGAAAGTCGGCACGGGCTGACCGTCGGCCGGTCGCAAAGCGATCTCGTAGGTGTCATCGGCCAAATGCACATTGTGCACGACCTCATACGGGCGAAAAGGAAGCGGAGGCATATCAGAGCACGATCTCTTCCCCGGTGTCTTCGAAGAGCTTGATGGCCAGGACCGGACAGGAACGCGCCGCCTCGAGGATGGCCTCTCGCGCGTCCATGGCCTCGGTCGCGAGGGCCTCGATGGATTCCTTGCCTTCATCCAAAATGAACACCTTCCCCTCCCCATTGAGGCCGAAGGTCTTGGCGGCCAGGGCCACGCAGGATGCGGCGCCGATACAGGTCGCTTGGTCCACGACGATCTTCATAGCCGCCTCACGATATCCCATGGCCGCGTTCCGCACAAACAAAAAAAGCCCTGACGATGTCAGTGGCAAAAGGGCGCGAAGAGCAGATCGGTCGCTTGCTTCTCGGTGAGGCCGGGATCGTCCGAGACCAGATGCGCGGTGTACTGGCCCGGCGCATCCGGGTCGGGATAGAACACCGCCCAATGCCGATGGATGGGACGCCCGTCGAAGTCCTCGCGCTCACCCGTGCAGGCCGGCGCGAACAGCGCCTTTTTTCCCGCGACCTCGCGGATGTCCCCGGGCACGGCCGTGACCTCGCAGACCTTACGGCTCTCGATGCAGCCTTGCGCGGTCAGCACGTAGACGCCGTGCACCACGAGGATGTCGGAAGGCTTGGCCTTCGGCGCCACGGGCATGAGCACTTTGAGCTGGGTGCGCGACGGGGTCGGCGGAGGCGCGGGCGGTTCGGGCGGACCCTTCCACCACGTGATGACGCGCTGATGGACCGGAACGTTCTGATCATCGCAGGCGGACAACAGACCGAGGAGACACATGAACACGATGGACCTTTTCACGAATTCCTCCCATGAAAATAGCCGCCATGTTCTACCGTATCTCTCGCGCATTGTCAATCCATGCGGCCCATGTCCGACCCTTGACCGACAGGCCTTTTTTCGCTATGTTCAGGCCGCACATTCACCCTTTCACGAGGAGAAGACCAATGGACGAGAAGAAGTTCGGCACTGATCTCGAGCGCAACATCGACCGCCAGATGCGCATCCTGCGCGGACGCGTGGCGGAAGGTACCTTGATCACCAAGGCGTTCGCGAACCTCTTGAAGGACGCGATCGAGGACAAGCCGCTCCTCATCGATGCTTGTGTGCAGGTCGAACCGGTATACCGCAAAGACCTGCGCGACGCCTTGTATGAGACCAAGTGCTTCTCGGACAGCGCCTATGCGGCCGAAAAGCTCAAACCGTTCTACGCGGCGAAGAACAAGGACAAAGGACCGGACACGCGCATGTGCTTCCTTGCCTATTTCCTTCGGAACCTCCCTCTCGAGAAGGCGGTGAACCGGCTGCGTCGCTCGGGCTTCGTCGTCGGGGACGTGAACACCTTCATCGGCGCCCTCAACACGGGCCTCTACTCGCATGCCCACCCGTATCCGCATGTCATCATCGCCGGCGACTCGGTGAAGTACTGGCAGGGCGAGGCCACGGTCGCGCGGCAAGACGTGCCGGTCTACACCGCCGGCGAGCAGAGCACCGAGATACGCGCGTTGGACTGGCTCGAAAAAGAGGATGGCCCCGATCCGATGCACAAGTGCTATTTGGTCTATAAGCTCTTTTGACCTCGACGCCTCATGGCGTCTTTTTTAAACTCTCGCGAAATGCTGCCCGAGCAGCTCATCGGCCGCGAGCACAGCGACGTTCTTTTTATACTGTTTCCAAAAACGCGGATGATGGATGATGCGCACGTATCTGAACCATTGTCGGTACAATCGCGGCGGTTCCTGATGATGGGCGAGCTCGTGCGCGATGACGCGCAAGATGGCATCGAGCTTGCGCGGCTTCATGGTGCGCGGCGTATAAAAGTCGACGGTGACGAGCTTTTCGCCGATGCGCGTGTACCCGAGCGTGAGCGAACGCAGCTTGCCCTTGCCGCGCACGCGACGACGCAAAGGACGTATCTCGAAGCCGGGCATGCCGAGCACATGGCAGGCGCGGCGGAACAGATGCTCCACGAGCGCCTCATGACGCGGGTCCAGGATGTCTGCCATGCCCGCATCATAGCAAAAAAACGGAAAGAAGATGTGAACAAAAATACAAAAGCCCTATAACGGATGAGATGTACCGGCTTGGAGCCGAATGTGCGCACAGGCGTACTGTGACGTACGTCGAGCACACATTCGGCGAAAGGCGGTGCAGATCGCCGTTATAGGGCTTTTTTGGCTGCGGCGTATTTGGTCATCGCGTCGCGGAGTGCCTCTTGTATGGGGCGCATGTGTATACCGAGCTCAGGCAAACGGTTGTTCTGCATGATGTTATTGGACCGCGTGCGTGTCGCGAGGCCTTGGCGCACCAGTTCGTCCTCGGAGATCCACTCATTGGTATGCGTCGGGTCGACGAGCTCCTCATACAGCGCGATGAGGTCGCGATGGGCCATCACGCCCGGGTTCACGGCATGGAACACGCCCGTCCCCCGCTTTTCGATGACGCCTTTCACGGCCATGACGAGGTCGTCGACCACGGTCACGGAATTGCGCACGTCGATGATCTTGGGATAACGCGCCAGCTTGTTGATGAGGTTCCCCGGCTCCGGGACGCTGTCGATGGGCATGCGCAGGCGCACGATGGCCACGTTCGGCAGCTCGGTCAGCACCAGGTCGGCGGCGTATTTGGAGCGCGTATACACGGCCGAGGGATTGGCGTGGTCGTCCTCGCGCCAGCCGGCCGGGTCGGGCGAGGGCCCGTAAAAGACGCAACCGGTGCCAAGATGGGTCAAATGTATGCCGCGGTCCACGCAGGCATGCGCCATGAGAAGCGGACCGACGGTATTGGAGCGATAGGTCGGTATCCGATTGGTCTCGCACCAGTCGACGTTCGGGTACCCCTTTTTGCCGGCGCAGTTCAGCACGGCGTCGGGCTTGGACGCATCGATCGCGGCCTCCACGGCGGCCTGATCGGTGATCTCGACCTTCACGCAGTCGACCTCATGGCCGGCTTCGCGCAAAGCGTTCACGATCTTGCCGCCGACATAGCCGGGGCTGAACACGAGGACCTTCATAGCTATTTCTTCGCCGTATCGAGCTCTTTCGCCTTGGAAGCGATCTCGGCACGCTTCTCGGGGGTCTGAAGCTGGCGCAGGTTCTGCTTGTGCATGGCCACGCCGTGCTTGATGGCGGCGTCCACGACCTCGTCGAGGTTGCGGCCCTTCATCACGGCATTGCAATCGAGGCCGAAATCACGGCAGGCAATGACTTTCATATATGACAATCCTGCCAAATATCGGCGTTTTTGGCAAGGCACGCCCTCCCCTGCTAGGGTTGGGGCATGAGGCTTTCCGTGGGCATGGACGAGGCGGGGCGCGGCTGCGTCATCGGGCCTTTGGTCGTCGCCTGCGTCGCGGCCGACGAGGCCGACCGACGCTGGTTCAATGCGCACAATGTCCGCGACTCCAAGATCGTGCCCGCCGCGCAGCGCGATGACCTCGCAAAGCGCATCATGGACCGGTGTTGGTTCCAGGTGCGCATCGCTCCCCCGCGCGCGATAGACGCGGCCGTGCGCGACCGCGCCCGCACCTTGAACGGGCTGGAGCTCGAGCTCATGGCCGATCTGCTCAAGGAGTTCCGCGACGCGCATGAGGACCGCGAGGCCGTGGCGTGGGTGGACGCGCCGAGCATCAATGCCCAAGGCTTTTGCGAAAAGCTCTATGCGGCGAGCGGATGGGAGGACATGGGCCGCATACGCGCGACGCATGAGGCGGACCGTCGTGATCGCACCGTGGCCGCGGCCTCCCTCATCGCCAAATACGAACGCGAGCGGCTCATCGCCCTCGCCAAGAAGGAATTGGGTGTGGATGTCGGTTGCGGATATTCGCATGATCCCTTGGCACGCGCCTATGTCGCGCAAGCGCCCAAGGATTGCCCCCATGTCCGCTGGACCTGGAAGACGGCGGGATATGTCCCTTGCTCAGACGCCTAGAAACGTCTACTATCGCCGTCATGCGCCCGTAGCTCAGTGGTAGAGCAGGTGTCTTATACACACCGGGTCCTTGGTTCGATCCCAAGCGGGCGCACCATGCTGAAAAGCCCCCTTACTGGGGGCTTTTCATTACCTGACCGCCCTCAGGTCCACAAGCGCTTGCTTCAAGGTCGCGCCGTTCGTGTCGCCGTTCGCGACGAGCTTGGCAAAGGCGGCCCAGTTCTGACGTACGCGTTCCACGAGCGTCGTACGCGCCGCGGAGGTCGTCGCCTTGTTGAAGCTTTGCTTGGCCGTCTCGACGCCGTTCACGAAGACCGCGACGGCAGCTTTGTACATGGCATTGTCCTTGTATGCCTCGGCCTGCTCTGACAGGTCATACATGCGGAACTTGACCATGCTGTAGACCTTGTCGCGCAAGGCGCTGAGGCAGGCCTGGCGTTCTTTCACCGGCTTTGCCGCGCATGACTTGCGCTGTGCCGCCACGTCGGGACCCAGAGAGAGCACTTTGCGGGCGCACATCAGGCGGTCTTCGCCCACGCGTTCCTTCCAACAGGGTTGGAACGCCACATAGCGCGCGATGCAGACCGGGCGCTTGCCCGTCGCGAGCGCGCGACACTCTTCCGGCATATAGGCATGGGCCGTCTCATAGGCCTCGTCCTCCTCGCTCTCGCTCAAACGGCAGATGATGCGTTCCTTCATCGTCTTCTTTTCCCCGCAGGTCGCGAGAGGCATCGGAACATTGGGCATCGGCGGCGCCATGGGCTCGGGCATGACGGTCTTCGCCGGTTCGGGAGGAGCAGGCGGAGCGGGCGGCGCGGGAGGCGTGCAGCTTTGCTGGGTCGCGGGCGACGGCGTCTCCACGGCGATGCAATCCTCGATCATGCGGCAGGAGCGGGACTGCGAACCCTGGGCGGAACACGTCGACCAATCGCCGCAGAGCCACTTGTCCTCGGTGCAGGTCGCGACCCCTCCCCCGGCGCTTCCCGCGGCAAGGGCGGGAACGGATGACAAGGCGAACAGGACACCGGCGAGCACGAGGGATGATGTGGAGCGCATATGGGACGAGTATAGCAAACAAAAACGCCCCGCTTTGTGGGCGAGACGTTTCTGCAGTTCATTCTCAGTTCCGGGACTATCTTAGCACGTCGCCGGGGCGGCGGCCATCTCCATGCGGGAGAAGCGCGCGATGACGACCTTTTCACCGATCTTGGCGATGAGCTCGGTCATGAGCTGCTCGATGGTCTTGTCCTCGTCCTTGTAATAGGACTGCTTGGTGAGACACGTCTCGGAGTACCATTTGTTGAGCTTGCCATCGACGATCTTGGCCTTGATGTCGTCGGGTTTCTTGTCCTCGGCGAGCTCGGCCATGAAGGCCTCGCGCTGCGTGGCGACCATGTCGGCCGGGATGCTCTCGGGCGAGACATATTCCGGGTTCATGGCCGCGACCTGGATGGCGACCTCGTTGGCGAAGGCCATGAAGTCGCTGTTGCGGGCCACGAAGTCGGTCTCGCATTGCACCTCGACCATGGCGGCCAGGCGTTTGTTGTGGTGCAGATAGGTCGCGAGTATGCCTTCGGCCGTGGAGCGCTCGGCGCTCTTCTTGGCGGCCTTGGCGGCGCCTTTCTTCTTGAGCACCTCGATGGCCTTTTGCATGTCGCCGCCGGCCTCTTCCAAGGCCTGCTTGCAATCCACGACGCCGGCGCCGGTCATGTTGCGCAGTTCCATCACTTGCTTTGCGTCTGCCATATTTTTTTGAAGTTACGTTGTTTCGATAGGAGCGTTCCGTCGGACTAGACCTGGGCGGGCTTCTTTTGGTCCATCAGGGCGCCGCCGAGGCGGGCGCGGGCGCTCTCCCAGTCCTTGCGACCGTCGGCGCAGGCCTCGGCCATGAGCTTGGTGATGAGCTCGATGGACTTCACGGCGTCGTCATTGGCCGGGATCGGGAAGTCGACGTCGCTCGGGTTCACGTTGGAGTCGCAGATGGCGATGACCTTGATGCCGCGGCGGGTGGCCTCCTCGAGGGCGGTCTTGTCCTTGCGGATGTCGAGGATGAACACGGCCTCGGGGATCTTGGCCAGGTCCTGGATGCCGCCGGCCTTCTCGTCGAGCTTTTGGATCTCCTCGGCGAAGCGGGCCTGTTCGAACTTGGTGTACTTGGCGAGCTCGCCGCGTTCCTGCTTCTTCTTGAGGTCCTTGAACTTGCGGAGGAGCTGGGCGATGACCGAAAAGTTGGTCAGGGTGCCGCCGAGCCAGCGCTTGTTCACGTACGGCATGCCGCACGAGTCGGCCGCGGCCTTCACGATATCGGAGGCCTGCTTCTTGGTGCCCACGAAGAGCACCACGCCGCCGCGCTGGGTGACGGACTTGGCGAAGGCCATGGCCTTCTCGAGGGACTTTTGGGTCTCCTCGAGGTTGATGATGTGTATACCCTGGCGGCTGCCGTGGATATACTTTTCCATCTTCGGGTGCCACTTGGAGGTCTGATGACCGAAGTGGACGCCGGCCTGGAGCATCTCCAGGAGGGTGGGGGTCTTAGACATGTTGTCGTGCCTTTTACCTCCCCGTCGCGCGCCGCGGACTCCGCCAGTGGCGGAGAGGCGCCGGGCGTTTTGTGCGCCGGGTGAGTGATGAATAAGTATCAAATGGCCCTTTTGGGGGTGGCGCGAGAGTACCAAAGGGCCTGCTTTTTGGCAAGTCCTAGCCCATATATACGAAAATCCCGACCAGTGGTCGGGGGGCGCCCTTTCAGGCGCGTGCTCGCATGAGCGGGAAGGGTATTTCTTCCTGATCGCTGATCTCCACTTCGTCCTCGCGGACGATCATCGGCAGGTCCGCGCAGAACGCGACCAGCCTTTGGATGACGTGTACCGCCCGCTCCCGCGGGAGCGGACCCGGTTCACGGGCAGGGACCCGGGCCCCCTTGCACAGCTGCCCATACAGGGCATCCGGCAGATTGTGGGAAAGGCGCCACGCGCCGTTCCCGGCGCCGTAGACGAGCTTCACCATCTTGACCGTGGAGGGCAGGACGGGCAGGTCCTGACGCCGGACCCTGAGCTCGACCAGGATCCCCGAGGCCGTGCTCGTGAGCGACAGGGTGATCTCATACCCCTCGTAGAACCGGGGCTCGATCTCGAGGGGGCGCTCCGCTCCCTCCGGGGCGGGAATGATGTCGCCGAACTTGGCGCAGAACGTCCTTTCGACGGTCTTGGCCATGTCGATCGTGGAAGGAAGAGGCGATGCGTTGATGACGGTGACGGCATTCATGGAGAGACCTCCCTCGGAACAGGTGAAAAAATGGATGGAAAAGGACCCGTGAACCTACACGATTTTTGGGCTTTTGTCAAGCCCCGGCCCTTACTCCCCTTCCTCTTCGTCCGATCCCACCTTGCCGGCTTTGACCGCGGCGATGATGCCGTCCAGGTCGCCGTCCATGATGACGGGGATATTGTGCCAAGAATGCTTGATGCGGTGGTCCGTGATGCGGTCCTGCGGATAGTTGTACGTGCGGATCTTTTCGGAGCGGTCACCCGTGCCGATCTGCGCGCGGCGCTCGGCATCGAGCTGGCTGCGCTTGCGGGTCTCTTCCATCTCCCACAACCGCGCGCGCAGGATGCTCATGGCGCGTTCCATGTTCTGCAATTGCGAGCGCTCGTCCTGGCAGGACACGACGGTGTTCGTCGGGATATGCGTGATGCGCACGGCGGATTTGGTCGTGTTCACGCTCTGCCCGCCCTTGCCGCCGGAGCAAAAGGTGTCGATGCGCAGGTCGCTCTTATTGATGGTGATCTCGGTCTCTTCCAGCTCGGGCAAGACGGCCACCGTCACGGTCGAGGTGTGGATGCGACCTTGCTTCTCGGTCTCGGGCACGCGCTGCACGCGATGCACCCCGGTCTCTTTTTTGAGGGCACCATACGCGCCATCGCCTTGGATGGCCGCGATGACCTCCTTGAAACCGCCCAGATCGTTCGTGGACTCGGACATGAGGCTCACCTTCCAACCCTTGCGCTCGGCATAGCGGGAATACATGCGGAACAGGTCGAAGGCGAAGATGGCGGCCTCGTCCCCGCCTGCGCCCGCGCGTATCTCGACGATGACGTCATTGGCGTCATGCGGGTCCGGCGGCACCAAGGCCAGCTCGAAACCCTCTTTGGCCGCGGCCAAACGCTCGGCGACCCGCGGGAGCTCCGCCGCCGCGAGCTCGGCCATCTCGGCATCGCCGGAGTTTTGTGCGGCCTTGAGATCGGCCATGGCGCGGTCCGCATCCAGATAGGCCTCGGCCTTTTCGACCAAGCCGCGCTGCGACGCATAGGCCCGCGTGGCCTCGCGATAGCGCTTTTGGTCCGCGATGACCTCGGGCGAGGACACCAAAACCTCAAGCTCGGCGAGCTTGTCCTTGGCCTCTTGGGCGGCGATGCGGAGATCGGTCATATGTTCAGGATATAGAAAAGCCAGCATGATGCTGGCCTTTCAGGGAACCATCTAAGCCTCGACCAAAGCGGTCGGCTTCTTTTGCGCGCGCTTGGCGGCCTTTTGCGTGGCGCGTTTCTCGGTCTTGGCCTTCTTGCCCAAGTTCGTGGCGGACTTGGTGGTCTTGGCCGTGGTGCGCTCCTGGAACTTCTCGACGCGGCGGGCCGTGTCGATGAGCTTCTGCTTGCCCGTGTAGAACGGGTGGCACTTGGAACACAGCTCGATATGGATCTCGGGCTGGGTCGAACCGGCGGTGACAACGTTCCCGCAGGCGCAGATGAGCTTGGCCTCAGGGAAGTATTTGGGGTGGATGTCGACCTTCATATGTGGCAGGAGCATAGCAAAGCCTTGAAATTTTGGCAAGCCCTGCTACCCTCGAGGCCTAAGGTCAACCTAGCCATGAAAACGTCCGAGTTCGACTACAACTTGCCCCCGGAGCTCATCGCCCAAGGCCCGGCCGAACCACGCGACAGTTCGCGGCTCTTGGTCTTGGACCGGGCCACACAAACCTGGCAACATCGCCATTTTTTCGACATCGGCGACTTTTTGCGCCCGGGCGACCTCTTGGTCGTGAACGAGAGCAAGGTCTTCAAGGCCCGGCTCATGGCCAAGACCTCGTCCGGAAGTCCGGTAGAGATATTCCTGCTCCGACCGGAAGAGGGGGTCTGGATCGCCTTGGCCAAGCCTGGCAAAAAGCTCGCGGTCGGAGATATAGTGACCTTTGAGGATGAACGAGCTGCAAAGGTCCTCGCAAAGCTCGATGATGGCACGGTGCGCATCGACCTTGGCCGTTCCGCGGACGAGGTCTTCGCGTGGGCAGATACGATCGGTCAGGTTCCCCTGCCGCCGTATATCGCGACGCCGAAAAGCAAGGATGAGGACTATCAAACGGTCTATGCCAAAAACGTCGGCTCCGTGGCCGCGCCCACGGCGGGCTTCCACTTCACGCCGCGACTTCTTGAAGAGCTCAAGACGAACGGCATACGCATCGCGACCGTGACCTTGCATGTGGGCCTGGGCACGTTCCGACCGATAAAGACGGAGACGCTCGAGGAACATGAGATGCATCGCGAATGGGTGGATGTGCCGGACGAGACCCTGCGGCTCATCGAGCAGACCAAAAAGAAGGGTGGTCGTGTCATCGCGGTCGGCACGACATCCGTGCGCGCGCTTGAATCCGGCATGCGACACGGCTTCACCGACATCTTCATCACGCCGGGCTATCAGTTCAATGCTATCGACGGCATGATCACCAATTTCCATCTGCCGAAGTCCACATTGTTGGTGCTCGTTTCCGCCTTCGCGGGAAAACAATTCGTGCTCAATGCGTATACCGAAGCTGTTCAACGGCGATACAGATTTTACTCTTTCGGCGACGCGATGTTGATCATCTGAACCTCGTATAAAAGAGAAGAGGGTCCGCCGGCGAGATCGCCGACGGACCCTCGATGCCCCGTCTTGAGGAGTGATGAGGTCCCACATTGGGGCTAGGTCCGGTTTGGGTACCGGTAAAATGTGCCGTCGGTCGCAGGCCCTTGGGCGTGCGACCGCGGTTATGTGCGCGTCGCCGACGTCGCGTCAGCTGGCGTAAAAGAGGTCTTCGATGTTGGATCTCTGCATCCAGTTCCTTTTCTGCTTTTCAGCGCTTGTCCGAGCCTTCACCGACCCGGAACGGTCTCACGCGTCGCCGTCGTCGTTCAGGTTTCGACCATGTGCGAGCAAGAGCAAGGTCCATAGCGGATCATGACTGGCCTCCTTTCCGTGCGTGGCAGACTATCACGGAACACGGGTCTTGTCAACCCTGCATCTCCTTCCCGCAATACTGGCATTTACGCAGCGCAGCGGCGCATGCGGGGCAATACCAGTACCCCGGGCGAGGCGTCCCATGTCCGCATTCCTCGGCAGTTCCCTTGAGGGTCAACGGGGTCGCGCAGTTCCTAGCATTCGCGTGGCACGCGTCGCTACAGCTCAGAGCCCTATCTGACATGATATCCTCACTTTTTCTTGTGCGGGGCTTTGCGTTCGCTGCTGCGGCGCAACGGCGTGATCTTGGCCGCGCGGCGCGTGGGCAAGAGCAAGGCCGGCTTGGCGTCATGCGGCATGTCCGCGCCGCAGAACTGGCATGCGCGCTTGGTGATGGAGCAGGCGATGCAATACGCATACCCGCGGCTCGAGGTCTCATGTCCGCATGCGGATGCTTTTCCGAGGACGGTGGCGAGACCGCCCATCTCGCCCGTGTCGACGCAGGATTGGCACGTGAGGCCCTGGATGGGCATGGGTCCCTCCTTTCAAAGGTACGGTCCCACCTTACAGTATCTGCTCGATGAAATGATAGTCGGGCTTGCCGTTCGGCGAGATGAATATCGCCAAGGCATCGGCCTGATACCCGCGATAGGGCGTCTTGCACGCGGCGATATAGGCCTCGATGGCGCGTTCGAGATGACGCAGTTTGAGGCCGTTGATGGCCTCCTCGGGCCGGCCATAGGTGAGGGTGCGCCGCGTCTTCACTTCGACGAAATGGAGGATGCCGTCCTGTTCCGCGATGAGGTCTATCTCGCCCAAGCGGCAGCGCCAATTGCGCGCGAGGATGCGCATCCCCTTCCCGATACAAAACGCCGCGGCGAGGTCTTCGCCGCGGGCGCCGAGTTCCTTCCTCGCGAACGTCATCTTATTTCTTCTTTTTCGGAAGCCACTTGTTGTATTCGTCCTGCTGTTGCTGCCGAGCCTTCATCTTGGGGATCTCGATCCAGACGAAGAGGTACAAGGTGTATGCCCAATAGGCGAAGACGGCGAACAGGACCACGAACAGGAAACGCATGCTCAAGTACGGGATGCGCTCATAGGTCGTGCCCACGAGACCCAGGCCGATGAGACCGCAGGTCAGGAGGCAATTGCCGGCGCGCTCCATCGCCCGACGGGACGGTTTTTCGAGGCCGGCACGGAAGCGCAGGACCAGGGCCGCGACGCCGAGCACGACCAAGGCCGTGAAGACCACGAGCAACGCGATCTGCATGAACGGCATCAGGGGCGCGGGCTCCGGGCTGAACCAAAACGAAGGCGTAAGCAAAGCGTTCATATCGTGCGATATCCTGCCCGATGAGCGGGGAAAAGGCAATATCAGGGCCTGTCGAGCGCGACCTCGCTGCGACGGTAAATAAGGCCGTAATGGGCCGGACCGGCCTTGAAGTCATCGAAGTGGTCGAACAACGAGGTCTGCAGGGCCTTCTTGGCCTCCTTCTTCGGGATGCGCTTCTCTGAGGGCGGTCCGACATGCTCCTTCTCCGCATCCCATTCGACCACGACCAGGCGCGCGCCGGGTTTGCACAGGCGGGCCATCTCGCGAACGGCCTGCTCGCGGTTCTGGCACAGGAAGAGGTTGTTGATGAACAGGACCAGGTCCAAGGAGGCTTCGGGGATATGGGTCGCGTTGTACACCTCGAAATCCGACCACACGGGTTCGATGTTCCAATATTGCCCGGCTTGCGCCATGCGCTCGATGCGGTCCAAGGCATCGCGCTGCACGTCCACGGCATAGACCTTGCCCAAATGCCCCACGAGCTGGGCCGCGGGGAACACGAAATGCCCGAGAGCGCCGCAGCCCATGTCGGCCACGGTCTCGCCCTCTCGAAGGGCGACGCGTTCAAGCAGCTTGAACGGGTTGATCAAGTCGTTCCCGCTATGATGGAACATAGGTCCGGCGCATCACTCGGCCGGCGGAGGGGGCGGCGCGCCATGCGTGCCGAAGATGGACCCCAAGGTCGCGTTGATGAACGCGTCCCACAGATTGGTCGCCCACATGAAGCCGGCCATGATGAGGATGATGCCGATGAACTTGTACATGAGGGAGGTGCCTCCCCCGCCGAGCTTGGCATCGGCCCAGGGAATGGAGCCGAAGGTGTCGATGAACTTGCGGGTCTTCCACACGATGACGAACCCGATCGCCACGAGGATCAGACCGATGATGATGCGTCCTATCATATGGGGTGGAGTATATCACAAGGCCTTCCAGACATCCCCGTCCGTGGCAAGCGAGGCATCCCCGAAATATCCGCCCTCGCGCACCTCCGCGATCATGGTCTCCGGCGTGTCATTGTCGAAATAATGGGTGAGCCACAGGCGATCGGCCTTGGCCGTGTTCGCCATCTCGCCCGCTTGGCGCGGACCCATGTGGCCATAACCGCCGGTATATTCCTGCCCCACGCGCGTGCTGCAATCGCAGATGAACAGGTCGGCCTCATGCGCGATGGTGCGCGCGCCGTCGCAGACCCCGCTGTCGCCGGTATACGCGACCGTGCCGTACTTGGTCTCGAGCCTGAAGCCCATGGCCGGATGGCGACCGAAACCGTGATACACGTCATAGGCTTTCAGGACCACGCCGGGCGCGAGCTCCTCGGTGAAGCCGTCGCGCATGCCGATGAGGGTCGGTTCGAACTCCTTCCAGTACGCGCCGTCGTTCTCGGGTTGATGCCAGTTCCAGACCTGGGGGAAATCACGCGCCGAGACATGGGAGAGATAGAGCCGCAACGTGGACGCGCGCGGGTCCGAGGCACCGAAGAAACGCGCACAGAACTTGCCTTGGATGAACTGGGGCAAGGCCGCATGGTCGGGATGCGCATGCGAGACGGCGACATGGGTCACGAGGGACGGGTCCACGCCCGCGGCCTTGAGACGGAAGCGTATGCCTTCGCTGCAATCGAAGAGGACATACAGGCCGTCCACGTCGATGAGGAAGCCCGGCGGTTGGCGCGTCACCTTGGTCTGCGGCGTGTCGGTGCAAACGCCTGTGCCGAGCGCGGTCACGGTCAATCCCATATGGGCACAGTATAGCTCATCCGCCGAGCGCGGCCTCGAGCGCCTCGGGCAGCTCGGTCACGCCGTCGATCTTCTTCATCAAATGCCCCTTGCCTTCCAGCCGGACGAGGTCCGCGCCAAGCTGCCCCGCCAGCCACTCCCCTTCCGCGAAAGGGACGATGGGATCATCGGACGAATGCACGCAGGTCCAGCGACGGACGAACGGGCGTATGGCCGCGAGGTCCGGCGGCGGCGTGAACCAATGGACGAGACGGTCGGTCTTGCGGAAGTCTCGGCCGAAACCCGCGCAGAGCACGCCGGCGGCGAAAGGCGTTGACGGGCGCAAGGTCTCGAGCGCGTACAAGATGGAGACGCAGCCGAGGGAATGCCCGATGAGCACGGTCTGCGACGGGTCGAGCGGCCGCAGGACATCGACGAGCGCGGGTATCCAGGCCGGACGGCGGGGCCAGGCGGCCAAGGGCAATTGCGGCGCATGGATGGTCCACCCGCGGGCTTCGAGCTCGCGTCGCAGCCACGGGAACCAATTGTTCTCGGGAAAGCCCTTATACCCGTGGACCAGGACGGCCTGCATGCCTCCATCGTATGCCTTTTCAAAAGAAAAAGCCCGCCGGGCGTGGCGGGGTTCATTTCGGTTGCTTGTCCGTTCGCTCCATGAAGTACGCGAGGAACTTGCGATAGTCCTCGAGCGAGGAGCCGATGCTGATGATGCCGTAAGAAGTGAAGAAGGCGTAGAGGAAATCCTTTTGCCAGTTCCACGTCGGCGGCCCGTACTTGGGCATGAAGAAGAACACGGTGATGAGCAGGAAGGGCAAGGAGAACAGGAACGCCACGGCCAACTTGCGGAAGCTGAACTGTTGGGCCGGCACGTACTTCATCACGCCTTCCATGGTCTTCTGCAGCACGGCGACGCCCGTGCCGCAGACATACCACCAGGTGAAGTAGATGGCATTGGCATTGATCTCGTCGGCGTTGGGGGTCGAGGCCTGTGCTTCGAGCCCGAGGTACACGACGGACATGAGGACGGCGCCGATGAGGGTACCGACCAGCATGGTCTTGACACTGGTTTTGCGGGCCATGAGCGCCTCCTTTGGAAGGGTCTGCCTCAAGTGGACAGGGTTTTCGCCCATCGGTCAATCCCTTGCCAGTACTCCCTACCCTGCATACACTTGGTCTACTTCCGGACGCTTAGCTCAGCTGGTCAGAGCACTTCGTTTACACCGAAGGGGTCGTAGGTTCGAACCCTACAGCGTCCACCATCACGAAGACCCCCGCACAGGGGGTCTTTACGTGATGACGCTGCGGATGAACTCGACCCCGATCGCGGTCACGATGAGGCCCATCACCTTGGCGAAGGCCATGGTCCCTTTGCGCCCCAACAGCTTCACGACGAGATGCGCGTAGTGGAAAAGGAGTTTTGATAACAACAGGTTTGCGGCGATGCCGACGAGGGTCGCGACCGTGCCATATTCGCGCGCCAAGATGACGGCCGACGTGATCATGCCCGGGCCCGCGATGAGCGGCGTGGCCAAGGGCACGATGCTGATGTCCTGCTCCGCCTCGAGGCCGCGATGCAGGGAGATGTCGAACACGATCTGCAGGCCAAGCAGGGTCAGGATGATGCCGCCCGCGATGCGGAAACTTTCCAGGCTGATGTGGAACGCGTCCAAGACCGCCCGGCCGAAGAACACGAAGATGACCAGGATGCAGGCCGCGCGCAGGATGGCGGAGGTCGCGATCTGCCTTTGCTTTTCTTTCGGCATCGCGTCCGTGAGCGCGAGGAAGACGGGGACGTTGCCGACCGGGTCCATCACCCCGAACACCGCGAGGATCACCTGCAGGATGGGCGACATGGTCCCATGATAACACGTTGACTTTTCGGGCGTTTTGACGTATCCAAGGGACGCACCTTTCCCAGGAGGAGACCGTGAAACGATATTCCGCGCTCGAATGGCTGCTGTTCACCATCATCGCCCTGCTCGTGCTGACCGGCGCCTTCGTCGGATGCGAGGGCATGGGCCTCCGCACCGAGGCCTATTCCGGGACCGTGGTCGACAAGGAGATGCGCACGACCTCGGACGGCATGTTCGGCAGCGACACCGACTATTACGTGACCGTCGAGGTCGGCAAGGACCGCGCCAGCTGCCTCGTCGACCTGACGGAGTTCTCTTCGGTCGCGAAAGGCCATCGGGTCATCGTCTATCTCGGCGAAGGACGCCTGACCGGCCGCAAGATCTGCGGCCGCCTCATCCCCTCCGAGCGCCCCTGACATCCCTCCGAGGGGTGTTTTTTTGACCATGTCCCCAGATCATCGGTTGACTGCCCCGGAATATGGCTGTACACAGAGTATCCGGTGCTCTCAAGCACCGTTCGCGAAAGGAAGGACCTTTTGCATCACACGGAAGACAAGCTTCGGACGGCCGACGGCGAAAAACCGATCGGATATATCTTGCGGGCTCCCGCGTCCGCGCCCTTACCGGAGGATTTCGAACGCGAGACGGCACATGCTGTCGAGATGGGCCTGTCCTTCGACGGGTCCAGGACCTCTCCGGGCCTGAGCAACTACATCCGGCAGGCGCGCGGGATGTACAAGCCCGATGAACGTTTTGCCGGCTCCATCGCCTGGCATGCCCTCAAAGGCCTGTTCTGGGCCGTGGCAAGCCTGCATGCGCCGCCAGACGAGCAGGAGCGAAGCTCCGGCTATCACGCGGCCTTCGGCGCCAAGGCGCAACGTCATCTCACCTTCGCCCTCTACCATCTCGACCTACCGGGCCAACTGCGTTTGGCCATGGCGGGTCTGGTGCCCCGTGCCGGCCTCAACGAGGCCTGGACGCGGACCGTCAGGGGCGCGCAAGCGGTCGCGCGGATCGCGATGACCCTGTTACGCCTCGAGACGGACGTGGTCTTGCCGGTGTCCTACGTGGACCGGCACTACTCCATCGACCTGTTCTGCAGCACCCGCGGCAAGGACATCAGCCTGCAGGTCGAGGCCTTCCTGCCTGTCGCCGACGACCTGTGCAAGAACCACGAATGGCGCGACGAAGGTCGGGACATCGTGGCCCGCATCGGCGGCGGAAAGGTGAAGCAGGGATGGTACAGGACCATCGCCAAACAGACCGCCACGGGCATGCGCATGCGGGAGTTCAACCAAGCCTATGGCATGGACTGCGTCCCCGCCTTCGTCTATGTCCCCTTGCCGAAGGACCCGCCGTTCACGCCCGACCAAGGTCTCTTGGTCCGGCACTTCACACGTTTCCTCCACGAGATCACCTCCGCGTGATCCGCCCCGCCCCTCGGGGCTTTTTTGTTGCAGAGAGACAGCCTCGATCACTGCTGTTCCGACCGGGAACCCACGCGCCACTGATAGATGCGGTCCATGATCCTTGGGAAGACCGACGTCCCTGCCGTCGCCCGAGCCGTCTCTTGGCGGATATCCGCATGGAACGTCCTTCCCATCAGGCGGAATTGGTCTGGCATGTCCGCTTCACCGAGGGAACGCTTGTAATCCGTGGTCGAGTACGGCTTGCTCTCAAGAAAGACCGGCGCCTCGACCAAGGTCCCGTCAGGGTTCTCCAACACCCTCGTGCCGGCCCTCACGAGACCGTCATTCTGCGTTTGATCGTCGAGATCATACGTTCCCTCGCCGAACGCATACGGCCCGCCATGGCGTTGACCGTCGTAAAAACCATCTGCCAGCTCCACCGTTCCCGTCCTCGTGTCATGGAGATGCGAAAGCGTATGCTCCTCGACGAGGTTCAGCACGGCGACGCTCTCGACCATGTCGCCGCGGGGGATGGTCGGGACGCCGTTCTGATGTTCAAGCGGCCGCCATCTGCCCGTCTGGGGGTCTTGCGGCTTCAACAGGGCCTTGGTGCCGTCCGTATACGTCACTTGGATGCAGGAATTCTCAAGCTCATACGTCGTCAACGGTCTTCCAGACCTCAGGTCATCGAGGCCGTACATGCGGCTTTTCGCGCGCTCGCCCGAGGCGCCCATCTGCGCGTCGTACTTCCCGTTCATGGCGATGCCCTGCGCGTACACGGCCGCGTGCTGGCCCCTGAGCTCATACCGCATCGCCTCCCCGATCTCCTCGTCGACGATCCCCCGGAAAGACGCCTGATCGTTCCGGTCAAGGCTCAGAAGGCCTTTTTTGATGAGACGGCGGACACGCATCTTTTCCTGTACGGCGAAGAGCGCGCCGGCGGCATACATCGTTTCCCGGCAATCCCCGACGCCGATCAGGAGCGAGGCGGCCAGATTGGTGATCGACGCCGTTCCGCGCCGCATCTCGGGCGTGATCCCGGAGAGCTCGATCGTGCCGTCGGACAGGTCGTCGAAGTATTTGTGCTCGGGAGACGTCAGGTCCTGCAGGCTATCGACGCCAAGGCGACCTCTCACGTAATCCTCTATCTTGTTCTTGATGACACGCGGGTCTTGCTCGTCCGCGAGCCCGAGGTGCTCGATCGTCTGCTCGAACGTCTGGATGTCTTGGCGGTTGATCACGATGTCCGGGACCCGCGCTCCCGCCCGGCCGAGACCTCCCGGGATATAGGTCGGCGTGAGGCTCCCCGTCAACGCGCGGAAACTGATGGTCCCGTCCAGATAGGTGCGTCGCGTCTCTTTCGACCCTTCGGACAAGATGTCGCGATAGGACCGGTCCAGGGCCGACGGAGGCTGCGACGCGTTGTAGCGTTCGAGCCCGGACCCAAGCTCTTGCAAGGCGAACTCGACGCTCTTCAATCGCTCTTCGTTCTTTTCGGCCGTCTCCGGAGCGAGCCGCAGGCCCTGCGTCTCTTTCAGCCGATCGCGTATCTGTTCGAAACGCTCGATGATATTGCTTATTTTGAAGCCCGCATCGGCGAACTCGAAGGCCCGGGCCAGCAGCGGTCGGATCTCGTCGACCGTCTTTCCCTTTTCGATCGCGAGCTGCAAGGCCCCGGTGTGGTTCCAATAGTCATGCGATTCGTCTCCCCCTTGCAGCTCCAAGGACACGCCGATGAGCTCCAGCTGGTTCTCGATCAAGACCTCGCCTTCCGCGATCTCTTTCGTTAGCTCACGCAGCCTTTCTTGTTCGTCCGGACGCAGCGGCCGACCTTGCCCCACCTCTTCCAAACGGCTCTTTTCGACCCGCGCGTTCTTCACCAGCTCATTGGTCGATTCGTTCCACCCGAAGGCCGCGAAGGAGTTCGCGCTTTCCTCGAAGCCCGCACGGTACGCCTGGGCCGCTTCCTTGAGGCTTTTCCGGACCTTTTCCGCATCCTCCGGGGAACCGGTGCTCGATCGCGTCTCGTCACGCGCGCGACGCGCGTGCGCATCCCCGATGATCCCTTGCACGAGCCCGTTGTCGAAGCCGTCATCGACCAGCTGTCGGCACACCCGTATCGCATCCTCCGTGCGGTTCATTTTGATCAAGGCCAGGGCGTAGAACTCCCGCGCCCGCGGCACCTGCGCGAATGCCGTTTCCTGCGACGCCTCGAACAGGCGGACCTCGTCCTCCGGCGAGGAGAGCAGGCGATATCGGTTCGTGAACTCGAAAAATTCCTTATGCGTCCACTTGTCGGGAGGGAATTGTTCCTCGAACCCGCGAAGCTCGTCGGCGCTTTTCACGCCGCGAAGGGCCGTCCGGACGATCCGCTCGCGCAGCACCTCCGTGTGGCCTTGCTCCGCGACCTCATCGAGGTCGGCGGTAAGCAGGCCTTCGGGCGTACGGGTCTGGCGTTCAAGCGCCGCGTACTTCTCCAATTGACCGAGCTGTTTCGCCGCCCACAGGACGCGCGCCTCATGTTCGTCCGCGACGGCCGCCGCCTGCCTGATGTCTTCGGCGAGCGTACGGAGCGCCGCACGGAGCTCTTCCTTTGTCAGAGCGCGCTCTTCTTCGGACAATGGGAGGGGTTCGAGGCGTTTCTCGGTTTCGGCCTCCGCTTCCGCAAGGACCTCCGATCCCGCCTTTTCGCGCCGGGCGCCGTTCTCCGCGGCGTCCAAGACAAGAGACTCCGCCGAAGGCGGCAGCGCCTCCTGCGCGGACGGGCGCGCTTGCGGATGCTCACGCTGGAGTTCTTCCATGTGTGTCGATCTTATCACGCAACTCCTCGAGCATCCGCGCCTGATGCTTCGATTCCAGACCTTTGAAAATATGCTCCACGTCGCGTTTATATCTCTCTTCCGCGGACAATACCTGTTTTTCGAACGTCACACGGATCGTCGCGAGTTCCGTGCTCATCTCCCCACGAGCGGCTTTCTTCATACCGGGCATTTCATCGTCTCAGCACGCCACCGTCAATACACGAAAAATCCCCCTTTCGGGGGATCTTCATGTGGTGCTCAGGAGAGGACTCGAACCTCCACGGGGTTGCCCCCGCTACCTCCTCAAGGTAGTGCGTATACCAATTCCGCCACCTGAGCCTAGTCTTTCAATGTGTCGGCAACGGTAACACGCTTCTCGACCACTGGCAATGCCCCTGCCTGCGGCCTGCGACGCCCCGTCACCATGCGCAACTTGCCCGGCAAGATGTCCAAGGCGAAGTGCCGTCCGCTCACCGCGTGATCGTCCGCGAAAGCCTCGACCGGCTCTTCCGACACGATGCTTCCCGCCCGCATCAGGATGCGCGTCTCGGGCATGCTGCGCTGCCAAAAACGGCCCCTGTCCCCCGACTGCGGCGATATGACCACCTCGAGCAGGCCGTCCTTGGCATCGGACACGCACGCCTCGCCGCCCGAGGCCTTGCCCAAGTTGCGTACCGCGAGCGAGCCGCCGTACATGGCCGAGACGCGATACCTCCCTTCGATGTCTATGGCCGCGTTCGTGCGCGGCAAGCGCACCTCGGTCAAGAAATACCTGTCGTCCAATCGACCCACGTCGAGCGTCTCGATATGCCGCGCGCCCAACACGTCGCAGGCCTCGACGCCCAGGGGGATGCCCAAGAGCTTGGCCATGTCGGAAGGGTTGGCCAAGGGGATATACCCCACGATGACGTCGAGGTCGGGCAAAAACCACATCACGCGATCGAGCGTCTGGTCATTGCCCACGATGACCACGGTGGCGCCCGCCTGTCCGCGGGCCATGCCTTCGACGAGGTCCTTGGGATTGCGGAACAGGGTCAAGCGCCCCACGCGGCCGGAAAGGTCCAAGGTCGCGAGCCGCTGTTCGACGGCCGCGAGGACGCGCTCATGCCGTTTGTCGGTCAAGAACTCGTCGTAGATGAAGATGTAATTACCTTTGTGCATAGACGGGCTCCTCCTTCCCGGGATGCGCGGAAGAAGATCACCCCGCCTTTGCCGATGCGCCGCCGATGGCGACCGTGCCCTGGAGGACGGCGCCGGCCTCCACCATGGCCGTCTCGCAGCTGATGTCGCCCAGGATGCGCGCGGTCGATTTGAGCTCGAGCCGCTTTTTGACGGTGACCGTGCCTTCGACCGTGCCGGCGATGATGGCGTCGTCCGCCGCGACCTCGGCCTTGAGCTTGGCCTCGGTGCCGATGTTCAAGGTCCCTTGCGCGACGACCTTGCCGTTGACGTCCCCTTCGATCGTCACATCGCCCTGCGCGGTGAAATCGCCTTCGACGCGCACGCCCCGCGCGATGACGGTGGCGGCGCCATGATGGGTTGGCATAGAAGTATCCTCGTAACGTTCAGTGCGTTTGTTGGCGGATGAGAACATGCTCCCAGGCTATCGGTCGGCCCTGCCCCCGTCAACCTCATACGGCAGCTCAAAACTGAACATGGAGCCCTTGCCCGGCCCCTCGCTCGTGACGCGGATGGTCCCGCCGGTCGCGTCGACCAGGCGTTTGACCACGTACAGCCCCAGGCCAAGGCCTTCTTGCCGGCGGCCTTTCACGCGCTGGAACTTTTGGAAGAGCTGGGCGATGTCTTCCTTGGTGAGGCCCATGCCGCTGTCGGCCACGTCGCAGATGAGCCGGTCGCCCTTCGCATGCACCCGTATCGAGATGCGCCCTTCTTCCGTGTACTTGATGGCATTGTCGAGAAGATTGAACAACGTATTGCGCAAGACCTCGCGATCGAGACGCACGGGATGCGCGAACGCGGCATCCTCGACATGATCGACCGTGAGGCCCTTGCCCGTCGCATACGGCAAAAGCTCGCTCACGACGCCCGCCACCTCGGCGCGCACATCGGTCGCTTCCCGCTGGCCCTTGTATACGCCCACCTCGATGCGCGAAGCGTGCAAAAAGGTATCGGCGAGCGAGATGAGGCGCGCGCTGACCTCTTCGACGCGCACCAGCGCCTCGCGGGCCTTGGGCGGCAGTTCGCCCATGTCCCCGTTCACCAGCATGGAGGCCGAGGCGCGTATGCCGCCGAGCGGCGTGCGCAATTGATGCGCCACCATGTCCATGAACTCCTTGCGCGACTCTTCCACGTGCCGCAATTGCCGCGTCGCTTCCTCGAGGACCTGCAATTTGTCCGATTCGCGGCGCAAGGCGCGCTTTTCCTCGGCCCACAGGATGAGCGCGACGATCACGCCGATGCAGGCAAGCACGGCGATGACGGCCAAGACCAGCTCCAAAGGCATGGGCCCAGTGTAGCGTATTTACATTTCGTCCGGTAATGGGATGCCCAGGATCCCTAGGGCACTTGCCAGCACATCATGGGCCGCCGCGACCAGCTGCAGACGCGCGGCGCGAAGGTCGCCTTGGGACCCCATGACGTCCACGTCGCGATAGAACTCATTGATGCGCGCCGCCATGGCCATGCACCACTGGGCGATGACCGCGGGTCGCAGCTCCTCGGCGGCCTTGCGGCAGGCGCCTGGCAAGGCGGCGATCTGTATGGCGAGCCGTTTTTCCGCCGGCATGGCCAAGATGACCGGGTCCACCGCGCCATACCCCTTCTTGGCATCCCACTTGCCTTTGCGCAGGATGGCCGCCAAACGCGTCACCGCATATTGGATGTATGGACCGGTATCGCCGTCGAACGAGAGGGCACGCGCCATGTCGAAGGTGAAGATCTTGTCGCCGTCCTGTTTGAGCATGCCGAACTTGATGCCGCCCATGGCCAAGCACCAGGCCGTATGTTTGACGCGGCCCTCCACCCAATCCGGATGGCGCTCGGTCGTCTCTTTGAGCGCAAAGGCCATGACCTCGTCGCGGAAACCTTCCCAGGTCACCACGTTCCCCTGCCGGCTCGACATGGCGCCCGTGGTCAAGGTCACGACCTCATACCCCACGTATTGGAGCGGCATGCGATACCCCATGGTCCCCAGGATGTGGAACAGCTGTTTGAAATAGTGCTCCTGGCGCATGTCCACCACGTGCAAGCTGCGGGAGACGGCCGGAAAATCTTCGGCCTTCTTCCAGGCCAGGGCCAGGTCCTTGGTCGAATACAACGATGTGCCATCGGACTTGCGCACCACGAGGGTGCCGAGCTTGTGCTCTTCGAGGTCCACGATGACGGCGCCTTGGCTCTCGCGCGCGATGCCTTTCTTGAGCAGGACATCCACCATGCGCTGACCTTCGTCCACGACCTCGCTCTCGAAATATTGGCGATCGAGCTTCACACCGAGCTCCTGGAAGATCTCGCTCATCTCGACGATGGACCAGCGGCGCGTCTCGGCCCACAGTTTTTCCCAGCCGGGCGCATGCGCCTCCAAGCTTCGCTGCACCTCGGAGACCTGGGATTTCCACTCCGGGTTCTCGTCGAGCAGCTTGGTCGACTCCGCGTACATCATGCCCAAATACCGACCATTGTGCTGTTCGCGCGGCACGGAGAGCAGGATGAGGTCGGCCATGGCCTCGTCCAGAGACCCGAGCACGGTGACGATCCATTCTTCCGGCGTCAGTTCCTTGGGCGGCTCGGCCTTTTTGCCTTTGCCTTTCTTTTTCGGCGTCGGCTGCGGGACGATATGCGCTTGCGCGCGGACCAGGAACCACAGGCATTTGGCCACATGCGCGCCCACGTCGCCGTGATAGCTCACGGGCACCACGCGCCAGTCGGCCAAGCGCAGCAGGTTCACGAGCGAAGACCCGAGGAGCAAATTGCGCAAATGGCCGATATGCACCTCTTTATGCGTGTTCGGCTGGGCATATTCGATGAGCAAGGCCTTGCCAGCGCCGGCCTCGCCCTTGCCGAAGGTCTCCTTCATGCGCGCCACGTCATGGATGACGCGCGAGATGAGGTCGCCGGCCGTGAGGGTGATGTTGAGATAGGGCCCGGCCGCCTTGGCCGCGCGAATGGTGTGGTCCCCCGCCCCGATCTTCTCCTCGAGGAGCTTGGCGATGTCGGCCGGGGATTTGGACTTGAGCTTGGAAAGCTTGAAACAACCGTAAGCGATGTCGCCCAGCTCCGCGTCCGGCGGCGGCACCAGGTCGCTCGGCGACACTTCGGCCTCCGCGGCATCGGACAGCTTGCGAGCGACATGCGCGAGCATCGCGTCCCAAGAATAGTGCGAGGCCATACTAGATGAGGCGCGCAAAATGCCGTTTGCCCTTTTGCAGGACCTGACCTGGGCGCACGATGAACTCGACCGTATCCACGAGCTTGTGGTCCACCTTGATGGCGCCTTGTTCCACCTGACGGCGCGCCTCGCTCTTAGAGGTCACGAGCTTGGCGGTCACGAGGGCGTCAATGACGTTCAAGGGTCCGCGTATGGAGACCTCGGGTATGTCGGATGGAAGCTCCTGCTTTTGATGGACGGTGGCGAAATGCGCTGCGGCGTCTTCCGCCGCTTCTTTCGAGACAAGGGCGGTCACGACCTCTTTGGCCAGGCGCAATTTATATCCCATCGGGTTCTGACCGGCGCCCATGGCGGCCGCGATCTCGCGCACCTCATGCATGGGTACGTCGGTGCAGAGCTCGAAGCCCGGCACGATCATGCCATCGGTCCAGCTCATGACCTTTCCGAACATGTCGGCCGGCGTGTCGGAGAGCGTGATCATGTTGCCCTCGGTCTTGCCCATCTTCTTGCCCGTGGTGTCGGTCAGTAATTTGCAGGCGAGCACGTACTTTTCGCGGTTCTTGAGCGAGCGTTGCAGATCGCGCCCCGCGAGCATGTTGAAGGTCTGGTCATTGCCGCCGATCTCGAGGTCCACGTCCATGGCGACCGAGTCATAGCCTTGCATGAGCGGGTACAGGAACTCATGCAGATGCACGGGCTTGCCCTCGGCCATGCGCGTCGCGAACATGTCGCGCTCGGCCATCTGTTGCACGGTGAAATGCGCGGCGAGCTCGACCACGTCGGCAAAGCTCATCTTGCCGAGCCACTTGCTGTTGAAGCGCATCTCGGCGGCGTTCGCGCCTTTGAAGGAAAGGATCTTGGAAGCTTGCTGTTTGTACGCCTTGCAGTTCGCGAGCACCTCTTTGCGCGTGAGCTGTTTGCGCACGGCCATCTTGTCCGTGGGATCGCCGATCATGGCCGTGAAATCGCCGATGAGCAAAATGACCTTGTGGCCCATGCGTTGCAGCTCCGCCAATTTGCGCAGTTCGATCACGTGACCCAGATGCAGGGAGGGCCCCGTGGGGTCCACGCCCACATAGACCGTGAGCTTTTTGCCGCTCGCGAGCGCCGCGGCGAGCTTGTCGGCCGAAGGGAAGACGTTCTCGACCGAACGGGCCAAAAAGGCCTCGATCGCCGCCTTATCCGTCACCACCGTGGTGCGTGTCATAGTGCGCTCATGCTAGCGGAAATACGCGGAAAGGGCAAAGAAAAAGCCCCGTCGTCGAATGACGCGGGGCGGTCTAGTTGAGGAGCTTGGGGTCGGCCGGGGGTTCCGGCTGGTCGGCGCGCTCCTGGGCGCGGACCAAGGCGGCATAGGAACCGTTCCGCACCATGAGCTCGTCATGGGTGCCGGCCTCGATGATCTCGCCGCGCTGCATCACGAGGATGCGATGGCAGCGGCGTACCGTGGAGAGCCGATGCGCGATGATGATGGCCGTGCGGCCTTTGCACACCTGTTCCATCGTGCGCTGGATCTCGCGTTCGCTGAACGAATCCACGCTCGAGGTGGCCTCGTCGAAGATGAGGATGGGCGGGGCGAGGAGAAGCGCGCGGGCGATGCCGACCTTCTGCCTTTGCCCGCCCGAGAGCTTCATCCCCTTGTTGCCGACCAGGGTGTCATAGCCGTTCTCGAGGGACGTGATGAAGCCATGCGCGTCGGCCGCGCGGGCCGCGGCCTCCACCTCGGCGCGCGTGGCGTCCGGCCGGCCATAGGCGATGTTCTCCGCGACCGTGATGTCGTAGAGCTCCACCTCCTGCGGCACGTAGCCGATGGTCCGTCGCAGCTCGGCGAGCGTCATCTCGCGCAGGTCGACGCCGTCGATGTCGAGGCGTCCGATCTGCGGGTCATAGAAGCGCAGCAGCAATTTGACCAAGGTCGATTTGCCGCTGCCCGTATGTCCGACGATGCCGAGCATGCTCCCTTCCGCGATGACGAGGTTCGGGATGCGCAGGTCGGGCGGCCGACCGTCGGGCGACTGGGTCCGCGGATAGCGGAAATGCACGCCTTGTACCGTGACGCGCCCCGACACCGTGCCATTGCCGGCCGTCGCGGGGCTCACGGCCACGGACGGATCGGCGACGGTCTCTTCCTCCGCGAGGATGTCGGTGAGGGTCGAGACGGGCTCCACGCATTCCGCGGCGCGGGCATAGATGCCGCCGATGCGATAGCAGGAGCTGAACAGCCGTTCCGCCATGCCGACGGTGAAGGCCAGGATGCCGACGCCATAGGCGCCGTGCCACATGGCGTTCGCCGAGAGGGCGATGACGCTGATGCGGCTGACGTTCACCGCAGCGGCGCTCCACAGGTCGGCGCGTTCGTACGTGCCATGCTCGGTGTTCATCATGTCGCTGTAGCGCCCGCACGCCTCGGTGCTCCAGGCGAGCTCGCGCTTTTCCTGCGCGAAGGCTTGCGTGGTGAGGACATTGTGCAGGCTTTGGCTGTCATGCGCGCCGATGTCCGACCCGAGGTCATACCGCGCCTTGCGGAGCTCCCGGACGCGCCGGTTGAAGATCACGCGGATGGCCCCGAGGGTGCACATGGTCACGAAGACGAGGACGGCGGGATGCCAATCGATCCAGAGCAGGATGGTCATGGCGACCAGGCTTTGCCCGACGATGGGCACGAAGTCATGGAAGACCATGTACACGCCGTCCACCAATTTGGTGATGCCGCGTATGACCTTGCCCATGAGCCTGCCGGAGTTCTGGCTTTCGTGGAACGAGAGCGGCAAGGCGAGCATCTTCTTGAGCAGGAGCGGATTGAGCTCCGCGTCGATGGCGTTCCCGATGCTGCGGATGCGCTCGTCCTTATGCCGCTTCACGAGCATGAGCACGACGAGGACGATGGACGCGAGCGCGAGCTTCTCGATGATGGCCTGCGCCCGGCCGCCCCTGACGAGGTCGTCCAGGACGGTCGCGAAGATGTACGGTTCGACGAGGGCGAGCACCTGGAACAACAGGATCCAGCCTGCGGCCTTCACGATGCGTCGACGATACGGCAGGAGCAAATGCGACACGCGAGCGAAGAAACTCCCCATCCTCCATCTCCTTGTGAAGGTGCGTATATCTGGGAATACCGCATTTTCGCGCCATTGTCAACCGTCGGGAGATATAAAAGACCCCCGCTTTTGCGGGGGAAGGGACCGACGGTCAGGTGAGGAGCGCGGCGCAGAAGGCTTGGACGCGGGGGCGTTCGAGCTTTCGACCGAGCTTGGTATCGCGTCGGAACGAATGCCATCGCTCGGGATGGTCGAAGGTGTCCTCCGAGCCCAGGCGAAGGTCATCGGTCGGGACGGCGAGCCCCGAGGCCGTGAGCTGATGCGCGATGACGTATTTCAGGTCGAGGAGCCATTTCCAGGTCCCCCCGATCTGCGCGCCCCAGAGGGCTTTCTGCCAACCAAGGGCCTTGAACTCGTCGGCGATGTCCTGCCCGACCTCATAGTGATGGCAGGCGATGCCGGGGCCGATGATGGCGCGAAAGGCCGAAGGCGGAGTGCCCGTCTTGGCCGAGAGCGCCGCGACCGCCTTGCCCGCGATATTGAGGGCCGTGCCCTTGCGACCGGAATGGACGAGGGCGATGGCCTTCGCGATCGGGTCCATGACGAGGACCGGCGGGCAATCCGCGCCCGTCACGACGAGCGCGCACATCGGCTCGTCGGTGATGAAACCGTCCGTGCCCGCATGATACGCGGGACCGCCGTGGACATTGCGTTCGTAGAGGCCGTCCTCGGGATTGTGCAGGATGGGCCCGACCGTCGCGATGCGGTCGCCATGCACGAGCTGGGCCACGTGCACGGTGCCGATCTCGCGGGAGCGGCGCTCGGGCGTGTTGTCGGCGCCTTTGGACGGCAGCTCGATGGGCGGCAAACCTTTGACGAGGATGCCGCGCAAGCCAGGCGTGGTCAGGAAATAGGTCCACCCGATGCGGCGGTAGAAGTCCGTCTGGTTCTCGTCGGGTGTGCGGAGAGGTACGGCGAAGTCGCCGTCCTCGATGGTCGACGCGAAGAACGCGAACGATCCGTCTTGGTGGAGCGTCTTCATGGATGTCTCCTCTGATGTGAAGGGCCTTTCGCGAGGGTAGTCGAAAAAGGCCCGACTGGCAAGGGTCTAGCCCAGCTTGGCGAGACGTTCCTTGAGCGCTGCGAGCTTGGCCTGGGCCTCGCCATAATTGCGTTCCATGGTCTCGCGCACCTTGACCGGGGCCTTGGAGAGGAATTCCTGGTTGGCGAGCTTGCCTGACAAGGACGCGATGTATGCCTCAGTCTCGGACAGCTCTTTCGAGAGCTTGTCTTTTTCCTTGGCGATGTCGACCGTGCCGGCCATATTGAGCCCGATGGTCGTCGTACCAGAGACCGTGGTCGCCCATCCGTCGACGATGCTCGTGACGAAGGTCACGGACGATGCGCGGGAAAGATGCATGATGACATCGGTCTGAGCTTCAAGGACCTTGCGCGACGTATCGTCCGTTCGCAATGCGAACTCGACCGTCTTTGCAGGTTCTATGCCGTTCTCGGCACGCAAACGACGCATGTCCGTCACGAGACCTCTCAGAAGCTCAAGGTCGTTGACCGCAGACGCATCAGCCTGCGCAGGTTCGGGCCATGACGCGATGATGAGCTTGCCCTCGAAACCCGCCAGCTCCCAGGCATGCTCCGTCACGAAAGGCATGAACGGATGCCAAAGGACAAGGATATGCTTCAAGATAAGACGCAAGATGTGTTCTTTGCCTTTCTCGACCTTCGCGATCTCCAAGTACCAGTCAGCCAGATCTCCCCAGGTGAAGTCACGCAGTTCCTCGCCGGCAGATGAGAACTCATAGCGCTCCAATTTTGCCGTCACGCTGCGCACGACATCGGACAAACGAGAGAGTATCCACCGATCGGCCAAGGTCTTGGCCTCGGCCTTGCCGGCCGGCGCATCGCCGATGGTCATCAAAATGAACCGGGAGATGTTCCACAGCTTGTTCGTGAAATTCCTGAAGCCGCCGATCTTCTCTTCGGACAAACGCATGTCCATGCCCGGCGTCGTGCCGATGAGCAAAGACAAGCGCACCGCGTCCGTGCCGTATTTGGGGATGAGGTCGAGCGGATCGAGGATATTGCCGAGCGATTTCGACATCTTCCTCCCCTGCTCGTCGCGGACGAGGCCATGCAAATACACGTCCTTGAACGGGACCTCGCCAAGCGCATAGCTCGACATGAGCACCATGCGCGCCACCCAAAAGAACAGGATGTCATATCCCGTCTCGAGCACGGTCGTCGGATGATAGTCGCGATGCTCTTCCCAGGTCTTCGTATCGGGCCAGCCGAGCGCGGAGAAGGTCCATGACCCGGACGAGAACCAGGTGTCGAAGGTATCGGGGTCCTGCACATACGTGGCATCGCAGAACTCGCAGGTCGGTTGTTCCATCGAGACGACGGTATCAAGGCATTTCGCCACGTCCGCCTCATGTCCCGGCTTCGGGACGCATTTCCCCTCGTGATACCACACCGGTATGCGGTGCCCGAACCAGATCTGCCGCGAGATGCACCAGTCGCGCAGATTATCGATCCAATGATAATAGGTCTTCACGAAACGGTCCGGGACGATGGTGGTCTGCCCGCTCTCCACGGCATGGCGCATCAGTTCCTTGAGCGTGGCCATGTCGCCCTTGTTCCATTTCTCGAGCGTATCCTGGCGCACGGCGAACTTCTTGTTCACGCGGACGAACCACTGACGCATCGGCAATTGTTCGACGGGCGCGCCGCCGCGTTCCGCGATGGGCAGGCTCTGCGCCACCTCTTCCACCTTTTGCAGCAATCCGGCGGCGGCGAGCGTCTCTTCGATCTTGCGCCGCGCGTCGGCGATGGGAAGCCCGGCAAAGTCCGGACCGACCTCGGGCAGCAGGCGCGCATCAGGACCGATGACGGGCACGGTCGGGAGCCCATGGCGCTCGGCGATGTCGGCGTCGACCAGGGAATGCGCGGGCGTCACGCCCAAAGCGCCCGTGCCGAAGGCCGGGTCGACGGCGGCGTCCGCCACGACCGTGATGGAAAGTTTTTTGCCGCAAAAGGTCGGCGTGAACGTCTTGCCGATGTATTTCTTGTACCGTTCGTCCTCCGGATGCACGGCCACGGCCGTATCGCCGAACTTGGTCTCAGGACGCGTGGTCGAGATGGTGATGGGGAAATCCTTGTCGTAGGTGAAGGTCAGCAATTTCGCCGTGGTCTCCTTGGTGAGCACCTCTTCGTCCGACAAGGTCGTTTGGAACTGCGGGTCCCAGTTCACGATGCGATAACCCCGCTCGATGATGCCGTCCTCGTACATCAGGCGGAACATCTCGAACACCGCGCGATTGCGTTCGGCGTCGAAGGTATAGCGTTCGCGCGACCAATCGCACGAAGACCCCATCTTGCGCACTTGGTTCACGATGGTGTTGCGCGACTCTTCCGCGAACTCGACGACCTTCTCCAAAAACTTTTCGCGTCCGAGCTCTTTGCGCGGGTCCTTCATCCCGCCCTTGATGAGCAATTGTTCGACCTTCACCTGGGTCGCGATGGCCGCATGGTCCGTGCCGGGGACCCAGAGCGTCCGCTTGCCGCGCATGCGCTGGAAACGGATGAGCAGGTCTTCGATGGCGAGCATGGTCGCATGGCCCATGTGCAAGGTGCCGGTGCGATTGGGCGGCGGCATGACGATGCAATACGGCGCGCCGGCTTGATTGCGCTCGGGCAATTTGTCCGGGTCGAACACGCCGGACGCCTCCCAGTCCGCATAGATCCGGTCTTCCACGGCGGAGGCGTCATAGGCCTTGGGCAAGGCGTCGTTTTGGGCCATATAGAGGTAAAATCGATGGTACAGGGGTCTTGACGGGCTTGGCAAATGACTATACGCTCCCCTATTCGCTAGATTGAGCGATATATCCATGGGCCTGACCCCCGACCAACAGTTCATCGAAGCCATCGGCCGCGCACAGCGCGTGCTTGTGCTTGGCAAGGCGGGCGGCGGCGTGGCCACGGCCGCCTCGGTCGCGGCGCTCGCGTCCTTCCTCGAAAAGAAGGGGAAGCGCGTGGACGCGGTGACGCCCGGCTTCGGTCCTGACCAGGTCCCCGGCTTCCTGTCGGGTGGTGATTCGCTCAAACCCGCGCTCGGCGGCGTGCGCGCGTTCGAGATCTCCGTGGACGTGCAACGCGTCCCGCTCGAAGAGCTGACCCATGCCGTGAAGGACGGCGTGCTCACCGTGAGCCTCGTCCCGCGCAATGGCGAATGGTCGCCGAAAGACATCTCGTTCCGCCACGGCGAGGACCGCTATGACCTCATCATCGCCCTTGATTGTCCGGACATGGCCTCGCTCGGCGAGATCGCGCGCGAGCATGCGGACCTCGTCCATCGCCTACCCGTCGTGAACATCGATGTGGATGCGGCGAACGAACACTGGGGCCAGATCAATATCGTGGACCTCACGGCCGCCTCGAGCGGCGAGGTGCTCTATCGCCTGTTCTGCGCGTGGGACCGCCATGCCGTGGACGAGGACCTGGCCACCGCCTTGCTTGCCGGCATGATCGCCAAGACGCGCTCGTTCCGCACGGCCGGCGTCACGCCCAAGACCCTGCAGACCTCGTCCGAGCTCGTCGCCCTCGGTGCGCGCCGCGAAGACATCGTGCATGGCCTGTGGCGCACCAAGAGCGTCGCCATGCTGCGCTTGTGGGGCAAGGCCCTGACCCGTCTCGAGCAGGATGCGACGCGCGGCCTCGTCTGGGCCACCCTCACCCGCAATGACTTCGTCGAGGCCGGCGCCCATCCCCTCGCTCTCGAGGGCATCGTCGATGAGCTGCTCGCCTATGCGCCCGAGGCCAAGGTCGTCGCCCTCATCCACGAGCACCCGGACAATGTGGAAGACGGCGCCTGCGTGAGCGTGCACGCCACGTCACCGTATTCCGCTCATGAGCTGTGCCGCGGCTTTGGCGCACATGGCTCGCGCGAACGCGCCCAGTTCACATTGCCGAAGGACGCCTCCCTCATCGAGGGCGGCATGGACGTCATCAAGCGCCTGCAAGACGCCATGGACGCCATCGCCTAAAGACATGCGGATACCGAAACGCCCCGTGAGGGGCGTTTGTGTTTATCGATAGCGGTCGTAGTCCGCTTTCCCATCAGGTCCGATATTTCCTTTCACGCAGCTGCGATAGCCGTCCATGCACATGCCTTCTTGGACGGAGAGACCTTGTCCTTGGGTCACGAACATCGCCGCCGTGATGCAGCCGGTATATTTCCTATTGCAAGCCGCTTTACGATCGAGACGTTCCTCCAGGTCCGCGAAGGGCTTGCCCGCATTGTCCGCCGCCGGTGCCATCCAGGTAGAGGTCGGCGCGGCATGCGTCAGGGTCGCGGTCGCGAGATTGATGAAGAACCCCACGGCCAGTATCGCCGTCAGGGCATACAAAGCGGGATGATCGTGCATGGGTGTCGCATGATGGACACGGGAAGGAGCGCGTTTCATAAGATGTTCGGTTATTTTTATTTGGGTTGTTTGAGCTTGGCCTCCAGGGCTTCCATCTTCAGTTCCATGCCGTAGATGCGGTCGTTCAAGGCACGAAGTTCGGCCTTGGTCGGCTCGGCGACCTGTTCCGCGTGGCGCTCCTCTTGCGCCTGCACCGAGCCATACGCGATGGTCGCGGTGAGCACCACGCCGAGGCCCGCGACGATGGCCGCGGTCCACACGTTCGAAAGGCCCTTCGCCGCGTGGATGAGGCGATGATCGTTCAGGTGCGTCGTGGGTCCGACATAGCGGACATGCGGGTCATGGGACATATCACTTCTGCTTTTCGGGAGGAGAGATCGGCACGACAGGCGGCGCGTCCGCAGAGGCCTTGGCGTCGTTCAAGAACATCTCCATCCGGTCGAGACGCGTATTGAGGCTACGCACCTGGGCCGATATCTCGCGCAGGTCATCGGCGCCGGCGGGCTGGCCTGGCTGCATGGCGGCATGGACGAAAGCCCCGGTGAGCAGGACGGCGAGCCCGGAAACGATGGCCGCCGGCCACACATGGGCGACGCCGCGCGCGGCATGGACGGCATAATGATCACGGAGATGGGTCGTCGGTCCCACATAGCGCACATTGCAAGAACCGCCGCAGCCGCTGTGCCCGCATGCCGAGGCCTCAAAAGCCAGGCCCATGGGATCGGGGGCATTGCCCGCACCGTAGCGGCGGACCCTACGGACGGGGCGTTTGGGCTTGGGATCGGCCATACGCAAAGAAACGGCGGAAAGCGATACCCTGGGAGTATACCATGGATTGACACGAGCCCTGTCCTGAGCTATATTTTCCGCACACTTTTCCCCTGCGTATCCGGGGGTTGAGGCGTAAAAAGCGAAGGCACTGACTTGTTTTCACCAGCAGGTGAAAACAAAGCGCAGGCCGCCACCGGGGCGTGAGCCAACACCGTAGGTGGAGGCGAAACGCGAGGTGGCAAGGCCGAGCACGGACGGCTAGCTCAGTTGGTTAGAGCGTCACATTGACATTGTGAAGGTCAGAGGTTCGACTCCTCTGCCGTCCACCACCGAAACATCCCGCGACAGCGGGATGTTTTCGATTTGAAAAAGACCGTCAGGATAACGGTCGTTCAGTAATCCCCGAAGTATGTCGTGCGCGGATGCGCGTATCGCTCGTCGTATTTCAGGATATGCGGCAGCTGGCCACACTTATAAAAGAGCATGACTTCGTCCAGATGGGCGCTCACCTCGGCGATCCACAGGCTGACACCTTCTGGGACCAACCGCATATGGTCCGTGATGATGAGCAGCTTCTCGGGCGGCATGCCGTCGGCGACCTCGCGCAAGGTCCCCTGCAGCGCCAGCATAGCCTGTCTGTCTCCATCGAGATCGCCAGTGAGCGTCAATTGTTCCCGATGCGCATCGTATTCGGCCGTGAAAGGAACGCGGTGTTGGGACATCGTCTGCACCTCCGGTCGGGCCAGACTAACACACGTATAAAAAATCTAAAACGCCCTATACGGGATGCAGTGCCGAGTGCTGGAGAACAAAGCTTCCGCAGGCGTATTGGAAATACGACGAGGACGGCTTTGGTCGAAGCACCGGCAATGCGCCCGTATAGGGCGTTTGCTCAACAAAAGGAAAGTGACCATTAGGAGACAGGGTTTGATCCTGTCCCAGCTTGCGCTGAGACAAGGAAACGACCTAGATGTTGCACCGAAGTGCAAATATCTTCTCCCTAGAAAGGAGGTGATCCATCCACAGCTTCCGCTACGGATGCCTTGTTACGACTTAGCCCTTATCGCTGGCTCCGCCTTCGTCCCCTCAACGGGGCCTTCGGGCGTATCCAACTTTCTTGGCTTGACGGGCGGTGAGTACAAGACCCGAGAACGTATTCACGGCGGCGTGGCTGATCCGCCGTTACTAGCAAATCCGGCTTCATGAGGGCGAATTGCAGCCCTCAATCCGAACTGGGGCATGGTTTGGTGGGATTAGCTCCGCCTTGCGGCTTGGCAGCCCATTGTCCATGCCATTGTAACACGTGTGTAGCCCTAGGTGTAAGAGCCATGCTGATTTGACGTCGTCCCCACCTTCCTCCCCGTTATCCGAGGCGGTCTCCCGTGAAATACAACACGGGAAAGGGGTTGCGCTCGTTACCCGACTTAACGGTACATCTCACGACACGAGCTGACGGCAACCATGCAGCACCTGTGTAGCACCCTCGAAGGCGGCTCCAGTTTCTTGGAGCTTGCAGCTACATGTCAAACCTAGGTGAGGTTCTTCGCTTACCGTCGAATTAAACCACATGTTCCTCTGCTTGTGCGGGTCCCCGTCTATTCCTTTGAGTTTTAGCCTTGCGGCCGTACTCCCCAGGCGGGATGCTTAACGTGTTGACTTTTTTCACCGACACCGGGAGGGTCGATACTCCCGATATCTAGCATCCATCGTTTAGGGCGTGGACTACAGGGGTATCTAATCCCTTTCGCTCCCCACGCTTTCGTCCCTGAGTGTCAGGCGCGTTCCAGTAAGCTGCCTACGCATTTGGTGTTCTTGCCGATATCAACGCATATTACTACTACACCGGCAATTCCGCTTACCTCTCCCGGCCTCTAGTCGAGTCGTATCGATGGCAGTTTCGGGGTTGAGCCCTGAAATTTAACCACCGACGCACACGACCACCTGCGGACCCTTTACGCCCAATAAATCCGGATAACGCTTGAGGTCTCTGTATTACCGCTGCTGCTGGCACAGAGTTAGCA
>CAZKEE010000006.1:0-71720 GCA_964551765.1 uncultured Gammaproteobacteria bacterium | reverse complement strand
TCTCATCTGGACCAATGCGACCGGTACGAACACCACGTCCACGAGCTTGTTCGCCTCCAATTTCCAAGCGACCTCGGGTACCATCACGACGCTTAATATAGGAAGCGGGAACATTGCGACCCTCACGGGTACTAATGCCACCTTCTCCGGCGTCACCACCACGGCCCTGGCATTCACTTCCGCCTCCGGCTCCCAGCTCTTCGCGAGCAGCATCCAGGTGAACGGCTCCGCGGTCTGCCTGGCCAATGGCATCAACTGTCCTCCGGACGGTGAGCCTGCCACCACCGCGACGCTCCAGATGATCACGGACAATGGCGCCTCCACCACCAATCAGATCTATGCCTTCGGAGGCATCATCATGGCTTCCTCGACCGTGACCTCCACGTTCACGGTGGTCGGCACCTCGACCTTCGGCCAGGTGAGCGCGGGCAATGTCACGGCCACCACCATCTTCGGCACCGTGGTCTCGGGCACCAATCTCTTCGCGACCAATGGCACGTTCACCAATCTCACCATCAATGGGACCACGCCTTCCACCTTCCAGAACCTCATCTGGGTGAACGCCACGGGGACGAACACGACGAGCACCAACCTCTACGTTACCAATTTCCAGGGAACCTCGGGGACCATCTCGACGCTTAATACAGGAACATTGAACGTCTCAAGCACCTTGCTCGTGGGCGGCGTGAACGTGTGTCTGCAGAATGGCACCAACTGCCCGTCCATCTCAGGCGGCGGCTCGAGCCCGCTCACGGACAACTCCGTGTCCAACATCGTCTATCTCACGACCTCGACCCGCGATCTGTTGCTCGGCTCGAATGCGACGAACTCGGCAGGCTTCATCTTCGACAATGACGCGAACGGCACGTCCACCGTCATCATCGGCGGCGGCACCAACACCAATCTCCTCGTCGGCACCTTGAGCTATGGCGGGGGATTGGACCCCTCTTTCGTCTTGAACGGCAATGACGAGTTCATCCAAGGCCAGCTCGGCGTGCTCGGCGGCATCGTCACGACCGGCGTCACCTCGACCAATCTCGTGGCGACATCCGGCACCATCACCACCCTGAACGTCACGACTTTGAACGTGGGCGGGACGACGCCCTCCACCTTCACCAATCTCGTCTGGACCAATGCCACCGGCACCAACACCACCTCGACCAATCTCTTCGCGACCAATCTCACGGGCACGAACGCGGTGTTCACGGGCGCAACGACCACGGCGCTTTCGTTCACGAGCGCGTCTGGATCGCAGCTCTTCGCCTCGTCCATCCTCGTGAACGGCTCCGCGGTCTGCCTGGCCAATGGCATCAACTGTCCTCCGGACGGTGAGCCTGCCACCACCGCGACGCTCCAGATGATCACGGACAATGGCGCCTCCACCACCAATCAGATCTATGCCTTCGGAGGCATCATCATGGCTTCCTCGACCGTGACCTCCACGTTCACGGTGGTGGGGACCTCGACCTTCGGCCAGGTGAGCGCCGGCAATGTCACGGCCACCACCATCTTCGGCACCGTGGTCTCTGGCACCAATCTCTTCGCGACCAACGGGACGTTCACCAATCTCACCATCAATGGCACCACGCCTTCGGTGTTCTCGAACATCATCTGGACCAATGCCACGGGGACCAATACCACCTCGACCAACTTCTTCGCGACCAACCTGCAAGCCACGAGCGGTACCGCAGCCACGTGGAACATGGGGGCGGGCAGCGCGCAGACCCTCAACTTCGCCCATGGCACGTCCACCAACTGGTTCGGCTTCAACACCGCCTCCGGCTCCCAGATCTTCACGTCCTCCATCCTCGTGAACGGCCAGGCCGTCTGTCTGCAGAGCGGCACCAATTGTCCCGCCGGTAATGCGACCCCGACCCTGACCCAGGTCCTCACGGCAGGGAACACCTCCACCCTTCCTATATATCTCTTGGGTGGCATCACCACATATACCCTCACGGCCACGGGGTCCGTCTCTTTCACGGGTGATACCTCGCTCGCGACCCTGACCGGCACCAATGCCACGTTCACCAATGTCACGACCACGGCCTTCAATGCCTCGAGCATCACGGTGACGAGCGGCACGGCTGGTACCTGGAACGTGGGGAACCTCAATGCCAACTCGGCCAACTTCACCACCTCCATCCTGGGCAATGCCACGGCGACGACCCTGTTCTCATCCATCGCCTCCAGCACGAACCTGGTCGCGACGAATGCGACCTTCACCAATATCTCGGTGAGCAATTTCACGCCGACCAATCTGACGGTCACCAATCTCATCTGGACCAATGCCACCGGCACCAACACCACATCCACGAGCCTCTTTGCCACGAACTTCCAGGCGACCTCGGGCACTTTGACTACGGCAAACCTTGGCACGGCGACGGTGTCGAACAATCTGACGGTCGGAGGCACCCTGACGGGTGGGAATGCCACCTTCTCCGGCGTCACGACCACCGCCCTCGCCTTCACTTCCGCCTCCGGCTCCCAGCTCTTCGCCTCCTCCATCCTCGTGAACGGCTCTGCGGTCTGTTTGGCCAATGGCATCAACTGTCCGCCGGATGGTGAGCCTGCCACGACGGCGACGCTCCAGATGATCACGGACAATGGCGCCACCACGACCAATATCATCTATGCGCTCGGAGGCATCATCACGCCCTCCTCGACCGTCACCTCGAGCTTCACGGTGGTAGGCAATACGAGCCTGCAGAACATGACGGGCGTGAACGCCACCTATACGAGCGTCACCACGACGAATCTCTTTGCCACGAACTTCCAGGGTACGTCGGGCACGTTCACCACCTGGAACATGGGAGCGGCGAACGCGCAGACCCTCAACTTCGCCCATGGCACGTCCACCAACTGGTTCGGCTTCAATATCGCGTCCGGCACTTCGCTCTACGCGAACAATGGGACCTTCGTCACCTTGACCATCACGGGCTCCGCACCCTCCGTCTTCCAGAACATCATCTGGACCAATGCCACGGGGACGAACACGACGAGCACGAACCATTTCTCCACGAACTTCCAGGCCACGAGCGGTACCGCGGCCACGTGGAACATGGGGGCGGGCAGCGCGCAGACCCTTAACTTCGCCCATGGCACGTCCACCAACTGGTTCGGGTACAATATCGCCTCCGGTACCTCGATCTTCGCGAATGCCGCGACCTTCGCGACCGCGACGATCGCGGGACAAAGCGTATGTCTCTCGAACGGCGTGGGCTGCATCGTCGGCAGCATGCCGACCCTGGCCCAGGTCACGGCGGCGGGCAATTTCACCACGTCCACCGTGTTCTTCTATGGCGGCTATCTCGCGGCCTCATCGACCGTGACCTCCACGTTCACGGTGGTGGGGACCTCGACCTTCGGCCAGGTGAGCGCCGGCAATGTCACGGCCACCACCATCTTCGGCACCGTGGTCTCGGGCACCAATCTCTTCGCGACCAATGGCACGTTCACGAACTTGACCATCAACGGCACCACGCCCTCGAACTTCACCAATATCATCTGGACCAATGCCACGGGCACGAACACGACCTCGACCAATCTCTTCGCCACGAACTTCCAGGCGAACTCCTCGACCATCACGACCTTGGCCGCGGGGACCCTCAATGCCGCGCTCGCGACCACGACCATCTTGTCGTTCACGACGGCATCGGGTTCCAACATCTTCGCGTCATCCATCGCCGTGAACGGCTCGAACGTCTGTCTCGCGAACGGGACGAACTGCCCGGCTTCGCAAAGCCCGACCTCCACCATCTGGCAGGAGAGCACCACGACCAACATCGTCTATCTCACGACCTCGACGCGTGACCTGCTGGTCGGCGGCAACACCACGGCGACGGCGGGCTTCATCGTGGACTCGAGCGGCGGGAACACGTCGACGAACGTCTACTTCGGCAACAGCACCAATACGAACGTCTTCATCGGCACGTCCACCTGGAGCGGCGGCCTCAAGGCGGGCTTCAACATGGATGGCAACGACCTCTTGGTCCAAGGCTTCATCGGGTCCATCGGCGGCCTCTATTCCGCGTCGGCGGTCAAGGTTGGCACGGCGTCCACGCAATACGGCGACGGCTTCCTCGTGAAAGAGAACGGTGCGTATCAGGTCGAGGCCGCGGGAGGCGACCTGACCCTCAAGACCACGACCTCGGGCAACATGATCGTCAATGTCGCGTCCGGGTCCTTCCTGCCCTCGTCGGACCTCTCCGTCTCGCTCGGCGTGGTGGGCCAGCGCTTCAACGGCGTGTTCGGCAATGTGACCAGCACGAACGCCACGACGACCGTGTTCGCCTTCACGAGCGCTTCCGGTTCCTCCCTGCTCGTCTCCGGTCAGAACGTGTGTCTCGCGAACGGCACCAATTGCCCCGCCTCGTCCGGCACGTCCACGAACATCTGGCAGTATTCCTACACGAGCAATGCCATTTCCGCGACCACGGGCACGGCGGACCTCTTGGTCGGCGGCAATACCACGGCCACGGCCGGCCTCATCTTCGACTCCGGCGCCACGGGAACCTCGAATGTCATCGTGGGCGGTTCGACCAACACCAATCTGCTCGTCGGCGCCTTGGCATATACCGGCGGTCTCGACAGCACGTTCTCGGTCAATGGGAATGACGCCTATGTCGCGGGCATGCTGGGAGTCTCCGGCGGCCTGTACTTCCTGAACGGCACGGGCACGAACATCGTGGTCACCAATGCCACGCACACGGCCCTCAATGCGACGAACTACACCGGCACCTCCGGCACGGTGGTCACCTGGAACGTGGGAACCTTGAACGCCCCGACCGCCACCCTGGGCAATGCCACGGCGACCTCGTTCTTCGCGACGAACTCCTCGGCGACCAACATGTTCGCGACGAACGGCACGTTCACCAACCTGACCATCAACGGCACCACGCCCTCGAACTTCACCAATATCATCTGGACCAACGGCACGGGCACCAACACGACCTCGACCAATCTCTTTGCCACGAACTTCCAGGCCACGAGCGGCACCCTTTCGACCGCCAATCTCGGCAACACCAGCATTTCCGGCACCTTGGTCATTTCCGGCAATGCCACGGCGACCAATGTCACGTCGACCAATATCTTCTCGACCGTCGTGTCGTCCTCCAACATCTTCGCATCCGCCATCCAGGTGAACGGCTCGAACGTGTGTCTCGCGAACGGGACCAATTGCCCCGCGTCCTCGGCCGCCGCGACGACCACCCTGTGGCAGGAGAACAACACGTCGAACATCATCTATCTCACCACCTCGACGCGCGATCTCTTGGTCGGCGGCAACACCACCGCGACCGCCGGCTTCATCTTCGACTCCGGCGCCACGGGCACGTCCAATGTCATCGTCGGCGGCAGCACGAACACCAATTTCCTCGTCGGCGCGTCGTCGTACACGGGCGGTTTGGACGCGACCTTCTCGGTCAATGGCAATGACGCCTATGTCGCGGGCATGCTGGGCGTCTCCGGAGGCCTGTACTTCTTGAACGGCACGGGCACCAATCTCGTGGTCACGGGCGCCACGACGACGGCCTTGTCGTTCACCACGGCCTCCGGTTCCACCATCTTCGCCTCCTCGATCAAGGTGAACGGCTCCAATGTCTGTCTCGCGAACGGGACGAATTGCTTGACCGGGACCGCCTCGACGACGATGTGGCAGGAGAACAGCACGTCGAACATCATCTTCCTGAGCACGTCGACCCGCGATCTCCTCTTGGGTGGCAACACGACGGCGACGGCCGGCCTCATCTTCGACAGCCAATACCAGGACGGCACCTCGACCCTCATCCTGGGCGCGTCCACGAACACCAATTTCCTGATGGGCACGACCACGTATGGCGGCGGTTTGGCCTCGAGCTTCAAGGTGAACGGGAACGATGCCTTCATCCAAGGCAAGCTCGGCGCCCTGGACGGCTTGTATGGCGCTGGTCTCGAAGTGACGAACGCGACCATGACGAACGCGACCGCGACCAATTTCGCCTTCACCTTCGCATCGGGTTCGTCTATGGCGATCGCCGGCAGCCTGCTCGTGAACGGCAGCGGCGCCTGTACGCTCGATGGCACGAACTGCCCTGGTCCGAAGACCAAGACCGCGAGCTCGACCTCGGTCGTCACGCTCGCCGCCTCTGAAACGGCCATATTGACCGTCACATCCACGCCTTCGACCGTGGCGACCCAGATCTGGGTCGTGGCGACCGAAGAGGTCGAAGCGCTTGGTGGTGGTACACATAACGTGTTCATGCGCATACGTCAGAACGGCTGCACCACGGGCACCCAGATCGGTCCGACGGTCAGTATTATCACCACGTCGAACGGTTCCATCGTGCAGCTCCCCATCTCCGTGGTGGCCACGCCCGCGACCACGACGGCGACGACCTATAGCCTCTGCGTCAGCCGCGACGCGGCCGGGTCCTTCCAATCGGATGCCGCCACGCTCTCGGCGACCGAGGTCTCGGCCGGCGCCGACGTCGGCGAAGTGTATTACACCTTCGACAATACGCTCGCGCCGGGCGAGGTCGTGTCCTTGGACCCGAGCCTGCCCGACGGCGTCATGCGCACCACGTCGCCCTATGATCCGCAGGCCATCGGCGTCATCTCGACCCAGGCCGGGAGCTTGCTCTTCCAGCGGCCGTCGAATTCGAGCACGTATCCCGTCATCGTCGCCCTCGTCGGCCGCGTGCCGGTCAAGGTCTCGAACGAGAACGGGAACATCACCCAGGGCGATGCGCTGACCTCGGCTTCGTCATCCGGCTATGTCATGAAGGCGACCAATCCGGGCGCCATGATCGGCCGCGCCATGCAGGCCGCGACCTCGACCACGGGGACCATCAACATGTTCGTGAACCCGGGCTACTTCACGCCGTCGTTCACAGGTTCGTCCACCATAGACGGTCAGAGCGTGTTCGCGAGCCGCTTCATCGGTTTCGGCACGAACAATCCGCAACAGAAGCTCGAGGTCACGGGCAATATCTTCTCGAACACCTCAGGGACGGCGCTCTTCATCTCGAGCCGCGGGTCCGTGAACAATTACGGCGGCTTCCAATTGCAGACCAATGGCCACACCGACTGGACCTTCGGCAATCGCGCGAACGGCAATCAGGACTTCTCGCTCTACGATGACAATGCCGACCGCTACCGCTTCTACGCGAACGCGTCCTCGGGCAATGTGGGCATCAATACGAGCCTGCCCACGCAAGCGCTCGAGGTCGGCGGCAATATCTTCGCCAACACGTCCGGCACCTCGCTCATCATGAACAGCCGCGGCGCGAACTCCAACTATGCCGGCTTCCAGTTCCTGACGAACGGCACCGTGGACTACACCCTGGGCACGCGCGGCGAGGGGACCAGGGCCTTCCATATCTATGACGATGTCGCCGGCGCGGACAGGTTCTATATCGACGCGACGAGCGGCAATATCGGCATCGGGACGACCAGCGCCACGACGGCCCTGTCCGTCCGCGGCACGGTGTCCTCCACCGGCATGATGGTGAACGGCTCGAACGTGTGTCTTGCGAACGGGACGAACTGCCCGGCGGGGACCGCGACAACGACCAACATGTGGCAGTACTCGAGGACGAACAACACGATCTACGCCAACACCTCGACGGCCGACATCCTCCTGGGCGGCAACACGTCCGCGACCGCCGGCCTCATCTTCGACAGCCAGAACACGCCGGGCGTATCGGCCCTCATCCTGGGCTTCACGACGACGACCAACCTGTATGTCCCGAACGGGTCGGTGGGCATCGGCAATTCCTCACCGCAGCAGAAGCTCGAGGTCACGGGCAATATCTTCGCGAACACGTCCGGCACGGCCCTCATGATGACGAGCCGCGGGACGGACGCCAATTATGCCGGCTTCCAGTTCCTGACCAATGGGACGCTCGACTGGACCGTCGGCACGCGCGCGAACAATGACGGCTTCAGCATCTTCGACGATATCCAGAGCCTGACCCGCTTCTATGTCGCGACCACCACGGGGTATGTCGGCATCGGCACCATCACCCCGCAGGCCACCCTCGACGTGCTCGGGACGGTCTCCACCACCAATCTGACCGTGAACGGCAAGAACGTCTGTTTGTCCGACGGCACCAATTGTTCGCAAGGCTTCGTGAAGACGGCGAGCAGCACCGCCTCCACCGCCTTGACCGGCACCGAGTCCGAGCTCCTCGTCGTGACCTCCACCCCGCGCAACACCACCAATACGGTGTGGATCGTGGCCACGGTCCGCGTCTCCGCGGGCGCCATCACCTCCTCCGCGACCTTCCGCATCCGCCGCGGCACGAGCTGTACGGGAGGCACCAAGGTCGGCGTGGACGTCACGTCCTCCATCGCCACCTTGAACGACTCGGACAGCGTGAGCATGAGCTTCGTCGATTCCCCCGCGACCTCGACCGCCGTCGGGTATCGCCTCTGCGGCTTGGTCACCGCCGGGACCATGACCGCCGTCGAACGCACCCTGACCATTCAGACCGTATATCAGGGCGCCGACCTTGCCGAGGTCTATTATTCCAGCGATGCCTCCTTGGCCCCGGGCGAGACGGTCGCCATCGACCCGTCCGATGAAGGCATGGTCAAACGCGCCGGCGCCTATGACAATGACGCGCTCGGCATCATCTCGACGCGTCCGTCCTTGGTCATGAGCGATGCGCCGAGGAGCGGCTTGACCCCGGTCATGGTGGCCTTGGCCGGCCGCGTGCCCGCCAAGGTCACGGCCCAGAACGGCGCCATCCATCCTGGTGATGCGCTCGCGATGTCCTCAGTGCCCGGCCGCCTGATGAAAGCGACGGCCCCGGGCATGATCGTCGGCCGCGCCTTGAGCACGTTCTCCGCCCCGACCGGCACGAACGCGAACGATGCCGCCACGGTCGGCGAGGTCATGGCCTTCGTCCAGACGAGCTACTTCTTCCCGAACGCCTCCACCACCGGTTTGGACATGCCCGGCACGACCTCGACCAGCAGCACGACGGACCTCCAAGGCGGCGCCACGATCTCGGACGATCTCTTGAACCGCCTCTCGAACAGCGACATCGCGGTCAAGAGCCTCGTCGTGACGGGCAAGGTGACGGTCAAGGGCCATGCCGCCTTTGGCGCCGACACCGTGGGCCAGGCCAAGGTGCAGAGCGGCGACACGCGCGTGGACATCACCTTCGACCAGGGGTATGACCTGCCGCCCGTCGTGACCGTGACCCCGATGGACTTCGTCGAGACCATGTATCGCGTGACCGACGTGGGGACGAGCGGCTTCTCCATCCAGCTCAACAATGCGGTGACCCATGATCTGCTCTTCAACTGGCATGCCTTCGAGCCTGCCGCCGAGATCCATGTCCGGATGAGCGGCAGCAGCCCGGCGCCTCCACCGCCTGCCGACCCGCCTCCCGCGGACCCGCCGGCAGGGGACAGCACCTCGACGGATACGGGAACGACCAGCACGCCGCCAGTCGACCCGCCCCCGAGCAGTCCCACGGATACCCCGCCCGTCACGGATACAAGCACCACGCCCTGACGAAAGACCCCCCGATGCCTTGACAGAGGGGGTCTTTTTGCTTAGATTGGAGCGTTCTCAGTGTTTTTCCGGGCCCTGTGGCCGTTCTGTGCGCCGGCGCCGGTGGGAGCCTTTCCTCCTCTCCCAGCGGCAAAGGCACGCAGGACGGCCAAAGTATCTGGAGATTTCCCTCCATTGAGCCAAAAAATCACGCCTTTTTCTGCCCATACCAGGCTTGACAAAACATCATATATAGGGTATAGTCCTTTGTTCCCTGAAAGGTCCGTCCGCATCGCGGATGACCCGGTACGGGACAGGTCCGAACCTTCGGCATCCAGAAGTACAACAGCCAACGCCCTGCACAGGCCCCATCCGTGGCGGCCCGGCAAGGCCGTGAAACAGAAAAAGAGGGAGATCACCCATGTTCAAGAAACTTGTCTCTGTCCTCATCGTTTCTCTCATCACGACCTTCACCGTGTTCGCCTCGGCGGACCCGCTCACCATGACCTGTAAGGCCACGGGAACGGAGCTCACCCTCGCGCAATGCGCGGCGGAGACGCAGAAGCAGCTCGACGCCTGCAAGGCGACGACGCCCGCGGACTGCGCCAAGACGGCCCCCAAGCCCGTGCCCGACATCCAGTGCCTCGAGAATCCCGACAATGCCGGGAAGATCAAGCGCACGGGAAAGTGGAGCTGCACGTGCGAAGACCCCAACTTCCACGTGGCGCTCGCCAACTACGGCGCCCAGCGCTGCTATCTGACCATCGACGGTCTGCTCGTGGACGAGCTCACCAGGCTGCGCGAGCTTCTGAAAGAAGGTCGCATCAGCCCGAGCGAGTTCGCGAGCATGAAGAAGAAGCTCGATGCCTTGGCGCCGGAGAACTTCGTCAGCAAGACGGAGTTCAACGACCGCCTCAAGGGCATCGACTCGCGCTTCGAGAAGATCGAGAAGCGCGTCGGCGAGCTCGAGGCCCATGACAAGGACCACGAGGAGCGCATCACCAAGCTCGAGAAGTCGAGCCCGGCGACGCATCCTCCGTTCTCGGTCATTCCCGAGGTCGGCGGCATGCTGGTCTTCCGACCGGCGTCCGGCAGGGTCGGCGGCGCGAGCCTCGGCCTGCGCCTCCGTTACAATGCCGCGTCGTCGAACTGGTTCTTCCAGGTCGGCGGCACAGGCATGTACGGTTCGAGCCAAGGCAATGGCGCGAGCTACCTCTATCAAGGTCAGCTCGCCGTCGGCGCCTATCTCTCGGACAGCCGCACGGTGTCCATCGAGCTCGGTCCGTACGCGCAAGCGCATGCGGCCGACATGCAGAGCAATCTGCCCGGCGGGATCACGACCAATGATCGCGGTCACGCCATCGGCGGATATCTCGGCCTCGACTGGCGCTTCGCCGGGAACTTCAACCTCCGCGCGGAAGCGGGTCTCGGCAGCGGCATCGACAATGCCGTCAATCCGGACCCCGCCTATCCCGGCGGTCCCCATGCCTCGCGACGCGAGACCGGCCTTCAGCCATTCGGTGGCCTGAAGCTCGGGTACGCGTTCGACTTCTGACGGTCATCCGATCGTCCTTCGCCCTTTCACCTCAACTTGGCTCGCATATGTGTCGTCATCATGACGCGCATATCGAGCCCCAGCACGAGCAGGTTTCTCCGAAGCCTTCTCATGCGGGAGCGGTCAGCAAGACGCCACCCCGAACTCGTTCCGTTTCGACAATCCCAACCCCGTCGCGCAAGCGGCACCATCGAAAATGGCGCCGCGCGCCATTGGAGGCCAGTCATGAAGAGCATCATCGCGTCCCTCGTCTTCGCGTCGTTCATCTTCGTCGTCGGGTGCGGCAGCAATGCCCCCAACAACGACTACAATACCTGCCCGACGCCGCCAGGCATGTCCTGCGGAAACCTCGTCTCGGGTTCGGTCGCGAACTGCCAGATCAACGAAAGGGAAATGTTCCCGGTCGTCTGCTGCGGAGGCACCTGGGGCAGGGGCACGGTGTGCCCCTCGACCCCCGCGCCCGCGCCGACCCCGTCCAACCCCGTCACCGGATGCGCGCCCATCGGCGCCATCTGCAACGGGGAAGGCGTCACCTGCGGCGGCAACACCTGTTGCAGCGGCAAGTGGGCCGGCGGTCAGTGCTCCACCGGCGTCACCAAGACGCCCGGCCCGAGCCCGACCCAGCCCCCGGCCGACGGCACGGAGACCTGGTGCGGAAAGGACTTCCGCACCATCCGCGTGACCTGGCCGGGCAATCCGGCGAACGGCTACGTGGCCCAGCGCTTCTGCATGGCCTCGCCCGCCCTCGCCGGCTCCGGCTCCACCAGCGCCGAGCCGACCATGGTCGCCTGGCCGTCGCAGACCCCTGCGCCGAACCTCGACACCTGGCTCTCCACGGGCCAGGACGTAGCATTCTCCACGGCGACCTATGTCGAGGATGTCAAGGTGTGCAAACAGCATGCCCTGGTCATCCAGTGCTACGACGTCTACACCGCGAACGGCCAATGGTCGTACGGGGTGCTCTCGAACGAGGTCAAGGCGACCTTCACCGAGAACGGGACGCAGAAGAACTGCCGCTTGGTGCAAAACTACAACCATGCCGGCGTCAACTGCGCGCTCGATCCCTGATCAGCGCCCGCTCTTTCCTTCTTAGGCTCTCATCGCTTCGCATTCGCGAACGGTGGGAGCCTCTTTTTGTGTTTCGTCGACGGCGGGCTATGCTCGGCCCATGGACGAACAGGGTTTTGCGCCGGGCTTCGTGGGCAATGCGGCCGTGTGCCGCATCTTGGGGCATGCGCTCGAGGCGCCGGCCGCGGCCTATGCGCTCACGGGCGCGCCGCATCTGGGCAAACGCATGCTCGCCGAGGCTTTCGTGCGCGCGCTCCTGGGCCTGGCTCCCGGCGAGAACTGGCGCACTCATCCGGACGTATATGCGCTCGAGGCGGAGGAGGGGAAAAAGCAGATCTCGGTCGAGCAGGTGCGCGACCTGCGCGAGCGCATGTCCATGCGGCCTTTGCGCGCCGCCCGCACCGTCGCCTATGTGCCCGCGGCCGACAGCTTGAACGAATCCGGGACGAATGCGCTGCTCAAGGTCGTCGAGGAACCGCCGGCCGGTGCCGTCTTCGTGCTCGTGGCCGAGGATGCGGGGCGTTTGCCCGCGACCCTCAGGAGCCGTTGCGTGAATTTGCCCCTGCATCCGGTACCGAAGGCCGACCTTGTCGCGGCTTTGCAGGCGCGTCGCATGGGCAAGGCCCAGGCGGATGCGCTTGCCGAAGCGGCGCGGGGACGTCCCGGGCTCGCGTTCGCACCACAGCAGGTGAAAAGCGCGGCGACCGGTCTCGCCATCTCGCTCATCACCTTGAACCAGGGCAAGCGTCTCAAGCTCATCGAAGACTTGGCAAAAGCCTGCGAGGCGCAGGACATCCCGCAACTTGCCTGGCGCGAGGCTTTGCAGACCCTCATGGCCGAGACCTCGGACCTGCTCGTGCGAGAGCCTAAGGCGACGGTGTTCGGTCTTGGTCTTCCAGTCGTCTTGCGCGCCGTGGGAAGCTCGGTCTCGCCGCGCATCTATCTCGAAGCGCTCGCGATGCACCTGGACGGCGATCTCACGGAAGACGCGCGGCGCTTGTTGCCCAAGCATGTCTCCCGCGGCCTCTCCGAGCTGTTCATATAAGAAAGTGGTACAATACCGACATATGCGAACGCGTGTAGCGCTTTTTGCCCCTTTGGCGGCTTTGTCTTTGCTCGGTGCCGGCTGTTTTGGCCCGGCGACCCCGGCCAAGGGTCCGGATGGCGGGGTGTGGAAGTCCGCGGATGGCGGCCTCACCTGGACCAATAAAAAGGCCCTCGTGGCAGGCGCAAAGGTCACGGGTGGCGTCGCGGGCGCCAAGATCCTGCAGATCGCCTTCGACCCGCAGGACAATCACACCATCTATTTGGCCACGGCCGAGAACGGGCTCTTGTATTCGCTCGATGCCGGGGAATCCTGGCAGCAGCCGCAAGGCGATCTCCTGACCTCGGGCCGCGTGGGCGCCATTGCCGTGGACCCCAAGAACAAATGCGTGGTGTATGCCGCCAAGACGAACAGCATCTTCAAGACCGAGGATTGCGGACGCGATTGGGACCGCATCTTCTTCGACCCGCGCGCGGACGTGGCCTTCACCCAGCTCATCGTCGATTGGTATAACCCGACCATCCTGTATTCCGGCACCTCGGCCGGCGACGTGTTCCGCTCGCAGGACAGCGGCATGACCTGGCAGATCTCCAAGCGCGTGGACGGCTCGGCCATCGTGACCATCCAAGTGGACCCGCGCGATTCGCGCCTGGTCTATGCCGCGACCTATGGCTCGGGCCTCATCAAGACCACGGACGGAGGCAATTCCTGGACCGAGATCAGGAAGCAGTTCGACGAAGACCTGCGGGATTCCAAGCGCGCCATCCAGATGGTCATAGATCCGGTGGCCACGGGCACGGTCTATGTGGTGTCCAAATACGGCATCGTGCGCACGACGGACGGCGGCAATACCTGGAAAGGTCTCAAGCTGACCACGCCGCCGGGCACGGTGCGCATCAATGCCATGGCCGTGGACCCCAAGAACAACAAACATATCGCGTATACGGGCGTGGGCACCCTCGAGTTCACGACCGATGGGGGAGACACGTGGCGCCCGCAGAAACTGCCTACGACCCAAGCCGGTTCGAGCATTTCCTTCGATCCGGTCGAGAGCACGGTGCTCTATCTCGGCACCACCGCGCCGCCAAAACAGAATTGAGGCCGTCCGAGCCTCGTGCTAGTCTAGACCGGTACCTTTCCATCGGAGGTTTTCCATGGACCGCCTCAAGGCCTTCCTGAAACGTCTTTTTCTGCGTCTTGCCGAGTGGCATGCCCATGCGCGCACGCGCGGCATGCGCCGCGACATGCAGCGCCATGGCGTCGAGGTCGAGGTCCGCCGCGCGGTGCTCAAGGGCGAGGCGCCCACGAGGCGATGCCGCCATTGGCATATCCTGACCTGTCTGGAGCCCGATGCCTCGAAGCCGCGCATCTATTGCGCGCATTGCGACACGCGGCTCTTCCTCCTGGACGAGCCCATTCCGGACGCACCCGCCGCGCCCGACACCCTGCGGCGCTTCGCCGACCGTTTCTGCGGCATGCCTTGGCCCGACACCACGCCCTATCGGGGCTATCAGCCCACCGGCGGCCTCAACATCTCGCTTTGGACGGACCGATCCTGACCCCATCCCGCTCATGGCATGACCCTCCGGGGTCTTTTTTCTCTCCCGTCGAAGGGAGGACGATTGACGGACCACGCGGAAAATGGAACACTAAGCCTACTTTCAACCCTCCCTATGCCTACCCGCATTGAGTCCGCAAGGCCCCGTTTTCAACAGGTGGTGGAACATTTGGAGCATGAGCTCAAGGCCATTCGCACGGGTCGCGCCAATGCGTCCCTCGTCGAGACCATCCCGGTGGAGGCCTATGGCTCGACCATGGAGCTCAAGGGCGTGGCCGCCATCTCGGTGCCGGATTTCAAGACCATACAGATAGAGGCCTGGGACAAGAACCTGGTGAAGGACATCGAGAAGGCCATCATCGCCGCGGACATCGGGCTCAACCCGAACGTGGCAGGCCAGGTCATACGCCTCATCATGCCGGCGCCGACCGAGGAGACGCGCCGCGACACGGTCAAACGCGTGCATGCCCTGGGCGAACAGACGCGCAAAGGCATACGCAATGTGCGCGAAGAGGTGCGCGACAACATCATGAAGGCGGAGAAGGACAAGGAGATCTCGGAGGACGAACGCTTCCGCGAGCTCGAACAGCTCGACAAGATCAACCATGAATGGAACGAGAAGGTCGAGGCCGCCGTCAAAGAAAAAGAGGAAGAAGTGATGACCGTCTAACATTTCGTATGCCCATTTCTCCCGAGCAAAAGATGGACCTCCTCGTGTCGCTCTGCAAGCGGCGCGGGTTCATCTATCCGGGTTCCGAGATCTATGGCGGTTTCGCCAATAGCTGGGACTACGGTCCGTACGGCGCCCAGCTCAAGAAGAACATCAAGGACGCCTGGTGGGCGCGCTTCGTGACCGGCCGCGACGACATGGTCGGCATCGAGACGCCCATCATCATGCATCCCAAGGCCTGGGAGGCCTCGGGACATCTCGCGACCTTCAGCGACCCGCTCGTGGATTGCCGCAAATGCAAACGCCGTTTCCGCGCTGACCATCTGGAGGACCAAAAGCTCTGCGCGATGTGCGGCGGCGATCTCACCGAGATCAAGCATTTCAATCTCATGTTCAAGACCTTCGTCGGTGTGACGGAGGACAGCGCGAACGTGGCGTATCTACGACCCGAGACGGCCGGCGGCATGTTCGTGGCCTGGAAGAACGTCCGCGACAGCGCCCGCAAGCGCCTGCCTTTCGGCATCGCCCAGATCGGCAAGGCCTTCCGCAACGAGATCACGCCGGGCAATTTCATCTTCCGCACCCGCGAGTTCGACCAAATGGAGATCGAGTATTTCGTGCGGCCCGAGGACGGCCCCCGCGCCTTCGAGGCCTGGCTCGGCGAGATGAAGGCCTGGGTCCGCGACGTGCTCAAGCTCAAGGACGAGCATGCCGTGTATCACGAGATCGCGGATGCCGACCGCGCCTTCTATTCGACGCGCACCGTGGACGTGGAATATGCCTATCCCTTCGGCGTGAAGGAGCTCTATGGCATCGCGAACCGCACGGACTATGACCTCTCGCGCCATCAGGATGCGTCGAAGGAAGACCTGCGTTATCTCGACCCGGAGACGGGGGAGAAGGTCTTGCCGCATGTCATCGAACCCACCTGGGGCTTGGATCGCAGCGTGCTCGCGGTGCTTGCCGAGCATCTCGACATAGACGAAGCGGACACGGCCGAGGGCGGGGACAAGGAACCGCGCATGGTCTTGCGCCTGCCGCCCTTGCTCGCGCCGGTGAAAGCCGCGTTCTTGCCGCTCCAAAAGAAGGATGAGCTCACGGGCATCGCCAAAGAGCTCGCGCGCGAACTGCGCCGCATGGGCCTGGCCGCGGAATATGACGAGAGCGGTTCCATCGGCAAGCGCTATCGCCGCCAGGACGAAGCCGGCACGCCGTGGTGCTTCACCGTGGATTTCGATTCACTGAACGACCAGAGCGTCACGGTGCGCAATCGCGACAGCATGTCGCAGGAACGTATCAAGATCGCCGAGGTGCCCGAATATGTGGCCGCCCGCGTCCGCGACAACCAGATCTAGATATTATGAAAAAACCTGTCCTGAAAAAGCTCAAGAACGGCATGACGGCCTTGCTCGTCCCGCATGAGGCGGCCGAAAGCATGACCGCGCTCGTGCTCACCCGCGTGGGCTCGCGTTATGAGACGAAAGAGATCAATGGCGCCTCGCATTTCATCGAGCATTTGATGTTCAAGGGCACCACCAAGCGCCCGACGACCGAGCATATCTCGCGCGAGCTCGACCGCTATGGCGCCGAATACAATGCGTACACGGGCAAGGATATCACCGGGTATTACGTGAAGATGGACGCCAAGCACACCGAGCTGGCCGTGGACATGCTGCATGACATGATCTTCCATTCGCGTTATGACCAGGCCGAGATAGACCGCGAGCGAGGCGTCATCATCGAGGAGATCAACATGTACGAGGACAATCCGCGCATGCATATCGAGGACCTGCTCGAGGCGGAACTGTTCCCGAACTCGACCCTCGGCTGGAACATCGCGGGTCCGCGCGAGGTCATACGCAAGGTCACGCGCGATCAGCTCATCGCGTATCGCGATGCGTACTATATCCCGTCGCGTATGGTCGTGGTCCTTGCCGGCAAATTGCCCAAGGATGCGCTCGCCCAGCTCCAAAAGACCTTTGGCGCCGTGAAGCGCCCCACAGGCAAGGACAAGCCGTTCAAAAAGTTCGTCCCGCCCAAAAAGCTCGCGCGCACCCATGCCTGTCAGCACAAGGAGACCGAGCAAGTGCAGTTCGGCATGGCCTTCCATGGCCTCAAGCTGGGGCATACGAACGGCGCGGCGGCATCGCTTCTCGCGAATATCCTCGGCGGGACGATGTCGTCGCGTTTGTTCATCCAGATCCGCGAGCGCCGCGGTTTGTGCTACTCCATCAATGCCTCGCATCAGCCGCTCGAGGACATCGGCGTGTTCGCCATCATGGCCGGTCTCGAGAAGAAGCGCTTGGGCGAGGCCATCACGGCCATCATCGCCGAGCTCAAGCTCGTGGCCGCGAAAGGCGTGACGCCCGAGGAGTTGCGGCGCGCCAAGGACAATATCCGCGGCCGCACGACCCTGGGCTTCGAGGACAGCGCGACCCAGGCCGAATGGTATGGCAAGCAATGGCTGTTCCAGGGCAAGCTCGAGACGCCCGAGGAGCGCATGCGCCGCTTCGACAAAGTGAGCCCCGCGGACGTGATGCGTGTCGCGAAGGCCATCTTCAAGCCCACCGCCATGGCCAGCGCCGTCATCGGACCGCAATCCTGCACGACCGAACTTGCGAAACATCTTGCCTGGAAATAACCGAACACCCGAACTGATATGAAAAAGCTTCTCATCGCCAACTGGAAGATGAACTACGGCCCCATCAAGGCCGGGGCCTGGATACGCGCCTTCCGCCGCGAACGCCTGCCCAAGGACGTGGACATCGCGGTCGCCGTGCCTTTCGTGTCTTTGCCCGCCGCCCGCGCCTCGCTCGGCCGCGCATCCATCCCTGCCTTGGCCGCGCAAGATTGTTTTTGGGCCGATGAGGGCGCTTTCACCGGCGAGGTCTCGCCGCCCATGCTGAACGAGTTCGGCACCGAGCTGTGTCTCGTGGGGCATAGCGAACGCCGTACCCATCTGGGCGAGACGGATGACATGGTGGCCAAGAAGGCCGCCGCGCTTCAAAAGGCCGGCATCATGCCTGTGGTCTGCGTGGGCGAGACGGCCGCGCAGCGCAAGAAGGGCGAACATCTGAAGACGGTCCGCGCCCAGGTGACGGCCGCCATCGCCGAGGTCAAGGCAGACGGCAAGGCGCCGCTCGTCATCGCGTATGAACCGGTGTGGGCCATCGGCACGGGCAAGAGCTGCGCGCCGCTCGAGGCCAAGGAGATGCATGAGGCCATCAAGGCCGTGTTGGCCAAGAAGTTCGGCAGCCAGGCGGAGAAAGTCCGCGTGCTCTATGGCGGCTCCGTGGACCTGCGCAATGTGCTCGAATATATGACCACCACCGGCATAGACGGCGCCCTCGTGGGCGGCGCCTCGCTCGATCCGCGCAATTTCGGCCTTTTGTGTCGTGCAGCGGTGCCGGCATAGACACTTCTGTCATTCCCGCGAAGGCGGGAATCCATCATGTTGATATATTGGATCACGCTTCCCATAGCCCTCATCGCCGTCATCATCCTCTTGGTGACGGTGTTGCGGCATTGGAAGGAGATCCGCTTGCTCGATCCGACCTCCATCAAGGAAGAGCAAGAGCGCCAAAAGCGCGATGACCTTATCACCCAGCGTTTCGATCGCGTGACGAGCGAGGGCCTCGCGCCCGTGAAGGCGGCGGCCGCGCGCGGCATGGTCGCGGCAAAAAAGGCCTATCGCGGCACCTTGCGCAAATTGCAGGACCTGCAAGGCTTTTATGAAAAGGCCAAGACGCCTTTCGCCAATCTCGCTCCCTCGGTCAACAAAGAACGCGTCAAAGGCTTGATAGACGAAGCACGTTCCTTGGCCCGCGACCAAAAATGGGCCGAGGCCGAGCGCCGTTTCATCGAGGCGCTCTCGCTCGACAGCCGCCAATGGGATGCGTACAAGGGTCTCGCCGTCCTGTATCTCAAGCAAAAGTTGTATGCCCAGGCGCGCGAGACCTTCGAGTTCCTGGCCAAGAGCAAAAAGGCGGATGACGTGTGCTTCGCGGGCTTGGCCGATATCGCCGAGGCCGAGGGCAATATGACGCTCGCCGAGGAGATGCGCCGCAAGGCCGTGGAGGTGCGTCCGCGCCTGCCCAATCGCCAGGCCGAGCTGGCCGAGCATTATGTGAAGACGGGGGATGCGGCCAAGGCCTGGCCCTTTGCCAAGCGCGCCGTGGAGCTCGACGAGAAGTCCTCCCGGTATCTTGAACTTTCCCTGGAAGTTGCTATACTTCTGCGCGATCGGGAAGAGGCTCGTCGGCGCTATGACAAGCTCCGGGTGCTGTCAGATGATCGCTCCAGGATAGAGTCTTTCAAGACCAGGATAGACGCCCTGGCCCAGCCGGGGAGCATGGCTTGAAAGATCGGCACGGTTGAGGCAAGATACCGGAACGCTCGACAAATCACGCCGTTGTAGCTCAGTTGGTAGAGCGCGTCCATGGTAAGGACGAGGTCACCAGTTCAATCCTGGTCAACGGCTCCATCTCCAGCGCCTCCGAAAGGAGGGAATGGGGTGCGGGCAGGTACCGAAGCGGTCAAACGGGACAGACTGTAAATCTGTTGGCCTTGCGCCTTCCAAGGTTCGAATCCTTGCCTGCCCACCACAAGATCATCCTCGCAAGAGGGTGTTTTTGTTGTATACTTGTCGCAAGGTGACCGGGTCTAACCGGTACCAAGGTCCATTTTTTATGAAACTCGCACGGTATATCGCGGCCGGCTCCCTGCTGGCCTCCCTCGTCGCGTCCCCGGTGTTGGCACAAGATGCCGGCATGTCGACCTCGACGCGCATGGAACAGTACAAGGCCGCAAGGGCCTGCATGATGACGGCCACGCAAAAGGCCGCCGCGGCCCGCCAAGCCGCGTTGGAAAAGAGCGCCGCAGACAAAAAGGCCGCGAGAGAGGCCTTTGAGGCCGCCGTCAAAGCCGCCCGTGATGCCCGTGACGCCGCCGTGAAGGCCGCGAACGATGCGCGGGAGGCCGCATTGAAGGCCGCTGCCGACGCCCTGAAGGCGGACAAGGCCGCCTGCATGCCGCCCACGGTCAGCCCCAACGCCCCTCCGATCGTGAAATAAGACCGCTCACGACGAACGCACCCTCGAAAGAGGGTGTTTTTGCATTCGTGTAACGTTTTCAGACCAAAGGTGTACCCTATGATGTAGGGTGCCGAACTTTACGGCCCCACGAATCTTTTTTACGCCCTCCGGGCATGAGATCTATGAAGTTTACTCGCTATATCGCGGCTGGTTCTTTGCTGGCCTCCCTGATCGCCGCTCCGGCCTTCGCCATGGAGAGTGGCGCGGGCGCCATGCATCCGACGATGAAAAAGTCGGACAAGATGGAGAACTCGGCCATGAGCACCTGCGTCAAGGCCGCTTGGGACAAGATGGCCGCGGCCAAAAAGACCGCCGACGACACCTGGACGGCCGCCGCCAAGGCCGCCAAGGATGCCCGCGCCGCCTCTTTGAAGGCCGGTGCCGATGCCTATAAGGCCGCCTGGGACAAGGCCGTGGCCGATAAGTCCAAGGATGAGATGAAGGCCGCGAAGACCGCATGGAAGGCCGCGAAGAAGTCCGCTGCCGACGCCTACAAAGCGGCCACCAAGGCTGCCAAGGACGCCCACAAGGCGGCACTGAAAGCGGCCCAGGACGCCTACAAGGCCGACAAAGCCGCCTGCGCCAAGCCGGCCGGCACGATGTAAGTCTCGATCTCGTATCGACCAAAACCTCCCTTCGGGGAGGTTTTGTTATGGCGGCATGGAAGGTACACTGGCCACATATGGTCACGGCCTCGAAAAAGATCGTTCTGACCGTCCTCGTGGCGGCTCTGCTGCCTTTTTCCGTCATGGCCGCGCCCAAGACCTATCTCATCAAGCTGCGCGGCACGGGGACGGTCTATATGGCCACCCAGGGCAAAAAGGAGATACGTCGCGTGCCCGATGCCGCGACGGCCGCCAAGCTTTTCGGCAAGAACTGGATGAAATACGTGCAAAGCCTCAACAAGACCGCTTTTGGTCGCTATACGATCGGCGCAATCTTACCGAGCGTGAGCAAGCCCACGGCAACAAAGCCGCCCACGAGCAGGACGCCAGGCCAAGTCCCATCGCCCGGGTCCACGACGTCTCCAGCGGCCGGTAAAGGTACCATGCTCGCCGGCTGCGAGATATTCCCCAAGGACAATGCCTGGAACCAAGACATCTCGAGCCTGCCCGTACATCCGAACTCGCAAACCTATATCGACTCCATCGGCGCGACCGGCCATCTGCATCCGGATTTCGGCGAGGACCAAACCTATGGCATCCCATACAATGTGGTGAGCGGATTCCAGCCCAAGGTGCCCATCACGTGGTCGGCGTATGGCGATGAGAGCGATCCCGGGCCCTATCCCATCCCGGACACTGCCAAGGTCGAAGCGCCCAGCGACTCCCACGTGCTCGTGCTGGATAGCGGCGCCTGCAAACTGTATGAGCTCTACAATGCGCGCAAGAACTTTGGCGTGGGCTGGACGGCGGATTCCGGCGCCGTGTGGAACTTGCATACCGGGGCTTTGCGGCATGAAGGCTGGACCTCGGCCGATGCCGCCGGCTTACCCATACTCCCGGGGCTCGTGCGCATGGACGAAGTGAAGGCGGGGGAGATCACCCATGCCATACGCTTCACCGCCAAACGCACCCAGAACGGCTGGATACACCCCGCGACCCATCAGGCCGGTTCGGCCAATGCGGCATTGCCCCCGATGGGGTTGCGGTTGCGCTTGAAGGCCGACTATGACATCTCCGCGCTCACCGGCCAGGCCCATGTCATCGCCGTGGCCATGAAGAAATATGGCCTGATCTTGGCCGATAATGGCTCCTCCTGGTACTTCCAAGGCGCCACCGACCCGGGCTGGAAGGATGATGAGCTGAACGAGTTGAAGGGTGTTCCGGGCAGTGCCTTCGAGGCGGTGCAGACGGGGGAGATACGGAGGGAGTAGGGAGATCTTCGTGACTTGCGTATTTTTCCTGCATAGTTTAGCTATATTAAGGTCAGATGTGCGCGTCTGGGCGGATTTGCCCGCATGCAGCCCATGCTTTACCCTACGGATATCTTGCGTTTTGCCCTATGGATCTGAAACAGCGTTTCTTGAAGGTCTATTCGACGCTACCTCTTGGCGTCCGAAAAGAGATCGTGGTAGTGCTGGACCCCCCAGTAGGGCCGGTCAGTTGGGAGGCAGCATATATTGAGGTTGAGAATGGTACACAGACAGCAAGCGTCATCCTCGAAAAACTTGAGCAACTACAGGCTATATGAAGGATGAACTGAAGACGATGAACGTTGAGGGTGCGGATGAGGAGATCCGCAAGTTAGTCGTGGCTAGGCTGTCTGTGCTGTCTTCGGATATGCAGATATCCATAGGGTCCGAAGGGACGTTCTCGCGCGACGAGCTGATTGAGCACGTGAACGCAAGTGATGACATCGGCCGCAAGATTGAAGAGATTGAACTGGAGTGGATACGGTCCTGGAAAGAACGGGCGGATGTATGATGCTCGTCACATGTCCCAACTATGACCCGGCGACTAGGCATCTTTCAGCCTGGTCATCTCTGTTGATCGAAGAAGCGAAACGTAAGAATATCAGTGTTATTGAGCTCGCTGGTGAAAAAGCCAGAAAGGCGCCGCTAGAGGGACGTTTACGAAAAACGAAACCGAACTTCGTCCTCTTGAACGGACATGGAAGCCAGAATCGTGTCACGGGACAGGACGGGGAAGATCTTATAAAAGCAGGTGACAACGCATCTTTGCTGGAAGGAAAGGTTACATATGCCGTTTCCTGCAGCTCTGCAGCTGTCTTGGGTGAAGAGGTCGGTTCTCAGCCAGGTAGTGCATACATTGGTTATGAAAAGGATTTCGCAATGATTCAGTCACGGGACCACCTCAGTCGGCCGCTCGATGATCCTCTTGCCGAACCCTTCATGCAGCTTTCTAACCATGTAGGCTACAGTTTATTAAAAGGACATAGCGCTTCGGAGAGTGTTAAACGCGCGAAAGACGTCGGTAGGGCAAGGGTAAATTCTTTGCTAACCAGTAATGGTGATGTAAATGCGCAGGCCATCGCCCGGTATCTTTGGTGGGATGTGCAGTGCTTGATCTGTAAAGGAGATCAGGAGAAACGGATAGTATAGGTTGGTTATTTTGATCTATTTTGAAATATCTGATCTACTGTTTGCTATATGCCGACTGTTTTACAAAAACGCATGGTTGATTCAATAGTAAGTCAGTATGCGGATCAGCACGGGTTGTTGCCCCATAAGGCCTTTCTATATTTAGTAATAGAAAAATATTTAACCGAACTCGAATTGAATAGCATTGATATCGAGGGTTCCATAGTGGACGGACATGATGACTGCGGAATTGATGCGATTGTAATAGATGATGAAAGCGAAACTCACCCTCAGGTATATTTTTTTCAGTCAAAATACTATGAGGGTGATAAGGGATATGAAAAAAATTTCGAAGGAGGTGCACTTGATAAACTGATACAGGCAGTCGAGAATTTTGTTTTGAAAGGAATTGTAAATTCAAAATATCAAAACGAAGCACTGGTTGATAAACTTCATTCTGTAATTAATCTCGCGAAGGATAATCCGCGATATACATTAGTATTTTGTTCAAATTCAGCCAAGCCGACTGATCAGGCGCAGACAAAATTAAGGGACTTTGTTAAAGAAATTAACAAAGGCACAGGTGAAGAGTACGTAAAAATTGAATATATAGACTTAGATAGACTCGCAACGGAGTTGATAGCACCTCCTCAACAAAAGCGCATTGATCTTTCCTTACAGATATCTGGTAAGTTCTTAACAGAGGATACGGGGAACGTAAGGTTGTTTCTTGGAGCAGTTGAAGGTTCGGTTCTTGCGGATTTGGTCGGTCAATACGGTGATGACCTTTTTGAAAGGAACGTCAGAGGCTACTTAAAGAAGGGAAATCCCATTAATAGGCAGATTATAGCTACTGCTTCTGGTAAGAGCAGTCCGTATTTTATTTACATGAATAATGGGGTAACAATGACATGTAAAAAGTACTCGTATTCACCATTGCAAAACTCTCCAACTTTAAAACTTGAAGATGCACAGATCGTTAATGGTCAACAAACCGTGAGGTCGATTTTCGATGCAAAAAAACGCAAAAAACTGAAAGAGGATGTTAAGGTTCTTGTTCGTATTGTTGAAACAAATGAAAAAGAAATCCTTTCCGAAATAATCGAAGCGACGAACAGCCAGAGTAAGGTTACTTCCAGGGACCTGCACTCAAATGACCACGTTCAAAAGCAGATCGAGAGGAGTCTCAACTCTTTGGGCTATTTTTATGAGGCTAGGAAGAATAGATATCAGGGCAAAGAGGCCTCAAAGAGAATAGATGCAGAAACATGCGCTCAGGCATATTACGCAGCTAAGTTTGAGGAACCCGCTTTAGCTAAAGATAAAAAGAAGCAACTATTTGGTGAAAAGTATGATGAGCTCTTTCATGATAAGACTAACCCGCTAGAGCTTTTAGGTTGTTTTTTGTTGTTGAAGAAAGTTCAGCAAAGAAATAACATTGCCCGATATTCTGAAAATTATACCTTTCTAAAGGACGCCACTCTTCATATAGTAGCCTTAGTTTATAAGCTTCTGAATTCTGATTTCGACAAGATCCGCTCCATCGAGGACGAGGAATTTGATGATCTGTACGAAACTGCGATCAATGCTTCAGATGCCCTTGTTAAAGAAAAATCCAAAGAAGAAGGCGAGAAGTATGAGCACCGTAGGACATTTAAAGATCCAGCAACTTTTGGGAGGATAGTAGAATTGATGATAAATGATCGTAAATAACTACTTCCTCCACAACTGAAAATCCCTGTCCTCGTATCCCTGAAACGGATCTGACCCGTCTTGATACGAAGCCAAATCGTCCTGTCCGACCCCTCCCCAGAGATGAAAGTCCTCGGGTTCGCAGCCATGGGCGCCATAGCCGCGAACCATGAGGACTTTGTCGTTGGGAATGGTTTGAGCCCGAAGCATCGCCGTTGCTTCCGATTTGGTCAGTACGACGATTTCCGGGTCGGCTTTCGCCGCTTCGTCTTCAGCAATTTTTAGTTCGCAATTCAGTTTTTCCATCTCGCCTGCCATTTCTTCCAAAAAGTCCTTCGAAGCAGTGTCAAAGAATATCGCAAAATTTCTCCAATCAGGAGTTTCGTCCAATTTACGTAAGAGTCTGGTCACGCATAGCAGACGCTCAGGATCGCAGTCCTCATAAGTGAGACGGGATACTTCATTTTCTAAAAAATCATGAACAAGCTCCTTTTTCATATAAGAAGTTCTTAGGTGGATAAATTGTCCTCGGTGATAAGTTCCCCCTACGATGTAGGGATCGTAGACGATCGTCAAATTCTACTTCCCCCCGTTCCTCCAGAACGCGTCCACGCCGGCATAGGTGGTCTTGGAGATGTGCTGGATGACGCCCTTGAGGGCGTCCAGGTCCTTGCCGCGGGTCATCACGCAGAGGAAGTAGGGATGTTTGGGGAGATAGATGATGCCGCAATCGTGCAGCTCGGTGAGCGAGGTCGTGCCATTGTCCTGGACCACCGTGCGTTCGCCGAACTTGTGCGCGACGGGCACGTCCGCGGGCACGCCGGCCACGAGGCCGTCCTTGAAGGTCGCCCGGGTCAGGGTCTTGAGCAGGTTTTGCGAGTCGCCGCGCGAATAATACGTGGTGTTGTAGAGCACGCGGAAGAACTCGGAATAGTCCTTGGGCGAGATGAGCGCATTGTTCGCGTCGTCCCGCTTGCGCGCGATGCCCAGGTCGTCGAACACGTCGTCGATGCTCTTTTGTTCGATATGGTTCCCCAGCAGATCGAGGGAGGCATTGTCCGAATAGGCAAGCATGCGATAGATGAGGTCCTCGACGCTGTAGCTCTTGCCTTGTTGCAGGGCCGCGTCGGGCGGGATGTTCTGCGTGATCTCCGCCATCTTGTCCTCGACGCCGTCGAACGCGATCTTGTCCTCCATGGTCTCGGGCCGCGTCTCGGCCAATTTGTAATAGGCCATGGCCACGGGCAATTTGATGAGGCTCGCGCCGACATATTGCTCATCCTCGTTGATGCCGACCCAACGGCCGCCGTTCAAGCTGCGGAAATACACCGAGACATGGTCGGCATCGCCCCGGTCCGTCCCTTGTTTGATGGCATCCGCGATGCCGGTCTTGAGCGAGGTGAACTCCGGCAAGGTATTGATGCCGGTGTCGCAATCGAGCAGGGGATTGATGAGGTCTTGGCCGCCTTCGCGATGCAGCGAGATGGGGTTCTTGATGACCGTGGTACGCACGTCCCAGGCCCTGTACCCCAGCATTCCCACAGATATCCCCAGGAGGACAAGGAGGGTTTTTCCGAAGATATCGCGCCCTTTTCCGTTCATATGCACAGTATACGACCGAACGCGCGTTTTCGTTGCACTCAAGGGGTTTGGCGCTTCCAAAAGCCGTCCATGTAGTGGTAGACGATCTCCGAGATGTCCGTGATGGCATCGCGCTGGTCGTCCAGGCTCTTGCCCTGGGTCATGATGCAGACGAAATAGGGATGGTCGGGGAGATAGACGATGCCGCAATCATGGAGCTCGGCGAGCGAGATCTTGCCGTCCAGGCCCGTCACGGTGCGTTCGCCGAACTTATGCGCGACCTTGACCTCGGGCGGCACGCCGCCCATCAGGCCGCGTTTGTACGAGACCTGGCTCAAGGACTCGAGCAATTTCAAAGAGGCCTCGCGCGAAAAATACGTGGCATTGTAGAGGACGCGGAAAAAGGTCGAATAGTCCTTGGGCGACATGAGGATGTTATGCGCCGCGTCGAGCTGCACGTCCAAACCCAGGTCGGTGAACACGTCCTCGATGCGCTTGTTGTCGATATGCTTGCTCAAAAGCCCGAGCGAGGCATTGTCGGAAAAGACGAGCATGCGGTCGATGAGGTCATCGACCTCATAGCTCTGTCCTATCTGCAGCTGCTCATCGGGCGAGATGTTCTGCGTGGACGCATCGCCGTCCGAGCCATCATACGGGACCTGGTCCTTCAGGGTTTCCGGATGCTGGTCTGCTTGACGGAAATACGCCATGGCCACGGGGAGCTTGAGCAGGCTCGCGCCGATGTAGGTGTCGTTCTCATTGACGCCGACCCAGTGCCCGCCGTTCAGGCTGCGGAAATACACGGAGGCATGGTCGAGGGTGTGATCGTCCGTATGTCTTTGTATCGCCTCTCGTATCTCTTTTTCGAGCGGCAACAGGGCGGGAAAGGCGCTGACATCGATGTCGCAGTCGAGCAGCGGATTGATCATCCCTTGCTCGCCTTGCCGCGAATGGGCGACCGCGATGTCCTTCACGGTCGCCTGGCTTTGCCGCATCTGCCACAGGTATTGCCCGCCAAGGGCCGCGCCGGCGCCGATGCCCAAAAGCGCCACGATGTTGAGCATGCGTTTGAGACCTTGGACGAAATGATATGCTAGGGGCATGGACAAACGTTCTCTGGCCCTCGCGGCGCTTTTCCTCGCAGCGACCTTGGCAGTATACGGTATATACGTCACGTATCATCGTTCCGTTGCGCCGGCGTCGGCGCCATCCGCTCACCTTCAGACCACTATGCCGAACTTTTCGCTCACAAGCCCCGCATTCCCGGATGGCGGCGCCATCCCGCAAGTATATGCCTGCGACGGTCAGGGTATAAGTCCGGAGCTTGCCATCACCGATGTGCCTGCGGGAACCAAGAGCTTGGCCCTCGTGTTGCATGATCCGGATGCGCCCAGGCCCGGCGGCTTCGTGCACTGGGTCGCCTATGATATCCCCGTGGGAACGGACCGTATACCCGAAGGGAAAGAGCCGTCAGGCATCCCAGGCAAGAACGGGACGAGGAAGACTGGGTATTTTGGCCCCTGTCCGCCTTCAGGCGAGCATCGTTATTATTTCCATCTGTATGCGCTCGATGCGCTCATCGGGACCACCGGTCTGGACCGCGCCGGCCTCGACGCGGCCATGAAGGGCCATATCCTCGCGGAGACGCAATTGCTCGGTCGCTACAAAAAACACTAGCCCCAAAAGCGATCATCGGCCTTTTCGCCGAAGAACGTTTTGTAGTTCTCCTTGGTGCGCGCATACATCCTGCCGCCATCCGGCGTGCCCGGCGTGGGATCGTGATGCACGAAGACGCCGATATAGTCGGCGAAGTCTTTATAAAAGCGCGTGAACATGAGCATCTCATGCCAGGCATCGTCCACGTTCAAGGACGGACACACGGGTTCTTTGCTCACGCTATGCAGGTAGAGCATGCGTTTGGCCTCGCGCACGAGGGCCGTGGCCTCATGCAGACAATAGCCATGCTCCTTGGCCACGCGCGGGATGAGGAGCTCCGGCAAGGGATAGTTGTCCACGTCTTGCAAACTGGGCATATGCGGACACTATACGCATTTTTTGTCATTCCCGCGAAGGCGGGAATCCAGGAAATATATAGCACTCACCGATCAATAGGTGAGAACTATATATTTCATGGACCCCTGCCTGCGCAGGGGTGACATACAAAAAACCCCGCGGGGCGGGGGAGGCTAGCGCTTGTAGCTGAAGGTGCTGCCGGGCTGGGCGCTTTCGAACTGGTCCTTGTCGACCGTGACGTCCCAGGAGAAGCGACCATCGCTGACCGTGACCGTGTACTCGGGGTCCGAGACGTTCACGACCTGGCCCTCGCCCGGCTCGGGCGGCACGACCGCGACGTCATGGTCGGTGCCGCTCAAGACCTCGCGGCGGATGAGGTCATGCTGGGTGGTCTCGACCGTGATGGTGCGTTGCCAACGGATGTTCTTGACCTTGAGCGGCTCGAGGCCCATGCCCATGAGCATGTAGACGATGATGCCCAGGGAGAGGAACATGGCCGCGGCGAAGCCGGCGAGCCACATGACATTGCCCTTCTTGAAGGGCGGCGACTGCATCTTGTCCTTGTCCTTTTCGTCCATCGTGACCTCCGGGTGAAAGTGCGGCGAACCGTTCGTGGGTATTACGCCACAATGCCCTCCACGTCAAGGCGGGAGATTGACATACGTCCCTTTTTTGCGTAAAGAGACGCAAGCCCCTTCACATCGGACCAATAGCCGAAGAAAGGTTTCCCATGAGCGCTTTGGCCCTCGTCCTGTTCATGCAAGCCGCGCCCCCGCCTTCCGCGGACCTGCCCCGGAGCGGCCTCGAGGCCGATGATCCGGAGGTGCATGCCGTGGATATCCTGGATGCCAGCACGTCCGCCGTGTCCCGGCCCAGCGATACCCGCGGCTTCATGCTCACCATGCCCACCATGGTCACGTCCCACGGTGCCTCGGTCGGTTTCGGCCTGGAAGCCTTCCCGGTGCGCACCTATCTGTGGGAGCGCGAATGGGAGGGGGAGCGCATCGACCCGTTCCTGCGTCTCTTGAGCGGGTTCAATCTCTCGCTCGCCCTCATGAATGGTCCCAAGGCCGATCTTCGGCCGGACGGCGACCACCGTGAGTTCCGCATCGGCGCGGTCGCGGGATATCAGTTCCTCAATCAACGCGACCCCTTGCGTGATAGCGCGCTCGCCGCCTGCCTCGACCATAAGGCCGAGATGATGGCGACGGAATATGCCCTGGACCGGCGCAACCCGCGTTGGGAAGGGGTCTCGCGCATGCGGTTGGACGAATGCCTCGCAAAGACCACGGTCGCCTCGGGCGTCTATGTCGGCGCAACGGCCGATTATGGCCAGGTCGGCCTCTCCTATGAGGTCGCGAGCCATGGCCATGCCTTCACCGGCTCCGTGGAAAAGCGTTTCAAGAACCGCTATGGCGAGAATCCCATGGACCTGGGCCTGCGTTACACCCTCGAACGCACGGTCATGCAACCCTCGGTCGAATCCCATGTCGAGCTCACGCCGCTCGGCGATAAGGTCGAGACGCGTCTCGTGGGAGGCGGCGGCATCACCATCGGTCTGCCGAGCGGTTTCTCCCTGACCGCGGCCACGCGCGCCTATTCGCCTCCCTTGGGCTACAAGGACGGCGACATCGACGTTCGAGGCTATCTCAGCCTCGGCTGGGGCGGCTATGACCTCGCGCATGAGATGTTCGCGCGCGGCCTGTACACCCATGGTCCGCACTGACATTCCCGCCTCGTTCCGACGAGGCTTTTTTCTTGACCGACACGCGAAAAACTGCTAAGAGGCGAGGGTACATTTCCTCTGAAAAAAGCTCTCAAGGAGGCTAGGTCATGGCCAAGAAAGCAAAGCAAAACCCATCCGCGACGGGAGAACAATTCCTTTCCGTCCTGGTCGGCGCGAAACTGGTCCAGGTCCGCCGAAGCGACGCGGCCGACGCCACCAGCGCCACCTGGGCGCGGCGCTATCGGCTGTACGAGGCGCCGGACCTCATCAAGAAGCTTCTCGATGAGCGCGCCGCCGCCAGGCGCGAGCCGCCGGAAGACGCTCTCTTCGAAGCGTACAGCCTGTTGGGTGAGCGTTCGGAGGCCCGCGGCAAGCTCTTCAAGAACCCGTGCTTCGTCACGGCAGAGATCCGCGGCGAGTTCTACCGCGTGATGCGCACCGACGTGTGGTCATCGCTCAAGGCCATGCAGGCGACCGTCGTCAACTGGCACGAGGCCTGGCTGGCCAAGGGCAACTCCGCGGCAGCCCTGGTGTCCCGTTTGGGCGACAAGGAGGTCGTCCCCGGCGCGCTCGATGCGCCGTCCCTGCTCGGCGTCGGCGATGCCGCCCGCGCGGTGTCCGCGGCCTTTCTCAAGGCGCTGACGCATGGCACGGGCGTGGCCCGTACCGATGCGGCCGAGGCCCAGCGGATCAAGGACCTTTTGACCTCGCCCGTCATCCTGGCGGCCACCGGCAAGGATTCGACCATCGACCTGGTCAAGGCCCTCGGCCTGGCCGTCGAAGAGCGCGAGGAGAACGCCGAACGCGATCTCGTTTCTTTCGTCTTCGCCTCTCTCGACGCCGCTTCCGGCACCGATGCCGACAAGGTCTATGACCTGAAGTGCATCGGCGAGCGCATTCCCTGGGACAAGATCCAGGGAGGCTGAACTTCCCCGTCCGACACCCGTCCGGACGGGTTTTTTGTTATACTGCGCGCATGAAAGACGCCTCCGTCTGGCTTGATGCCGCGCCCGCCGGGCGGCGCTATCCCGCGCTTGCGGGCAAGGTCATGACGGAAGCGGTGGTGGTGGGCGGTGGGCTCGTGGGCCTGCTCACGGCCTGGGAACTGGCGTCCGAAGGAAAAAAGGTCATCGTGCTCGAACGCAATCGCTTGGGCACGGGCGATACCGGCTCGACAACCGGGTTTTTGACGCGCATCCCGGACGCGACCTTGTATCGCTTGACCGAGCGGCATGGCGACGATCTGCTCAAAGACCTGCTGGGCGAGATGCGCGAGGCGCAAAACCGCTTGTTCGGGCTCATCGAGGGGCAACGCATCGCCTGTGATTTCGTGCGCTGCGATTCGTTCTATGGCGCCTATGAAGCGGATGACGTGGTCTTGGCGCAAGAGTGGCGCAGCCTTTCCGCTCACGCGCGGGATGTATCCCTCGTCACGGCACAGGACATGCCGGACCTGCCATTCGGACGCGCCATACGCATCCCGAACGAAGGGCGTTTCCATGCGCGCAAGTTCTTGCTCGGTCTCGCGGAGGTTTGCGTCGCGAAAGACGTGAAGATCTTCGAAGAGAGCGAGGTCATGTCCCTCGATGCGACGGGCGATGGCGTGACGGTGCGCACGGCGGACGGCGAGGTGAAGGCCGACCGCGCAATGGTGGCCATCGGCAACCCCGAACCGCTCGTGCCGGGCGCGGGTTCGCTCGTCGAAGGCAAATTGTCCTTCGTCATCGCGGCGGAATATGCGCGCTCGCCTTTGCCGCCCAACCAATACTGGGATACGGGTGAACCGTATTTTTATTTCCGTTGCGTGGACGGCAAGACCATCATCATCGGCGGTTGCGATGTGCCGCATGCGGAGGGTCTGGCACATAAGCCATACGAACGATTGCAGGATTTCGCCATGAAACGTTTTGGCGCGGCCTATCAACTGACGCATCAATGGTCGGGAAGCCTGTATGCCTCCGCGGACGGGTTGCCTTTCGCGTTCGAACATCCGCATCTCGCGGGCAAGGTCTATGTTGCCACGGGTTTGAACGGGAACGGTATGGTGGGCGGGGCATTGGCCGCGCGCACCCTCGCGGGGCTTGCCCTCGGCGCGCGGCCACACGCGGCGGCGCTCTTGTCGCCTTCGCGACTGGGGCTTTCCCTCGCGCCGCCGCGGGCCGCAAAAGCGGTCGCCCCGCCCAAACTCGCAAAAGGCTTCGTGCCACTGTGCCGCGTCGACGAGGTGAAAGAGGGGAGACCCGTCTGCAAGACCGTGGACGGCGTCGAACTCGCGGTCTTCAACCTGAAAGGTTCCTATCATGCCATCAAGAACACCTGCACCCATATGGGCGGGCCATTGTGCGAAGGCGAGGTCGCGAACGGCGTCGTGACCTGTCCGTGGCATGGCGGCAAATTCGACATCGCGAGCGGCAAGGTCATCGGCCCGCCGCCCGTGCGCGACATCCAGACCTATCGGGTGCGCGTCGCGGGCGACATGCTCGAGATCGAAGTGAAGGCCGCGCTACCCGCGCCGCCGGCCCCGCATATGCGCCGTTGGCCCACCATGGTCGGCGTCGGCATCCTGGTCTTCATCTTTTGGGCCTTCCAGTTCCTTGAGCAATATTTCCATTGGTCGCGCGGTCTCCTCTTCGAATCTTTGGTGCGCAGCTTCGGACTGACCGGGTCGACCTTGTTCGCCTGCGCCCTGTTCTCGAGCGCGCTCTTCAAATGGGTCCCAAAGCTCGCGAGCAAATGGCGCTTTCGTCGCTATCTCGGGGTCTCCGGTTTCGTCTGCATCTCGCTCCACGTGTTCTTCGCCCTGCATTGGTATTTCAAATATGACCTAGTCTCGATCTTCACGCCTTTGAATCCTTTCGTGAACCCCGTGATGTTCGGCGTCATCGCCTTCCCGATCTTCATGGCCATGGCGATGACCTCATCGGACTGGGCCGTGGCCACACTCACGCCCAAACGATGGAAGACCTTGCATCGTTTCGTCTACATCGCGTTCCTTGCCTCGATATTCCATTTCGCCTTACTCGAGCGCGGCATCCTGTTGCGCATGCCTTTCGGGCTTTTGCTCATCGGGCTCACGGCCGCGGCATTGTTCGGGGAGATCTTTTGGTATGTGCGCATCGCATCAAAGGTCCGTTTTCGTTCCTGGGGCGCCCTGTACGGTGCCGTCCTCATCCTGCTCGCGCTTGCGGGCCTGTGGAAGGCGATGGTATCGTGAGAGCACAACTGAAGAGCTATCAAGAGCGCGCTGATGCAAAGGGACCTGGCCCGACGCAGCGTCCGCAACCGATCGAACTGATACGGTGCGAACTCCAGCCCCATGAGGGGAGAGATAATCCACGAAAACTCTTACCCGACGGATAAGGGTTTTTGTTAACGCATTTCATATGCCCCATCTGCCCAAGGCCTATACGGCCGAAAGCGTGACGTCCGGCCATCCGGACAAAGTGTGCGATCAGATCAGTGATGCCATCCTCGACGCGTATCTCGCGCAGGACCCCAAGAGCCGCGTGGCCGTGGAATGTTTCGGCGGACATGGCCTGCTCGTCATCGGCGGCGAAGTGACGAGCGCCGGGGCGGTGAACGTCGAGGCCGTGGCGCGGCGCGTATATGCCGGCATCGGGTATGCGCAAGACCTGCGCATCCTCTCGAACGTGGTGACGCAATCGCCCGACATCGCGCAAGGCGTGGACACGGGCGGCGCCGGCGACCAAGGCATCATGTACGGCTTCGCGACGGACGAGACGCCGGAGCGCCTGCCTTTCGCGAGCGTGTACGCGCATCGCCTGGCGCGCGGGCTCGAGCGCCTGCGTCGCGACGATGCGGAGACGTCCTGGCTGCGTCCCGATGGCAAGACCCAGGTCACGGTCGAGGATGGCAAGGTCACGGCCATCGTGGTCAGCACCCAGCATGCCAAGGAAAAGACCTGGCAAGAGATGTTCGAGGCCATACGCCGCAAGCTCATCGAGCCGACCTTCGACGGCATCGCGCATGAGGCCGCGGAGTTCTTGTTCAATCCCACGGGCATCTTCGTGCAAGGCGGTTTCGAGGCGGACACCGGCCTCACCGGACGCAAGCTCATGGTGGATACCTATGGCGGCATTATCCAGCATGGAGGCGGCGCCTTCTCGGGCAAGGATGCCACCAAGGTGGACCGCTCGGCCGCATACATGTGCCGCTTCGTTGCGAACAACCTGGTCGCGAACGGCCATGCCAAAGAGGCCCTGGTCTCGGTCGCCTATGCCATAGGCCGTGCCGAGCCGGTCATGGTCGAGGCCGTGGACCAGGACGGGCGCTCGCTCGCAGGCCTGGTCAAGGAGCGCTTCGATTTCCGTCCGCAGGCCATCATCGAGCGCCTTGGCCTCAGACGGCCGATATTCGAAAGAACGGCTGCATATGGCCATTTCGGCAAGCCGGGTTTGCCCTGGGAAGAGGTGGTACAGCTCTAAAATGGCCCAGTATTGACGTATTTTCCGTATTAGGCTACTATCCGGCTACCCTTATATAAGACGGTCCGAACCAGGGGAGGACGCTCGAGCCGACGTAGCTCAGCGGTAGAGCAGCAGTTTTGTAAACTGTTGGTCGCCGGTTCGATCCCGGCCGTCGGCTCCACAAAAGCTTTCAATACTATGTCCCAGGATAATCTCATCAAGCTCGAGTGCACGGCCTGCCGCCGCGTCAAATATCACTCGACCAAGAACAAGAAGACGCTCAAGACGCGTCTTGAGATGGCGAAGTTCTGCAACTCCCCGGAGTGCAAGAAGCACCAGCCCCACAAGGAAACCAAGTAAGCAGGCAGTACAACAGTTATCCCCACTTGACGTGGGGATTTTGTTGTTGCAGCGGTGAATAGGTGAGGGTTTATCCACGTATGTAAGCACACATGTCAACGCGTACGGAGCTGCTCAAGCAGCATCCATTGATCGTCGAGGCCGATGAGATGCGGCCCGGCACCAAGTTCAAGGACAGATTGTCGGAGTTCATGCCGCCGGAACGGGTCGAGTCCATCATGGCCAATGTGGACCGCCTGGTGGCGCATCGCATCGTCTATCGTTCGAACGGCCATAAGGTCGTGGGCTTCATCGTCGAGCCCAAGGAAGAAGGCAAGAGGCCGGTCATCATCTATGACCGAGGCGGGTCGAACGATTTCGGCAAGATCTTGCCCAGCGATGTCTTCGTGAAATTAGGCCGCTTCGCGCTTTGGGGCTATGCGGTCATCGCCTCGCAGTATTCCGGGTCGGACGGAGGAGAGGGCAAGGACGAGATGGGTGGGAAGGACTTGGAAGACGTCCTGGTCTTGAAGCAGATCGCCGAAGGCTATGCGCATGCCGATGCCACGCGTATCGGGATGTTCGGCACGGGACGCGGCGGGCTTATGACCTATCTCACGCTTGCCACAGTGGACTGGCTCAAGGCGGCCGCGACCATCGGCGGCATCGCGGACATCGCGGGGCAAGAGGCCGCGCGTCCTGAGATGAAGGACTTCTACCGCATCATGCTGGGCGATAAGCCGGAGGAGCGCGCCAAGCGGTCGGCCGTCGAATGGCCGGAAAAGTTCTGCAAGACATCGCCCGTCCTGCTCCTGCATGGGGCCGAGGACACGCGCGTGCCGCCTGAGTCGTCCATCGAACTCGCCAAAAAGCTGCAAGAGCATGGCATCCCGCACAAGCTCGTCGTCTATGACGGCGCCGACCATGCCTTGGGCGAAAGCCGTAAACAGGCGGATGAAGAGGTCCGCGCCTGGTTTGACCGGTACGTGGCAGGGGTCTAAACTCGCCTTCTATGCAAGCCTACCAAGCCAAGACCTTCACCCTCGGCACCCTCGAGGGACTGTCACAGAAGCAGATCGACGAACATCTCAAGCTGTATGCCGGATACGTGAAGAACGTGAACGCGCTCACGGACCGGGTCAAGGTCCTCAAGGCCGACTCGGCCGCGAACGCGCTCGAACTGTCCGAGCTCACGCGCCGCTTCGGCTTCGAGTTCAATGGCATGCGCTTGCATGAATATTATTTCAGCCAGTTCGAAAAGGCCCAGGGCGACGCGGGCAGCAAGGTGAAGGACGCCTGCGCGGCGCAGTGGGGGAGCATGGACGCGTGGATGGCCGAGTTCAAGGCCATGGGGCTCATGCGCGGCATCGGCTGGGTCTTGATGGTGCGCGACGAGGTCACGGGCAACCTGCACAATATCTGGGTCAGCGACCATGAGATCGGCAATCTCGCCGGGCAAAAGGTCTTGCTCGCCATGGACATGTGGGAGCATGCCTTCCTTCTCGACTATCTGCCGGCCGGCAAAAAGGACTATATCGAGGCCTTCTTCAAGAACCTCAACTGGAACGTCGTTGAGTCGCGGGCCTAAGGGTCCAGAGAGAAAAAGCCCCTTGTAGGGGCTTTTTCTTGACATTTTCGTCTTTTTGGCGCATCATCGCGCCGTACCTTTCGCAACCGCTCACCTTCGAGGCAGTCATGGACCCAGAACAAAGAAGGGACTTCTTCGCGCTCCTCACAAAGCTCCACCGGCAAGACCTGGCCCTGGTCCAGGATGCCTATTGGCTGGCCGAGGACGTCTTCGAACGGAAGAAGCGCGACAATGGCGATCCGGCCATCGTGCATCCGATCGGCGTGGCCAAGCTCCTCATCGAGCGCGGGTATGTCGCGCCGCACACCTTGTGCCTGGGCCTGTTGCATGACGTCATCGAGGACGGCTTCGTGCCCAAGCGCCTCATCGTCTGCGGCTTCGGCGAGACGGTGTGGCGCGACCTCAACACCTTGTCCAAGGTGACCCTCATCTGCGATCCGCTCACGGGCGCGCTCGTCCGCAAGGCCTGCAAGCCGCTCGACGAGTACTATGCCGGCATCGCGATCGGCTCGAAGCGCGTGCGCGTCGTCAAGCTCGCGGACAAATTGCACAATCAACAGACCTGCGAGCATTGGACGGACGCGCGCAAACGCAAATACGCGCTCGAGGCGCGTCAATACATCCAGCCCATCGCGGACCGCACGGACAATTGGTTCGCGGACCAGATCCGCGAGGCGACGGATGTCATGGACCCCGGTCCTGCCGTCGCTCCCGCCGAGCCCGGCGTGTAGCTCTCTAGCCCTTCGGGGCTTTTTTCATTGAGGCCAACCACATATCAAAACACCCCCGTGAGGGGGTGCGTTGTTCGTCATCTTACATCGACGAGCCCGAGGCCGGAGCGCCGCCATTGCCGGAGCCGCCCATCTCGCCCTTGCAAGAACCTCCCTTGCAGGAGCCGCCCTTGCATTCGCCGCCGCAGCACTTGTGGCATTTGCTTTGGAAGAGCATGGCCAGGGCGGACAAGCCGACCAGGACATAGACCAAACGCTCAAGCGATGGGGCCGATCCCAAGATGGAATTGACCAGGTTAAGACCCGCGAGACCCATCAGACCCCAGTTCAGGGCACCGATGAGCACGAGCGCATACGCGACCTTGTGCACTGGGCACATCTTACCGTGCATCATAGAGATGACTTTTGGCTCTGTTGAGAGCCGCTCATTAAAAGGACTAAAAAGTGTAAAACGGTCACTGAGACCTAGGTCAGAATAGCATATTCCAAGGTTTTTCCACAGGAGGGGCATTGACGCGAGAGGCGGCATGGTGCAGCGGTGTATATATCGGCGGGCCCGTCGATCACGAAAGGACATACCATGCATCGCACATATCGGATGGTCTTGATCGCCCTCGGAGGCGTCTGCGTCGCCGTCGCCTTGAGCGCGGCGGGATGCGGGAACGCGCCGAGCGAGGAAAAGGTCGCACAGCCGCTGGACAGGCATCCCGCGACCGGCACGGTCACGGTCGAGCAGACGGCATCGAGCACGTCATGGGCGGCATCCGCGGTACAGCGAGGGCCGGAACAGGGGATGGAGCTGCATCTAGAGAAGGAAGGGAAGCGTGTGTCGCTCCCGGATGCGGCGCCGCTCGGTTTCTCCCCCGATGGCAAGCTCTTGCTGCTCGTCTGGACGCCGCCGGGCGGCACGGTGAGCGGTCTCGCATATATCGATCTGACGCGACCGGATGAGCCGCATCTGCTCACGGATGCGAGCAGGATCGCGACGCCGGGAAGAGCGGAGGACATCCGATGGGACGGACATCGTCTCGCATATGATCTGCCCGGCGAGGAAGACAGGCTCACGGTGAGCATTGATCTGGATACTGGAACGATCACGACGCGAAAGATGGAATAGGAAGGAAGGTGGTGTGTCATGAAATGCAAGATATGGCTGCTGGTCTTGGCTTTGGTCCTGTCCGTGAGCGGAATGGCGAGGGCGCAATATGCCGCGGCCGTGAGCGATGGTCGCGTGCAGGCAAGCGCCTATGTGCAGCACGGACAGGGCGGACAGAACAGGGATTGGCATTGCGGTGGCATGAGCTATACCCGAGCCGGGTATGCCCATGCCGGCACGGACCTGGCCATCCCGTGGACGGCGAAGGGCGTCTCCTATCCGCATGTGCCGGTGAAAGCCGGCGTGCGCGGCAAGGTCATCGCGTCCTATGGCGATTGCAGCGACGTGTGCGCGACGGGCGACTGCATCTGCGCCAATGCCCAAGGCACGGGCAACTTCGTGAAGATCGAGGACCGCTTCGGCCGCGTTCGAGTGTTCATGCACCTGCGTAAGGGTTCGGTGCATGCGCATGCCGGTGACGCGGTCGATGCGGACACCCTCGTGGGCGAGATCGGGTCGAGCGGCTATTCGACCGGCCCGCATCTGCACGATGAGTTCCGCGACGGTGAGACGGTGTTGGAGCCCTTTGCAGGCGATTGCGCCACTGATGATGGCTATCTGCGCCAGGTGTCACTTTGGAATGTCCAAGGCGGCTATGGCGGCGTCCCCTCGAGCGAGATCTATGCTTGCTCGGTCGAGCCGGGACGCTACGCGGACGGCTATCATGATGCGACCTCGCGGAGGGCCTTCCAATGGGCCTCTGGCTATCTCGGATATGCGAAAGACGCGCGTCTCGGCTGTCCCTCATCCTTTGTCCACGATGTCGCGGGCGTCGAGGTCCAAGACTTCGCGCAGGATGACAAGGCGAAACGCTTCGTAGGTTCGGATGATGGGCAGACGGCATTGCTGCGCACACCCGGCGCGGCAAGAGCCTATCTCGTTCACAGCGGGTTTTGGGGCACATATAAATGCTTGCCCCTGAACCTCGATCTCACGAACGGCAAAACCATGGGCTCCATGGGCGGTACGTTTTGGCTTGGCGCGCCGCTCGACAATGAGCATCGACCCACGGCCGCCGAGTGTTTGGACTGCGACGGCGATCCGGTCGCCGTGCGGCAGAACTTCGAGCGAGGGTATCTCTCATATCGTTCTGATGGCGTCATACGCGTGCACCTTGAAGGGCAAAGCTCCCAGGTCGAGGCCTTGCTCGCAAGCTCCGTCTCGAATTGCGGCGCGAGCTTGAACGTGCAAGGCAATCCGCCCAGCGGACCGCAAGCCACGGCCGCGGACGGTCGCGCGAACATCACGTTTGAATGGCTCGCGCCATATGGTCTCGCGGCAAGCGCCGTCCAAGCCTGGGGCTATGCCGCGCATCCCGACCTGCCTTGGAAAAAGCTTTGCGACATGGGCGTGGCCGGCGATACGCGACGTTTCGTGTGCACTTTCCCGCTCGCGCATGGCAGCGAACTGACCTTCGCCCTGCGTTTCATCGACGCGCATATCGGCGAACGATGGGTCTTTGACGAGTCCTGTGCGCCGGCCGGCGGGTGTGGACGACCCATCGGCGCGGCATCCGTGCGGAACGGGACGACCGTGCTCGCATATGATCTCGCATGGAACGGTCAGGGACCGTCACAACCCGCGGTCTACTTCAATGGGCGCGTCTCCGTGCCCTGACCCTCGTCTCACGAGGGTCTTTTATAACAAAAATCCCTCGATGAGGGACTAGGTGAGCGGTGATTGCGTCGTGCCGGGACCATCCGGCACATGGACCATGAAGATGGTCTTGTTGAGCTGGGCGCTGACCCATTTGCGCACGTCTTGGTCTGGGACGCCGTCCGCGTAGTTGAGCAGATCGGCGTTGCTCCAGGGGATCTGCCCGTCTTTCTTGGGAAAGGCTTTGCCTTGGCGGGTGAAATAGGTCGAGAACACGGGCGTCCCCACCAGGCTCACGTGTCCGTGGACATTGGCCTCGCGACAGTGCTCTTCGAACAGTTTGCGCGGCCCGGGCGGCATGGTGCCGAGGGCGTCTTTCTTCACGATGAGAATGTACGGCATCTTCTCCTCCGGCCCAGAGCATAGGCCCGCATGACCGCGTGGTCAACGGTTGACGATGGCGGGGGAAAAGGGGAAAGTATCCGGGCACATTGCACAAGGAGGTCGCGATGTCAGACCCGAGAGACCCGGCGCAGATGTCGCCGCAACAGATCATCGCCTACGTGGAACGATACAATCGCACGGAGCACGTGTGGCCGCTGCACTGCAGCCTGTTCACGTCGCATCCCAAGCTCGAGCCGCGCGAAGAAGAGGGCAAGGTCGTCCTCTTTTGCCCGCAACAAGGATGCGGTTTCGTGCAGCGCACCATCCCCGACGTGGTGTTCGGCGTCGCCGCCGAGACCGTGTACAAGGCGCAGGAGTTCATGAAACACGGAAAGGGGCTCGGCGATGGCGAAACCTAAGATCGCCGGCATCGATGCCGGGCATACCCTCACCAAGGTCTGTTGGAAAGAGGGCGACCTGTTCGTCTTCACCTCCACGGCCGACGTGCCGGTCGATGAGCTGCGGACGCGTCTCGAGGACGCGGGCATCACGCGCGTGCATGTCGCGGGCATCGGTCATGCGTCGCCGCTCACCGAAGGTTTCGAGGTCATGCGCCCCGCGATGATCGCGCCTGCCGCCGAGATACAGCTCCAGGCCGAGGGCGCCAAGCGCTTGCTCGCCATGACCGGCCCGGGAGGCGAAGACACCTTTTTCCTCGTCTCCATCGGGTCGGGCACGAGCTATACCTTCGTCGTGGACGGCGTCGCCACGCATTTCCCGTATGGGAACGCGGATGCCGGCAAGACCATGCAACGCCTCACGTCCCTCATGGGCCTCCCGCTCTTCGACGAGGTGCTTGCCTGGGCCGAGAAGGGCAAACATCTCGACCGGCTCATCAAGGAGCAAGTGCCCGAGCTCGACGATGGCTTCGTGGGCGATCTCGTCCTCTCGCATTTCGGCAATGTGCGGACCATGGCCTGCGATCAGGACATCCACGATGTCTGCGCGACCTTCCTGCACAAGCTCGCCGTGCAGACGGTGCGCGACATCGTCCTCATCAGCAACTTCAAGGGCATGCCGGACCTGGACAAGGTGTTCTATATCGGCAGCTTGGTCGGCCGCAGTCCCACGCTCCGCGAATACCTGTGGTCGTGGACCGCCAAGCTCGGCAAGCGGCCCATGTATCACGGCTGGGGCGAATATGCCCTGGCCCTCGGGGCCTATCACATGGCCTGATCCGTCAGTTCCCTTCCCCTGCGAATGCAGGGGTCTTTTTTATCGTCATGTCGAGCGACGTCGAGACATCTTCCAATTCTTTCGATCGCGAAATAAAAAAAACACGCGCAGCGGCCCCGCTGCGCGTGCGTTCACATCGTCTTACATCGAGGCCAGGATGGCGCCCGTGAGCAAGAGCTGCACCAGCCAATAGCCCGCGACGAGGCACCACAGTTTCCACGGTTTGCCTTCCCACAGCACCATGCCGACGGTGGACGGCGCGATGAAGCCCGCCCAGTTCCAGAAGCCCGTCATGAGGCCGGCGTTCAGACCGTAGATGTGCAGATAGGTGCTGGCGAACACCAAGGAATGCTGCATCACATAGGCCGTGAGCAGGGAGCCGAGGGCCATGATGGCATAGCTATTGCCCATGCTCTTCTTTTGGGCGGACGTCATCTTGTCCTTGCTCATGCCCATCATCTTCATCCACGCTTTGCCGAACAGGGGACCGAACCACAAGGAACCGAGCACCATGGACGCGACCACGCTCGCAAGGAGCGCGAGAAGGTTTACGGGAACGACGGGCATACGAAAAATAAGGAAAAAGAGTAAATACGGGGGATAGTATAGCATAAGACCCGTGTTCAACGGGCCTTGTGACGATGGCAGGTGGTCAGATGGTCATTGACCATGCCCACGGCTTGCATGTGCGCATAGACCACGGTCGGGCCCAGGAACGAGAAGCCGCGTTTCTTGAGGTCCTTTGCCCACGCCTTGGCGATGTCGCTTTGCGCCGGGATGTCCTTCATCGTCTTGCGTGTGTTGTGGAGCGTCTTGCCACCGACCCAGGACCACATATATCGCGAGAATGTCCCGAACTCCTTGCGCACTTCGAGTAGGCGTTTGGCATTGTTGATGGCCGCCTTGATCTTGGCATGATTGCGCACGATGCCCGCGTCGCGCATGAGCCGCGCTACGTCCTTGACTGTGAAACGCGCGACCTTGTGGAAATCGAAACCCGCGAAGGCGTTGCGAAAGTTCTCGCGCTTATGCAGGATGGTCCGCCACGACAATCCCGCCTGGAACGCCTCCAGGACGAGGAACTCGTAGATCTTTTTGTCATCCTTCACCGGCATGCCCCACTCCCTATCGTGATATTCGACATACAGCGGATCGTCCGGAGAAGCCCAGGGGCAGCGGCGGGTGAGGGGCGGCATGTTTCTGACCCTATCATCATGCCATCGCTCAAACAAATACTCCGACGTATGCCGGAGTATTTGTTTGGCTCGGGGACTAGGGCGTCTCACGTCGTCGCTGCGCTCCTCCCGCGGGAACCTTCGGGTTCCCGTGTGCCCTCCTCGGCATGTGAAAACTCCCGTTTTCACCCTTTCCCCGTTCGCGCCTCATACCCCCGGTCAAACAAATACTCCGACGTACGCCGGAGTATTTGTTTGGCTCGGGGACTAGGGCTCGAACCTAGATTCACGGCTTCAAAGGCCGCTGTCCTACCATTAGACGATCCCCGAACGGTGTTGTTTTGTGGCCAAACGATACTGTTTTGGACCTTGTCCGTCAATGCGCTATCGTATGGGCCTATGACCGAACAAGACGCCAAAGACCAGCTCATCCGCGAAGGGTTCGACGAAGTGATGACCGTGCCCGTGGGCGCGGGCTATGACCTGGGTCAGCATGTGCATCACACGCATACCGTGCATCTCGTCGTCGAGGGGGACATGACCATCATCGACGAGAACGGCACCAAGACCTATGGCCCGGGCGGACGCATCGATGTCCCGGCGGGGCAGCAGCATGTCGCACGCTCGGAAAAAGGCTGCATCATGGTCGTGGGCGTGTCGCATGCGTCCGGGGAAAAAGGCCTGGTCTAGCGCATGGTCCTATGCTGAAAGCCACCAAGACCGTGGACGCCTATATCTCGTCCGCATCGCGAACCGCACGACCCATGCTCGCGCAGATGCGCGCGCTCATCAAAAAGGTCGCGCCCGAAGCCACGGAGCGCATGAGCTATGGTATGCCGTACTATGGGTATAATGGACGTTTCGCGTATTTCGCGCTGGCCAAGACCCATGTCGGGCTCTATATCCCGACCCCGGTGCTCGCCATGCATGCCAAGGACCTCAAAGGCTACAGCATCTCGACGGCGACCGTGCGTTTTCCCTTGGACAAGAAATTGCCCGTCATGCTCATCACGAAGCTTCTCAAGACCCGAAAAAAACTGAACAACGGGTAGTCGATTGCGCCTTTTCGGCGCGTCTTGTTATATTCATCTCGCAACCCGTCCCTTCACAAGGAGTAGGTCATGAGCTGGAAGAACAAGGCATTCCCCGCGGCTTTGGCTATCGCGGCGCTCGTGGCCGTGGGTGGCGGAGGTTTCTTCGCCGGACACTATTGGACCCCGCGCGGCCAGGACCTCGAACCGCCCGAGCGGCCCGATCCCGTCTTGGACCGCTATCTCGCGCATCCGCCGCATCAGATCCTGCCCAAGCGCTTCGGCCTGCCTTCGGGCTTCACGCCCGCGCAGATCCGCAAGGTGTACAACCTGCCGTCCACGGGCGGCGCGGGCACCATCGCCATCATCGACGCCTTCGACGATCCGCAGGCCGAAAAAGACCTCAACGTGTTCAGCCGGCGCTACGATCTGCCGGAATGCACGACGGAGAACGGCTGCTTCGAAAAGCACGTGATGACGACCAAGATCACGGTCGACTTCAACTGGGCCTCGGAGATCGCGCTCGACATCGAATGGGCGCATGCCATCGCGCCGAACGCCAAGATCCTCCTGGTCGAGGCCAAGTCGAACGACGGGACCGATCTCATCGCGGCCGTGGACTATGCCCGCATGCGCGCCGACGTCGTCGCCATCTCGATGAGCTGGGGCGGGCCGGAGTACGCGGAACAAGACGCGTATGACAGCCACTTCACGAGCCGCTATGGCGCGACCTTCTTCGCTTCGTCCGGCGATGACGGCAATGGCGCAAGCTGGCCCGCGGCCTCGCCCAACGTGGTCTCGGTCGGCGGCACGTCCGTCCTGGTCGCGGCCGACGGCACCCTCGTCGCCGAAACGGCCTGGTCCGGCTCCGGCGGCGGCAGGAGCGCGTTCACGCCCATGCCCGATTTCCAGAAACGTCTGGGCCTCAAAGGCGGCAAGCGCCTCATCCCCGACGTCTCCTATGATGCCGATCCCTACACGGGCTTCCTCGTGTACAACTCTTGCGCTCCGGCGGAGGACGCGGGATGGGCCATCATCGGCGGCACCTCGGCGGGCGCGCCCCAATGGGCGGCCATCAAGTCGCTCGGGCTTTCGGCGAACAACCGTTTCTTCTACCAAGACGCGGCATTGCCGAACGCCAAGTCCTTTTTCCGCGACATCGTCACGGGCCACAATGGCACCTGCGGCGAGCTTTGCACCGCCGCTCCCGGCTATGACGCCGTGACCGGGCTCGGCAGCCCGCTTGTCATCGAATACTGACGCCACCTTCCGGTGGCTTTTTTCTGCATGAAAAAAGACCGCGTTCAGGCGGTCTTGGGGGGAAGGAGCAAGGCGTTCACGGCATCGAGACGCGTCGAGGTGCCGTCCGGCCCGTCGAGCAGGCCGAGGAAGCCGGTCACCAGGGCATCGACGATATGCACGGCCTTGGTGATGGCGGCTTCCGTCTCGTGGTGTTGGTCATACGAGAGGGGATTGGGCGGCGTGTCATCGCAGCCCTGCAACATCGCCGTCTGCGTGTCTCCGTCCACCTTGTCGATGAAGCCGAGATAGCAGGTCTCGGCGAGCGTGCGGAAGCGCGCTTCGTCCTCCAGGCAGCGGCGTTCGCGTTCCTCGCGGAAGGCGAGCGCTTTGCCGCGCGCAGGTTTCTCTTTGCGGGTCAGCACGCGATGCGCCGTGGCCGAGAGGCCCTGGCACGCGCGGTACACGGCGCGCGCTTCGAGGCAGCGGAGCTGTTCCTCGGTGAGCGGCGGTGAGGGCGGCTGGGCGGCGGGCGAGCCCGAGATGTCCTCGAGCCTGTCCTCCCAGTCCTCCGCCTCTTTGCGGCGATGCAGCTCATCGCCGGTGCGTCGCACGAGGGCGATGCCTCGTTCCACGAGGGCGATGCCGCCCGCGACCAAACGCCGCGCGGCGACGGGATGTTTGTCCTTTTCGCTCGCGTCGAAACGCGCATGGCGCACGTCCACGTATCGCGCGAGCAAAGGGCCGACGCCGTCCTCATTGTTCGGCAGGAGCGGGGAGTCGGCCCAGCCGAGCGCGCTCCTGCGCCAGAACTCGGCGGAGTTCTCGAGCCTTTGTCCGAGCTCGAGCAGCTCTTTGCCGCGCAGGCGTCCGCCGCCATGCGGTCCGCGCCACAGCGCATGCGCGGCGATGAACAAGGCGCCGGCCTCCGCGAAGAACGGCGCCGCCAGGAGGCGGCTCACGCGTTCGCGTCGGATGATGGGGAACCAATCGAAACCCGGATCGATCATGGGAACCTCCGTGCGCTCATCGCCACTCGTAGTCCTTCCGTTCGGAAGGAGGCGGTATCCTGTAGATCTCGAGGATGTCGAGATTGTCGGGGTGATGGGTGAAGGTCTCCAAGGTCTTCCAGGCATGGTCCGCGTTCGGCCATCCGCCTCGGGCGCTCGGCAGATGCCGATCGCTGAAGGCGAAGAGCGGCGTCGGCGGGACGAAGACGTCTCGCGCGTGGTCATAGAGGGCCACGCACAGGCCATAGCCGATGTCGCCGGTGAGCAGGCGGCAGGGAAGGTCATAGTCGCGGACGAGCTCCGTGATGGTCCAGAACTCGGCGCTCGTCAGGGACCGGTCGAGACTGTGGCCGCGGACGAGATCGAGCCCCTGCCAGGTCAAGCCATGCTTGAGCCCGTCTTCCGAGAACCAAATGACGTTGGCAAGACGTTCGAGCCAGCGGCGGGCGGCAAGGGGGAGCGGACTTCCATATCGTTGACGCATCAGGGCACCTCTTTCTTGGGAAGAAGGACGATGGTCACGCCTCCGGCGCGGCCCATGTCCTCGGAATCGCGGAACGCACGGACGCGTCCGCGCAGACGTTGTGCGGTGAGCCAGGCATGTATGACCTGGCGCAGGGTCCCGCTGCCGCGGCCGTGGATGATGCGTATGGCATCGGCGCCGATATTGGCTTCACGGGTGAGCACGTAGTCGAGCTCGATGAGGGCTTCGCCGACGCTTTTGCCATGCAGGTCATGCGTGGGCGTATCTGTCGAAAGATCGGCCGCGAACAGGTCGGTCGTCAGGCAGGATGATATGTCCATGGCGGGCTGAAAATGCCCTATTTTAGGCTTTTTGTCAAGCCCTTTCCCTGGGACAGGCATATGATAGGATGGAGACCTATGTCCCATCATATCCCGCCGGCGGGCGTGCCCGAACGCTATGAGACGGTCGGCAAGGTTTCGGAATGGGCCGAGGGACAGGTCAAAGAGATCAAAGCGCATAAAAAGCCCATGGCCATAGGCCGCCGCGGCGACGTCTTTTTCGCGGTGAACACGGTGTGTCCGCATATGGGCGGCCCGCTTTCCTGCGGCAAGCTGGCGGAAGGGAAATTGCATTGTCCCTGGCATGATTGGGCCTTTGATATCGAGACCGGGCTGTGCGGGAATGGCCATCGCATAGACCGCTACGAGATCGTGGTGGACGGCGACGAGGTCAAAGTAGGCTGGGTGATGCGGGATTGATATGCCGCGCTGGGCGACCTATCTCTTCGTCCTCCTCGCGTCCCTCGCCGCGTCTTTATATATGAAGCGGGTCGGGCCGCCCGAGGCGCATCCCGGCCCGCCGCCGCTCATCCTTTCGGTGACGACCTCGACGGCATCCGCGCCGACGGCGACATCGACCGTAGAGACCAATGCGACCATCGTGCGCATGGTGGACGGGGACACGGCCGTGGTGCGCGTCGATGGCGAGACGGGCGAGGTGCGCGTGCGCTTCCTCGGCATCAATACGCCCGAGACCGTGGACCCGCGCAAGACCGTCGAATGTTTCGGCAAGGAGGCCTCGGCGCAAGGCAAGCATCTCTTGCCCGAAGGCAGCCGGGTAAAACTGGTCGCCGACCCGCAGGCCGATGAGCGCGACAAATATGATCGGCTGTTGCGCATCGTCTATCTCGCGGACGGCACGCAGTATAATAGGAAGATGGTCGCCGATGGCTTTGCCTACGCGTATGTGACCTTCCCCATGGCCGCGTCATACAAGCGCGAGTTGAAACAAGCGGAAAAAGATGCGAGGATGGGGCATCTCGGGCTGTGGGCCACCTCCACTTGCGCGGGTCTGAAATAACTATGCTGAAACGCATTTCCCCGAAAGCCCATCTGAATGTCCGACGCGCCATGTTGCTCGCGGCCCTCGTCGGCCTGTTCGCCTCGTCATACCTGCTCATCACGTACGTGTCGGGCAAGCCCATCGTGTGCGGCACGGAATCGGGCTGCGAACTGGTCCGCGCCTCGCCCCAGGCAAAGACGGTGTTCGGCCTGCCGCGGCCCTTGCTCGGCGTCCTGTTCTATCTGGCGGTCATCGCGACCCTCGTGGCGCGCACGTACATGCGCCGCGCCTCGCGCTGGTGGACCCAGGGCCTGTTGGCGATGACCGGCATCGGGTTCCTCGAATCCGCCTGGCTCTTTTTGGTGCAGACCTATCAGATACACGCCTATTGCACGTGGTGCCTGACCTCGGGCGCGGTCGCGACCGTCCTCTTCGTCCTCGCGTTCTTCGAGGGGGAGGACGAGCCTGATGAACGCCGCGAGATACGCGAACTGACCTGGACCTTCTATGCCCTGCTGCTCTCGCTCATCGTCGGTGGTCTCCTCCTGTGGAACCTGCTCGCGCGAGATGCCGGCGGGAACATCCCCAAGATAGACCAGGCCGCGTTGAATTCCTCCGGCATGGCCTTGCTCGTGCCCGAAGGCACGCCGGTCCTGGGACCTGCCACGTCCACCGTCACGGTCACCGAGTTCCTCGACCTGGAATGTCCGTCCTGCCGCGCCTATCACGCGACCATGCAGCGCATCATGTCCGACTATGCGGGCCGCGTGCGCTTTGCCGCGCGCCTGTTCCCGCTCTATGAACTGCATCCGCATGCCAAAGCCGTGGCCGGCGCCGCGATCTGCGCCCAGGCGCAAGGCAAGTACTGGGAATATGCCGATGCGGCGCTCCTGAACCAACACAGCCTCGAACGCGCCGACCTCGTCCACTATGCCGAGGCCCTCAAGCTGGATGTGGCGTCCTTCACCTCCTGTCTCGACGATGCGAAGACGACGGCCGCCGTGGATGCGGCGCGCAAGGCGGGGGAGAAGCTCGGCATCAATGCCACCCCGACCATCTTCGTGAACGACGAGGTGGCGCCGAACCCGCCCTCGTACGAGGAGTTCAAGGCATTGCTCGACGCGAAGCTCAAATAGGGAAGAGAGACGCCCGGCATTGACCCGGGCGTCTTTTTTTGGTACCCAAGCAGCAGAACCTTCACAGAGAGGCAGTCATGAAAAAGCCCACGAACGAGCCCGCGCTCGAAGCCGCCGGGTTCAAGGACCTGGACGGCACCTGGTTCCGCAAACAGCTCTTCGTCGCGTGGATCGAGGAGCTCGTCCGCGCGGGCCTCATGCCCCAGCTCGTCCTCGACATCCCGGAAAAGGAACGCGACCTCGCCAAGCAGCGCAAGATCCCGTATGACGACTATATCTGGAAGCAGGTGCGCGCCTATCAGGACCATGGGCGCATGCGCGGCATCCGGGTGGAGGACGCCAAGTTCTGCGCCCGTCGCGCCATCGAGCGCAAGGGCCATGAGGTGCACGTGTTCACGCGCGAGCTCTCCGCGGCGTCCAAGGACGTCGGCATCCGGCGCGTCATCGTGAGCGGGTCCCCGTACCAGGTGGTCGAGGAGTTCGCGCTCATCAATGACATCAAGCTCTTCATGGGCACGGAGCATCCCTTCGATAAGAAGGGGTTCTTCACCGGCGGCAAGCCCATCCAGCATTTCCTGGACAAGGCCAAGGCCGTGCGCACGCTCGCGGCGGCCCATCGTCTCGATCTCCGCGGCTCGTACGCCATCGGCGACAGCAGCTCGGACGCGCCTATGTTCGAGGTCGTGCGCTATCCCATCTGCTTCAATCCCGAGGTCAAGCTCCGGCCCATCGCGCGCAAGAAGCGCTGGCCCATCATCATCGAGGAGAAGAACTGCATCTTCGCCTTCCGTCCCGGCAAGGACGGACGCCTCAAGGAGATCCCGCTCGCGCGCATCCTGCCCGGCGCCTTGGCCGCGCGCTTGAGCGAACGGCTCATCGCGACCGGCTGGTACAAACCGTATTTCGACGACTTCACCTGACCCGCGCCCGCGTCCACCTCGTTGGACAGCAGGGCGCTTTTTTGTTGAGGTTGGGGCCTATGCAGATCGACATCCTGACCAAGGCGCCGGGGAACATCCCCGCCGACCTCGCCGTCGCGTTCGTGTTCCAAGGCGGACGCCAGCTCACGGGCGATGCCGCGGCCATCGACGACGCCTTGGGCGGGTCCTTGTCGCGTCTCGCGGCCGAGGACGGCTTCGAGGCCAAGGCCGGGCATTCCCTGGTCGCGCCGACCTTCGGCGGTCTCAAGGCGCGCAAGGTCGCGCTCGTGGGCTTGGGCCAGCGCAAGGCCTTCCGCGTCGACGCCATGCGTCGCGTGGGCGGCGCCTTGGTCAAGCTCGCCTCCGCGGCCAAGGCCGAGACCTTGGTCTGCGGCCTGCCCGAGGGGCTCACGCCGCGCGAGGCCAAGCACATGGCCCAGGCGCTCTGCGAAGGGCTCTCGCTCTCGGGCTATCGTTTCCATGCCTATCACGGCACCCAGCGCAAAAAGGACGCGCCGCACAAAGAGCTCGCGGCCGTGAGCATCTGCGTGCAGGGCGCGGCGATGGCCGCGTCCGCCAAAGAAGGTCTGCTCGCCGCGCGCATCCTGTCCGAGGCGACGAACTACGCGCGCGATCTCGTGAACATGCCGCCCTCGGACATGACGCCGCAGCGCATGGCGGAAGAAGCGCTCAAGCTCGCCGGCCCGCGCGTCACCGTGGAACTGCTCGACAAGGAAAAGATGGAAGAGCTCGGCATGGGCGCGGCGCTCGCCGTGGCCCGCGGGTCCATGCATCCGCCCATGGGCGCGCATCTCGCGTACAAACCGCGCGGCGCGAAAAAGCGCGTGGCCATCGTCGGCAAGGCCGTGACCTTCGATTCGGGCGGCCTCTCGCTCAAGCCCGCGGACAAGATGATGACCATGAAGCTCGACATGGCGGGCGCGGCCGCCGTGCTCGGCCTGTTCAAGGCGCTCGCCGAGCTCAAGGTGCCCATCGAGGTGCATGGCGTCTTCCTCGCGGTCGAGAACATGCCCGGCGGCAGCGCCTATCGCCCCGGCGACGTGGTCACGGCCATGGACGGCACGACCATCGAGGTGCTCAACACTGATGCCGAGGGCCGCGTCACGCTCGCGGACGCGCTCACGTACGCGCGCGGCTTTTCGCCCGACCTCCTCATCGACCTCGCGACCCTCACGGGCGCGTGCATCGTGGCCTTGGGCGAGGACGTGGCCGGCTTGCTCTCGAACGATCGCCGGCTCGCCGCGCGCCTCATTGCCGCGTCCGAGGAGACGGGCGAACCGCTCTGGGAGCTTCCTTTATATGAACCATATGCCGAGATGGTGCGCTCCAAGATCGCCGACCTCAAGAACATCGGCGGCGGCGCGGGCGGCGGGACCATCACGGCCGCGTTCTTCCTCAAACCGTTCGTGGGAGACGTGCCCTGGGCGCATCTCGACATCGCGGGGCCGAGCTTCGTGGAACGCGAGACGCGAGCGGACCAACCGTATGGCGCGTCAGGATACGGGGTCCGTCTGCTCGCGCGCTTCCTCCAAAAACTCTGAGTTGAGCGGTGTGGTATACTGGGTGCGTGAGAAAAACAAACCCATTATGAACATCACCGTCTATTCAACGCCGACCTGCCCGTATTGCAAACTGGCCAAGGAGTATCTGCGGGAGAAAGGCATCGCGTTCAATGACATCGACGTGTCGAGCGACCCGGCGGCGGCAAATGAGATGGTGAAGAAGTCGGGACAGATGGGCGTGCCGGTCATAGACATCGGCGGCACGGTCATCGTCGGCTGGAACAAGGCATCGCTCGAAGAGGCGATAGAAGGCGCCAAGAACAAGAAACCGAAAGCGGTCGCGGCATAGCGCGATCAGCAAAAAACACCCCGCGATGCGGGGTGTTTCGTTTGGAGGTCTTATGCTTTCCCCAAGGTCGCTTGGCCGGGCTCCCATTCCACGGGGCAGAGCTCGCCGGACTGGAGGGCCATGAGCACGCGCAGCACCTCTTTGACCGAGCGGCCGACGGAGCCGGCGCTGATGACGCAGTACTTCACGAGGCCTTCCGGGTCGATGACGAAGAGGCCGCGCGAGGCCTCGCCGTTCTCCTCGTTCAAGACCTGATAGTCGCGCGAGAGCGACAGATTGGTATCGGCGATGACCGGGTACTTCACCATGGAGAGGTCGCGTTCGAACCAGGCCTTATGGCAGAAATACGAATCCGTGGAAGCGGCGATGATCTCGCAGTTCATCTTGCGGAACTCTTCCTCATGCGACGCGAAGCCTTTGAGCTCCGTCGGGCAGATGAAGGTGAAGTCGCGGGGATAAAAGAAGAGCACGAGCCATTTTCCCTTGTAGTCGTCCAATGCGACGTCGATGGACTTGTCCGAACCTGCTTTGTACGCGGCGAGCTTGGAGAAATCCGGGGCCTTGTTTCCGATGGTGATCATAGTCCACGTATGAGAATACGCGGGCGCGCATGCGTCAAGCGGCATGCGAGGCCTGCACGGCCTTGAGGATGTCGCTTTCCTTGGGCAGGCCGTGGCGGGAGAACGCGATGCGGCCGTCCGCGCCCACCACGATCACGGTGCGGCGTATGAGGGTCAGGCCGAACACGCGCCGCACGGCGCCATAGGCCTTGGCCACCTTGGCGCCCTTGTCCACCAAGAGGGGAAAGGGGAGATCATGCCGGGAACGGAAGGCCGCATGGCTTTCGGCCGAGGCCGGATTGATGCCATAGACCGTCGCGCCCGCCTGCGCGAGCGCGGCCTTGTGATCGCGCAGTCCCGTGAGCTGCAAGGTGCAGCCCGGCGTCATGTCGCCGGGATAGAAGACGAGCACCACGGGCGTGCCCGCATGGTCGGACAAGGCATGCATCGCGCCATCGGCATCGGGCAAGGAAAAGCCCGGAGCAAGGTCTTTGAGCGTCGGTGGGCGTGTCATACGTTCAGGGCAGTGTACTCCGCCGCGTCGTGCCGGAAAAGGCTCATCTCGACGCCCAAAGGCGACGGCGGTATCGTATGGCGATGCCGGAAGACATACGCAAGGTGGTGGACCAGGCCGAGGGCGGGCGCCCCTGGTGGCAAGCCTGCTGCCTGGGTTGCGGCCTGACCCTGTTCGCGCTCGCCGTGGCCGCCGGATGGTTCCTGCACTCCCTGCAAGGACCTGGCCCGCAACATCTGACCGCCTTGCCCGCGAACTTCCCGGAAGAGATCAAGATCTTGCGGCTCAAGGATGCGACCATCCAATACGTTCCTGCCACCCAAAAGCGCGGCATCGCCGAGCGCATCCTGTCGCCCCTCCGTCTCTTGGGCCTGGTCGCGACCAGTACGCCGACCCTGCCCCCCGATGTCGCGGACGCCTTGTCCCGCCTGTCCACGTCCACCTTGTTGCGCGTCGATCGCATGCAGGCCCTGAACGCCGACAGCGTGTTCCTTTCCTGGGGCCCCGTGCCGGACCTCAAGCCCGCGGATGTCATCTCCTATTATCGTGGCCAGATGGCCCAAGGCGATTTCCACGTGGAAACGGTGCAAGACGAGGTATCCCGCACCGAGATCCTGTTCGGCGACCGATCCGACGCCACCTTCCAGTTGGATGTCAAGGGTGACCGGGCCGGGACCGGGATTGACGAAATGCGGGTGGTCGTGAACTATGTGGGCCAATGACGCGAGCCCTAGGTATGCGACAAACTGTCCTCCGGACGGGGGTGTGCCTCATGCTCTGCGCGATCGCGCTAGGGGCTGGTTGCTGGCAGGCCAGGTCCGAGGAACACAAGCCCGTTGAGGGCGGCATAGCCCCTGCCGCGAGCTCCACGCCCGAGGCCCCTTCGGGCCCCACGCCGCTCGAGACGGCGGGGCGCACGCCCAAAGAGGTCACGGACCGCATCAAGCTCGTCGCCTCGAGCGTCCTCGTGATGCACGAGAACGTCTCGGGCGTGGACCCGGCCCTGGTCGCCGAGACCGGCATGGGCCTGGGGGAGAACATGCGTACCGTCGTGGTGCATCGCTTTGCTCCGGGCAACTTGGCCGAGGTGGGATGGAAGCTCGACTATGCGAAGGCTGCGGCCGGCAAAGCGACCAACATGCAGGTCACGGGCAAGGTGCTGGACGATCATCTCTTGGACGCCTACAAGATCTATCCGCCGGCCCTGTGGCCGGAGGGCGATGGCGGCGGGCTCGGTTCCGGCATCATCTGGCTGTCGCAGGACGTGTACGAGAACTTCACGCATGGCGGCATGAGCTCGTTCTATTTCGGCCTCACGGACGCGGACTTCCTTCGCGTGCTGCGCCTCAAGCCGAACTCGCGCCTCGCGGCCGCGTCCTTGCGACTCAAATTGCAGGGTGACCGCGTCATCGACGAGCAACACAAGGACGTGTACTTGGCCAAGGTCGCCTCGTCGACGGTCGAGAGGCAGCTCATCGTGAACGGCGATGTCACGACCGTGCAGGCGATGAAGGTCTCTTCCTGGTTCGGCGACATGTACGTGCTCAAGAACCCCTATTATCCGCTCGTGCTCGAGGTGCGCATGTCTGACGCCGTGCGCAAGGAGTTCGGCACCCTGTTCGATTACGAGATCACCGAGCTCAAAGACGTGCAAGGATGATCCATCTCGCCTTGGCCCTGGTCTGCGCATGGACCCTGTGGCATCTCGCCCGGGGCGCGCCGTACTTTCCGTCGCGACGCGAGGCCATCGAGGCCATGGTGCGCGTCTCGGGCGCGGGTCCGGGCACGCGCATGGCGGATATCGGCGCGGGGGACGGACGCATCCTGCTCGCCTTCGGCCGCGCGGGCGCGCACGGCGTGGGCATCGAGATACATCCCGTCCTGGTCTTCATCGGGAATTGGCGTTTGCGCCGCGCCGGCCTCTCTGACCGCATGGCCATGCGCCGCGCGAACATGTGGAAGACCGACTTTTCCGGATATGACGTGGTGACCGTGTATGGCATGGACCACGTGATGCCGCATTTGGAGAAAAAACTGCGCCGAGAGCTGAAGCCCGGCGCCTTGGTCTGTTCGCACTATTATCGTTTTCCCGCCTGGCCCGTCCATCACGAGGAGGACGGCGTCATTTTTTATACGGCCTAGAACCCTTTCATCGAGATGGTCGGATACAGCCTTCGGAAATAGAACGCGTCGCGCACGGCGCGCAGGTCCTCGATCTCTTGCCGCAGCAGGCGTTGATGCACGGTGTCGGCATCCGTGCCTTGCCCATGGGCATGCGCGAGCTTTTTCAAATTGAGCCAGGCGCGCAGGTCCAGGTCCTCGATGAGCTGCGCGGCCCATTCCAGTTCCACGCCCACGACCTTGTCGGCATACAGACGCGCGGCCTCTTGCAGGGCATCGCCGCGTTCCGGCTCGGCGCGGCGCAGGCGTCGAATGTCCTCGAGCACGGCCGCGTCGTCATGGCGTTGATATTGCATCCAGGAGCCGGCGCGGATGAGGCCGCGCAAACGGTCGATGTCCTCTTGGTCGCCATCTGCCTGTCGCAAGGCGATGAGCCGGTCGAGCAGGACGGGTTCGTATTTCCACGGGTCGCAGCTGTATGCCTCGGAACAGGCCGTCTCGAGCCGCTTGCGTTCGGCCGGGTCCGTGGCATGCGCGAGCTCTTGCGCCAAATATGCCTCAAGGTCGCGCACCGTGGCGAGATGCTCGATGGCCGGCATGACAAAGGGATTGCGCGTCGCGGTCGTCATAGGAAACGTTCCTGCCATTTGGGGTCCACCTTCACCGTGAGCTCGAGATAGACCTTGTGCCCGGTCACGGCCTCCATCTCCTTGCGCGCGTCCATGCCGATCTTCTTCACCATCTGGCCGCCTTTGCCGATGATCATCTTCTTATAGCGCTCTTCGGTGGTATAGATGGTCGCGGCCACGAGCTTGGAGCCATCGGCGCGGGTCTGCAGGTCCTCGAGCGCCACCTTGATGCTGTATGGGATCTCTTGGTCGAGGTTGAGGAAGATCTTCTCGCGCACCAGCTCCTCGAGCCATTGATTGTGGCCCACGTCGGTCAATTGCAGGTCGGGATAATGCGCCTCGGCCTCGGGCATGCGTTCGAACAAGGCATCCACGAGCAGGTTGAGGTTCTTATGCGTCTTGGCGCTGACCTCGAGGGTGAGCACCTGGCCGATGTCCACGGTGCGATACTGTTCCAACCACGGACGGTCCTGCATGGGCAGATCGCTTTTGTTGAGGACCATGATGATGGGGAGCTTGGCCATGCGCAGCAGGTTCTGCACATGTTCTTCTTCCGGCCCCGGGGCGCGCGTGGGGTCGAGCACGTACACGATGGCCTCCACGCCCTCGAGCGTCTCGCGCACGCTTTCGTTGAGGCGTTTGGACACGGGGTCCTTGCGTCCCAAGAACACGCCCGGCGTGTCCACGAACACGATCTGGCCGCGCTTGTCATGCACGATGCCGCGCAAAGGATGGCGCGTGGTCTGCGGCTTCGGGGTCACGATGGCGACCTTGGTGCCGACCAATGCGTTCAAGAGCGTGGATTTCCCCACGTTCGAACGCCCGGCGAGCATGACAAAGCCCGTTTTCATGCGCCAAGTATAGCACCTTAGCGGCGGATCAGCCTGGCGATGACCTCGATATGCGGCGTATGCGGGAACATGTCGATGGCGACGAGCCGCTCGACATCGTACTTTTCCTTGAATTGGACCAGTTCCTGCACGAGGCGATGGAAGTTGCAGGACACGTAGACCAGGGTCGGCGGGGCCATCTCGAGCACGGTCTTAAGGACCTTCGGGTGCAATCCCGCGCGCGGTGGGTCGAGGATGACGCTGTCGGCCGGAATGTCTTTCCACGAGAGGTCTTCGGCGGGCCCGGCGGTGAAGTCGCAGCGTTCCGCGACGCCGTTCGTCTGCGCGTTCAGTTTCGCGAGCTCGATGGCCGGGGCGTCGAGCTCGAAGCCGGAGACCTTGAGCTCCGGATGATGTTTTGCGAAGGCGATGCCAAAGAAGCCCAGGCCGCAGTAGAGGTCTAATAGATGTTTGGGCTGCTGGATTCCTGCCTTCGCGGGAATGACGAAATTCTCGACCGTCTGCTGCAAGACCTCGGCCATCACGGTATTGGTCTGGAAAAAGGAATTCGGATGTATGCGATACGTGATGCCGCCGCAGACCTCGTCGAGATGCGGTTCGCCTTTCAAGGCGACGAAGGTCTGTGCCAAGGAGATGTCCGTATCGAGCGCTTGCTCGCCGAGCAGGACGGATGTGGCGAAAGGAGAGAGACGTGCCGCGAGGTCTGCGCGCGCATCGTCTTTCACGCGATCCAAGGCATGGACCACGACGACGATGAGGCGTTGCCCTGTGCGCTTGCCTTCGCGGACCACGACATAGCGCACATCGCCGCGATAGAACTTGGCGTCCCAGGGCAAGAGGTCATGTGCCTTCATCCATTCGCGCACTTGCTGCAGGATGTCGCCCGCCCCGTCGTTCAGGAGCAAACAGGTCTTCACGTCCACATAGCGGTTCCACGAGCCGTATTCCTTCAATCCGATCTCGCCGTTCCAGCCCACGCAATAGTCCATGCGATTGCGTTGATGGAAATGTTCTTTCGCTGGCACGATGGACGCGAGACGTTCCGCATGACCGGCGCTCTCGAAGGCTTTGTTCACCATGTCGAGCTTGAGTTTGGCCTGGGCATCGTATGACAGATGCTGCCACAAACAGCCGCCGCAAGATCCTGCATGCGGGCACGGCGCCGTGACGCGGTCCGGACCCGGCGTCTGCACCGATTCGAGACGGCAGATCTTTTGCCCATGGTCGCGCTTGATGAAGGTCGCCGTGACCTCATCGCCGAGCGCGGCGAAGGGGATGGCGAAATCGCCTGACCCGGTCTGCTGGGTGGGAGGTTCGGAGATGGAAAAAGAGCCGCGACCTTTTTCGTCGTAGCCCGTGATCTTGCCCGTGACGCGATGTCCGAAACGCATGATATTTTTTCTGTCATTCCCGCGAAAGCGGGAATCCAGGAAATATATGGTTCTCACCGATCAATAGGTGAGAGCTATATATTTCATGGGCCCCTGCCTGCGCAGGGGCGACAAAAGGGTAAAAGCATGCTAAGACTAGCACAGTTATCAGATATGTCGAGACGCCTGGAGCTCATCGCGCATGACATCCGTTCGGCACAGAATGTCGGGGCCTTGTTGCGCATGGCCGACTCCGTGGGCGTGGCCAAGCTGTGGCTCACCGGGTATACGCCGACGCCTGACCATGCCGGCGTGGCCAAGACCGCGCTCGGCGCGCAATCCTCGGTGCCATGGGAGCAGAAGCGCGATGTCTTGCAGCTCCTCGCAGAGCTGCGTCAGCAAGGTTTTCGCATCGTCGGGCTCGAGCTCGATCCGCGCGCGACCGATCTCGTCACGTATCGCGCGCCGGACAAGGTCGCGCTTTTGCTCGGCAACGAGGTGGACGGCATCGCGCCGAGCTTGCGCGAGGCCTGCGATGATCTGATGATGATGTCCCAGAAAGGCTCCAAGGAATCCATGAACGTGTCCAATGCCGCGAGCATTGCGTCTTATTGGATACTCAATCATCATATCTAGGATTATGCCGCGGATATCCGTCGTCATCCCGACCAAGAACGAGGAAAAACTGCTGCCGCGGCTCCTGCAATCCCTGCGCTCCCAGACCCTGCATGACGTGGAGATCATCGTGGCCGATGCCGGGTCCACGGACCGCACGGTCGAGATCGCCAAAAGTTTCGACGCCATCGTGGTCAAAGGCGGCATGCCAGGCATGGGCCGTAATGCCGGCGCGCGAAAGGCCAAGGGCGACATCATCGCGTTCTTCGATGCCGATGTCCTGCTCACCTCGACCAAGTTCCTCTCCGACTGCATCCAGGAGATGGACCGCAAAAAGCTCGATGTCGCCACGTGCAAGGTGCGGCCGCTCTCGCGCCTGCCCATAGACCGTGCCTTCCACGAGGCCTATAACGCGTATGTCATCGCCACGGAAAAGATACGCCCGCATGCGCCGGGCTTTTGCATCTTGGTGCGCCGCGACGCGCATGAGGCCATAGGCGGTTTCGACGAGAGCGTGGTCTTTGCCGAGGACCACGACTATGTGCAGCGCGCGGCCAAGGCGGGCTATCGTTTTGGCCTCTTGCGCAGCCATCCCATTGCCGTCTCCGTGCGCCGTCTCGAAAAGGACGGGCGCCTGGCCATCGCGCTCAAATACATCTTCACCGAGATGAAGATGCTCGCGAACGGCGCCATCAAGGAACTGGATTTCGACTATGACATGGGCGGTGATGCCCATGGCGATGATACAGGCACGGTATGATACGGCGGCTTCCCGTCATGAACGAGGGCGATCTCGCGCCCGGCAAGGCCAAGCATTTTTCCTTCGGCCCGCGCAAAGGCCTCGTATATAACGACGACGGCAGGCTCAAGGCCTACGTGAACGCCTGCACGCATATGGGCGGGACGACCGACCTGGAAGGGCCGGTCTTGCGCTGTCGCTGGCATCACGCGGAGTTCGATCCCAAGACCGGCGCGCGTCTTGCGGGCCAAGCGCCGGAGGGCACGGCCCTCGAACCGATAGAGCTGGTCATCGAGGGCGGCAAGGTGTTCGCGTTGTGGGAGATCATCGACCCCTTCGCCTGATATGTGGCAACGGTTGAAGGCCCTGTGGACAGGGGAGGCGCAGAGCGTCAGCGTGGCCGCCGCCATCATCGGCGGCGCGTCCTTGGCCTCTCGCGCCGTGGGGCTCTTGCGCGACCGCGCATTGGCCTCGAGCTTTGGCGCGGGCAATGCCTTGGACGCGTATTACGCGGCGTTCCGTTTGCCCGACACCATCTATAACCTGCTCATCCTGGGCGCGCTCTCTGCCGGCTTCATCCCCGTGTTCACCGAATACATGGAGACGCGCGGCAAGGAGGAGGGATGGAAATTGGCGGGGCAGGTCATCTCGACCGTGGGCGCCGCCTTGGCCGTGTGTTGCGCCGCCTTGGCATTGATCGCCCCGCGGCTCGTGCCGCTCGTCACGCCCGGCTTCGCCGCGGACAAGATGGCGCTCACCGTGATGCTCACCCGCATCATGCTGCTCTCGCCCCTCATCATGGGGCTCTCGGGCGTGATGGGCGGCGTCCTGCAATCCCTCCGTCGCTTCTTCGCCTTCTCGCTCGCGCCCGTGCTCTACAATGTCGGCATCATCTTCGGTGCCCTCGTGCTCTCGAAACCATTGGGCGTTGCCGGCGTGGCCTGGGGCGTCATCCTCGGCGCGCTCTTGCACTTCGCCGTGCAGGCGGCCGTGGTCTGGCCCATGGGCTTGGGGCATTTGCCCCGGCCCAGCTTCAAGCCCGCGGGGGTGCGGCGCATCCTGCGGCTCATGGCCCCGCGCACCGTGGGCCTGGCCGTGTCCCAGATGAACCTGGTCTTTTTGACCTCGTTCGCGTCCTATCTCTCCGCCGGGTCGGTGGCCGTCATGAACCTGGCGAACAACCTGCAATCCTTCCCGGTGGGCATCATCGGCGTGTCCTATGCCGTGGCGGCCTTTCCCTTGCTCGCCTCGGCCGCGAGCCTCAAGGACCGAGAGGGCTTCACGCGGCATCTCGAAGGCGCGGCGCGCAAGATGCTCTTCCTCATCCTGCCCATGACCGCGGTGTTCCTGCTCTTGCGCGCGCAGATCGTGCGCTTGGCCCTGGGCGCGGGCGCTTTCGATTGGGATGACACCATACGCACGGCGGACGTGCTCGGCATCCTGGCTTTGTCCTTGCCGGCGCAATGCCTGGTCGCCTTGTGGGCACGCGCCTTCTATGCCACCCAGGATTCGCGCACGCCCCTCACGGCCGGCCTCGCGGCCGAGGCCGCGAACCTCGGCGTCGCGGCCACGACCTATGGCGTGATCGGCGTGAGCGGCTTGGCCGCGGCCTTCTCGCTTTCGGCCTGGGTCAATGCGATCTGGCTCTTCCTCGTGTGGCGACGCCGACATCGGGACATGGCGCCGAGATTGGTCGCGAGCACGGCCAAGGTTCTTATCGCTTCCCTGGCGCTCGCCTTGGCCGCGTACGTGGCGCGCCAACTGGTAGGGACATGGTATCCGCTGCGCACCTATGTGCAGGTGGCGGCGCAGGCCGTGGCCGCAGGCGTCCTGGGCGTCTCCGCCTTTTTGCTCATCGCGACCGTGTTGCGCATCCCGGAGCTGGGCGAGGTCTTGCGCATGTTGAAGCGGAAGGGGATGCGCAATACCGTGCCTGTCGCGGGAGCCGAAGAAGCGCAAGGGACCTAGCGGCCGTGTTACACTCCCATCCATGGATGGGTTGAAACGCATCATCCTTATCTTTACCGGCCTCTGTGCCGTGACCGGGCTCGCGACCTATATCGCCATGCGCGTGTTCGGGTTAGGCGCGACGCGTTTGTCCTCGGGACTTTTGCCAGGCTCGCCTTTCCACGAGTTCGCGACCTCGGTGCTTCCAGGCTTGGCCCCAAGACCCACGTCGTCCACCGCGCCGCAGCCCGCGGCCGCCGCGTCCTCCGGTGCCGTCTTGGCAGAGGTCCAAGGCACGGTGCGCGTGCGTCGCGCCGGCGCCTTCATCCCGCTCCTGCGGAACATGGAACTGCGCGCCGGCGATACGTTGACGACGGAGGGGACGTCCACGGCCGCCATCATCTACCCGGATTTCGGCCGCACCGTCGTGAACGGCGGGTCCACCGTGACCATCACGCAAGGGGCCGAGGATGCCTCGCATCAAAGCCTGCGCATGCGTTTGGAGCTCGAGGCCGGTCGCATCTGGACGCGCCTGCAGCGCACGCTCGGCGTGGGGTCGGATTTCAGCGTGCGCGCCGCCAACGTGGTGGCCACGGTGCGCGGCACGTCCTTCGGCGTCGAGCTGCAGGACGGCCACGTGGCCGTGCAGGTCATGGAATCGCATGTGGCCGTCACCAAGGTGACGGACCGGCCCGCCTCGCTCGGCGAGATACAGCAAGGCGTGGCCGTGGACGGCAGGGTCGAGGTCCCCGTGTCCTTGCCCGCCATCGCGGGGCCGCAAGAGGCCGTGCAGGCCATTTCCGATGTTCCCGGCGCGCCCCAGCTCGCGCCCATGACGGAAGGGGAAGTGGACGAGGATTTCGTCCAAGCGGCCAATAGCGAGATCCCGGAGGAGGCCTTGCGGCTCACGCCGAACGCGCCACCGCCGCCGACACCCGTCATTCCGCCGCCCCCGCCACCTGACAGGCGCACGCCATACCTGCATGCACCGCCGCCGCAGCCCTTGCTGTTCACGCCGCCGCCGACCTCTCCCGCTCCCACGTCAACGCCGCCGTTCCTGCTGCCGCGGCCTTTGAACGCGCCCATCACCCAGGTCCGACCGCCGACAACGACGCCTCCCGCGCGCGCGCCGCTGCCCGCTCCGCAGAGCGCGACGCAAGCGCGTCCTCCCGCGACGACCCAAACGAGGCCGCCTGCCCCCACGCTGACGCGACCGCCGACAACGACGAGGCCCGTACCCGCGCCCGTGCCGTATATCCGTCCGCCGAGCACGACCCTGTTCGTCCCACCGCCCACCTTTGGGACATATCCGACCAATACGGGCGCCTATCCGCCCCCGCCGTCCACGACCGAGACCATACGGCTGCCACCCTCCACGACGAGCTCGACCGAGGTCTTGCCGCCCTTGCCGCCCGGATATGCGCCGAACGCATCATCGACATATACGCCTCCGTCCACGACGCAGCAGACCCAGGTCATCATGCCATCCCCCGTCATCACGACCGATCAGGCGCCACCCCCGACCGACTACACGCGCCAATATGTCCCACCTACGGACACGACGAATACGACGAATGTCGCACGATGATATGACCCATACCCGATATGTCCGCGCCGTCGCGGTGCTTTCCTTGATCGCCTTGTTGGGCGCGGGCTGCGGCGCGCCGCTCTCCAGACCATCGGCCCCGCCGGCCGCGACGCCGACGCAAGAGAAGACCGACGCGAAAACGGTGGCGTATGTGCGGCTCGCCGGCGCGAGCAAGGTCAAGGTCATGGTCACGCGCGGCGGAAAGGCCATCGAGGCCGCGGACGGCGCCGAGCTCGAATCGGGCGATGAGGTCGACGTGGTCACTGGCACGGCCATCTTGAGCTATCCCGGCACGGGCGCATCCAAGCTGGAGGAGGGGACCAAGGTGCGTATCGTGGCGGATGAGGGCGCATCCGGGATATTCATGCGGCTCAAGCTCTTGGGTGGCAGCATTTGGACGCGGCTCGAGCGTTTGCTTGGTCCGAACGAACACGTGTCCGTCTCGGCCGAAGGCGTGGTGGCCACGGTGCGCGGCACGGCCTTCGGCGTGGTGTCGGTCCCGGGCAGCGCGGACATCCTCGTCGCGGACCATGAGGTGGAGGTCGCGGCCGTGGGCGGCGAAAGCGACATGGCCCATGTGCTGACCGTGCCCGCCGGTTCCGGCGTCAAATTGGCCGGGTCCGCGCCCTTGCGGCAGGAAGGCGAGGCTTTCCGCCGCTTGGTCCGCCTTTTGTCCCAGGCCGAGATGTCGCAAGAGGGCTATGTGTTCGCGCGCACGGCTTTGGACCCGAACCTGCTCAAAGCCCCCGCGAACGCCAAGCCGCTCTCCTTGCCGCCGGCCGATCGCGCGGACCTCTTGAACGAGCTCATCAATTTGCGCGATGCCGTGGCAAAACGCCGCTCCATCGACCTCAATGCGCGCTTCGTCGAGCCCGGCTCGACGCCCACCATCAAAGGCCCGTCCCGTTGATTGCCAAATCCCGTATTTTGGCGCAATATAGCGCGACATGGACCAGTCCCGCATACGGAACTTCTGCATCATCGCGCATATCGATCACGGCAAGTCCACCCTTGCCGATCGTTTGCTTGAGATCACGGGCACGGTCGAAAAACGCAAATTGCAGGCGCAGATGCTCGACACCATGGACCTGGAGCGCGAGCGCGGCATCACCATCAAGCTGCAGCCGGCGCGCATGGCCTATCGCGCCACGGACGGGCAGGAATACCAGCTCAACCTCATCGATACGCCGGGCCACGTGGACTTCACCTATGAGGTCTCGCGTTCGCTCGCGTCCGTCGAGGGCGCCATCTTGCTCGTGGACTCCACCCAAGGCGTGCAGGCGCAGACCATCGCCAATCTGTATCTCGCGCTCGAGCAGGACCTCGCCATCATCCCGGTGCTCAACAAGATCGACCTGCCGAACTCCGACGTGGAGCGCCGCGCCGAGGAGCTCATGCGCCTCATCGGCTGCCGCCGCGACGAGATCATGTCGGCCTCGGGCAAGACCGGCGCCGGCGTGCCCGAGATCCTGGAGCGCATCGTCCGCGAGGTGCGTCCGCCCCAAGGCCGCGAGGACAAACCCTTCCGCGCCACCATCTTCGATTCCAAGTACGATGAGTACAAAGGCGTCATCGCCTATGTGCGCTGCATGGACGGCAAGATCGCCAAAGGCGAGAAATTGCGCTTCCTCGCGACCCAAGGCGAAGGCGACGCGCTCGAAGTGGGCTATCTCAAACCGCAGCCCGTGGCCTCGGGCACGCTCGAGACCGGCGAGATCGGCTATATCGTGACGGGCCTCAAGGACATCTCCATCGTGCGCGTCGGCGACACCATCGCGCGCGCGTCGACCGCGGCGGAGACCGAGCCCATGCCGGGCTATAAGGAAGTGCATCCCATGGTCTATGCCGGCGTGTTCCCCAAGGAGGGGAACGAATACGAGCGCCTGCGCGACGCCATCATGAAGCTCAAGTTGTCGGACGCTGCGCTCATGTACGAGCCCGAGCATTCGACCGCGCTCGGTTTCGGCTTCCGTTGCGGATTGCTCGGCATGCTGCATCTCGAGATCGTGCAGGAGCGCCTGCGCCGCGAGCACAACATGGAGGTCGTGGTGACCACGCCGTCCGTGGCCTATGAGGTCACGCGCACCAATGGGGAACAAGAGGTCGTGACCTCGCCGCAGGCCTTTCCCGACCCGTCGCATCTCGAGGAATCGCGCGAGCCGTGGGTCACGGTGGACATCGTTTGTCCGGCCGAATACATCGGCCACGTGATGGCGCTCGTGACCGATCGACTCGGCCAATACAAGCCCCCGGCCTACTTCGACGTGACGCACCCCCGGTTGCAATTCCACATGCAGCTCGCGTGCGTCCTCCTTGCCTTACCAGGTCCTTTGCAAAGCGCGACCGCGGGCTATGCCTCGCTCAACTACGAGTTCACGGGCTATCGTCCCGCGCCCATCGTGCTGCTCGACATCCTCATCGCGGAAAAGCCGGTCGCGGCCTTCGCCACCCTCATCCATCAGGACGAGGCCTATCGCCGCGGCAAAGAAGTGGTCGAGACCTTGAAGGACTCTTTGCCGCGCCAGCAGTTCGTGGTCAAATTGCAGGCGGCCATAGGCGGCAAGATCATTGCCTCGGAGCGGCTGCAAGGTTATCGTAAGGACGTGCTGGCCAAGATGTCGGGCGGCGACTACACGCGCAAGTCCAAGCTCTTGCAGAAGCAGAAGGCCGGCAAGAAGCGCATGCTCGAGCAGGGCGTCGGTTCCGTCGAGATCCCGCAGGACGTGTTCATCAAAGTATTGAAACGCGGAGACCAAAATTAGCAGCTCCCATGAAACGCAAGACCTTGCAAAAATTGCATATCGCGGCCGCGGTCATCATCGTCATCGTGACGATCCTCGGCCTGATCGCGCCCTACGCGAGCAGCAATATCTAGCACCCGTTTATTCGGCGCATACCTTTGTCGAAAGCTGCGTTTTTTGTTCACCGTAGGTCTACTACGCCTCACAAAAAGCCTCGCTTTCTTCGCGGTCTGCATCCGAATAAACGGGTGCTTTTTTATTTTTTTTGCCTTCCGACTGCGCGCATGAGAGCATCGCGGGCATGGCAAAACGCTGGGTCATGCGCGGCACGGACGCCGCGCCGGAAGACATCGAGACCCTGACCTCCGCATTGGACGTGCATCAGGTGACCGCGCGCCTCCTCGCGTCCCGCGGCTTGCGGGCGGAGGACGCGCGGTCTTTTTTGCATCCGTCTTGGAAGGAAGGCGTGCATGATCCGTTCCTGTTCTCGCAGATGCGCGCGGCGGTGGCACGCATCTTCGACGGGCTCGCGCGCGGAGAGCGCATCACGGTGCATGGCGACTATGACGCGGACGGCGTGACCGGCTCCACCGTGCTCATCACGACCTTGCGCGAGATCGAGACCTGCATGCACGGCTCCGCGGGCCGTTCGAACGTGGATTGGTACATCCCGCATCGCGACAAGGAAGGCTATGGGCTCAATCCCGCCTCGGTCGAGGTGCTGGCCTTGCGCGGCACCAAGCTCATCATCACGGTGGATTGCGGCATCGCGAACGTGGAAGAGACGGCCAAGGCCAGGGCGCTCGGCATGGACGTCATCGTGGTGGACCATCATCAGTTCGGCGAGACCTTGCCCGACGGCATCCTCATCCATCCCAAACTGCCGGGCGAGACCTATCCGTTCCCGCATCTCGCGGCCGTGGGCGTGGCCTGGAAGACGGCCTGCGCCCTGCTTGACGAGGCGCGTTCGCGCGGCCTCGGCGTGCCCGAGGGCTGGGAAAAATGGCTGCTCGACCTCGTGAGCATCGCGACCGTGACCGACATGGTGCCCATGGTGGGCGAGAACCGCGTGCTCGAGACCTATGGCCTCATGGTGCTCAACAAGACGCGGCGGCCGGGCATACGCGCCCTCATCGAGGCCTCGGGCTATGAGATGGGGAGCCTCGACACCGAGAGCGTGGGATTCGGCCTCGGGCCGCGCATCAATGCCGCGGGACGCATGGACCATGCCTCGCTCGCGCTCGAGCTCTTGCTCGCGCAAAGCGATGATGAGGCGGACATGGTCTGCGCCAAGATCGAGCAATGCAACAAGGACAGGCAAAAGGCCGTGGCGCGCATGATGATCGAGGCCGAGGAACAGTTCGCGGCGCATCCGGACGCCCCGGTCATCGCCTTCGCGTCCGAGTCCTGGCCGCCGGCGCTCGTGGGCCTGGTCGCGGGGAAATTCCTTGACCGCACGGGCAAGCCGATCATCGCCATCGGCAAGCATGGGCATCGCTGGGTCGGCTCGGGACGGTCCTTTGCCTGGTATGACATCACGGCCGGCATGAAGCGGGCGGGAGAGGGGCTGTTGAGCCATTGCGGCGGGCATGTGCAAGCCTGCGGGTTCTCTTTTTCCGACGGGACGCGTTTGCGCGAGCTCATCGAGCGGCTGTGGGCGGATGCCGCGGGCCTGGTGGACCCGGCCGTGGCCGTGCCGACCCTGCAGATAGACGCCGAGGTCGGCTTGGAGCATCTCGAATGGGGGCTCGTGAACGACCTCGAACGCCTGCAGCCTTTCGGCGAGCAGAACCGCAAGCCCATCTTCGCGTCTTTCGGCCTGCAGCATGTCGCCTCCCAGGCCATGGGGCAGACCCAACGCCATGCGCGATGGTCGCTTCGGTCGCCCGCCGGACGCTTGATGAAGTTCGTGGGCTTCAACATGGCCGACCGTTTGCCGGACCTGGCACAGGCGTCTCTCGTCGACGCGGCCTTCGAGCTCGGCGTGAACGAATGGAACGGTCGAAAGGAAATTCAGTGTAAACTGGTCGACATACGACCCAGCCAGATATGAAACTGATCATCTATACCGACGGAGGCGCGCGCGGGAACCCGGGGCCGGCAGGCGTCGGCGTCTATGTGACCGATGAGAAGGGCAAGATGTTGGAAGAGCATGCCGTCTTTTTGGGCCATGCCACGAATAACCAAGCGGAATACAAAGCCGGCATCCTCGGCTTGGAACGGGCCGTCGCCTTGGGCGCCGAGGCCGTGGAACTGCGGGCGGACAGCGAGCTGTTCATCAAGCAGGCCAATGGGGAATACAAGGTGAAGCACCCCAATATCGCCCCCCTGTTCTTGCGCCTCAAGAACCTCGAAATGACCCTGGGGAACCGGGTCCATTACCGCCATGTCCGGCGGGAAAGGAACGTGGATGCCGACCGCCTGGCCAATGAGGCCATGGACAAGGGGATGGGAAGGCGTATTTAGGCTGAACGGTGTGGTATACTGGCGTGGAACGATGATCTCCATGCCCAAGCATTTGTCGTCAGCCTTGTCGCTCTGTTGCGGCGTCCTTCTTGCCTTGGCCCTCGCGGCCCTGGTCGCGCCGTCGAAAGCCGCGCTCGCCGCCAATCCCGGCAATGTCGGCGGCTGGATCTGGAACGACAGCATCGGCTGGATATCGGTCTCGAGCACAAACCCGAACGCGTGCAATTCGCCGCCTTGCGGGACCTACAGCGTGACCGCGGATGTCCTGACCCATCAGATCACCGGGTTCGGGTGGAACGATGCCGTGGGCTGGATCTGTTTCGGGACCTCATGCAAGACGCCCGCATGTTCGCCGGCCGGCGTGCCCAGCGTGCCGCCCGTCGGCGCGCTCGGCGCGTCCATCAATTCCGGGAGCGGAAATCCGCCCGTGGTCGGATGGGCAAAGATCTGCGGCGACTCGCCATCTCGCGGGTGGATCTCGCTCAACTGCCTCAATCAAGGTTCTTGCAGCAGCATCAGTTATGGCGTGCGTTTCAATCCCGCGCTCAAGCGCTTCGGCGACGTGGACCCGGATGCCTCGTCCCCGCCGACATACACGTCGTTCGGGTGGAACCAGAACTCCGACGGCACGGGCATAGGCTGGACCGAGTTCTCGCGCATGACCCTCATCACCGGTCCCGAGATCTGCGATGCGCCCGCAAATACCGATACGTCGGACGAGGATTTCAACGGCAAGGCCGGCTGCGACGACATCGCGGCCTGCGGGTCCTTGCCCGAATGCGGCGAGAACACCGAGGTGCGCTGCTCGAACGGCGTGGACGACGATGGCGACGGGCTCATCGATTGCCGCGACCCCGGCTGCTCGGCGACCAATTATTGCCAGGAGAACAAGAACAACCGTGACACGTGCTCGAACGGCTTCGACGACGACCAGAACGGCCTCATCGATTGCAGCGAGCCGGCCTGCGCGGGTGCCGCGGGCTGCGCGCTCGTCGGCGAGCCGGCCTGCATGGGCATCCCGGGCGATACCGATCCGGCCCATGCGGACACCTGTTGCTCCGACCTCGCGGACAATGACGGCGCGAACGGCACGGACTGCGCGGACACGAATTGCCAGGTGCAAGCCCCGTCCTGCAATGCGGCCTGGCTGCAGTTCAAGTTCGGCAACGTGTATTCCCAACAAGGCATACAAGGCGCGCCGCATCAGGGAAGCACGCCCAATGCCACGTATTGCCTGACGACCAAGGGCACCGTCAGCGGCTTCACGAGCCAAAGCGGCTGCACTGAGACGGGTTCCGCGTCCTTGTCCCTGCCTTCCGCCGCGGGTTCGTTCCGCGGATCGCTCGGCAATTTGGACGTGAGCGGCATCCTGGCGGGCAAATACGGCAAGGTCGTGACGACCTGGGCGCCGCCGACCACCTTGCCCGCGAGCTTGGCCGGCCAGGTCTACCTCGTGAACGGGGACTTCACCTTGAGCACGGCGCAGACCTTCGCCAATGCCGCGGGCGCGGCCACCCGTGGCAGCGGCCTCTTGGTGGTGAACGGCGGCAATTTGACCATCACCAAGAACCTGTCCTATGCGGCCTCGACCGGCGTGACCATCGTGCGCAATCTCGCGAGCCTCGGCGTCATCGTGCTCAAGAACGGCAACCCGCTCAAGGGCAATATCAACATCGATGGCGGCGTGACCCAGCTCGTCGGCGCGTATTTCGCCGAAGGCACGGTCAAGACCTGCGCCTCGGGCAATTGCGCGGCGAACTACCTCGACGTCTTCGGCCTGATGGCCGCCCGCCAGTTCGATTTCGGCCGCACCAAGGGCGGCACGACGCGCGGCGCGGAAGCCATCACCTTCGACGGACGTTCGGTCATCAATCCGCCGCCCGGCATGCAGGATGTCGGCAAATCCTTACCCAGCCTCAAAGACGCCTTTTAGACCTATGGGACTCTTCTCACGCGAACCAAAGCGCCAAAGCTATCTCGGCTTCGACATCGGCATGTCGGGCATCAAGATCGTCGAGCTCATGAACGAGAAAGGCCGCGCGCGCCTCGTCACCTATGCCTATTCGCCCCTGCCGGGGACGACGCTCGAGCGCGCCTTCGACGAGGACAGCGACATGGTCGCGGCGCATGTGCGCAAGATGGTCCAAAAGGCCAAGTGCACGACCAAGCTCACCATCGGCGCCTTGCCCATCTCGTCCGTGTTCTCGTCCATCATCAGCGTGCCGGCCGCGAACGACAAGGAGCTCAAGGCCGCGGTGGAGCTGCAGGCGAAGAAGCTCATCCCCGTGCCGCTCGACGAGATCACGCTCGACTCCAAGGTCATCGACCAAGGCCAGCCCGGCGCGGGCGGGGTCAAGATCACCCGCGTCCTGCTCACCGGCGCGCCCAAAGGCCTGGTGCAGAAATACATCGAGTTCATCAAAAAGAGCGGATTGGAACTGCTCTCGCTCGAGACCGAGGCCTTCGCCGTCATCCGTTCCCTCATCGGCAAGGACCGTTCGAGCATCATGGTCATCGACATCGGCTCGGTGCGCACCAACATCTCCATCATCGAGAAGGGGATACCCTTCCTCAACCGTTCCATCGCGACCGGCGGCCAGGCCATCACCCAGACCATCTCCAAGACCCTCGGCATCCCGTATGAGCAGGCCGAGAGCATGAAACGCGACATACGCGCCATGCAATCGTTCTCGCAGGCCGGCGACATCTCGCCCATCCTCGCGACCTTGCTCAAGCCCATCACCGATGAGATCCGCTATTCGTTCAACCTCTATCAAGGACAAACGGAGGATGGCCAGCAGAAACGCATCGACAAGATCATCCTCACCGGCGGCTCGTCCCTCCTGCCCAAGCTGCCCGAGTTCATCACCTCGCTCATGAACGTGAACGCCTATCTCGGCGACCCCTGGGCGCGCGTGGTCTATCCCTTGGACCTGCGCCCCATCCTCGACGAGATCGGGTCGCGCTATGCCGTGGCCATCGGCTGCGCCATGAGGGATATCGAATAGCACAATGTCCGACATCTCCCTCCTCCCAGAGGATCTGCGCAAGAAGGAAAACCAGATCCAAAAGCCCGCGGTCAAAGCCGAGGAGGGGACGGGTTTGAGCTTTTCCATGCCCGTGCAGCAGGAAGAGGACATCGAGATCATCGAAGTGGACGAGGGCGAGCTCGACCAAGTGCTGGCCGGCGAACCGCCGCTCTCGCGCCTCGCCTTCAAATTGCAGGACCTGGCGCAGAACCTCCTGGCCAAGATCCGGCAGCCCAAGGGGGCTGCCGCGCCCGCGCCCAAATTGCCGCCGCAGTTCTTTACGCCGCCCGCGGCAAAGGCGCCGGCTGCCGCGCCCGCAAAGCCCGCCGTTCCCGGCGCGCCTGCGTCCTTCGTGGTCGCGGGGTGACGCAGCAGCTG
>CAZKEE010000005.1:0-77161 GCA_964551765.1 uncultured Gammaproteobacteria bacterium | reverse complement strand
CGAGGCCGGCACGGCGACGCTTTCCGGAGAGACCGGCACCGTCCTGCTGCGCGACGGCGTGACCCAAGCCGTGTCGAACACGCCGAACAGCGATCGCAGCGCGCGTTTCTATAACCCCAACGACGGACGTTTCTACAAATTGAACGATGACGGCAGCAGCACGGTGCTGGGACAAAAACAGTTCTTCAATGTCCAAGACGTGTCCTGGGCGAATCGCTCGGACGAAGCGGTCATCGAGTTCCCCGACGGTTCCAACGTGCTCTACGATTTCACCCAGCAGCGCCAAGTGCCTTTGCCCAAGCACTGGGAAGACTTCACCTTTTCCGCGAACGATGACCACATGGTCGCGAAGAGCGTGGGCACGGACCCCGAGAACCGCTTCCTGGTCATCTCGAAACCCGACGGCAGCGAGGCCAAGGCCGTGCAGACCTTGGGCGAGAACCAGGACCGCGTACATTCCGTATGGACGCCCAGCGGGCAGATCGTGGCCTGGTCCACGACAGGCGAACCGCAATCCGATGGACGCCAAGAGATCCTCTTCATCGGCCAGAACAAGGAGAACTACAAGAGCCTCGTCGTGAGCGGACAGGATTTCATGCCTTCCTGGTCCCCCACCGGCCGCAACATGCTCTATAGCGTGCATAGCCAGGACACGGACGAAAAACCCATCTTGTGGGTCGCCTCCGGAGACCCCGGCAGCATCGGCGCCAATCGCCGCAAGATCAACCTCTTGACCTGGGCGGACAAATGCGTGTGGGCCGATGACTTCCTCCTGTACTGCGCCGTCCCGCGCGACCTGCCCGATTATGCCGGGCTCGACCGCGGCTCCAACCTGACCAAGCCCGACGACGTGTACAAGGTGGACCTTCGCAGCAATCTCTCGACCAAGGTCAGCTCGTCCCAGCAGTTCCGTCCGATGCAGAACCTGACCCTTTCCGGCGACAAGAGCAAGCTCTTCTTCACCGACGCGGAGACCGGCAAGCTCTACAGCTACGATCTCCCCCGTTGATGGTCTATGAACCGCCAACGCCTGGTCATCCTCATCATCCTGGTCACGACCCTGGTCCTGGCCGGGTCTTGGCGCATCTATCAGGACGTGGACATCTCGCGCACGCATTTCATGACCGGCAAGCCGCCCAAGGACATCATGACCTCCTTCCTGCCGAAGGAGACCGACCCTTCCCAGGTGCGCGCGCCCGCCGTCCTGCCAGACGATGAGACGCGCTTCGGCGGTGCCACGTCCGTGCTCTCGGTCATCCAGTTCGGCGATTACCAATGCGAGCCCTGCCGGGAGTTCTCCAAGACGGCCAAAGAGGTGGTCGCGCGCTATGGCGGCCAGGTGCGCTACGTGTGGAAGGACATGCCGCTCGAAGAGCTGCATGACCGCGCGGTGGACGCCGCCGTGTTCGCGCGATGCGCCGGCGCCCAGGACAAGTTCTGGGAGGTGCATGACATGCTCGTCATGAGCGGCAGCATGGACGAGGGCGATTGGACGAACATGGCGCGCGGCGCCGGCCTCGACAAGGCGCGTCTCGACACCTGCCGCGCCGACCCCGCTCTGCGCAATGCCGTGCTCCAAGACGTGGAGTTCGCGAAGAGCGAGGGCATCAATGCCGTGCCCTTCATCTTCGTCGGCACCAAGGGCTTCGTCGGCGATATCACGGCCGAGGAGCTGCAAAGCAAGATCGAGGAGTTCGCCGCGCATTGATCACATGCCCCATCAAGACCCAGGCCCGGCCAAAAGACAGGCGGTCCGCCGCCTGGTCTTTGCCGGCGGCCTCGCCCTGCTCGTAGCCTGCGCGCCGCTCGCCGCGTTCGCCGATCTGCGCCCGGTGACCAAGGCCACGACCACGGGCGATGTCGATCTGCCGATAAAGAGGCTCAACCTCAATGTCCCCATCCCGGGGCTGGAGCTCGCGTCGAACCTCAAGGTCGTGGACGGCTACATCTCCGTCCCCTATCTCGCGCAATACATCTCCGCCGTCTACAAATACCTCATCGGCATCTCGGTGGTGGCCGCGTCGGTGATGATCGTGTACGCGGGTTTCTTGTACGTGACGAGCCCCATCGGCTCCGACATCAAGCATGCCAAGCAGATGATACTCGACAGCATCGTCGGGCTCTGCCTGCTCATGGGCGTCTCCACCGTCATCAATTTCCTGAGCCCGGAGGCCTTCGACCTCGTGCCCTTGCGCGTGAACTACGTCACGCCCAAAGAGCTCGAGATGTTCAATGCCATCGGCACGACCTCGCCCTACAGCGACCCGGCCGACCCCAATACGAACGCGCCGCCCTCCACGCCCGGCGAGCCAGACCCCAACTTCAAGCCCCCCGAAGGCTGCATCGCGGTCAAACCCGCGGCCGCGGCCAATTCCTACGGCCGCATGATGCAATCCTGCCAAGGAAAAAGCGGCAGCCAGGAGGACCTCGTCGCCGTGGTGAAGGCATGGAAGTCGGCCGGCATCGACGACATGGGCTCGGTCTATGGCTGGGGCGGCTACAATGGCGGCAAGAAGGTCGTCCTGGGCAGTTCCGTCAGCAGCCATTCCATCGACGTCTGGATCAACACCATACGCAACACGTCCTATTTGTCGGGCGACCTACGGAGCAAGTGCGGATTGCCCGACGGCTCGCTCACGGCCGGCAATGTCGAGAATGCCATCGAAAAGAACCCCAGCGCCGAATGCGGCAGCGCGGCCTTCCAGGCCTATGACCGCTACATGGGCGCCGTGAAATGCAATAACATCTTCGCCGGCGATTGCGTGACCACCGTGGACCAGATGCTCGGATGCGCGCGCGTGCCGTCAAAGGGCGGAAAATCGGCATCCCAGGTCCGCGTCATGGCCGCACAGGCCAAGGTCACGGCCGATGACATCAAGAACGGCAACGGCATCTTCAAGGCCGACAATGGCGTGATCTTCGCGCTCGACAAGGCCGCCATGATACGCGCCAAGCAAGAAGGGCTCATCCATTTCGGCGCGCCCATCGGCGTGCGTTGCGGCGGCCATTTCATCATGTACGTCGGTAATGCGGACCTGGGCTATGACATCATCCAGACGGGAGACGCGGGCGGCATCAAGCCCGGGTCCAAGGCCGCGCCCAATTTCCCCGGCAATGGCGCGGCGAACGACGTGCACAATTATGGCATGAGCACGGTCACCACCCTCGAGGCCTATGTGAACCTGGCGCCGGGGAACTGCCGCAAGAAGGCGCCCTCGGACTATTATTTCTACAATAATTTCTGACCATGCGTCCCGTCGTCCGCGCGTTCGCCCTGCTGCAGGCCGTCCTCCTCACGGTCCCGGTCTTGGCGATGCCCGCACTGACGTTCGCGGCATCCTGCTGCAATTGCCGCGTCGGTGACAAGACCGTGTGCCTGACCGAGCCTCCTGCCGGGAACTGCGCGGGTCTTCCCAGCAACAATGCCGATCTCCAAGGCGCGGCCTGCGGGGACATGGCCCCGACGATCTGCAAGACCATCGCCGATGGCGGGACCTGCAATGTCGTCATGCTGGCCTCGGCATATAAGAAGGGCGCGGCCGATGCCTCGGGCACGAGCACCCAGGCCGAGACCGCGATCAAACCGATACAGCTCAATGTCCCCATCCCGGGGCTGGAGCTCGCGTCCAATATCAAGGTCGCGAACGGGTATGTGGACACCCCGTATATCGGCCAATACGTCGCGGCCATCTACAAATACCTCATCGGCATCTCGGTGGTGGCCGCGTCCATCATGGTGGTCTATGGCGGCTTCAAATACGTGATGGCCGCGAGCGTCCCCTCGGTGACCGCCGGAAAAGAGATCATCAAGGACGCGCTCATCGGCCTCGTCATCCTGTTCAGCATACAGTCCCTCATCGGTTTCTTGAACCCGGACACGGTGCTCCTGCAACCTTTGCATGCATTGAGCATCACGCCCATCGTCATGACCTGGACGCCGCTCTCGACGGCAGGTATTTCCGGCGATGGCACGACGTCGGACGGAAGCGGTGGTGGAGGTGGAGGTGGGGGCGGCGGAGGTGGCGGAGGGGGCCCTTCGACGCCGCAGTTCACGGGCTGCCCCTTCGAGCTCAAAGCGCCGTCCATCCAGTATCGGGGAAGGTCGGACAAACAGAAATACGTCTCGGGCGATCTCAATGAGGCGGATGCGAAGGCGCTGTACCAAAAGACCTTCGGCGCCAAAGGGATACACATGTCCACGGACCCTCGCGCGCAGGAGTTCTTCGAGAAGATCAAGCCCTTGCTCGCGGGAAAGTCTTTCGAGGACAAAGTGGGGACCATGGCCGAGGCCGCGGCGAAATGCGGCATACACATGGGCTTCTGCGGCCAGGCCTCCGCGACCTTGTGGGCCTTTGCCGGCGACGGGGACCCGGATTGCGTGAAACAGCCCGCGAACGACACCTGCAATATCCGCCCCGGTGACGGGCGCTTCACCCAGGTGCCCATCCCGGGGGCGAACACGAGCCTGTATTTCGATCTGCGGGCGAAGTCCGGGTCCGGCAAGGAGGCCATGCGCATCGCGCGCGAACAGTTCAGGGGCGGTCCGGCATATGAAGCGGCCATGGACGGTCTGAAAAAAGGCGACATCCTCTACGTGTATGCCGGGAACACGGTGCCGGGAGGCGAACATTCCATCACCTTCATGGGCTGGCGCGACAAGAACGGCGCGATCGCGTTCCAGGGCGAGTGGGGATACAATGTCGACATGAACGCGACCTATTGCATCCGGTCCGCGTGCGGCGACAAGCTCTGGCCCGTGGTGAAGATGTTCAAACCCGTCGTGAAGTGACGACACCTCCATGCGCCGCGCCTTCCGCCTCCTCCTCCTCGCGCTCCAGGCCCTGCTCCTCGCGGTCCCGGTCTTGGCCTTGCCCGCGGCGGCCCTTGCGGGCTCTTGCTGCAATTGCTCGGTGGACGGCAAGGCGACCTGCTTGCAGGACCCGCCTGGAAAATGCGCGGACATCGGCACGAGCGACAATCCGGACCTCAAAGGCGTGTCGTGTGCCGACCTCGATCCCGCGCAATGCAAGCCCATCGCCCAAAGCGGCGTCTGCGCGGTCGGTCCGACGCCCGTCACGGGATTCAAGAAGGCCGGTGCGCCCGCGGGCGGTTTCGTCATACACATCACGGCGCCCGTCCTGAACGTCCCCATCCCGGGCTTGGAGTTCCCGTCCGATCGCGACGTCAAATTGACGCCCGGCGGCAAGATACAGATCCCCTTCCTCTCGCAATACATCTCTGCCGCGTACAAATACCTGGTCGGCATCTCGGTGGTCGCCGCGTCCGTCATGATCGTGTATGGCGGCTTCCTTTACGTGCTCGGTTCGACCTTCCCGTCCGTCTCGCGGGGCAAGGACATCATCCAGGACGCCGTCATCGGCCTCATCCTCCTGTTCGGCCTCGTCGTCATGATCGATACGGTGAACGCGAACATCTCGGAAAGCCTCACCCATCCGCTCGAGATCTTCGCCATACAAAAGCTCGAGAAACCGATCTCGCTCATCGATGCGAAGGACTATCAAAAAATGGTGTCCGGCGGAGGAGGCGGTGGCGGAGGGGCTGGCGGCGCGGCGGGTGGGAACATCAATTTCGATACGCCGGATTGCCAGTTCGCCTTGCAGACCCAGGGAAAATACGCCGGGGTCCCCACCTCAAAATCCGTGTATGAGTGCGGCATCAAGCTGGCCGCGGCCAACGGGGTCCATCCGTGCTTCGCCGTGGTCGCCTTGAACAATGAGTCCGGCGGCCTCTCGAACGCATGGGGAAATGACGCCAATGTCGGCAATGTGGGCGGCGTCATCCCGCAAGCGCGCCTGAACTTCCTCCGTTCAGGCAAAAAATACAGCGGCGCGACATTCGATGTTCCCGCAGGCCTGCCCTCCGACTGCGGCGCGGCCAACAAGGACGTATGCATCTCGGTCGTCAAACAAGCGTCCGACATCAAGAACGACGATGGTCCCCCGAACCCCGACAAACCCGAATGGGGCCTGGATTGGCGTCCCGGTTTCAGCCACGGCATAGGACCCAAGCAGACGACCATCTGGAAACCGTTCTGCGACGCCAACATCCCGTCGCGCGTCGTGTCCGGCAAATGCTATACCATCAGGGACCTGCTCATGCCCGCACCCGCCCTCATCTCGGGCCTGCAGCTCATGAAAAGTTCAGGAGCCGACATGAACCCGACCTATGACTCCGCGCATAAGGTGTGGATAGACTATGCCGGAAAAGACAATGCGAATGCCGTAGCCCGCGCGAACGCGGTCGTGGGCTGCGTGAAAGACCATGGCGATGACCCGTTCGCGGCGCGCATCGGCGGCTTGCAGCAATACGACAAATGATGCCAAGGGACGGCGGTTGCGCTAAGGTGATGGCATGAAACGCTCCTCCCCCGTCTTCTATTGCTCCAATTGCGGGGCCCAATCGCCCAAATGGGCCGGACGCTGCACGGATTGTGGCGCCTGGGGGTCCTTGAAAGAAGAGACGCCGTCCGCCCAGACGGGCAATGCCCCCGCGGCGGGAAAACCCGGAACCTTGCAGCCTTTTTCTTCGGAGACGGCCAAAGAAGCGCAGCGCGCGCCGACCGGCTTCGGCGCATTGGACGCGGTCTTGGGCGGCGGCTTGGTCGCGGGGTCGGTGACCTTGGTCGCGGGCGAGCCGGGCATAGGCAAATCCACCTTGCTCGCGCAGACGGCCCTCGTGCTGGCCTCGGCCGGAAAACGCGTCGCGTACGTGACCGGCGAGGAAAGCCCGGCCCAGATCACGCGCCGCTTGTTGCGGCTCTCGAAAGACCTGCCGCCGAGCCTGCTGTTCTTGAACGACACCGATGCCCCGACCGTGGCCGCCACCATCGCGGCCGAGGCGCCGGACCTCACCATCGTGGATTCCATACAAACGCTCTCGACGGATGCCGCCTCGGGCGAGGCAGGCAGCGTCGCCCAGGTCAAAGCCTGCGCGGCCCTGGTCACCGAGGCGGCGAAGCGCGTGCACAAGCCCGTCATCCTCGTGGGACAAGTGACCAAGGACGGAGACGTGGCCGGCCCGCGCGTGCTCGAGCATCTCGTGGACACCGTGCTCTTCCTCGAAGGCGATCAAAGCCATCGCTATCGCATCCTGCGCGTGCTCAAACATCGTTTCGGCTCGAGCGATGAGAGCGTGTTCCTCTCCATGACCGAGAACGGCCTCGAGGCCGTGGCCGATGCCTCGCAAGAGCTCTTGCGCGACCGCCCGCGCGGCGTGGCCGGATCGGCCGTGACCTGCGTGCTCGCGGGACATCGCGCCTTGCTCATCGAGGTGCAGGCCTTGGTCTCGACCGCGGGGTATGGCACGCCCTTGCGCCGCGCGACCGGCGTGGACGCCTCGCGCCTCGGCATGCTGCTCGCCGTCCTCGCGCGCCGCGCCGGCGTGCAGACCGGCGACAAGGACGTCTATGCGAACGCGGCCGGCGGCATCGACGCGCGCGATCCCAGCGTGGACCTGGCGCTCGCCGCGTCCATCGCGAGCGCGGTCAAGGACAAGCCGCTCGCGCCCGACATCGCCTTGTTCGGCGAGATCGGCCTGGCCGGCGAACTGCGCCCTGTCGCGCTTCCCGAACTGCGCATGAAGGAGCTCGCCCGCCTCGGCTTCAAGACCGTCATCGTCCCGAAAGGGCAAGACAAAAAAGCCCCGGCAGGGCTCACGGCCATCGAGGCCTCGTCCTTACGCGAGGCGCTCACCGCCGCAGGCATCGTCTGATCACTCCTGATGGGACGTTTCCCGCATCCCGTCCACGATCTTCTTCAACGCGGGATGTTTTCGTAATGTCGCGTCCTCGGCCATGAGCTGCGCCGAAACCTCGCGCGCCGTCGCCATGAGGGCGAGATCATCCAAACGCGCTGCCTTGAACAAGGCCTGGCCGCTTTGCTGGGTCCCAAGGAGATTGCCTTCGCCGCGAAGCTTGAGGTCGGCCTCGGCCACCTCGAAGCCGTCGTCCGTGCGCTCGAGCACGCGCAGGCGTGCCGGGTCCGCCTCGCCATCCGATGTCAGCAAGAAGCAGACAGAACGATGCGTGGAACGTCCGACGCGTCCGCGCAATTGATGGAGCTGCGCCAAGCCAAAGCGTTCGGCGCTCTCGATGAGCATGACCGTGGCCTCGGGCACGTCCACGCCGACCTCGACCACCGTGGTCGCGACCAAGACGTCGAGCGCGCCGGTCGAGAACTCGCCCATGATGCGTTCCTTGTCCTTGTTCGCGAGCTTGCCATGCATGATGCCGATGCGCAGGCCTTTGAGCGGACCTGCGGCGAGGCGCTTGGCCTCCGCCTCCGCGCTTTTCGCGCCCAAGACATCGGACGGGTCTATGAGCGGGCACACCACGAAGGCGCGATGCCCTTTGGAGACCTGATCGAGCACGGCCGCATAGGCCCGCTCGCGCCCGGCCTCGCCTTCGGCCACATGGGTCTCGATCGGCGTGCGTCCGGCGGGACGGCTGCGGATGATGGACACGTCGAGATCGCCATGGAGGGTCAGCGCGAGCGAGCGCGGGATGGGCGTCGCGCTCATGGAGAGCAAGTGCGGCACCTTGCCGTCGGGCCGCAGGTCCACGGTCAGGGCCTCGCGCTGTGCCACGCCGAACCGATGCTGTTCGTCCACGACGGCGAGCGCGAGGTCCGGCGGCGCTTGCCCGCGCACGAGAAGCGCATGCGTGCCCACGGCCACCACGCGGCCGCGCGCCATGCGTTCGCGCGCGGCATCGGCCGTGAGCGTGGTCTCATCGCCGCCTTCATGCAGCACGCGCGAGGACGAGGTCTGGAGCAGGACCGGGATGCCATGCGGCGCGAGAAAGCGCGTGAAGGTCGCGGCATGCTGTTTGGCGAGCACGTCGGTCGGCGCCATGCACACGGCCGAGGCACCGGCGCGGAAGGTGAGCGCGCACAACATGGCCGCGACCGCTGTCTTGCCGCTGCCCACGTCGCCTTGGAGCAAGCGGCGCATCGGCACCTCGCCTTGCATGTCCTGCACGCAGGCCCACACGGCCTTCTTTTGGTCGGGCGTCAGGACGAAAGGCAAACCCGCCACGAAGGCCTTCGCAAATGCCTCATCGAAAGGGATGGCCGGCGCTCCCGCCTTGTTGGCCTCGCGCCGCGCGGCGCGCAACGCCAGTTGATAGGAAAGCAGCTCACCAAAAGCCATGCGCCGTCTCCCCTGTTCCGCCTCTTGCATGTTCTCGGGCGCATGGACGAAGCGATAGGCATCGGAAAGGACGGGGACCTTCGCGATATCGATCGCCGAAGACGGCAGCCACTCGACGGGTTGCTCGACCTCGGGCAAGACCGCCTTCATGGCCTTGCGTAAGGTCTTTTGGGACAAGCCTGACGCCAAAGGATACACAGGCGCGATGGTCCCTGCGGCCAAGGTCTCGGCATTCGCGGGCTCCCAGAGCGGCGAGGTGAAGCCGCGGCCGAAACGCGGTCTTTGCGTCACCGCGCCCGAGATGAAGATCTCGTCTCCCTTCTTGAGATGCTTGAGCAACCACGGTTGATTGAACCACGTGACGAGGATGGACCCGCTCTCGTCCGCGACCAAACCCTTGATGATCGAGAACCTTTTGCGGAAGGTCGGCGCTTGTTGTATCTCTTGCACGCGGACGCGCACGGTCACGGGCGATCCGGTCGGTACTTTTGCCACGGGTACGATGTTCGAATAGTCATCATAGCGGCGCGGATAGAGGCCGAGCAGTTCGCCCACGGTCGAGATGTCGAGATGCTTCAAGGCCAGCCGCTCGCGCGAGGTCAAACCGTGGATGAAGGCGACGGGATCGTTCCAGCGAAGCATGCGGTCATCGTACAAAAATAGAACAGGGAAAGCAAAACCCCGCCTTTCGCGAAAGGCGGGGTCAATCTTCCTCGCCCGCGACCAGGTCTATGACCCGGAACCCGGCGATGAGGGCGGAGGCGAGGCAGACGGTCATGCAATAGAGCCACAGCGGCCAGGCATCCGGCCAGATGCCGATGAAGATGTCGCCGGACACATAGGCGACTGCGCCGAAAATGAGCCAGCCGATGATCGGCTTCTTCCTCCGAGAGTAGTTCATGGACACCTCCGAAAGGGCCCTCTGACCATACCATATAAAAAGACCCCCAGAAGGGGTCTTTTTATATGGTGCGACCGAGACGATTCGAACGTCTGACCTCCTCCTTCGCAGGGAGGCGCTCTATCCAGCTGAGCTACGGCCGCCTATTTAGAGCTTCAAAAGCTTGGCGAGCGTATCAGAGAAATGCTCGTCTTGCAAGTCCAAATCCTCGGTCAAAAATTGGCGCAAATGGGAGCGGATGGCGACTGGATCCTCATCCCCGAGAGAGATGCGTAGGCGGGGCTGTATGGGCCGACGATGCTCCAAATACAAGACCTTGGTCTCGGGGGGGTGATAGATGATGGAGAAATTGTGCAGATCATCGTAAAAGTACAATCGCCCGTCCACGACGACCCCATTGTTCCCCACTTGGATCAAGTGGGCGTGCGGCGGCTCATTCCCGGCAAGGACCAAGATGATGGCGATGAGGATGATGATGAAGGAAAAGAGGTAGTTCGAGGTGAAAACGCCATATAGAGCCAAAAGAACGGCTCCCAAGGTCATGAGCACATACCAGTTCTTGCCCCGTTCATGCCTTTCCCAGGCCGGGGTTTCCCAGACAAAGGCATCCTGGCCTTGTATCATTTGATCGATAAGGTCTTGGGAATAGGCCATACGCCCCAAGTATACCACGATTGACACGGCCCATGATTTGGGCTAGGATAAGCGACCCTATGCATGTCGCATGGGGGAGACACGTTCCATACATAGGAGACAGCATGTCCCTCCAGACAGCGTTGGCCCAGATGAGCAACAGCATGCGATCGCTTTGCGACAAAGGCGAGGGGTTGCTCGAGTCGATGTTCGGCCTTGCCCTCATCGGCATGGCCGCACGGGTCGCTGACCCGAACGACGTCCAGTTCCCGACCCAGGGCGAGGTCCTGACCGCATGCGCGGTCCTGACGGCCCAGGCCAAGAACTGGCGCGTCCGTTGCATCGACGATTATGCCAAGGTCGAGGCCCGCGTCCTGTACCGCGCGTTCCGCGAGTTCTGGACCAAGGAGCAGATCGCGCGCATGGCCGTCGAGGAGCAATTGCAGATCGCGCGCATCCTCGATGCTGGCGCGCCCGACTTCGTCCGGCGCATGCGCCAAGAGCGGCGCAACCTCACACCGCGCCGCAGCGCGAGCGATCCGCTCGCCTATCTCATGACGGTCGGCAATGACCGCGAGGACAGGACGCCTTTGCAAAAGCGCGTCATCGCCCTGCGGAACGCGATGCTGACCGCGGCCCGCGGCGAGATCAACACGCGCTACCTGTGCGGGCGCGTGCGGATGCTGATCCATTGGGACGGCATTGATCTGGAGCCCGATCTGCGCGACGCCATCCTGCGCTGCCTCGACACGAAGGAGGTCGAGCGTCCGTTCCGCGACGCGGCCGTCACGAACGCCGCGGTCCGGTCGGCCGTCGTCCTGCTCAAGGGGCAGGGCATCGACGCGGACGAGATCCATGTCCATGCACCGGACGGCCCCGAGCATATCGGGCCGTACACCTACGCGGACATGGTCGAGTTCCTTCGCACCGGCGCGCGACCCTATCTGCTGACCGCGGCCGAGCATCGCTTCGTCCTCCTCGCGACGAAGGAGCTGCGGGCGGCGGAAAGCGAGGACGACGCGGATGCCCTGGCATCGCTCGCCATCACCATCGCGGTGCGTAGCGAGGCCATGGTCACCGAGGCCGCGCGGGAGCTCGCCTTCCGTCTCCTCCATGCCTATGGCGTCGACACGTCATCGCGAACCTTCCTCGACCTGTTCAAACCCGAAATGGCGGGGACGATCGCGAACGCCTTCCGCGAACGCGAGGACTTCGTCTCCAGCTTCTGACCCTCCGGCCGCGCGCCCTTGCGCCGGCCGGTTTTTCGTTTTACGGTGGAAAGACGCCCCTTCGAAAGGAGCCTCTCATGGATGCTCTCATGCAAAGCTCGCTCCTCTTGGGAGCGTTCATCAGTTTTGCGTCGGCGCGCGTCGGCGCCGAGATGCTCGGACGCATCGGCAGCGGAGCCATCGGTTGGCTGCGCCTGAGCCTCGGCATCTCCCTGCTGTTCTTCATCGGCCTGGGGCTGCACATGCTCCTCGCCGTGGTCTTCACGCCCGAGGCGGGCCTCATCAGGCCGCTGAACGTCCTCATCCTCGGCGCCTGCATCGGCCTCATCCTGGCCGCGCTGCGCACCGCGAAACAGGTACAGCGCAAGATCGCGGACAAAGAAGAGGCCGAAGCCGCCAAGAAAGGAAGCTAACATGCTCATCATCCTCTTGATGTGCCTGTGCTCTTTCCTCTGCCTGGTCACGGCGCAGAAGTTCGCCAAGGCCTGTCCCAAGGGCCTGCGCGGCTTGCCCGATGGGCATCGTATGGTCTTCAAAGGCAGGATCATCCTCATCGGGTCCATGATGCTCGTGGCCATGAACAGCGCGGTCGTCGCCATCATCGGCAGCTTCCTCGTCCATCATCCCGAGCATCGGGGGCTCATCCCCTTCGCGCTCTCCTCGCTCATCCCCGTCTGGCTCTCGTTCAAAGCCGTGTTCACGGTCAAGGACGGGTCCCAAGACGGTCCGCCCTGATCCTTCCCCTGCCCTCCGGCAGGGTTTTTTTGCACGCATGTAACGATAAAAACATATTGACAAACGATAAATGCTGAATTACGATGTTCGTATGAAAAAAGGCTCCACGGTATTTCTTCAAATGGTCATCGTGCTCATCGGCATCGGCGCTCTTGCCCTTTTGCTTTGGGAGCCCCGCATCGAAGGCGTGAACGCGCATGCCACGAACGTCGAGATGTATTCCGATCCCTTCATCCTGCTCGTATACATGGGGTCCATTCCGTTCTTCGTGGCGCTCTCCCGGGCTTTCAGGGTGTTGGGATATGTCGGAGAGAATAAGATCTTCTCGCAACCGGCCGTGAACGCGTTGCGCACCATCAAATATTGCGCGATGGCCATCATCGGTTTCGTCGCGGCGGAAGAGATCTTCATCCTGTCGAGCCATGGGAGCGATGATCCTGCGGGCGGGGTGTTCATGGGCATCCTCATCACCTTCGGCTCCATCGTGATCGCGACCGCGGCGGCGATGTTCGAACGGATCCTGCAGAACGCCGTGGACATCAAGTCCGAGAACGACCTCACGGTGTAGTGGACCGATATGGCGATCATCATCAATATCGACGTCCTGTTGGCAAAGCGGAAGATGAGCGTCACCGAGCTCGCGGACAAGGTCGGCATCACGATGGCCAATATTTCCGTGTTGAAGAACGGCAAGGCGCGAGCGATCCGCTTCTCGACCCTGGAAGCGATCTGCAAGGCTCTGGCCTGTCAGCCTGGTGATATTTTGGAATATAAGAAATAAGGATGACGCAAAACCGCCCGAAAGGGCGGTTTCGTGCTGGCGGGCCGTGTCAGTTAGGTACCCGCTCCGGGTGGTGTGTTGAGGGCTTTTATCGGGGTCATAGCTCCGATCGATTTGAGGCACGAGAGTCGGGGTCTAAAAGCGGATCTTTTTATCGACTCAAAAACGGGCTCGATCGCGTCACCGCCCCATGCTCTAATAAGAGGAATAGTACAACCCGTGACAATTTTTCAAAGCTGGATCATTCGAATTAAAACTGTAGATGCCTTTTTCCGCGTTCTGAAATGGCAGTAAATAGTCCGACGGTTTTTGGACGCACAATCCGTCTAAGCCCTGTGAGGGATCAGAATATTTTAGGGCATCCTTAAATCCTTGATGATACGTGTAGAACATGCACGTGTCCTTGCCCGCTCTGCCCCAGATCTCATAGCGTTGTGTGGATTTATCCGTGTTCGTACCAAGTCCAGCGTCGGCAAGGGACTTGCTTACTTCGAGTGTGGCAAATGTGCATTTTTTTGCCGCCTTCATAAAACATTTGAGGTTGGTCCTGCAGTTCAAGAATTTTTTCTTCGGCCTTTGAGAATAGAGTTCATAGTATTTGTCTTCTATGGGGTCCATATACGAAGACCCGAATATTTGCCTTTGGAGTTGGTGGTAGCTCCTTGTCGACCCGTCGAAATAGAAAATCTTTGAAGGGTCGGCGACGGATGAGTAGTTGATCTGACCTTTCGATGCACCCAAGATGACGATCGGATGGAATGTTTCAACCGTATATATTGATGCATCGGTCGCGGATATCACGCCCTGCATATACATTTTCTGAAGCTCTACCCGTTCGCCCGGAATGAGTACGAATGTCGACGTCGTGTATCCGTCTTTGTCCTGGCTCACGAATGTCGTCGAAGTGACCGTTGCTAACTGCATGAGCCGCTGAAATAATTTTTTGGGGCCAGGTGGTCTTTCGTAGTCTCCAATAGGTGGGACCAGCGTCATCACATTTTGACCGCCGACAGAGTCGCCACCATGGATGACGGCCTTTACTTGCCATCCGTATGCTGAGCACAGGGATGGCACCAGTAGTACGAGGCAGGATGCAACGAGTGCCGCAGGGTATTTCATATCTGAGCTGAATGGATTGTAGCACGAAAAAGACCGCTTTCACTCTCTCATAAGAAAACACCCATCACGGTCGTCGTTGATGACGTGTGCCTTTTAAGACAAAACCGCCCTTTCAGGCGGTTTCGTGCTGGCGGAGAGGGTGAGATTCGAACTCACGGTGCCTTGCGGCACGCCGGATTTCAAGTCCGGTGCATTAGACCGCTCTGCCACCTCTCCGTGCTCGCGTATGCTGCCTTGCACCGCGCGTCCACCTGCGGTGTTCGCTTGTGCCCCGGCGGCCGCTGCGCTTTGCCTCGCTTCGCTCGGCAAGCAGTGCTACGCAACGGTATCAGTCGAAGGAATTACGGACAAGGTGGACCAAACGGACCGTCCCTGTCGTATCATGTAGGAAATAACCTATCCACATATGGACAAAAAGAACCTGTATATCGGTCTGGGGATCATCGCGGCGGTCGCGATCACGGTGGGTGCCTCGATGCAGTATGGGAAAAGGGCCGAACGCGGCGAATGGAAAGATAAAAGAGCGACCGCAAACGCGCCCAAGGTGGTGCAGCCGGGTATAGACCTTCTGGCCCCCGAAGGCGCGGAGCCTGTCGCGGACGGGACCTATACCGTCCTGGGTTCCGACAGCCGCATGAACTGGGAAGGCGGCCGCCCTCTCATCCCGGGCTATCACGATGACGGCATCGTCGGCATCTCGGAAGGCTCCCTCATCGTGAAGGACGGCAAGTCCACGGTCGGCAACATCGTCATCAATCTGAACAGCATCGGCGTGGCCTCGACCGGCAAGGGACGCGGCGAGAGCATGCTGACCAATCACCTCAAGTCCAAGGATTTCTTCGACGTGGCGACCTATCCCACGGCGACCTTCAAGGTGACGGGCGCGGAACCCGTCGCGGGCTCGACCACCTCGCATGCCTACACCCTCAAAGGCGACCTTACGGTGAAGGACAAGACGAACGAGGTCATCATGCAAGGCATCGCCTATACCAAGGACGGCTTGCTACACGTGGTCGCCACGACCCAGCTCGATAGGACGAAGTGGGACATCCGCTACGGTTCGGACAAGTTCTTCGACAACTTGGCCGACCAGGTCATCGCCGACACCTTTACCGTGACCTTCGACCTCGTCGCGAAGAAGCAATAGGTCAAGCGGTCTCCCCGTTCTGCTATCATGGGAGGCATGTGCATGATGGCCTGATCCGACTTACATGGACCAAGGCGGTCGCCTGTAGCGGCCTGCTCATCGGCGTCCTCCTCTCCTGGAGGCTCTGGGCGGGACCGAGGACATTCCCGACCTTTCCCATTGCTGACGCGTTCACGTCGGTCCCCGATGGGCTCTCCCTGGTCCTGATCGTCTGCGCCATCATCTCGTTGCTGATCGCGCTCTGTTCGTCGCGTCCGCGCGTCCCCTTGCTCGCGTGCATCGGCCTCTTCTCGGTCCTCTGTCTCTTTGACCAGACCCGCTGGCAACCCTGGGTCTATCAATACCTGTGCCTCCTCGGTCTCCTCGCCTCTTTCTCCTGGACAAAGACGGATGTACGCGGCCGTACGGACACCGTGTCGATGTGCTGCTTCCTGCTCGCCATGGTCTATGTCTTCGGCGGGATACAAAAAATGAACCCGGGGTTCGTCCCCATGATGCGGAACCTGTTCTCCGGCACCCCGTATACGGCCCTGATCTGGCCAGCCCCCTTCATCGAGCTGGGCATGGGGCTCGCCCTCTTGCATCCACGGACGCGCCACATGGGCGTCATCGCGGCCTTGTGCATGCACGCGCTGCTTCTCGCGTTCTTCGGTCCTTGGGGACAGGGGGCGAACGGGATCATCGTGCCCTGGAACATCGCCATGTCCTTGCTCGTGCCCATCCTGTTCTGGCGCAATCCTGATGACATCATGGGGACGATGTTCGCGAAGGGCGCGGACTGGGCCAAGTGGACGTCCCTCGTGCTCTTCGGGCTCCTGCCGGCGCTCGGCGTGTTCGGCCTGTGGGATCCCTATCTGTCTTTCTCGCTCTATGCGGGGAACCTATCGAAGCCCGTGATACGCGTTGATGATGCGGCATATCGTCGCCTGCCCGCCTCCGTGGCGAGATACATGTCAGCCGACCCCGGGAGCCATTACCTGAACGCCTATGGCTGGGCGATGGCGGAACTGAACGTCCCCTACTATCCAGCGCCGCGGATCTACCGGTCCCTCGCGCGCGACATCTGCGACCAGATCGGCAATGAGGGATCGACGCTGACCGTGACGGACACATTGACGCCCTCGGGCGGCGGCACGGAACGGACCTTCGGCTGCCAGGACCTCTGAGCGCCGCGTCTTGCCCGGTCATGCGTTCACTGCTACGCTTGGCCCACAAATGACCAGAACCTGGAGAGGTACCCAAGAGGCTGAAGGGGGGAGATTGCTAATCTCCTAGGCGGGTAACACCGCGCGAGGGTTCGAATCCCTCTCTCTCCGCCAGGAAAAGACCCACTGTTTCGGTGGGTTTTTTCATAGGGCTCCTGTATCATCCGGCTATGCCCGCCGAGCTCCCCATCCTCCCCTTCCCCTCTCCAGCCACATTCCGTGCCTGGTTGCTGAAGCACCATGCCACGCATCCGGACGGCATATGGATACGCTTCTATAAGAAAGGCTCGGGGAAAAAGACCATCACGTATGCCGAAGCCTTGGACGAGGCCCTCTGCTTCGGCTGGATAGACAGCCAGTTAAAGACCTTGGACGAGACATCCTACAAGCAACGTTTCTCCCCGCGCCGGGCGCGCAGCATCTGGTCGACGCGAAATATCGAACATGTGAAGCGGCTCATCAAGGAAAAGCGCATGATGCCGGCGGGCCTGGCCCAGGTGAAAGCGGCGAAAGCCGACGGACGGCATGCTCTCGCCTACGATCCGCCGAGCAAGGCGTCCATCCCCAAGGACCTGCAGGCCATCATCGACGCGGACCCCAAGATGAAGAAGTTCGTCGCGACGCTTAACCGCTCGAACATCTACGCCATCTTCTTCCGCCTCACCACGGCGAAAAAGCCGGAGACGCGCGACAAGCGCCTCAAGGCGATCGTCGCCATGCTCAAGGCCGGGAAAAAGTTTCACGAGACGCGTCGTCAGCTTTAGGGCAGGTCCAGGCCTCCGTACGCCATGCCGCGCATGATGTCCCATTCGGTGGCGCCATGCGGCAGATGTCCGAAGATGCGGCGGAACGAGGCGATGGCCAAGGTCTCGCGGTCCAGGTCGCGGACCAAGCTGCGGATGCCATAGGTCATGATGAGCACGGTCTTCTCGTCCTTGTCGTCCGAGAGCACCGGCGCGCGGCCATAGATGCGCGCGAAGGTCTTTTTTGAGGCCTCGAGGCGCTTTTGATTGGGCGTGCTCGGCGTCTTGCCGTTCGCGATGCGCAGGGCTTCCTGCCATTCGCAGTCCGTCGTCGGCACGTGGCCGTACACGGCGCGATAGGAATCGATCACGCCGGCGCGTTCGCCCGCGCCCAAATGGCGGCTGGACCTGGTGCCATAGATGGTGAAGTTCCCGACCGTCCCATGCGTGCCCGTGGGCGCATCGCTGGGCAGGACGCGCGGGATGAGCTTGTGCGTGAAGAGCTTCTCCAATGCCTGGTCGCGGGTCAATCCCAATGTGCGCAACAAGGCATCCACGTTCAGGAGGACAAGGCCGGCCTCCGGCTCATCGAGCTTGCAGCCGCCGGCATCCTCGTTCACGAACTCTTCGCCCAAGACGCGGCCATTGTTCGTGGGTTCACCGACCGGACCGATGGGACCGAAACCGCCGCCACCGCCTCCCCCACCACCGCCATTGTTCCCATTGTTGGTGGACGGGGTCTCGGGAGTGGACGGGGTCTCCGGATTGTTCGGGGTTTCAGGGGTATTGGGCGTCTCGGGATTTGAAGGGGTTTCCGGCGTGGACGTCGGGGTCGGGTCCGTAGAGGTCGGAGTAGGATCGGTGGACGTGGGGGTCGGGTCCGTCGATGTCGGCGTGGGGTCCGTAGAGGTCGGGGTCGGATCGGTCGACGTAGGGGTCGGATCGGTGGACGTCGGCGTTTCGACCACGGCATCATCATCGTTCGTGATGGTGCAGGTCACGGTCTGACCGGCCGACATGGTGCCGGAACACCCGTCTGTCGAAGAGACCAAGGTATACCCGGCGCTCGCCGTTTCACCGACGCTGTACGCCATGCCGGACGAGATGACCGTCGACACGCCGTCCTCGGAGCCGGCGAAGCTCGCGAGCACGCTCTCACCGGAGCTCACGTGCAAGGCGAAATCGGAGGCCGTACTGGTGCCGGCGCCGTCGTTCACCACATGCTTGATGACGATCAAGGTGCCGGTGGTCTGCTCGAACGGGGTGGAACCCCCGTCGTCGCCGCCATCGCCACCGTCATCACCGCCGTCGCCTTCATGTCCATGACCATTGTCGCCATGGCCGTCGTCATTATGATCGCCGGTGTTATTGCCGTTATTGTCATGGTCTTCCTGATGCCCATTGTCATTGTCGGACTTGGCTTGGACGACCTGGACGCCGAGCATGCTGAACATGCCCATGGAGAGGACGAGGCTCGCCATCAATTGACGTTTCTTGTGGACGGAATGGCCTGACATAGCGTGTGTGGCGGTATGAGTATGCGAATGAAGACCTGCGGAGTATGCAGGCTGTTTAGCCATATTTCAACAATGTGTCAATCGTTACACCGCGTAGAGCATGAGGGCCAAGGCGAGGACGCCCATGGCATGCGCGCCCACGGGCAAGCGGCGGGTGCGGGATGCCTTGTAGGCGAGGCTGATGAGCAAGGACCCGATGATGAAGGCCATGAAGGAGACATAGAACAGGCGCACATGGTCGCCCAAGCCCTCGATGACCTTGCCGAACACCGTGATCTTGGGCTCTTGCGCGTGGAAGGCGTAGATCTTTTGCACGGGTACTTCCGGCGTCACGATGGCCACGGGCTCTTGATGCAGACCGCCGTCCGCGTCGCTTACCGCGGCAACGACCGTGTCGCCCGCCTCGCTCACCGTGCCTTTCTCAAGGGCGATCTGGCCGGCGAAGGTGCCGCTCGTCTCGGCGAAGGGCGCGAGATCCGCCTGGGCATGCGCCAATTGCACGGACACGTGTTTTGCCGCGGGCTTGGAGACCGTGATCTTGAGACCGGTCGGCGACGGCGCGAGCGTGGCCGTGATGGGCGATGCCGGTGCCTCTGGTTCGACCGGTGCCGCCGGCGCATCCGCGACGACGGGCTTGCCGAAGAGTTGCACCACGAAGGTCGTGGCCTGGCCCTCGAAATCGCCGTTCACGATGCCCACGCCGATATCGGCATAGCGCGGATTGAGGATGTTCGCGCGATGGGTGGGGCTCAACATCCAGCCGTCGTTCACCTGTTCGGCGGAGAGATAATGCACGGCCAGGTTCTCGCCGGCATAGAGCGGCGCATAGCCGGAGGCCTTGATGAGATCGAGCGCGTTCTGGCCGCTCGGCGAGGCATGCGCGAAATACTGCTTGGCCAGCATGTCCTCCGCCTTGAGGCGCGCGGCCTCGCGCAAATGCGCGTCTTCGTGCAGGAGCGGCAGATGCTCGGCCGCGCGGGTCTCATTGGTCAGCGCGATGATATTGCCCTCGGTGATGGAGCTCGAGAACACGCTGGACGAGGGCAAAAGCACCGGGGCCATGACGGCCGCGATCTTGACCAGGACCAAGAGGACGCTATACCCGGCCAAAACCCGGTGCCGCAAGACATGCGGATGATGACCGTTCCCCTCATGCGGGATGAAGTGGTCTTTGAGATGTCGGACGACCCGTTCCATGGAACAAGTGTAGAACATCACTTCCCCCACGCCAAGGCGAAGGCGTGGACGCGTTCGACCCCTGCCTCCCGCAGGACGCGGGCCGCCTCGCGCATGGTCGCGCCCGTGGTCTGCACGTCGTCCACGAGCAAGACGGCTTTGGGAAGGCCAATCCCCCGTCGAACGCGGAACATGCCGGCCACATTGGCCTCTCGCGCCGCATGGTCCTCGATCAGGGCTTGGGCCTGGGACGCCTCCTGCCGGATGAGCACGTCCGCGACACGTGCGCGCGGTGCGAGGATGGGTCCCAAGGTCTCGACCAAGAGCTCGCTCTGATCGAAACCGCGTTCGCGTCGCCGGCTCGGCGTCGTGATGAGCGGTTGCAGGGCCAGGTCCGCTTCAGCGGCCCACGGGGATCTCCGGCCCGCGGCCCAAGCGGTCACGGCGCGGACCATGTCGGGCAGGACGCAGGTCGCGCCCCGATACTTGAGGGCGTGAATGGCGCCGCGCAGCCGCGGATCATGATAAAAACCCATGACATCCCGTCTGTCCGTCCATTCCACGCGACCGCGACAGCCCGCACACCACCATGCCCCGGGCGCGCGGCAAGAGACGCAGGTCGGCGGATACAAAACATCGAGGAGGGCCTCGATGTTCTTTTGGACGTTTTTGATCACCTATCCACCGCTACCGGAACTTGGTTTCCATGTAAAGTCTTCCATCAGATATGTCCCGTCGCCCTGCTTGGCAAAGGTCATGGTCGCCTTGTACGTCGAGGTCTTGGTGACGATGCCCGGGGTCCCGGCATTCTCCGCCGCATACACATCCATGCTGATGACGATGCTCGCGCCGCCATATGCGCCGGAATCCACGGTCGCGGTCACGGCTTTGGCCGTTTGGCCATAGGGCGTGCCGGGCGGATGCTGGGCCTGCAGGGTCTTGCGGCCCGCGGACAAAGCCGCGCGGCCGTTCACCGTGGCATCGATGATGGCATCCTGGAAGCCCGCGAACCCATTGTCCGCCGTGCCGGTGAGGATGCGGGAGGTGAGCTCGCGCGCGTGGTTCTGCAGCGCCAGGATACCGCTTTGCGCCGTGGGCTTGGCCTCGGGCGCGGGCGTCGGCGGGATGGGGGCCTCGCGCTGTCGCGTCCCGGTCTCGGGCTCGCGCGCCGTGGGATTGGCCGGCAGTTCGGGCGGCTGGGCCGCCGAGCGGTTCTGCAAGAGAGGCTGCAGGAACAACCACAGCCCCAAGAGGAGCAGGAGGATGCCCGCGAGAATGACGATGGCCAGCTTGGTGCGTCTTTGCATAGGGGTTTACGCGGCCGGTGGCTGCTGCGTCGACTTTTCGGCGAGGGCTTCCTGGAACTGTTTCTTCGCCGCCTCGATCTTCAAGAGCTGGTTCGGGTCCGTGGTCACGATCTGGTCCTCGGTATACGAGGCCACGATCTGGATGGCGGCATGTTTTTGCCCGGCGAAGAAGATGCCCTCGCCGCGTCCGGACTCGAGCAACAGGTATTTCTCCGATTGGGTGAGCAGGAAGACGCGCGCGATGAGGTCGATGGAGGCCGGCGATTGCTTGAGGAGCAATTGCATGGACGAGTTGGTCACGATGGCCTGGCCATAGGGCGAGGTCAAAAAGTCGTTCACGTCCTGGGTGATGGTGGTGATGCCGAGATAATATTTGCGACAGCGCTTGACGAGGGCGAAGATGAACTTGGCCGAGTCCTCGCTCTGCATGAGCCACCAGGCCTCGTCGATGACCAGGATGCGCTTCTTGCGCTCCGAGCGCACCACGTTCCAGATGTAGTTGACGATGGTATAGATGGCCATCGGACGCAGCTCGTCCTCCAGGTCGCGCACCGAGAAGACGACGAGCACATTGTTCATCTTGACCGTGGTCGGCGAGTTCAAGAGGCCGGCGAACGTGCCCTCGGTGTATTTCTTGAGGCGCAGCACCAGGTCGCCCGTGCCTTCCATGCCTTCCAAGATGTCCTGGAAATCGCGCATGATGGGCGGCTCGACCGTGGTGAGGTCGGCGCCGGGCACGATGTCCTTCTTGGCATACGTTTCGAGGAGCGCGCGGTCGAGGATGGAGTCCTCAGCCACCGTGACCTTGCCGAGCATGAGCTTGAGCAGGCCCTTGATGGTGATGACGGCCGAACGGATGATGTCCTCGGTCGAGACGCTCTCGCCCGTGGGCCGCGGCAGGTCGAAGGGATTGATCTTGGCCTTTGACGCGAGCGAGATGTTGATGAAGGTGCCGCCCACGGCCTCGGACAGGTGCTTGTATTCCATTTCCGGGTCGATGGCGATGACCTCGACGCCCAACATGAGGGACCGGATGATCTCGAGCTTGATGGCGTACGATTTGCCGGCGCCGGAGGAGGCGAAGATGACGGCGTTCGCGTTCTGCAGGGAGAAGCGATCGAACACGATGAGCGAGTTGTTGTGGCGGTTGATGCCGTACAGGATGCCATTGTCGCTCGTGAGCTCGGCCGAGGTGAACGGGAACGAGGACGCGAGCGGCGACGTGCTCATGTTGAACGTGATCATGAGCTCGTCATTGCCCACCGGAAGCGTGGAGTTGAAGCCCTGCTCGGCCTGGAAATAGGCGCGCTTGGTGTAGATGAGCATGGACCCGAAGGTGGACTCCACGGTGTTGGTGAGGCGGTCCAGCTCCTCGGTGTTCTTGGAGTAGAACGTGACGTAAAAGGCGAACTGGAAGAAATGCTCGATGCCCTGGGTGAGGTCGTCGCGCAATTGCTCGATGTCGCGGAGCGCGGTCTCCGACTGCGGGTCGCGCGGCTTGCCGGCCTCGTTGTCCGTGGTGATCTGGGACTCGAGCACGCCGACCTTGTTCTTGAGCTGTTTGAGGATGACGTCCGCCTTGATGGGATAGAAGAACATCGAGATGTCCATCTGGGCATTGAGGTTGATGATGGGCGAGGCCCAGCCCACGGTCACGTAGCGCGGATAGGTCACGATGAAGAGCGAGCGGACCCACACGTCGCCCAGGCGCACGAAGCTCGGCTCCACCTTCATGGAGCTGGGCGCGATGAGGTCGCGGATGGACGAGATGCCGCGGCGATAGACGCGTTCCTCTTCGAGGGCCACGCGTTCCACCTCGACGGCCTTCTTCTGCTCTTCGGCGCCGGGACCGCGTTGCAGCTTGATGCCGCCCGCCGTGAGGGCGGACGCGTCCAGTCCTTTGTCGTCCTTGCCGGGTGTGAATGCCATATCAGGATTCGAGTTGGAGCTTCCCGGTGTTCGTCATGCGTTCGTTCTCGAACAGCTCGGGGTTGTACACGGTATAGAACAGCTCGATGAGCGACTGGGTGTCGAGCAGGACGGCATTGAGCGACATGGAGCCCAGGCCCGAGATGACGGTGTTCACGCGCAGCATCAGGGACTCCTTGTTCTTCTTGAACACCTCGTCGGAGAGGCGGATGGCGATGGAGGGGGTCAAGATCTCGGACAGGCGGGAGAAAAAGCCTTTTTGCTTGTCGGTCGAGGGGTCGAGCGGCACCGTCACGAAGAACTTCTTTTGCATGATGTCGCCCAGGTCGACGAGCTGGCGCACGTATTCGCGGTAGTCGGCTATTTGGTGGCGCAACAGGTCGTTCTCCTGCTTCTTCTCCTGCTCGATGAGCTTGCGCATGTACTCGTCGATGTTCATGCGGCGCGACTGAATGACGATCTGGATGGGGAAATCGAGCGAGTTCAGGAACTGCATGTAGGCCTGCACGATGGCGTTCTGCTCGTCCACGCTCTTGAGCGCGAAATTGATGCTCGACACGAGCAGGACGCAGCGCAAGGTGCCGTCCTTCATGATGATGACGTCCTCCTTGATCTCGGCGATATCGAGATAGCGCTGCGACGGCACGCCCGGTTTCGCTCCCGCCAGTTTCTTGCTCTGCATACCTTAGAATTCGTCGTTCTCGGGTTTATAGACGCCGCCCGTGTTCACCACGAGGGAGAGGTCGCGCAGGCGGGTCGACTCCGGCCTTTCCTTCTTTTCGCTCACCATGACGGGGATGACGATCGGCTTGTTGACGAAGGCGCGCAGCTCCGCGTCGGTATAGATCTTGTTCCAGATCCGGAGCGGCGGGCGCGTCAGGGTCTGCAAGGCATTGAGCGCGAAGATGTGGAAAGGCTGGCCGTTCACCTTCATGAAGCCGAAGGTCCCGCCGATGGCCGCGATGAGGACGGTGGTGGCGATGAAATACGCGAAGGCGAGGATCTTGTACGCGATGAAGACGAGGAACACGCTCACCAAACAGATGAGGAACTGGCGGACCGTGATAGGGCCGAGGATCTTGTCCTCGCTGTCTATGAACTGCGGCACGATGAACTTATCCGGCATAGCTAGAAGTGTAGCTTACCGTTCAATGAAATGATAGCCGACATCTCCTCGGGACTGGGGGCATCGACGCCGGCCTTGCGTTTTTCCTCGGCCAGCAGGACCACGGGCTTCATGACCTTGAAAGAATCGGCGACCAAACCCAAATAGGTCTGCTGCAAGGGGCTCTGTTGCCAGGCCTGGATGCCGGCAAGCCGCTTTTCGAAGGCCTCGCCGCCCAAGGTGTCGAGCTTTTGCATGATCTTGGCCGCGGCCTGCTCGGGATCGCGGGCCAGGCGGCGGAACTCGGGCAAGGACATCTCGCGCAGCTCTTGGACGAGACCGACGAGCTTGGGGCCGCCGCGAATGTCGTCCATGCGCGGCTTGGGCGCGGACATGCCCATGGGCGCCGCGGCGGCCTGGGCCTGTATCTGGGCCGTGGGCAAAGAGACCTTCACCTCGGGACGCGCTTGGGCGCCGGGCGCCATGGCCGGGCCGGCAGGCGATGCCGGCGCGATGGGCGCGGCGCCGGCCGACGTGGCCGGGACCATCTGGCCAAAGCGTTCGGTCTCGCGCTTTTGTTCCTTGGCGTCCATCGGCCCTGGCACGGCGGGGACCGGAGGACCGGCCGGGGCCGACGTGACCATTTGCTTGCGGAAGGTCTCGGCGAACTGCTTTTGGCGCTCTTCTTCCTGCTTTTTGGCGCCGATCTTCTCCTGATACCACTTGGCATGCTCCTCGGCCTCGCGCTTGCGGCGATCTTCCACCTTGAGCTTCTGCTCCCCCATCTGCTGTTCGATACGCTTTTTCTCCTCTTCCATGATGGGGCCGCGATAGCTTTGATAGCCTTCCTCGATCTTGGCCGCCATGCGGTCCGCGGCGCCGCGCTCGATGCCGATGCCGCCGACCTTGGTATCGCGCTGCAAGAGCTGGGTCAGTTCGAGCTGGCTGCGCACGTCGCGCAGTCTGGAAGAGATGACATTCCGCAGGCGCTTGACCAGGTATTCGTCCGTCGGCTTGTCGGGAAGCGACTCCCAGATCTTTTCGATGGCGCTGTCGAGCAGGGTGGGCGGCGCTTTGGGGATATCGGCCATCTTGGCCTTGATCTGCTGTATCTCGGCATCCTCGGGCGAGGCGGGCGCGGACGGGGCGGACGCCTGTTCCTCGGCCTCATTGCGTTTGCGCGCCTCTTCGGCCAAATGGTCCGCGTATTCCTCTTCCGACATGATCGGCACCTTGGAGATGAGGGCGCCCATCACGGCCACGGCCTTGGCCGCCGTGGGCTCGTCCAGGCCCAATCCGCCGAAATCCGACGGCCGCATCAGGACCTCTTTGACCTGGCTGTCGATGCGCACGCCCTTGAGCTTGCTCATGATGAGCTCGCGCATGCGCTCGCGCAATTGCGGGCCCATGAAGGTGAAGCCCGCCTGGGCCGCGACCTCGGTGGCCGCGCCGGAATACGTGAGCGGACGCACGAGGACGCGGAACACCGGCCAGCCGGCCGTGCTCATGCCTTGGTCAGACATGAGGCGGGTCAATTCCTCGCCGAACACGTCGCGCAAAGGCCAGGCCTCGAGCTTGATGAGGTCGGAGAGGAAGAGCTTCCATTTGTCCTCGGGCAGGATGGCGGGCACCAGGCTCGTCTTGATGTCCTCCACCGCCTCTTGGAGGGTGAGATCGCCGAAAATGGCGTCCATCATGTCATCGCCGACCTTGGAGACCTGTTCTTGTTTCAATTGATACAGCTTTTGGAGCTGGGCCTCGGCATTGGCGTAGTCGTCGGAAAGCAAAAAATCCTGCAATGCCAGGGGCATGTCTGCCAGATTGGCATAGGTGGGACGGTTCGATGCCATAACGCGGACTAGACCTTGCCCTTATCGATCTTCTCTTGCAGCTTGCGCTCGTACTCGGCCTGGGCCGCGTCGAGCTTGGCCTCTTCGGACGCGGCCTTGTACTCGGCCTTTTGGGCGCGCTCTTGGTTCTCCTGCCTTTGTTCGGCTTGCGCCTGTTTGACCTCGGCCTTTTGCTTGGTCTGTTCCTCCGAGACGCTCTTCTTGGCCTCGGCCTCGACGGCTTTCGCCTCGGCGCGAGCTTGTTGGCCCGCGCGCCGCTCCGTGCGTTCGAACTCCTTCTCTTCCTCGGTCATGCCGCGATAGGCCACCGTCTCGCGTGCCGCCGTGGCGGCGGAACCGGCCCTGCTCGCGATGGAGCTCGCGGCGGACGCGGCCCGTCCAGGTGCCGACGTGGCCACGTTCGCCACCTTGCGCGTCGTGTCCTTGGCCGTATCGATGGCGCTGTACACGGCGCCTCCCCCGCCGCCGCGCGCCACCATGCGCACGCGGCGACCGCCAGACCCGTCCGAGCCGCTCAAATGCGTGTTGAGGCTGGCAAGTTCGCGTTCGGCGCTGGACATGCTTCCCGCCTGGCTCGAACTGGCCTTGCGCTCCGCGAACTTGGCCTGTCGCGACACGGTCTTGATGTAGTGCTCCATCTTGGCGCGATCGTCCGGACGGGCGGAGGCCATGGCATTGCCGAAATTGTTCACGTTATCGGTCATGACCTTTCGCAGCACCTGCGCCATCTCGCCATCCTGCTTGGTCGCGCTCTCCGAGGAGACCGCCGCGGCGATGACGCTTGCCGCCTCGGCCCTGGACGCGGCACTGGCATTTGGCTGCTCCATGACGCCCAAGGCGTTCGTCAATGCCTGTTCATGCGCGGCGCGATACTGCGCGCCCTGATAGGCGCCGACATCCGCGGAATATGACGTTGCCGCGTCCACGCCGACGCCGGCCTTCAAGAGATCGTACGTGCTCGCCGCGTTCGCGCCGGAAGTCCCCGCCAGGTGCGCCGCGTTCGCGCCCATGACCTGTGCCATCTCGGGAGTGATCTCTTTGCCGCCGAAACCCGCGAGGAGGTCCATGCGCGCCGAGGAGATGCCCGCGCCGGTCAATGCGCTCGTCAATTGACTTCGTTGGTTGTCCGACAATTTCGCGGTCGCCCCCGCCATGTTGAGACGTCCGCCGCCGCCCGCCGCCGTGGCCGCGCGAATGCCCTCCTCCAGGAACTTGCCGCGATTGCCCCTGGATTTGCCCTGCTCGTCGTACAGGTATTTGCCTATGGGGTCGTCCTTCAAAACACTGCCATCCTTGAGATTGCCGTTCGCGTCCAAGAGACCCGCCTGCTTGGCCAGCTCTTGCGCGATGCGCGGGTCCTTGAGCGCGGTCGAGCTCATGTTCTGGAAATAGGTCCTTGGATCGCCCAAGCCTTCCGCCACATGCCGCGAGATGGCCTCGTCGTTCGCTTTGTCCTTGGTATAGAGCGATGGGTCCTTCTTGTACTTCTCGTCGATCTTGTCGACCTCATCGAACCTGCCGGCATCAGCATGGAACTTGCGGGCGCCGGCCAAATTGCCCCGATAGTCCTCGGTCGCCTTTTCCAAGGCTTTTTCCCTGGTCATGCCTTGTGACTGGAACTTGGCCGCCTGTTGCTTGCGATAGGCATCGGAGGTCGTGATGCCCAAGGCCTCGGACTTGGCCACCTTGCCGCGGTCCTTGAGGCCCAAGAGCCCGCCTTCTTTCGCGGAGAGGGCCGCCAAGGCCTGCGCGCGCTGCTCGCCCGAAAGGCCGGCCGTCTTTGCCGCGATGGTCTTTTTGTATTCCTCTTGCCGCGCCGCGCCGACGCGCAGACCCGCGGCACCCGCCGAACCCGCGGCGCCTGCAAGCTGTCGATTGGCGAAACGCGAAAGCAAGTTGCCGGATTCCGAGGCTTGTGCGCGATTTGCCGCGAAGCTCGTGAGACGTTTGGACGCGGCCTGGCTCAAACCCGTACGGCGGTCTATGAAACCGGCCGTGGCGCCGGCCACGCGGCCCGAGGCGCGCAGGCCCACGCCGGCCGCTCGCTTGGCATAGCCGACGGGTCCACCGGATTGCTTGATACTGGTTGCCAATTTGCCGAGGTTCGAATCAAGCGCGGTAGACGCGGACACCGCCGTGGCCACGCCGGTCAGCATGAGGGCCACCGAGATGACCATGGTGAACAAGTTCGGCGGCGATGCGGCTTGGCTGATGGCGGGCGTCGCGCTATCCACCTCTGCAGACGAAGAAGGCGCATACATCTTGGTGCCGAAATAATCCGGATCGCTTTGCACCACCGCGAGCGAGAGCCACAGGAAGAACGCCACCGTGGGCCCGCCCGTGAGCGCGGCCGAGAGCTTGCTCCACCAATCCTTGGTCACGGCGCCCATGGCCTTGGCCATCTTGTCCGGAAGGGCGGTGCCGAAGAACGCGATGGGCGAGAGGATGAGCAGGAACCACAGGACGACCGCGCGCGCCACGAAATAGATCAGCATGATCATGATGGTCGTGCAGGCCACCACGAGCACCCAGATGCCGAGCACTTCCGCCACGATCACTTGGAAGAAATCCTTCACCGTTTGGGTCTTGTCTATGGTCGCGATCTTGGTCAATTGGAAGGCCTGGATGAAATTGCCGCCGGCCGCCGCCTGGAACCCGTTCACGAAGGTGAGGGTGACGACCTGGGAGAAGTCGATCATCACGCCGACCAGGGTCTTGGAGAAATTGATGAGCACTGCCATCAAGAGGAGCTTGGGCAAGACCCCCTTATAGTGGAACGGTTGATAGCCGATGATGGTCGAGAAGGCGACGATGAGCAGGACTACGATGAAGAACATGTTCACCACGTCGCGCACCAGGACCCAGCCGATCTCGACGGGCGGCGCATGGATGAAATCGTTGTACTTCGCGATGCTGATGAGGGCGCTGACCAGCCACAGCACGATGCCGACCAAGAGGTCGATGATGGCGAGCAAGAACTTGGACACCAGGCCGCCCACCAAGTTGATGACCGGGTCGGTGATGCCGCCGCCATTGTCGCCGGCCGGCGCGGCATGGGCCACATGCGGGAGCAGCACGGGGATGATGACCACCAGGGCCACGCACAAGACCACGCGGAAAGTCCGATGGCCGAGGACGGAGGCCAGGAAGCCGCGAAGCCGAGCGAGGCGGTGACGCCAAACCATAATTCCATCGTAGTATACCATGCCTCGCCGCCTTTTCGGGACCCTAGCCGAATGTCAATAAAACTGCTACGCTAAGAGCCGATGACCGCATGTCCCAGAACAAGCTGAAAATAAACCTGTTGGACGGTTCGATAGACCGCAAAGCCCGCCGCACGACCGTGATCGCAGCGGGTCTTTTTGCCTTGTTCGTGGGCCTTGTCGCCGCCGTGGGGGCCGATGCCTCGTATCGCGCGGCCGCGCATGGCACGAGCCTGTTCGGCGAGGTCGGCCATATCCTGACCTTGGGCGACCTGGTGCGCCTTCCCTGGGACGCCTCGGCCGAGGAGGTCTCGAAAGATGTCACGGCCACGCCCGACAATCGCCTCAATATCCTGCTCCTGGGCATAGGCGGCGAAGGGCATGACGGCTCCCAGCTCACCGATACCATCATCCTGGCCTCGCTCGACACCAAGGACCATCGCATCGGCATGCTTTCCATCCCGCGCGACATGGCCTATCCCTTGGGCGGCGGCCGTTTCGAGAAGATCAATGCCGTGAACGCCTATGCCGAGCAGGACCATCCGGGCGAGGGCGCCGTGCGCACGGCCGAGGCCTTCAGCAAATTGCTCAATATCCGCATCGACCGCGTGGTGCGCATCGACTTCAAGGGCTTCGCCAAGTTCATCGACGCCATCGGCGGCGTGGACCTGACGGTGGAACGCGCCTTCACGGACAAGCAATTCCCCACGGCGGACGACGGTCCTGATCCCTTCATGTGGACGGCCGTGCATTTCGACAAAGGCCCGCAGCACATGGACGGCCAAACGGCCCTGGCCTTTGCCCGCTCGCGCCATGGCACCAATGGCGAAGGATCGGATTTCGCGCGCAGCGCGCGCCAGCAATTGGTCATCGACGCCGCGCGCGCCAAGCTCTTCTCCCTCGGCGTGATGACGAGCCCCAATAAACTGTCGGACATCTGGAACGTGCTCTCAAGCCACGTGCAGACGAACATGACGGTGTGGGACGCGGTGCATCTCATGCCGCTCGCCGTGCATTTCAAGGACACGGCCATCACCCGCCACGTGCTGACCGACGATCCGGACGGCTTGCTCACCTCGGGCAACGTGAACGGCGCCTTCATGCTCTTCCCCAAGGACCCGGATTGGTCGGGCATACGCAAGATCGTGGACGACCCGTTCTCGAGCCAGGAGGAAAAGGCCGCGCAACTGCGTCCCGCGCGCGCCGTGAGCCTCGAGGTCAAGAACGGCACCCAACGCGTCGGCTTTGCCGCGCAGGTCTCGCAAAAACTGGTCGGCCTCGGCTATGCCGCGAACGTCGCCGGCAATGCCGCGACCCGCGATTATGAGAAGACCGTCATCTATGACCTCACGAACGGCGAGCGCCCGGAGGAATTGGCCAAGCTCAAGCTCATGCTGAACGCGAACGTCTCCGCCTCGGCCCCCGTGGGCGGCTTCGTGCAGGACGGCGACGGCAAGCGCGAGACCGTTTCGGGCTCCTCCACCGATTTCCTCATCGTCCTCGGCCGCTCCACGGACCCGGACACCGCATATGCCAACCCCTAGGCTCCGCCCCCTCCCCATCGTGGCCCTCGTGGGGCGCACCAATGTCGGCAAATCGACCCTGTGGAACCGTCTCACGGAACAAGGACGCGCCATGGTCGACGATGCGCCGCATACCACGCGCGACCGCAACTATGCCCCCGTGCTGTGGCGCGGGCGCGAGTTCGAGCTGACCGATACCGGCGGCATGGACGTGGAGGCCGGCGCGGTCGGCGAAGGCATCCTCGCGCAATCCCGCCTCGCGGTGCGTGATGCGGACCTCCTGCTCTTCGTCATGGACGGCAGGCACGGCATCCTCGAGGCCGACCGCGACATCGCGCGCGAGATGCGCAAATGGAACAAACCCATCCTCCTCGTCATGAACAAGGCGGACAATGAGCGCATCCCCGATGCTTTGACCTTGCGCGACGCCTGGAACCTCGGCCTGGGCGAACCCACCACCGTCTCGGCCAATACCGGTCGCGGCGTTGGTGACCTGCTCGATCTCGTCTACGAGGAATTGGAACGCCATGGCAAATCGCCCGTGGACCGCGAAGGCGCCAAGCGGGAGCTCAAGCTCGTCGTGATGGGCCGTCCGAACGTGGGCAAGAGCACCATCGTGAACGCCATACTCGGCGAAGAGCGCGTCATCGTGTCCCCCGTCGCCCACACCACGCGCGAGCCGATCGATACGCATTTCGAATGGAAAGGCGAACCCGTCATGCTCGTGGACACCGCGGGCACGCGACGCAAGGCGCGCGTGGAACGCGGTGGGCTCGACGAAGAGAGCATCGAGCGCAATCGCAGCGCGCTTTTGCGCGCCGACATCGCGTTCTTGGTGTTCGACGCGTCCGAGGACCCCGGGCAGCAGGACAAGCATCTCGCCGGATTGCTGAAAGACGCGACCAAGGGCTTGGTGCTCGTGGCCAACAAATGGGACCTCGTGAAAAACAAGGACACGAACAGCGTGAACCGTTTCGAGGAACGCATCCGCTACGTCTTCCCCTTCCTCTCCTGGGCGCCCGTCGTCTTCATCTCGGCCAAGAACAAATTGCGCACCGATGCCCTACTCGACATGGCCTTCAAGATACGAGAGGAACGCAAACGCGAGATCTCGTACAATGCCTTGCAGCGTTTCTTGAAGACGGTGGTGGCGCGCAAAAAGCCTTTGCCCGTGAGCGGCAATTTCTCGCCGTACGTGCATGACGTGGCGCAGACGAGCATCGAACCGCCGACCTTCCTCATCACGGTGCGCGGGCAAAAGCAGAACGTGCACGAGAACTGGATACGCTATTTCGAGAACCGCTTGCGCGAGAAGTTCGGCTTCATGGGCACGCCCATCGTGGTGACCGCGCGCAATATCCCCATCGGCGCCATCCCCAAGACGGGCGACGCGGAACGCCCCAAGCGTCCCAATCGCCGCAAGCGGCCGATAGGACGCAAAGGCAATCGCTATTGATATGAAGCTCATCGTCGGACTTGGCAATCCCGGCACGGAGTATGAAGGCACCCGGCACAATGCCGGGTTCTTGGCGGTGGACCGTCTCAAGAACGATATCGCGCCGGGCGAGAGCTGGAGCCTCGACAAACGCTCGAACGCGCTCGTGGCGAGCGGGATGATCGAGGGTCTCAAGGTCATGCTCGCCAAACCGCAGACCTACATGAACCTTTCGGGCGAGGCCGTGCAGGCGCTCGCGTCGTATTACAAGATACCGCTTGAGGACGTCCTCATCGTGCATGATGAGCTGGACCTCCCGCCCGGCGGGCTCGCGTTCTTGGCCAAGGGCGGCCATGCCGGCCATAACGGCATCGCGTCGATACAGGAGAAGCTCGCGTCCCAGGCCGTGCAACGCCTCCGCATCGGAATAGGACGGCCCGATGGCCCGATGAAAACCGAGGACTGGGTGCTTGGCAAGATGGAGCAGGCCACCCATGATGCCGCCAAGTTCGCCGCCGAAGCCGCCTATGACTGGGCAGTGGAAGGCATAGACCAGGCCATGAACGAGTGGAACAGGAAATAAAGATATCCCCATTGACCGGGGATATTTTTTCGTGCAGCGGTGGATATATGGACAGAACCTGGGACGAGGGCCGTATGGCCTGGCTGGCTTTGGCGAGCTTCGACGGCTTCGGCGCCAAGACCTTGTATAAGCTCTGGGCGCTTTTCGGCATGGACGGCGCGCATGCCTGGGACGAAGTGCCGCGGCATCTCGCGTCCATCGGATGCCAGGTCGCGACCATCGAACGCTTCCGCGCCTATCGTGAACGATGCGACCCACGCGCGCTCGCGGACGGTCTTACGCGGAACGGCATGGCTTTCCTGCGGCATGATGACCTCGACTTCCCTTTCCTGCTCACCCAGATCGCGGACCCGCCTTTCGCGCTCTTCGTCCGCGGCACATTGCCGGCCTCGCCCCGCCATCCCATCGCCGTGGTCGGCACGCGGCACATGAGCGCCTATGGCAAAGAGGTCGCGATGCGCATCGGCGGGGACCTGGCCGCGAATGGCGCGACCGTGGTCTCGGGGCTCGCGCTCGGCATAGACGCGATGGCACATCGCGCCGCGCTCGCGCGTGGCGGTCCGTGCATCGCCGTGCTCGGCTCCGGCATAGACGATGCCGCGTGCTATCCGCGCGCCAATCTCGGTCTCGCGCGGGACATCCTCGCGGCGGGCGGCGCGGTCATTTCCGAACATCCGCCCGGCACGCCCGGCCTCAAGCATCATTTCCCCTTGCGCAATCGCACAATCGCCGGGCTTGCCACGGCCACCGTGGTCATCGAGGCGGCGACAGGCTCGGGCTCCCTCATCACGGCGCATCTGGCCCTGCAATACGATCGCGACGTGTTCGCCGTGCCCGGACCCATCACGGATGCGCGTTCTTCGGGGTGCAACAAATTGCTCTCGCTCGGCGCCCGCGTCTGTACCTCGGCCGCTGACATCTTGCCCGTTCAGACCGTTGCGGCGACGGCACCTCCTCCCCTCCCTCCCGACCTTGACGAGGACGAAAAGCGCGTGCTCGATGCCTTACGGGAACCCACCCACATAGATGGCCTGGCGCGCGGTCTCGGCATGCCCGTCCGCGACCTTGCCGCCCATCTTTCCAGCCTCGAGCTGCAAGGCTGTATAGAGGCCAGACCGGGCGAGGTCTATGCGCGCGTTCGGGGCTCATGATTGACAATATATTATATTGCTGGCAGTATCCGAGCCCTGTTGCTATCTTGCCTATCATTATATGGACTTGGTCATCGTCGAATCCCCCACCAAAGCGAAAACCATCAGCCGTTTCCTCGGCAAGGGCTATTCCGTCCTGGCCAGTTTCGGCCATATCCGCGACCTGCCCAAATCCAAGCTCGGCGTGGACGTGGACCATGAGTTCGAGCCCACCTATGTGGTGCCGCCGGACCATAAGGACAAGGTGAAGGCCATCAAGGCCGCGGCCAAGAAAGCCTCACGCATCCTGCTCGCGACGGATGAGGACCGCGAAGGAGAGGCCATCTCGTGGCATCTCGCGAACGTGCTCGACGCGGACGTGAACAAGGTCCAGCGCATCACCTTCCACGAGATCACGGAGCATGCCATCAAGGAGGCCGTGGCGCATCCGCGGCATCTCGACCTGCATTTGGTCGACGCGCAGCAGGCGCGGCGCATCCTGGACCGCCTCGTGGGCTATGAACTTTCGCCCTTTTTGTGGCGCAAGGTCAAACGCGGCCTCTCGGCCGGACGCGTGCAAAGCGTCGCCGTGCGCATGATCGTGGAACGCGAGCGCGAGGTGAAGGCCTTCATCCCGGTGGAATACTGGTCCGTGGAAGGCGAGTTCACGCCGGGCAAGGTCGCCGATGCCTTCGAGGGGAAATTGCATGCGCTCGACGGCAAGACGCTCGAAAAGATGTCGCTCACGCAAGGCGCCGAGGCCCAGGCCATCGCCGCCGAACTGCAGGGCAAGGACTTCGTTGTCGCGGCCGTCGATGCCAAAGAACGCCGCACCACCCCGCCGCCGCCTTTCACCACCTCGACCTTGCAACAGGACGCGAACCGCCGCCTCGGCTTTTCCGCCAAACAGACCATGGCCCTGGCCCAACGCTTGTACGAAGGTATGGAGATCGGCGAACAGGGCGCGGTCGGTCTCATCACCTATATGCGCACCGATTCGGTGTCGCTCTCGGACAAGTTCATCGGTGATGCCGCGGCCTTCGTGATGCACACGCATGGCAAGGAATACATGGCCGCCGAACCGCGCCGCTACAAGACCAAGGCCAAGGGCGCGCAAGAGGCGCATGAGGCCATACGCCCCACCGATCCCTCGCGCACGCCGGAATCCGTCCAGGATTTCCTCGAACCGCAGGAGCTCAAGCTCTATCGCCTCATCTGGCAGCGCGCCGTCGCGACACAGATGCATGAGGCCGTCATCAAGGGCACCTCGGTGGACCTCGCGGCCGGCCGCGCCACCTTCCGTGCCACGGGGCAGACCGTCGTCTTCGACGGCTATCTCAAGCTCTATCCCGACCAGGACAAGGACAAATACCTCCCCGTCCTGACCGAAGGGCAGAAGGTGAAGGCGACGACCATCGAGGCCAAACAGCATTTCACCGAACCGCCGCCGCGCTTCACGGACGCGAGCCTGGTCAAGGCCTTGGAAGAGGCGGGCATCGGCCGGCCGTCCACGTATGCGCCGACCATCTCGACCATCTTGGAGCGCGAATACGTGGAGCGCGACGACAAGAAGCGCCTGCTGCCCACGCAAACGGGCATGGAGGTCACCGACCTCTTGGCAAAACATTTCCCCGACATCGTGGACTATGAGTTCACCTCGCGCATGGAGAACTCGCTCGACAAGATCGCCGAGGGCGAGATGGAATGGCGTCCCTTGCTGCATGCCTTCTATGGCCCGTTCAGCGCGAACCTGAAGGTGCAAGAGAAGGCCGCCGAGGCCGAGGAGCAAAGCGCGGCCGAAGGCGTGGTCTGTCCCACATGCGGCAAAGCGATGGTCGTGAAACGCGGACGCTTCGGCAAGTTCCTCGCCTGCACCGATTATCCCAATTGCAAGACGACCAAGCCCCTGCCCGGCGACAAACCGCGCGCCGAACCGGAACCGACCGACATCGTGTGCGACAAATGCGGCGCGATGATGGTCAAGCGCGTGGGCCGCTTTGGCCCCTTCCTCGCCTGTTCGACCTATCCCAAGTGCAAGAACATCAAGAGCATCGAGACGCCCGTCATCGGCACGAACGGCGAACCCGTGAAATGTCCCGCCTGCAAGAAAGGCGTCATCATCGAGCGGCACACCAAGAAGGGCAAGGCGTTCTTCTCCTGCAATCGCTATCCGGAATGCCAACAGGCCTATTGGGACCGTCCCAATGGCGAGCCCTGCCCCAAATGCAAATATCCCACCCTCGTGACGCGCGGCAAGACGGTCGTCGCCTGTCCCAAGGAAGGATGCGACTATAAGATCAAGGTCGAAAAGGACGACGATTAAGAAAAGACCCGCTCGATGAGCGGGTCTTTTTGTTAGTGTTCGCCCGTGGCCTTACTGACCGCCTTGCTGACCTTGTTGACCAAGGGCGCGGTATCGCCATGCATGGCGGAGAGCACGACGTCGAAGGCATCCGGTCCGCCGTCCTTTTTCTTTTCCGGTTTTTGATATCCCGCTTGGTATTCGATGGCGGGTGCGCCGAACTTTTCTTCGGCGCCTCCTGCCGCGGCGGCGACCGCGACTTCCGCCTTCTTCGCCACCGGCGCGGCAGCCTCGGCCACGGGCTTTGGCATGCGCTTGCGTATGCGATCGAGCTGGGCGATGGCCGCGGCCAATCCGGCGATGGCGGCGAGCGACCCCTCGATGGCCTTGCGCACCTCGGCCAATTGCTGGCGCTTCAACACCAGCATGTCGGCATCCTCCGCGAGGACCATGGCCGTCGACCCTTCCGGCTTCGCCAATTCCATGGCCGTCGAAGGCGCGGGCGGCAAGGCCGGGAGACCCTCCTCCGGCGCCAGGGCGAGCGCGGTCTCGGGCGCCTTGGGCGGCGGCGCTTGGGCCGGCGCGGGCTCGAGGGCCATGATGAGCGCTTCGAGCTCGGCCGCGCGCGCTTCGAGCGCCTTGAGCTTGGCCTCTTCCTTACGCTTCTCGATGGACTTGCGTTCCATCCCGTTCGTGAGCTCGAGATAATCTATCTCATGCTGCTGGTCCGGCGTGCGCTGGTCCGCGCCGATGGCGTACAGGTTTTCTAATCGCATCTCGCGGCCTTTGATATTGGCCGTCATGTACTTTTCGTACTGATCATCGTCCATGTTCGCGATCTGTTCGGCGGTCGCTTCCACGACCTCTGCTTCGGCAGCCGCGTTCTCAGCCTTCCCCTGTTCCGCGGCGACACCGGGCTTGGGCGCGGTGGCGCGCTCCGCGGCGGGCCGCGCATTGTCGTTCGCGGCTTCGCCCGGCGCGATGCCGGCCTTCTCTATCGGGCCCGGTTGCCCGACCGACGCGGCTTCTGCAGCAGGCGTCGCGGACTCGGTCCGCGCCCCGCCGGACAATTGCTTTTTCAATGCCGCGTAATCGTTCTCTAAGCTCATGCCTTGCGGCGTGGACCAGCTTCGCCTGTCGCCGTCCATCGCCGCTTTCAAACGCCCCATGACCATGGTGATCTCATTGAGCTTGGGATCTGTGCCTGTCGGGTCCGCGCGCCGCGCTTCGAGGATGAGGTTGCGCATGCGCCGCGACAATCCCGCGTCCGCGTTCAAGCCCGCAGCCTTGTATTCCGCGATGATGCCGTCGAGCTTGCCCATGAGGCCAGGCATCGGGTCCCCTTTCTCTTTCTCGGCCGGCGCGGCTTCAGGCGCGGCGGCTTGCGGCGCCTCGGCCTTGGCTTCGGCCGGTGCAGCTTCGGATGTGGCTGCCGGTGGCGCTTCAAGCGGGACCTCTTGGTTGCCCTCAAATGTCGCCAAAGCCATGCTGGGCGCTTCGGCAGCAGCCGGCGCGGGCGCTTCGGCGCTTGCCGGACGGTCCGCGTCGATGCGGCCCTGCTCTACGTGCACGTGGGCCTCCTGCTCCTTGATCTTCTCCTCCCAAAAGCCGACCGCATCGCTCCCCGCGGCCTTAGCCTTGTCGCGGATATCACGCAGTCCCGCGATGAGCTTCTCGCGGTTCTTGATGAACTGCACCGCCGCTTTCTCATTGCCCTGCATGTTCGCTTCCCTGTTCGCCGCGTCGAACTCTTGCTCGAGCGTCGCATATCCGTCATATGCCTTTTGATACGACTCCTCGGGCGAGATCGTGTGCTGCTCGCGGGCGGACGGTTGCGCGGCACCCATCTGTTCCTTGACCGAGGTCAACCCGCGCTCGGCTTTCACGGCCGCGTCATGGATGGCCGACGTGGTCGCTTCGTTCACCGCGGGCGCCGCCTGCTGATATTCGGGCCCGGTCAGGACCTCTTCGGAGAACGCCTTCGCCTCCGTGGTCGCGGCCTCCGCCCCTTGGGACACGACGCCCTTGGCCTCGGAGATGGACTCCGGCGTCTTGGGCTTTTCGCGCACGCCGGATTCCGGCGACGGCTCATGCGCCTCGCCTTCTTGCGTGGCAAGACGCTCTTTCACGGCGGCTTCTTCATTGGCCATAGATATGGGCCCAGGATAGCAATGGAACTTGCCTCGCGGAAGGTGCATGATATGGTGGACCCCCTATGCAGACCATCGACGGCCTCGTTCTTGCCGTCCGGACCTATGACCCGGACGCCGATGCGGCGCGTCTGAAACAGGCCTATGATTTCGCGGCCGAGGCGCATAAAGACCAAAAACGCGCGAGCGGCGAACCCTATATCGTGCATCCCCTCGCCACGGCCTTCACCCTCGCGGGCATGCATCTCCCCGTGGACATGATCATCGCGGGATTGCTGCATGACGTGCCCGAGGACACCCATCGCACCCTAGAGGAGATACGCGCCGCCTTCGGCGAGGACGTGGAACGCATGGTCGCGGGCATCACCAAGCTCGGCAAGATCAAGTACCGCGGCATGGAGCGCTATCTCGAGAACCTGCGCAAGATGTTCCTTGCCATGGCCGAGGACGTGCGCGTGGTCATCATCAAGTTCGCCGACCGCCTGCACAATCTCGAGACGCTCGACGCCATCGCGCCCAAAAAACAGTACCGCATCGCGCTCGAGAGCCTGGACATCTACGCGCCCATCGCCAACCGCCTCGGCATGGGCGAGATGAAGGGCCGGCTCGAGGATGCCGCGTTCCGCTATGTCCTGCCCAAGGAATACGAATGGACGCGTAACGTGATGCAGACCACGGTGGCCCAGCGCAATTCCTACATCGAATCCATCATGGACAAGGCGCGGCAGGACCTCACGGCCACCGGCGTTTCCTTCGTCGAGGTGCATGGCCGCGCCAAGCATCTCTACTCGCTCTACAAGAAATTGCTCAAGAACGACCGCAACATCGCGCGCATCTACGACCTCATCGCGTTGCGCGTCATCGTGCCCACGGTCGCGGACTGCTATGCCGCGCTCGGCGTCATCCACGGCCGCTGGACCCCGCTCAAGGGCCGCATCAAGGACTATATCGCCCAGCCCAAGCCCAATGGCTATCGCTCGCTCCACACCACGGTGTTCTGCGATGACGGCGAGGTGGTGGAGTTCCAGATCCGCACGGCCGAGATGCATGAGGCGTCCGAATACGGTATCGCGGCGCATTGGGCCTATGACGAACGCAAGTCCAAACAGGGGCATGGCACGGGCGGCGCGCCCGCCATCGACTGGATGGCCCAGCTCGCCGAGCTGCAAAAGGAGATCTCGGACAAGAAGGAATACCTTCGTTCGCTCGAAGAGGTGAAGATCGACATCTTCAAGGACCGCATCTTCGTGTTCACGCCCAAAGGCGACGTCATCGACCTGCCCGAGGACTCCACGCCCGTGGACCTCGCCTATGCCATACACACGGACATCGGCAATACCTGCGTGTCATCGAAAGTGAACGACGAGATGTCCCCGCTCGACCGGCCCTTGAAGAGCGGTGACGTGGTCGAGATCATCTTCGACAAGAACCGCAAAGGCCCCAATCCCGACTGGCTCGCCTTCGCCAAGACCCGGCATGCCCGCTCCAAGATCCGCCAATACGCGCGTTCGACCATGACCTCGTGGATACGCGGCATCGTTCCCGGCTTCAAGAAATAGCGCAACGACGGGCGTTCTCTGCTATACTTGGGCCAAAGGCCATGCCCAAGAAATCCCCCACAAAACAGGCGGCTCCGGCGAAAGAAGGTCCCAAGGAACAGCGGAACATCCTTTCCACGGTCACGGAGAGCATCAAGCGGACCATGGACATGAAATTGGTCCCCGGCATCGAGGAATTGAGCGCGACCTCTTCGATCACCGACCTGGTCAACCTCATCATCAAAAAGGCCTGGGAGGCCGAGGCGTCCGACATCCACATCGACCCCACGCCGGAGTTCGTCGTGGTGCGCTATCGCATCGACGGCATCGTGTACGACATCCTCGCCATCCCCAAGGCCGAACAGCCGCTCATCATCACGCGCCTCAAGGTGCTCTCGGGCCTGCGCACGGACGAGCATGCCATGGCGCAGGACGGCCGCTTCCGCGTGCACGTGGACTCCGTCGACATCGACCTGCGCGTGTCCATCATGCCCACCTTCTATGGCGAGGACGTCGTCATGCGTCTCCTCGTGGGCGAGATGCGCCTCATCACCCTCGAATCGCTCGGGTTCTCCGACCGCGACCTCAAGACCATCCTGCGCTACGTGCACAAACCGTACGGGATGATCCTCGCGACCGGGCCCACGGGTTCGGGCAAGACCACGACCTTGTATTCCATCCTGCAGATCCTCAACAAGCGCGACGTGTCCATCGTGACCATCGAGGACCCCATCGAATACTCGGTGCCGGGCATCACCCAGATCCCGGTGAACGCCGCGACCGGCCTCACCTTCGCCGCCGGGCTGCGTTCCATCGTGCGCCAGGACCCCAACGTCATCCTCGTCGGCGAGATCCGCGACAATGAAACGGCCGAGATCGCCGTGAACGCGGCCATGACGGGCCATCTCATGCTCTCGACCCTGCATACCAACGATTCCGCGACGACGCTCCCCCGTTTGCTCGACATGGGCATCGAGCCTTTCCTCATCGCCTCGACGGTCAATATCGCCGTCGGCCAGCGCTTGGTGCGCCGCCTGTGCCAGGACTGCAAGCATCCCGTGGACCTGACGGCCGAGGAGCGCACCGGCCTCGCCGAGACCGTGCCGGAGAAGCTCGTCAGCGAGGTGCGCAAGGTGTGGCGCGCCGACGGGTGCGCCGTGTGCAATTTCACGGGCTACGTGAAGCGCGTCGGCATCTACGAGGTGCTCGAGGTCACGGAACCCGTGCGCCGCCTCATCATGCGCCGCGCGAGCGCGGACGAGATCCACAAGGCGGCCGTGGAACAGGGCATGACCACCATGCTCGAGGACGGCTTTGCCAAGGCCGTGGCCGGCGTGACCTCGGTGGCCGAGCTGCTGCGCGTCATCCGAGACTAACCCTATGCGCAAGACCCCCGACAAGGAGAAAAAACCCGCCAAGGCCGCCGCGGAGGCCAAGCGTCCCGCCGCGCGCAAACCCCTGTACCTCTCCATCTCGACGCGGGACAAGGTCGTGTTCACGCGCAATCTCGCCGCCCTCCTCGATGCCGGCATCCCCTTGCACGAGGCCCTCGGCGTGCTCGAGGAGCAGTTCAACCAACCGTCCTTGCGCTACGTGCTCGGCGTGACCATCGCCGACCTGGCCGACGGCGCGCCGCTTTATGCGAGCCTCGCCAAGTTCCCCCGCGTGTTCGATCCGTTCTTCGTGAACGCGGTCACGGTGGGCGAATCCTCGGGCACCCTCTCTTCCACCCTGCGCTATCTCGGCACCCAGCTCGAAAAATCGTCGGACCTGCATGGCAAGGTGAGCTCGGCCCTCGTCTATCCGGCCATCGTGATGGCGGGCGCGGTGGGCATCGGCATCTATCTCGCGTTCTACATGCTGCCCAAGGTGCTGCCGCTCTTCGTCACCCTCAAGGTCAAGCTGCCGCCGACCACGCGCGCGCTCCTCGCCATCACGGGCTTCACCACCAAGGAGTGGCCCTATCTCATCGCGGGCATCCTCGGCACCATCATCCTGGTGGCCCTGCTCTTCCGCGTGCGACCGGTGCGCTATGCCTTCTATCGCGCCATGCTCTCGATGCCGGTCATGGGCGATCTCACCCGCAACGTGCAGACGGCCAAGTTCTCGCGCATCCTCGGCACCCTGCTCACGAGCGGGGTGACCATCGTGCAGGCCCTGCGCATCACCTCGAGCTCGACCGACGATCCGGTCTACCTGGGCGAGATCGGCAAGATCGCGGCCGCGGTGGAACGCGGCGAGTCCATCGGCGAGGAGCTGCGCGCCCGTCCCCTGCTCTTCAGCCGCACCACCTCGAGCATGATCGGCGTGGGCGATCGCACGGGCAGGCTCTCCGAGAGCCTCATCAACCTCGCCGAGTTCAGCGAACGCGAGGTGGACGTGGCCACGCGCAATCTGTCGACCCTCATCGAGCCCCTGTCCCTCATCCTGGTCGGCGTGATGGTCGGCTTCGTCGCGCTGTCCATCATCACCCCCATCTACCAGATCACCCAGGGCATACACATGTGAGCGCTATGGTCCTTCGTCCCGCCTTCACCTTGCTCGAACCGCTTCTCGTCGCGGCCATCCTGGCCGTGCTCGTGGGATTGAGCTCGGCCGTCGCGACCCAGGCCATACGCAATGGCGAGTTCGACCGGGCCAGGAGCGCGGTGCGGGACGAGCTCGTGTCCGCGCGCACCGACACCATCGGCGGCACGTCGGACGATTCGTGGGGAGTGGCCTTCACCGCGCATGGCATCACCCGGTACAAAGGCGCGAGCTATGCCGCGCGCGCCGCCGGGTACGACCTTGCCACCGTGCTCTCCGACGACGTGCGCCTCACGGGCAGTTCCGAGGTGGCGTTCCGACGGCCCTCGGGCGCGCCGGCCGCGACCGCGACCATCATCATCACGAACGGCATCAATTCTGCCACGGCGACCGTGGACAGCCTCGGCGCCGTCACCCTCCAATGATATGACACGACGTCCCGGCATGCTCATGGTCGAGGTCGCCATCGCCATCGGGCTTTTGGCCATCATCGCCTCGTCCGTCTTCGTCTATCTGGGCACCCAGCTCATGTCCGCGAACGTGAGCCACAAGGAGATAGATGCCTTGCGCACGGCGCAGGAAGGCCTGGAGGCCACGCGTGCCATCCGCGACCTCGGCTGGTCCGGGCTCACGACCGGCAGCCATGGCCTGAGCTATGCGGGCAATGTGTGGAGCTTTTCCGGCACGTCCGACACCTGGGACGGCATCAGCCGCACGATCACCGTGACCGACGTGTCGACGGACGAAAAACGCATCGCGTCGACCGCATCCTGGACCACGCCTTGGGGCAGGTCGCTTTCCGTCTCGCTCACCACGAACGTCACGAACTGGCGCAGCGTCTCGGCCCCGCGATTGACCGGCAACTGGGGCAATCCGCAGACCTTGGGCACGATAGACCTTGGGCCGGGCGTGCAGGCCACGGGCATCAATGTGCGGAGCGGATATGCGTACATGTCCGGCACGGCCTCGTCCGCCGCCAAAAAGGACCTGTTCATCATCAATGTCTCGAACGGCGCCAGCCCGTCCCTCACGTCCAGCATAGACACCGGGCCGGGCGCGAACGCCATCGCGGTCACGAGCACCTTCGCGCTCCTCGCAAACAGCGATGTCACGGCCCAATTGCAGATCGCGAACATCAGCTCGACCTCGTCGCCCTATGTCGTCGCGAGCTTCCACCTGACGGGCAATGCGTCACAGGCCTTGAGCGTGGCCGCCACCGGCTCGCTCGCCCTCGTGGGCACGGCCAATGACTCGGGGCCCGAACTCTTCATCGTGGACATCACGAACCCCAGCATCCCCGTGCTCAAAGGGAGCCTCGAGGTCGGCGGGGACGTGAACCGCATCGCCATACGCGGCAATCGGGCCTTCCTCGCCACCGCGAGCAGCACCAAGGAGCTCCAGGTGGTGGACATCTCGAACCCGACGTCCCCGGTGCGCACCGCGTCCTATGACCTCGCGGGCAGCAATGCGGCGCTCGGGTTGTACGTGAACTACCAGGACGAGCGCGCCTATGTGAGCCGCGCGACGGCCGTCGGCACCTCGCCCGAGCTCGCCATCTTCGACGTCTCGCACCCGGACGCGCCTTCCCTTCTCGGTACGATGGAATACGGCAATGACATCGGCGCGGTGTTCGCGGCGGACAGCCTGCTCTTCACCGGCACCTCGAACAGCAATCTCGAGTTCCAGATCTACAACATCTCCACGCCGTCCGCGCCTTCGTATTACACCGGCCTCAACTTCCCCCAGGTCGCGAACGACATCGCCTTCGAGAACAACGTGGTCTATGTCGCGGTGCGTTCCAATGACGCCCTGCGCATCATCACCTCGCAATGATATGCGCATGCGCACCGGCCGCGGCCTGACGCTCATCGAGGTCCTGCTCTACGCGGTCCTCGTCGGCATGACCATGACGGCCTTGGTGTTGCTCGCCACGACGGCCTTCAAGGTGCGCAGCGAGATACGCGCGCAGATCATCCTCGACGACGAGATGCGCTTCGCCTCGGGTCGCATTCTCTCGGCCGTGCATGAGGCGACCGGCATCACGGCGCCCGCCATCGGCGTGACGAGCTCGACCCTCACCTTGTCCATGGCCTCCTCGACCCAGGACCCCACGACCATCACGCTCTCGGGCGGCATCATCACCCTGGCCCAGGGCACGGGCACGGCCGTGGCGCTCACCTCCTCGGAGCTGAACGTCTCGACGCTCTCCTTTTCCCGTGTCAGCAGCACGGTCGCCATGGTGCGTTTGGTGATGACGGGCGCCTTGCGCAATGCCACGTCCGAATACGGCAGTTTGACCGTGACCACCACGGCGGCCGTCCGCCGATGATCCCTATGCGCATCCATCGTTCCCTTCGTCCCCATGTCGCCGGCGGCCAGGCCATGCTGCTGACCTTGGTCGTGCTGGGTTTTTTGACCAGCACCTTGGTGCTGACGGGCGCCAACTCCCTCATCCAGCACGCCGAGGTCGCGAACATCATGGAGAACAAGGCCTTTGCCTCGGCCGCGGCCATGGGCTGCATGGAACATGCCTTGGACCAGCTCGGGTTGAACGGCAGCTATGCGGGGAACGAGAGCCTCAGCGTCGCCTCGACGACCTGCTCCATACAGCCCGTCGTGTCCGGGGCCAGTTCGTGGACCTTGGACACCTGGGCACGGTCGAACGACCAATACGCACGGTATCGCGTCATCCTCTCGAGCCGCCTGCCGCTCGTCATCAGTTCCTGGAAGGAAATGGTCTCGTTCTGAACGAAGGTGGTATACTCCAAGCATAAAGTTATCCACATAACACTTTTCCTATGCGCTTGCGCACAGCCAAGGGTTTCACCCTCATCGAGCTCCTCATCGTGATCGCCTTGATCGCGGTCTTGGCCGGAGCCGTCATCGTCGCCCTTAATCCCGCCCGTCAGTTCCAACAGGCCCGCGATTCCGAGCGCTGGAGCCATGTCTCGGCCATCGCCACGGCCATACAGCAGAACATCACGGAGAACCGCGGCACGTGGACCTGCGCGGCCGGCGCCTTGCCCGCGACCAGCACCGACATGGCCTCGTCCGGCGGATATAATCTCTGCAGCTGTCTCGTGCCGTCGCAATCGGCATCCATGCCTTTCGATCCGTCCACGGGTTCATACACGGATTGCACCACGTACGACACGCATTACAATGTCTCGCGCGATGCCACGACGGGCCGCGTGACCATTACCGCCCCCTCGGCGGAGCTCTCGACCATCAGCGTGACGCGCTAAAGGTCACGAGGATACGAAAGACCGGGCCTTCGCCCGGTCTTTTCTTTTGCATTATGACGTAAGTTTTCCGAGCAAGCCTTCGAGGTCCTCGTCGCTCAAGAAGGTGATGCGTATCTCGCCTTCGCCGCGCGGGTCGCGCTTGACCACGACCTTGGTGCCCAATGCCTTGCGCAACCGTTCCTCGGCATTGGCCACGTTCGCGTCATAGGGCGTCGGCGTCTTGCGTCCGCGCTTGTGCGGGATACGCGCCTCGGTCTGCCGCACGGTGAAATTGCCCTCGAGCATGACCTGGAACATGGCCAGGCGTTCATCATCTGATGGGAGCGAGAGCAGGGTGCGCGCATTCGATTGGTTGATCTTCCCTTCGGCCAAGGCCTGCTGTATCGGTTCGGGCAAATTGAGCAAGCGTATGGTGTTCGCGACCTGGGGGCGGCTCTTGCCCACGCGCTTGGCCAGGTCTTCTTGCGTGAGGTTGAACTCGGCCTGCAGGCGCACATAGGCCCTGGCCTCTTCGATGGCGTTGAGGTCCTGCCGCTGGATGTTCTCGATGAGGGCAAGCTCGAGCTTTTGTTGCTCGGTCGCGGTGCGCACGATGGCCGGGATGGTCGAAAGGCCGGCGATCTTGCTTGCGCGCAAGCGGCGTTCGCCGGCGATGAGCTCATAGCCGCCTTCCACCGGCGTGACCACGATGGGCTGCATCACGCCATGGGCCTGGATGGAGGAAATGAGGTCCTCGAGCTGCTGATGGTCGAAATGCGTACGCGGCTGATGCGGATTGGGGCGCACGTTGTCCACCGGGATATGATGGATCTCAAGCGTATTGGGCCGCACCTCGACGGCGCGGGCCTCCTCGATCGGCTTGGGCGGCACATAGACGCTGCCCGGCGGCGTCACGGGCGCCGCGGTCGGTTTGGGAGGGATGAGGGCGCCCAAGCCCCGGCCAAGGCCGCTTTGCTTGCCTATCATACGATGAGCTTTTGCGGCGCGTGTTCGCCTTCGAGGATCTCCTTGGCCAGGCGTTCATAGGCCTTGGCGCCCTTGGAGAAATTGTCGAACATGGCGATGCTGCGGCCGAACGAAGGCGCTTCCGCCAAACGCACGCTGCGCGGGATGATGGAGCGGAAGATATTGTTCGGGAAATACTTGTACAGCTCCTGCATCACGTCGTCGGAGAGCTTGGTACGATTGTCATACATGGTGAGCACGGCGCCGAGCACGTCCACTTCGGGGCGTATGCGTTCCTTGACGAGCTTCACTGTCTCGAGCAATTGGCTCAAGCCTTCGAGCGCGTAATATTCCGCCTGCACCGGGATGAGGATCTCGTCCGCGGCCACGATGCCGTTCAAGGTGATGAGGCCGAGGGTCGGCGGACAATCGATGAGGATATAGTCGTAGTCGTTGCGGATGGCGAGCAGGGAGTCGTACAACCTGAACTCGCGGCGTTCCATCTCGACCAGGTCGATATTGAGGCCCGCGAGCGCCGTGGTGGCCGGTGCCACGCGCAAGGTCTCATGCGCCGTATGCTGGACGATGTCGCGCATGCGCACGTCGCCCAAGATGGCCTCGTACACGCCGCGTTCGATGTTGCGATGGTCTATGCCAAGGCCCGAGGTCGCATTGGCCTGCGGGTCGAGGTCGATGATCAGGACGAATTTCCCGGCTTCGGCCAGATAGGCCCCCAGGTTGATGGCCGTGGTCGTCTTGCCGACGCCGCCTTTCTGGTTCACGACCGAAATGATGCGTCCCATAGGGTATTGGTCAGGGTCAGTGTACCCTCGCGCGTCATCGGACCGCAAGGCATGAAAAGACGGCCCCCAGGGGACCGTCTTGACATGGTGGGCGAGGAGAGAATCGAACTCTCATGACCTTGCGGCCGCGGGATTTTGAGTCCCGTGCGTCTACCAATTCCGCCACTCGCCCTTGCTTGTTGTGGCCCAATATTGCCGTTTTTGCCCTTTGCGGTCAAGGCGTATCGAGGCTACCATGCCGCCATGCCTTCAGATTCCTCCGCCCTGCGCGAACAAGAACGCGCCATGCTCGACAAGGTCCGCGCCGCCGACCCCACCATGCTCGAAAGGACGAACACGCCCGATCCCGAGGTCATCATGGGCCTTATCGGCGTGACCTATCTGCCGGCCGGACGCCCCAAGGGCTATATCCGCCTCTATCCGCAGGATTTCATCGTCGAGGAAGTGACCCAAGAAGGCGATATCGTGTCCCTGACCAAGGCCCCGACCTTCAAAAGCTCGGAAGACCAGCGCACGCTCTGGGCCGATCTCATCAAGGCAAACATCCCCTCCCCCCATGCCATGGCCGACATCCAGCAAGGTTTGGGCATAGAGAACACGCGCCTGGCCTATGCGGGCATCAAGGACTCCTTCGCCATCACGGCCCAACGCATCACCTTGCGCGGCGTCACCAAGGAGGCGGCGGAGGGCCTGTCGCATGCCAATCTTTTTTTGCGTCCCGTGGCCTATGGCAGCGGCATGCTGCAGCCCGGTTCGCTCCAGGGCAATCGCTTCACTATCGTGGTGCGTACCGACGCGGACGCGGACACGCATCTTGCCGCGCTCAAGGGCGGCAACTGCTACAACTTCTTCGGCGCCCAGCGCTTTGGGTCGCGCCTGCTCTCGCATAAGCTCGGTCAACTCTTGCTCCAAGGCGATACCGACGGCGCCTTGCGCATGTATTTCGGCAAACCGGGGCCTTTCGACGTGCCGCTCTATCGCGACGTGCGCGACGTGCTGTGGCACTCCTTCGGCGACTGGGACAAGATGCTCGGCTTCGCCAAGCGCCTCCCCTTCTCCTTCCGCGACGAGATACGCGTGCTCGAGGCCTTACAAAAAGACCCGCGCAAGACGCGGGCCGCGCTCGCGGTCATCAAGGAGCAGGTGCGTTTGTGGATCTATGCCTATGGTTCGTGGGTCATGAACCGGCATATCTCCGACCTGGTCATGAACGGGAAGACCGTCGCGGACGACCTGGCCATCCCGCTCGCGAGCGATACGCCTTTGCCGGAATATGCGGCCCTCATGGCCAAGGACGGCACATCGGAGTTCCGCCGCAACCTCGAGATGTACCCGTATGTCCAAGTGGCACGCAAAAGCATTCCCTCGCGCATACGCGCGACCGGCCTTACCTGGGAAAAAGTGGCACAAGGCGCGGTGCTGCGCTTCACCTTGGACCGCGGGTCCTATGCGACGTCCTTCCTCTCGCATGCGCTCTCTTTGCATGAAGGCGTCCCCGTGCCGGACTGGGTGCAAGATGGGGACATCGACAGCCTCACGCTCATGGGCGATGGCGACCTCGCGGCCATCAAAGACCGCTTTGGCGCCGATATCCTCAAACGCCGCGACGTCATCACGACCAAGGAAGAAGGGGGAGAGGAATAAAAAGACGCCCCGGAAAACCATTTCTGGTTCTCACGGGGCGTAAGGAGAAGGAGCGGGCCGTTAGCGCGCGGGATACTGGACCCGCGACGGCGCGGACGCGATGGGGCTGACGATGTACTCGTCGTTCTTGAAGTAGAGCTTCTGCGAGGGCTTGGTGGTGAAACCGCCCACGAGGTTGACGGTGTCGCTGAAGTCGTTCTGCCACACATGCAGGAACTGCGCGCCCATACCCCTGAGGAAGGCCTCGAGCCTGAGCGCGAGGCCGTCGACCTCGGTCGCGTCGTCTCCGGCCTCGAACACGATGCGCACGACGTGCTTGGTCTTCCCGGGGATGACCTTGCCCGTCGCGCGTTCGCGCTGCGGCTGCGAGATGTGCGTCGCGACGCTGGCTTTGAGGCCGGCGGCGGTGAGCGCGGGGATGAGGGTCGAGACGTCGACATTGGTGAGGCCGTTCTTGCCGAAGACCTGGGTGCCGGTGTCGCCGCGCCCGGGGCGGGCCTGCGGCATGCCCTGCTTGTTGGCCTGGAGCTTGCGCGCCTCGTCGACGCGCTGATCGGCCTCGATGGAGCGCTGCTCCATGTCCGTGGTGACGCCGAGCATGTCGAGCAGGGCCTTGGCCTCCTCGCCGCTCTTCCAGTGGATGTTCACCTGGACCATGTCCACGGGGAACTTCCGGTTCGCATCGTCCGCGTCGTCGTTCGTGCCCACGGTCTCGTTGACGGTCTCGTTCTTGATCGTGCTCATGTGACACCCCTTTCATGGGTGTGATGGGTTTCGTGCCTTGTGTATCCGTTGTCGAAGCTGTTACATGCGACGCCTTGAGGCGGCGCTGTCGCAGGACCTGTGCCCAGCGATGTAACGAAATAAGATACCAGAAAATGAGCGTTTTGTCAAGGGGAGCTTGGACGGCTATACTTTGGCCATGGATATACGAAATGCGCTCAACCTAGCCACAAAAAAGCTTCAACCGCGGCGCATCACCTGTTCGAAGGATATCAATAGAGGACGCCTGGAGGCCGAGGTCCTTTTGGCCGGCCTCCTGGGCAAGGACAGGGCCTGGCTCCTGACCCATGACGAGGCTCGGTTGAGCCCCGCCCAGGGACGTCGCTTTTCGACCTGGGTGGGTAGGCGGACCAGACATGAGCCCGTGGCCCAGATCCTCGGATATAAGGACTTTTATGGACGCCGTTTCGCCGTGGATAAGCATGTCCTCATCCCCCGACCAGAGACCGAGCTTTTGATCGAAACGGCACTCGCGTCGATGACAGGAAAAGACGTCGCGTGGGATGTCGGGACGGGCTCGGGCGCCATCGCCATCACACTCGCTGCCGAAAGACCGAAGGCCGCGGTGATGGCGACCGACGTGAGCGTTCGCGCGCTCGCCGTCGCGAAGAGGAACGCGCGGACGCACAAGGCCAAGGTGGACTTTGTGAAAAGCGATCTCTTGCAACCGGCGGCCTATCGCTGGCTGCACAATCGCGCGACCAAAGGCACGCAGCTCCTCATCTGCGCCAATCTCCCCTATCTCCCGATGAGCGACAAGACCAAGCTCGAACTGGACGTCGTAAAGTTCGAACCATCGAAGGCGCTCTTCTCCGGCAAAGAAGGCAATGACCTCATCCTGCGCTTTTTGGGGCAGCTCGCGCGCCATCTTCCTGAATGGGGATATGGAAAGAAGACCCTGCTCTTCGAGTTCGACCCGCCGCAAGCCAAGACATTGCAAGAGGCTGCGCAAAAACTGTTCCCGAGCGCAAAGACGGATGTCCTCAAAGACCTCGCCGGACGGGAGAGGCTGCTAAAATTGTCATTCTGAGGCGCATATATAGGACAGCCGAAGAATCTTCGTATTGCATAGGCAGGACTTAATACGTAGATTCTTCACGACTACTATATATCGTCGTTCAGAATGACAACTTATTACGCCAATCCTTTGATGACACGCACGTCGGCGCCGATGGAGTTCAAACGTTTCGCGATCTCCTCATACCCGCGCGCGATGGAATAGACATTGCGCAAAATGGACTTGCCATCCGCCGCCAGCATGGCGATGAGGATGATCATGGCCGGACGAAGCGCCGGCGGGCACACGACCTGCGCGCCTTTGAGCTTGGTCGCGCCATGCACGAAGACGCGATGCGGGTCCGCGAGCGTGACGTTCGCGCCGAGGCGATTGAGCTCGGTGAAATAGATGGCGCGGTTCTCCCACATCCAGTCATGGATGAGGGTGGCGCCCGCGGCCTGGGTCGCGATAGGCACGAAGAAGGGCAAGTTGTCGCTATTGATGCCCGGATAGGGCTGAGCATGGATCTTGTCGCGCGCGGCACGCAGCTTGGACGGATACACCGTGAGGTCGACGAGATCGGTACGCCCGTTCTGCGCCTTATAGACCTTGCTCATCTTCATGCGGAGGCCCATGGTGCGGAGTTTGAGCAGTTCAAGCTCGAGGAAGCGGATGGGCACGCGTTCGATGGTGAGCTCGGACCCCGTGGTCACGGCCGCGCTCACGAACATCATGGCCTCGATGGGGTCCTCGCTGTTCCACCATTCGATGGGCATGTCGATGTCCTCGACGCCGTGTACCGTCAGCACCGTGGACCCGATGCCGTCTATCTTCACGCCCAAGGCCTCGAGGAAGAAACAGACGTCCTGCACTTGATAATTGGGCGGCGCATAGCGGAGCACGGTCTTGCCGGGGATGAGCGCCGCGGCCATGAGCAGGTTCTCGGCGGCCGTGTCGCTCGATTCGTACATCACGATGTCGGCGGGCTTCAGTCTTCCCACGCGGACGTCGTACGAATTGGGTCCGGAGACGATGTTCACGCCCATCTCTTCCAGGCCATAACGATGGGCAGCGATGGTGCGCATGCCCATGCGGCAGCCGCCGGCATTGGGCAGTTCGAAGCGCGCGAAGCGATGGATCATCGGGCCGAGCAGCATGATGACGGACCGCGTGCTGCGGGCCGAAGGACCGTTGATGGCCTTGAGGTCGAACTGTTTGGGCGGGCGTATTTCGAGCGTGTTATCGCCCTTCCATGAGGCTTGCACGCCGATGCTCTCGAACACCTCGAGGATGCGGAACACTTCCTCGATGCGCGGGATATTGTGCAGCACCGTCACGTTGCGGTTGACGAGGGAGGCGAAGAGCAGGCCGAGCGCCCCGTTCTTGGAGGCATTGGTCGCGATGCGGCCATGCAGTTTGCGGCCGCCATGTATCTCGAAGTCCACGGAATCGCTGACCGAGACGATCTTGCGGTCGAGCACGTTGGAGAGCTTGCGCAGCAGGTCCAGGCCCATGTTCTGATCGCCTTTTTCCATGCGTACCACGGCGCTTTGCGAGGTCTTGAGGGCCTTGGCCACGTCGGCCTGGCTCAATCCGCGCTGTTCGCGGAGATTGCGGATGAAGGCGCCCATGGCGCGGCGTTCATCGAGGAGGGGGTCTTGGGTCTTTGGCATATCGAAATAGAATATATCATATATGATATATTCTGCCAAGTCGGTCTTTTACGACGGTTTGGTCGAGGTCGCGTTCAGGTCGAGCACGGACGCGTCCCCCACGATCTCGAGCCAGGTGATGCCGCGATCGAAGAAGAGATCGGCGCCATCGATGCTTTCGAAGGTCAGTCCTTCTCCCGGATGGCGCCGCCACACGGCGTCGGACACGTGCCCGTCGCGGAAGAGGCGCGCCTTGCCGCGCCCCGTCGTCGGCATGTTCAATCTCCCCTTGTCATCGATGACCGTGGCCGGCATCGCGACCACGACGATGTTCTTCGCGATGATATAGGACCCGTCCGCGTCGCGTTGTTTTTTGCCGCCGACATGGCGCGTGTACTGATCGTTGGGGCGATCATAGCTCCAGGAAACGGCATAGTCCGCGCCATAGGCCAAGGACGGCCCATCGCTCGTGCCGCGCGGCGTCGTGCTCGCCGCGCCGTCCTCGGTGTCATCGTCCTTGTATTGCCACGGCGTGATGCTCCCGACCGACCATTTCTTCGCCGCGAAGGCCTCGTTCAACTGGTCCATGCGCGTATAGGCATTGTGCGGGGCGGAGCGATCGGTGGAACGCCAATAGTACTGGCCATTGGAATACTCGTTGAGGTCACGGAAGCTCGGCATCTTCTTGATGTCTTCCAGGGCCTCGGGACTGCCGCCCACGTGCCCATAGACCGCGCCGAGACCTTCGACCAGTTCCACGCAATACGGTCGCGCGCTGCGCACGGGGCCTATCTGGTCCGCCGTGGTCGAGGCGTCATAGACTGCGAGATACCGCGTGATGCCGCCTTCCACGGGCACGTCGAAGACGAGATTGGCACGCGCGAGGCCGGCCGTGGGCCGCGCTTCCGCATGCCCGTCGATGGCGATAGCGAAAGCGGGCAAGGCCTCGGTGCCGCTCGCGACCATCACGCCATCGAGATGCCGCGCGACCATGCCTGTCGAGGACGCGGTCCCCGCCGAGGCATCGCCGCCCGGCACGGTGAGGTCCCCCTGGGTGCGCCTCCCCACGCCCGTGAAGGCATACCACAAGGACCCGGCGACGATGCCAATGAAGGCCAAGGTCCCAAGCAGCCCGAACAAAAGCCGGTATTTGGAGATGAACTTGGAGATGTTGCGGGCCTCTTCGCCGTCCATATGTCTGGATAAATGGTAGCCTTGAACCGATATTCTGTCATCATTGCGCCGCGTTCTTGGGGATGCTATATATCTTCGGTGAAAGGACGGACACATGGACCTTCCCTGCGAAGACGCCGGGCTCGATACCTGCCATGGGACGGTCGACGTGTACCACGCCTGCCCGTCCGATGGCGATGAACATCTCGAATCGCTCTGCGCGCATCATGCCACGAAACGCGGCTACTTCTCGCGCGGCGATGCGCCGCGCCTGACGACGGACGCCGATTCGCGCGCGGCCTATGCCGCGACCCTCTCCCCCCGCCGAGGCAAGACCTAGGCGGGATTTTTTATCGTCGAAAAACGAGGAACAGGTCGTCGATGATCACTTTGTCCTCGCGACCTGGAGGGACCGTCTCGACCTCGACCGGCACTTCCATGAAGGGAATGCCCCGCTTGGCGAGCTCGAGCTGCAGGGCGTTCATGTCGACGCGATGCGTTCCCGGCGCCGGCACGTATCCAGGCCTCGGATGATAGTCATCATGCGAAAAGGCGATGATGGCCATTCCGCCTTCCGCCAGCGCATCCCAGGCGTTCTGCAGGACCATGAACTGTCTTTCCGGGGCGATGAAACGCACGAGGACATCCGCATAGACGAGGTCGAACGGTCCTCCCGGAAGCGGTTGGGTCACGTCATGCTGCACCGCATCGGGGACCCCGGCGAGCTGTTCGATGGTGATATCGAATGTCGTGACCTTGACCGGCTTGCCGAGCAGACGGCCGAAGAGCTCGTTCTGCCACAACGCCAGACGCTTCTCCTTGCATCCCATGATCCCGACGCGGAGAGGAACGGATGTCGATGTCGGCATCCCGACGGCCGTGAATATCTGCCGTACCTGCATCTCTTTGACCAGGACATGATGGCGTATCGCCTCATCGTCCTTCCCGGCCCACTTTTGGTGATATTCGGATAACATAGGGCTTGATGATAGCAGCGGGTCCCGGACCTGCAAAACAAAGACCGGACCTTTTCGGGTCCGGTCTTGCATGGTACCGGGAGCCGGATTCGAACCGGCGACCTCGGGCTTATGAGTCCCACGCTCTAACCAACTGAGCTATCCCGGCGTGCTCGCGTATGCCGCCTTACGCCTCGCCTCCACCTACGGTGTTGGCTCGCGTTCCGGCGGCCGCTGCGCTTAGTTTTCGTCTGCTGACGAAAACTATTCAGGGCCTGCGCTTGTCGTGCTGGCGCTTGTTTGGGGCTTCCTGGGGGCGGTACCGGGCCTCCGGAAGTGGCCAAAAGATAACGTAAAATGCGGTCTTTGGCAAGAGATGATAGAAAAAGGCCGGACGCATCCCGAGGGATACGTCCGGCAAGGGACAGGGTCAGCCGCCGACCTTTTTAGCGGCGGCCACGCGCATGAGCGAGGACGTGGGTCCGGCCTCGACCGTGAGCAGACCGACATGGTCGAGCGCGAGATACGCGCCGGCCATGGTCGTAAGTCTGCCCTGGAACAGGGCCCAGCGCAGGTCCACGATGCTCATGGGGATCGGCTCGAACCTGGTCCTATCCACCCGGTGCTCACCGGGCAGACATTGCGTCGCCACGACGACGTGGCAATACGCAGACGATGTCGGCGAGAGCTGGAAGGCCCGCGCCTCCTGCAAGGCGGAATATGCGGTGACATATCCCGTCTGTTCCTGGACGAGGCGCATGGCCGCGTCCACCGGGAGCTCGAGGGGACGCGAATGGTCCCACGGCAAGCCCTCTTTCCTGTCGCCGACGCGGCGTACCAGGACCACGCGTTCTTGGCCGATGAGGGCCAAGACGACGATCATCGGGCGCGTCGCGCCCTTTTCCGAATGTGCGTCCATGACTCCTCCTGTGAGAGGAATACCTCAACCCAGCCAAGATGTCAAGACAACGAAAAAGACCCCGGTATGGGGTCTTGTTCATTGGTTGCGGGAGCGGGACTCGAACCCGCGACCTCCAGGTTATGGGCCTGGCGAGCTGCCATCTGCTCTATCCCGCGTCAGTTGTAGGCCAAATATAGCCTATCTTTGGGCGTCGGTCAAGGCGTGGAGCGCGATCTCGGCCGAGCGTTTCCAGGTCATGCCCTGGCTGCGAGCCTTGCCTTTGACCCCCAAGCCACGCCTGTCCTCTTCGCGGTTCATGAGGTCGGCCAAGGCCCTGGCCCAGGCTTTGACATCCAGGGGCGGAAGGGTGATCCCGGCATCGCCCAAGACCTCGGGCAGGGCACCGGCATCCGAGGCGAGCACGGCCGACCCCGCTTGCATGGCCTCGAGCGCGACCAGACCGAAGCCTTCGTGCAAGGACGGCACGGCGACGACGTCGGCCGCGAGCAAGAGGTCGCGCTTGTCGTCGTCGCTCATGGCGTCCACGCGATGCAGATGCGGTCCGCCTTCGCCCGCATAGGCGCGCTCATGGTCGAGCGCCCGCGTGATGGGGCCGAGCTTCCAGCCTTTGGCGCCGGCCACCACGAGGTCCACGGGCGCATCGAACCACGACCGTGCCTCGCGCCACGCCTCGAGCAGGGTCGGGATGTTCTTGCGTGGTTCGAGCGTGCCCAGGCACAGGATGAAGTTCTGGGTGATGCCGCGATCGGCCAGGCGATGCTTGGCCCGTTGCTTGGCGCGCAGCAAGGCCTCGCCGGCGAGGTCCGCGAGGATGGGATCACCGCCCGCATGGGTCACGCGTATGTCCGTGCCGCGGAGATGGAAGGTCCGTGCGAGCTCTTGGCGCGTGGCGTCGGAGACGGCGAGGACGAGGGGTGCGCGCTCCACGCCGCGGCGATAGAGGTACGTGGTCACGGCGCGACGGAAGACGTTCTGCGGGAACCATTCCGGATGCGAGTAGATGGCGATGTCATGCACCCATGGCACGCAGGGCATGGGCAGGCCCGGGCTCACCGCGCCCGAGGGCACGAAGAGCAGATCGCACGGCGCCTCGCGCAAAGCCTCGCGCAGGGATGCTCCCGAAGGACCGCGCACGCGGATGATGCGCGCGAGCTCGGGACGCGCCGTGAACGCCGCGCCTTCGGGCACATACAAGACCCAGCGATGCCTGGTCCCCAGGGCGATCAAGGCTAAGGCCATGTCCTTTGCCGCATGGGCAACACCGGCGCCCGGTTCCCCGGCGGTCGGGAGGCAGCGCAGGTCTATGCCGATGGTCATCTTATTTCCACTCGTACGTGTCGAACGACCACGCGGTCAACGCCTTGATGTCTTGGAAGCGCGCGAGATGATTGTCGCTGCCGAGCTCCACGGCCACGATCTGATGCCCTTGCTCGTTCTTGGTGATCTGGGCCATGCAATTCCCCGCCTCGGGCAAGGTGCCGGTCTTGGCCGCCACGATGGTGTAGGGCTTCTTGTTCAGAAAACTGCCGAGCAACAGATTGGTCGACTTGACCTTGACCTCGCGATGGGCCACGTCCGACGTGACAAGGGCGAGCTCCGGGGTCTCGGCCGCGGCGCGGATGTCCGGATATCCGGACGCGAAGGCGATGATGGCGGCCACGTCCGCGGCGCTCGATTGGTTATTGGGGTCCGCGCCGGAGGGTTCGAAGAACATGGGCGTCCATAAGGCGAGGTTCTCGGTCTTTTGGTTCATGGCCTCGACGAAGTTCTCGAGACCGAGGCTCGTGCGCGCGAGCGCGTACGCGCACGCGTTCACGGAACCGGTGAGCATCGCGTGCAGGACGTCCTTCGCGGCGAGCGTGTCCCCCGGCTTGAAGGGGCTCTTCTCGTTCACCACGAAATCCGCGTCGACGAAGGTGATGGGCGCGTCCATATCCGGATGCGTGTCGAGATAGGTCATGGCCGTGACCAATTTGCTCAAGGACGCGATGGGCATGACGCGATTGGCGTTCTTGGCATAGAGCACCTTGCCCGTCGCGATGTCGGCGACGAAGGCGGAAGGCGCGTTCGTGCGTATGCCCGTCGCCTCCTTGCGGCGCTTCACGGGCATGGGTTGACGTCGTTCGATGGGCGACGGCATCAGATAGGTGTCCATGAGGCTGCGCGATTGCAGAGGACTTGCCACGGCCAGGGCGGCGATCGCGCCTAAAAGGGTCCCGACCATAGCTAGACGTCCAGGGTGCCCTGCGGCTTTTCTTCGAGCGGCTTCGCCTCGAGCTCGGACAGGACCTGCTCCACGGCCTTGTTGCCGCGCAGGGTCTCATAGTCCGGCAAGGTCTCGACGCCCGAGAGGCCGAGATGCTTGAGGAACTGTGACGTCACGGCATAGATGGGCTGACCCAGGCGCGTATCGTCCTTTTGTTCGGCCAAGCCGCGCAGCATGAGATTGCGCAGGATGAGGGAACAGTTCACGCCGCGTATCTGCTCGATCTCGGGACGCGTCATGGGACCGCGATAGGCCAGGACGGTGAGGGTCTCGAGCGAGGGTCGCGTCAGTTCGCCTTGCACGTCGGACCGTATCACGCGCGCCACGGCATCCGAGGCCTCGGGACGCGTCACGAGCTCATGCTCGCCGCCATGTTCTTGCAGCATCACGGCGCCGCCCGAGGCATCGAGGCGCTCGCACAAGGCCTTGAGGCCGGCCGCGACGTCGTCCTTGGTCGCCTCAAGCGCGTCCATGAGCTTGCGGGCGCTCATGGGCTTGGCGGCCGCGAACAGGACGGCCTCGATCAATTGGTCGGTGGTCATACGTAGGAATCGGCGACCGGCATGTCCATCGCGCCTTCGCCGTGCACATTGATCTCGATGTCATGGAAGAGCGAGACCTGGGTCACGAGCACGACGCGCTGCTTCACGAGCTCGAGCAATGCGAGGAAGCTCGCGACCGCTTCGCTCTTGGTGGCGGCCTTGCCCACGAACTCGGAAAAGACCATCTTGGCCTGGGTGCGGATGCGGCCGAACAGGTCCTCGATCTTCTCTTGCACGCTCACAACTTTTTGCACCAGGCGCTCAGGCAATATGAGGAGCGGTTCGAGGCGCGCGATGACGCGCAGCATGGCGGCCATGAGCACATGGGCGTCCACTCCGGGCGGCGGCGAGAACATCCCCTCTTCCACGCGCACCATCGGCTTTTCACGGCCATAGGAACGCAGACCGGCCTTCCACATCTGGTCTATGCCTTTGGAGGCCTGCACGAACTCTCGGTACAAACGCAATTGCGTCTCGAGGTCCGGTCCTTGTTCCAGGTCTTCGTCATACAGGCCCGGCAAGAGCAATTTCGATTTGATGTAGATGAGCTTGGCGGCGACCAATAAAAAATCTGCCAGCTCATCGAGGCGGATGTCCGTGGACGCGCGCACGTATTGCAAGAACTGCTCGGCCACGGCGGCCAGTGAGATGGTCGAGATGTCCAGTTCTTCCCGCTCCACGAGCTGCAAGAGCAGGTCCAATGGACCCTCAAACGACTGCACCTTGAACGTCAGCTGCACGGGTCTAGGATAACTGCCCCGTGAGAATCGCGCAAAGCCTACAAAATGCCTTAACCATCGAAGAATGCGACCGTGTTCGTCGACTCCCGGCGGGTGATTTTGTTAAAAAAGGCGGGAGCTTGATAAGCACCCGCCTCAAGGGCGACTACGATGAGCAATTATAGTTGTGACACTTGAACTGGGGCGGAGGGTTCGATGAGCAGGTGTGGTTGTGGCATTTGAACTCCCTGCAACTGGGCTCGGGCGCTGGCGCAGGCTCATCACTGCAATCTGCCTGCCTTGACCCTACCGTTCCCGTCTTTGAGGCAGGAAGGGCGGATCCGGGAGATGTGCCGAAACGCTCCGCAAAAAGTTGGAGCATGCGACGACCAAGGGCGTTGTCCGTCTTTTGCGCGCCCCAATCGGGACTATGATGAATGAACTTGCCGTAGAACACGCGACAAAAATCCGCGTAATCTTTCGTAAAGAGCAGGAACTGATGCCAGCACTTGTCGATGCTCTCCGTTGGAGCCAGACTTTCGTCTGTCGTGCCGCACAGGTCGAGAAAACGGATCGTATCGCGGAAGACGATGACGGCTTCCCCTTCGGAAAAAACACCATCCTTGACCAGACGCTCGATCACGCCTGCATGGACATACTTTTCGGTCACAGGACTGCGTCTGATGCCGGCCTCATGACGAGGCTCCGCGCGATCATCCGCATCTGACGAACTGGCCATAGTGGCTCGCCTCCTTGAATGCCGTTCGACCGGTCCGGTCGCGAAGATCCGCGGCTTTGGGACCCGTCTTTGGTTGAGAACGGCGCGTTGAAGACAAAACACGAAAAAAGCCCTTTTGTCAAGCATTCGACGTATCACCTCCCTTTTCCCTTTTGCCTATTTATCAATGCGTATATGGGCTTCCTTGAGCCGTTTTTCCTCGACCGGCGAGGGCGCGCCCATAAGCAGGTCACGGGCATCCCCCGTCTTGGGGAAGGCAATGACCTCTCGGATATTGGGTTCGTTCGCCAAAAGCATGACGACGCGGTCTATGCCGGGGGCCATGCCGCCATGCGGCGGGCAGCCATATTCGAAGGCTTCGAGCATGTGGCCGAAACGCGCCTGGATCTGTTCGTCCGACAATCCGAGCATCTGGAAGATCTTGTTCTGCAGCTCGCGCTTGTGGATGCGGATGGAGCCGGAGGAAAGCTCATACCCGTTCAACACGAGGTCATAGGACCACGCGCGCACCTTCATGGGCTCGGTGTCGAGAAGCGCGATGTCCTCGGGATGCGGCATGCAAAAGGGATGATGCGCGGCCTGTATGCCGCCCTCGCCATCGTCCTCGAACATCGGGAAGTCCACGATCCAGCAGAACGCGAGCTCGTCCGGGTCGTTCTTGTCCTTGCGCAGGTCGGGCTTGTCATTGCCGTAGTTCGCCATCGCGTCGCGGTACGACATGCGGGGGAAAGGCGTCTGCGTGATCTTCTTGTGCGGCGCCACGGCCTTCACCATCTCGATGAACATGCGTTCGTTCAAGGCGAGCACGTCCTCTTGCGTCACGAAGGACATCTCGAGATCGAGCTGGGTGAACTCGGGCTGACGATCGCCGCGCTGGTCCTCGTCGCGGAAGCAGCGCGCGATCTGGAAATAGCGCTCCATGCCCGCGACCATGAGCAATTGCTTGAACTGCTGCGGCGATTGCGGCAGGACGTAAAAATCGCCTTGATGCAAACGCGACGGCACGAGATATTCGCGCGAGCCTTCGGGCGTGCCCTTGGTGAGCACGGGCGTCTCGAACTCGGTGAAGCCTTCCTTGTGCAAGAAGTCGCGGAAAAAGGTGATGACCGTGTCCCGCAAGCGCATGTTGCGCTGCATCCGATCGCTGCGCAGGTCGAGATAGCGGTATTTCAAACGCAGCTCCTCATTGATCTTCATCGTGTCGTCCAGCTCGAAAGGCGGGGTCTTGGACGCGTTCAATATCTCGATGTCCTTGGCCAGGATCTCGACCGTGCCCGTCGCGAGATTGGGATTGACCTGTTTGTCCCCGCGCTTGTTCACGATGCCGCGTATCTTGAGACAGAACTCGCTGCGGATATCGCCCATGACCGCCTTCGCCTGCTCCGAAAGCTCGGATGGCACGAGGACGACCTGGACCAGGCCGGAACGATCGCGCAGGTCCAAAAAGGCCAGCTTGCTCATGTCACGGCGGGTCTGTACCCAGCCGCATAACACGACCTCTTCACCGACATGAGACAGGGTCTCCGTGTTCAGGATGCGTTGCATACGACAGTGGACCCCTACCTTAGCGGCTCTAATGTCCCGTGGCAACACGCCTGACCAGGCTATTGGTATCCCCCGTCTTGCTCCCCACCACCACGATGAGCCGGCCCGTGAAATCCGTCGGCAGGTCCAAGGTCGCGGCATGGCCGCCTTCCGAGACGACCATGTACTTCGCCTCCGCTTCCCCCGCATCAGGGACCAAGACGGCTTGCGCCCAAATGGCGTTCGCGGCATCTACGCGCACGAAAACCGGCTGACCATTGGTCGCGAGGCTCGTCCCATCGTCTTGAGGCTGCAATCCCTCGAAATGCACGGAGAGGATATGCGGCGCGTCCTTGCCCTTGGCTTGGCAGGTCATCTTTCCCCCGTCTTTCCGGCAATACAGGGTGGGCATGCACACCGTGCCCGCGACCTCATCGCAAGGGGCGCCCACGGCGGCATAGGTCTCGCGCTTGAGGTTCTCGGGCTGGACGCAGGTCCCCGTCGCTTGGGGGTCGGTACCGCTCAGCTTGCAATAGGAGCCCGGCATGCACGGCAATGCGTCTTTGCCGCCACAGGCGCTGCCTACGGCGCCCAAGACGGGCATGTTCGCGGACGACGGCGCCTCTCCCATCTGCCCCGGCGGCGGGAGGTTCTTTGGCATGTATCGCCACACGACGAAGCCGATGACGAGGGGTACCACGAAAAAGGCCAGGATGCCGAACAGGGCCAGGGCCTTGAGGCCGTTCGCGGAGGGTGAGGAGGATTTCATGGCGCAAGTGTAACATCCGTCACGAAGACCTGCACGTCGCCTTCCGGCAGATCGCCCAAAGCCTTGTCGTCACCGGTGAGCGGATCGAAGGTGGCGAGGCCATAACCCTCGCGCAAGACCAGGCGGCCATCGGGCAGCATGCCCACGGGGCGTCTTTGTCCGAGCTCCATGCGCCCTTGCGGCAAATCCAGGCCGATGAGCACCGCGCTGCCGTCGTCGAGGCTATAGACCACGCGGCCCTTGCCATCGGCGATGAGGCCGAAGATGACGTGCTTTTCCTCCCGCGTCATGCGCACGTCCTTGCCGTCCACGCTCACGCGATGCAGTTCCGAGGGCCCTTGCGGCGCGACCTCGATGCCCGCGCCCTGGGTGGCCGTGATGTACCAAAAGGCGCCGTCGCGCATGGAGGAGAGCGCGACATCGTCCGGCAAGGTCACGAGCTTGCGCAAAGAGCCGTCGAGCCCGGCGGCATAGAGGGACTTTTCCGCGTCGGTATAGGCCACGATGCCCATGGTCCGCGCATCGAACCAGCCGGCGAACGCGCCGTCGCGCAAGGGTTCATTGCCTTTGCGCAAGACCACGGTGCGTTCCGCGCCTTGTGCGGGTTTGAGCAGGACGGCCGTGGCGCCATCGGCGCGCGGGTCGGCCAAATGCGCGCTATACGCGCCGTCCGGCGAAGGCACGGCGCCCGGCGTGAGCCCCGGCATGGGATAGGCCGCGAAACCGCCGTTCGCGGCGTTCGAGCCTTCGCTCGGCCGAGGCGCCGTGCCAAAACGCTTTTCCAGCTCGCTCATGCTGACGCGCTCTTCCTTGCCGTCGAGATGCAAAATGGTCGCCGAATCCTTGTTGAGGAGCAGGAGGGACACGGTCGATGTGGCCGGGGCGGGAGCGGCCCCAAGGTCCATGCCCGGGACCTGATCGAGGTTGGCGACCGGCTTGCGGCCTGAGATGGTGGATGACACCAAGGCCACGCCGATGACCCCTATCGCGATGATGAGGGTCGCCACGAGCATGACGACGGGATTGTCCGGCTTGAGATGCGGACGGTTCCGAAAGCCCCCACGTGTATTGGACATGGGGGCATGATATCAAAAGGGGCCTTGTTTGGATAAACGAAAGGTGTCCGATATACTTCGGACATATGAACCCGTTCGAACAGGACCAAAACGGAGGGGAACAACATGTCCCCATCGAAAAAGCCATATCTGACATACTGGCCGCCCAGCAAGATCTGGAAATCTTCTTTTTGCCCGGCAAGGAAGAAAAAATACAACGCCTCCTCACATTGGCGCAAGACATCCCGCATACGAGCGATGCCGACCTCGCCGAGCTGAACGCGCTGCTTCGCGACATGTCCGTCAGCATCTTCAACGCGCAAGACAGCATCAAGAAGGGCCGCGCGGCTTTTCGCGTGGACGATGATCCGGAACATGCGCGTCTTTGGGGTTCACGGCAGATCGTGATGGAACGCACGGCCGCCTTGGTCGCGCAAAAAGCGAATGTCGATGCCATCAAAGAGCTCGCCTACTCGGAAGCGAGCTTGCGCCTCGAAAGGCAGCGTGCCGCCGAAGAGCGACAAGCGCTCATCCCTTTCATGCAGGAGTTCGAGCATCTCCCCCGTGAACAGGTCCTCGAAACGCTCGTGGACCTGCAAGACCAGATGCTCGAACAGTCCCTCGAAAGGGCGTCCGAGCATGCCTCGCTGGACAGCACGACGAACTTTTCCCAGGTCTCGGCCAATATCGACGCACTGGACAGGGTGATCGAGGGGCTCGAGAAGCGCATCAAGGCGGCCAAGGCCGTCGCGGCTAAAAAGAAGAAGGGCTGACCTTACGGCTCCAAACGGTTCATCAGGCGCGGGAACGGGATGGTCTCACGGACGTGGTGCAGGCCGCAGATCCAGGCCACGAGCCGCTCCAGGCCATAGCCGAAGCCGGAATGCGGCACCGAGCCGTATTTGCGCAGGTCGAGATACCAGGAGAAGGCGGCTTCAGGCAGGTGATGCTCGCGGATGCGCGACAAGAGGGCATCGTAGTCGTCCTCGCGTTGCGAGCCGCCGATGATCTCGCCATAGCCTTCGGGCGCGAGCAGGTCGGCATTGAGCACGCGGCTCGGATCGGCAGGATCGCGCTTCATGTAGAACGCCTTCACGACGGTCGGGTACTTCTCGATGAAGATGGGCTTGTCATATTGCTTCGTGAGCAAGGTCTCATCGTCCGCGCCCAGGTCGTCCATGTCGCCGATGGTGCTGCCCAGCTCACGCAGCTTGGCCACGGCCTCGGCATGGGTCATGCGCACGAAAGGCGCCTGCACCTTTTTGAGCGGCTCGATGTCGCGCTCCAATATCTTGAGCTCCTGCTCGCAGGTACGCAGCACGGTGGCGACGATATGCGAGACGAGCTGCTCTTGTATCGCGAGATTGCCCTCGTGGTCGACGAAAGCGGCTTCGGCATCCATCATCCAGAACTCGGTGAGATGGCGGCGCGTCTTGGATTTTTCCGCGCGGAACACCGGGCCGAAGTCGAACACGCGGCCGAGCGACGCGATGGCGGCCTCGAGATAGAGCTGGCCGGATTGCGACAGATACGCCTTGCGTTCCTCGAAATAGTCTATTTCGAAGAGCTCGGTCGTGCCTTCGCAGGCGGAAGGCGTCAGGATCGGAGAATCGAGCTTCACGAAATCGTTCTTGGCGAACCAGTCATACGTGGCGTAGATGATGGCATTACGCACGCGCTGCACCGCCCATTGCGAAGGCGCGCGCAGCCACAGGTGGCGATGGTCGAGCAAAAAATCCGGCCCATGTTCCTTTTTGCCGATGGGATATTCCTCGGCGCGCTGCACGAGCTTGACCGTGGTCGCTTGGAGCTCATATTCCCCTTCCCGCTTGGGATGTTTTGCCACCGTGCCGGTCACGATGACGGACGACTCGATGGTCGCCGTGCTGGCGGCGGCCCAGCTGGCCTCGTCCACGCCGCTCTTCACGACGATGGCCTGGGTGAAGCCGGACCCGTCGCGCAGCTGCAAAAAGGCGATGCTGCCGGAAGAGCGGACATTATAGGCCCAGCCCTTCACGGTCACGGTCTCGCCGACATGCCCCGCGAAACGCGAGATGAGGATGTCCATAGGAAGGTAGCCTAATAAAAAATTCCCCGCTCTGCAATGCAGACGGGGAACGGGGGCCGACGAGGGAGAGGAGGACGTCAAGCCACCAAAGGGGACGAATTGATGTAGGGCGGCTTGCCCTTCCAGTTCGGCTTCTTTCCCTTGCCCGGTTCGCGGACGAAGGAGAGGACGCGTCGTTCGAAGCGCTGGTCGGTCATGACCTCGAGCACGCGGCACAGGCCGTCGGGCCCGGTCGCGACCTTGAGCACGAGGCTGATCTTGCCCCGGCCCGAGCGGATGCAGGAACGGATGAAGCCCTTGCGGTACTCCGTGCCGGGCATGGAGGACTGGCGCTCGCCGTCCTCCGCGATGCAGAGGATGTCCGAGGCGATCTCGTCATACACCGACTTGGCGGTCTCCTTCGCCGCTTCGACGGTGAACGTCTCGTCCTCGTCCGCGTTCACGCGCGCCGCCTGGGTGCGCAGATGGCTGTACACGTACAGCTGCACCACGCGCCTGTCGGCGAACGCGTCCCACATGAGGCCGCAGTAGAGCATCACGGCCTGATCGAAGTTCTCGATCCGGACATGGGCATGCTCGCGGCCGGCCTCGGCCATGGCGATGTCGCGCAGGTTCTTGGCCGTCGCCCGCTTGAGGCGGGGTTTGACGCTGATCCTGGGCGTGCTCGGTGGCGGGTCGGGGAACCTCGCTTTGGGCGGCTTGTGGGCCGCGGTCTCGAGGTCGTCCACCGACACGGCATTGCGTTTCATCTTCATGACCTTGCTCGTGGGAATGCGGGCGTGGTTGCACCTGAGAATCGGACGTTGGTCCATGCTTCCTCCAGGAAAAACGCGTTCAATAAGCCATTTTTGTAAGCAAAGTGCGCCTCTCAGTACACCTCAATATAGGAGGCGTGTCAAGTCTTTGGCAAGTAAAAAGCCCGTCCAGGAGGACGGGCATGTGGCGCTCAGAACGAGTCCAAGTTGAGGGACTTGAGCAGATCGTCGAAGATCTGCCCACGCTTGATCAACTTCGCCTTGCTGGACTCATTGCTGTAGAAGGTGCCCTCGGTACGCACGACGCGCTGGTCCTCCGACAGGACCTTGAGATACGCGAAGCCTTGATCCACGATCTTGAGCTTGTTGTTCTCGAAGTCCGACGAATGTTTCAGCGTGCCCACCTGGAGGCACACGCGCTGGCCAAGGTCGCCACCCCACACCTCGAGATGTTCCCCGACATGGAAGTTCGCGCCCAGGACGACCTGGCTCTCGAACTCCTTATCGAGCATCTCTTGGGGACGGATGGACGTGGTCTTGGCGCGGGCCATGTGCGGATGCAGCATGCTCATCTTGAGACCCGACGGCAGCTCCATGCGGCCCCCGGGCAAGATGGTGACATTGCGCTCGACGAGCGCGCTGAGCCCTTGCAGGCACAGCTTCTTCGAGGCCAGGACGGCCTCGACCGCGTCCGTGATGCGCCGCACCATGGTCATGATCATCACCTGCATGGGCGAATAGCCCAGGTCGCACGCCCAGAGGTCGTGATTGCCGGGGATGAGCGGATTGACGAGCAAGGCATCGAGCACGAGCGACTCGAGCTGGGCCTTCGACGGCGCGGCGCCCTTGAGGGATGCCAGGAGGTCGATATAGCCTTGCTCGAAACGCACCTTGAACACCTCGATGTTCACCTTGGCGAGCATGTTGCCCGCCAAGATCTCCTGGTCGGTGCAGTTGATGCCGCCGACGACCTCGCCGCGCAACGCCAGGTTGTGCTTGAGGCCTTCGGTGAAATCGCCGCAGCCGGCCAGGATGCGAGCGCCGGTCTTGAGGACGACCTCGGGAACGGCCTCGATGAAGTACCGGTAATCGGTACCGAACGAGCCCGCGTGGAGGCAGCCGTACACGACCATGCCGTCTTCGGCGAGGCGCTTGCCGCTTGTGGACGGGTACCGGAGATACCGCTGCAGCCAGGGCAGGCTGAAGTCGAAACGCCGGCTTTCGCCGTCATATTCGAGGCCGGGCCAGGTCTTGAGCGGCGGTTCGCCCGGGGAACGGACGAGCGCATGCAGTTCGTGTTCGACCTTGGTGCGGTCGGCATTGGCCAAGCCCGCCAGGATGCCGGGAGACACCCGCCCCTCGATCTTGATGAGCTCGACGAGCTGCCGCTGCAGGGCGCTCGGCTTGGCCGGGCTCCCCACATAGGTACGCTCGAGGCTCATGTGGTCCTTATAGCTGTAGGTGCGGACCACCGGGTCGCGGCTGTCCCGTCGGATCTCGGCCACGCGCACGGCAACCTGGTTTTCCGACACCGTGGTGTCGGACAGGTTGTGGAGCACGGGGACGGCCACGTAGGGACGCGGCGACTCGCCTTGCGGCTTGGTGATGGAGGCGCCCATGCAGCCGACGATGAAGACATCGGGCAAGGCACGCGAGGTCTGCTTGATGTGGTCCTTGATCTGCCGCTCGACGCCGGTCGAGAAGAAGTCTCCGTGCCAGGGGCGCCGGATGGGGACCAGGACCTGCAAGACCTTGTTCGCTTGCTTGACGGGGATCTTGTCGCCTCCCGTCCGATACACGCGCACGTCCTTCTCGCGCTTATGCGAGAGCAGGCGGATCGCCTCTTCCCCGATCTGGCCGTCATAGACCTTGCTCGGGACGATGTAGATCTTGAGGCGTTCCCCCGCCTTGTTCGTGAAACGCGGCAGGAGCTTGGCGAGCTCGGAGGCCATCTTCTCCGCCGTGTGCTCGTCCTCCTCCTCCTTGAGCGCGGTGCGGCGGTCATACAGCTCTTGGAGCTTCTGCGCCCGCTTGGGCGTGGAAGCCTTGGACTCGAGACCCTTGATGAGGGTCGCCACGACGCGCTGGTCGCGCTTGACGCGGCGCTGCTTGTCTTTGACCGCCTTTTCGTACACGAGCCCGCCGGCCAAAATGATGAAATGCACGTCCTCCCGCTTGAACTCTTCAGCGGCGAGCTCGAGCAAGGCCTTGCGGAAGCCGTTGCTGGGATAGTCGACGCGCGAGATGAGCCCGATGCGGCAGACGTCTTTCGACGGCGCCGCGGCATCCTGCTTGTCCATGATGTACCTTCCTCTGATGGGGCTGTTGTGAAAGGGCATGGCAGGTTGCCGGTACCCTCCTCTCTCATATTGCCGTCTCAACAATAGAAGGCGCCCCCACCAGGGTCAACCAAGGTGTCAAGTATCTGATATACGGGCATTTTCACACCGCGATGCGGGGCACGGATCGCAAGGTGGCGGGCTCTTCGTGGAGCGGGGTCTCGGCCAAGGCCTCCTCGACGAAGGCCGCGGCGGCCTCCAGGACATCGGCGGTCGCCGTGATGCGCAACACGTCGGCCAAAGGCGCGCGGCGCATGAAAGAGACGAGCGGCAAGCTCGGCGGGATGTCCGGCGCATAGCCCAGGAGATCGAGCAATTTGAGGGTCGCGGCCGAAAAAAGCAGACGCGACCGCTCGCGCGAGGGGTCTGCCGGCATGCGTCCCGTGGCCTGGCAGACCTCGCAGAGCAGGTCGAAGATGCGTGCATCCGCGATGCCGGGTTTGAGAAGCTGGGCCGTGAGGCCGGCAAAACCCCCGGCCACGGCATAATGGGCCAAACGCGGGCCCGCGGACGGGGCCCAAGGCACGGCATGGGCGCGCGCCACGGCCAGTTTGTCGAAAGCCGCGCCCTTCGCGATCATCACGTCGGACACGGACAAGGGTTCGAGATGCCCGGCCTGTTTGGAAGTGCGCACGCTCACGCCGCGCGCGACCGCCACAAGCAGGCCATGCTCGCGGCCATAGGCGGTATAGCGCCGGTCCTGCTCGCGGAACGGCTCTTTCTTCAAGACGAACACGGTGTCGCGGAGATAGGGCATCAAATTCTCACGACCGGGTGATGGCCATATTTGTCCCAATTATCATAGCCATTGAACTCGGTCTCGGGCTGTCTGCGGAGACCTACTATTGCCGCGGGCGCCAAGCTGCCCTGACCATACATTTCGGCATAGTGGTCCGCCACGTCCGCCCGGTTGCTGCACGATGACGAGGCCGCATCGAGCGGCACCACGACCTGCGCGATGCCGCGGCGCGCCGCCGTCGCTTTCAGGGCTTCGAGCGTCTGCGCGATGAGCTGCGCCGGATCGACGGCGGAGAGCAGGCTCATACGCGGATTGTTGGCGCGCACCACCAGGGTCTTGTTGCCCGCATCGTCCACGGTCTCGACGGCCAGGACGGACCCTTGGATGCGCTCCTGCGGCGTCCCGCGCCCGGTCACGAAGACGAAGGCCTGCAGGTCGGGATATTGCCCCTCGGCCAAGCCGTCATGTTTGGACGTATAACACGCATCACCGGCATCGCCTGCCGTGATGCGCATGAGGCCGGTCACGGGGACGAGGTCCACGGTCTTGGTCTTGCCGGTCGCCTTCCCCTGCTCCAATTCGCGCAGACGTTCGGCTGCGATGAGGACGGGATTGGTCTCGGGCTTGGACAGCCCCCAGGCGAAGCGCAGGGCCTCCAAGGTCTTGGGGTCGAAGGGTTCATGGCCCGTATGGTCCGGCTGTTGCCCTTCATTGAGATAATGCTCGTTCACATAATCGACCATGAGGGAATTCCAACTTTTGGCATCATCTTTATAGGCGAGCTGGCGCCGTTCATCGCTCATCAGACCTTGCATATGTCGGGCCGAGATGTAGCGCAGGAGCTCTCCTTTCTTCGAAAAGCTTTTCGGCAGGGACGCGATCTCCGTCAAAATATCGGTCCAGGGACGCAATGGGGCCGCATCTCCGCCCGGTCCCGGTTCCAGGGCCCGCGAAATGGCGTCCTGCACGCGCTTCAGTTCCTGCCGCTTCTTCTCAAGGCCTTGCCGCGCCTTTTCATTGGGCAAGGAATCCGCTTTTTGCCCGAGCTCCTCCAGCTCGCGCGCGATCTCCTCCCGCATCATTTCGGCCATTGCCCCGCGCCATTCCCCGTCGCTCGGTTTGTCGGTGAACGGGTTCAGCAGCTTCCCGGGCGTGCGCACGGATTCAAAGAAAGATGCCTGCCACTGCTCTACCTGTCTTTTCACATCCGGATTGTTGACGATCTTCTCCTTCTTCTCGTCGTCCGACCTCGATCTGCCGCGTTCGACCTCAGCGACCTCGAGACGCACGGTCTCATAGCCCTCGGGCAGACCGAGCTGCTCGGGATGCGCAGCGACGTTCCGCTCCCATTTCTCCTGCAGGTCGGCGAAGTTGCGTCCGCGTCCCCACATGGTCGTGCCGATGGCCGCGCCCACCATCTCCTCGCAGGCCGGATGGCGGCGCAGCATCTCGGCGGACAAGGTGCCATCGAGCAATGCTTGGCGGAGCTCGGCGGACACGCGCTTGATCTCCTGCAGGATGAAACCCTTGTTGGGCAATTTCTCTACCGGCCTGCCTAAAAAGGCCGAGAGGTCCGCTCGCACGTCCGGGGCCAGGTCCTTGATATCCTTGGCGCGAGACAATGCCGCATGCCAGTCGAACACATGCGGCATATTGAGCATGCCGAACTGTTTCACGAAATCGACCACAATCTCGCCGTCCGCCTCATTATGGGTGTCTATCACGCCGGCATGCGCCGCCTCGGTCAGCAAAGGCTCGAGGTCCGTACGCCACGGATCATGTTCGGCGTTCGCGGCATGCGCTTGCAAGCTCTCGAGCTTGTCGAGCGATGCCTGCCAGGTCAGATGAGGCAGTACCTCGTGCCCGCGCAATCCCTCGGACAACAGCCATCCGTCCGCGATCCGAGCCTGCTCTTCGACCGGCAGGGACATCACGCGGTCCTTTTGGGCCTTGAAGAACCTGAAGTCCACGGAGGCGATCCTGGAAATGGCGCGCGCCACGATGTCCTTCCGCGCGTCGCCGGAAGGGATGGCATCCTCCTGTGCGAGAACGGCTTTCGGGTCTTTGCCCGCCGCGATGCGAAAAATGTCCAGCCTCTGCTCCTCCGACAAGGCGTCGAACTCTTGCCTGAACTGTTCGAGCTCGCTCACGATGGAGGCCGGGGCCTCGCGCAGACGCTGCGCGAAAATGAGCGGCCGCGCTTCTTCGCGCAGGTCATCCGGCAGTCGGTCAGGCGAAAAACGCCCCACAAGAGGACTTTTTTCGACCCTGCGCGCAAGCGCCTTGAAGACGCGGCCGCGGTCCTCGTCCGTGAAGACGGCACCATGCACCAGCGACCCATCTTCCACGAGCGCCTCGGGATGGTCCCTGAGCACGGAAACGACGCTTTCGGAACGTCTCGCCTGTTCCTTCGTCCCCGGCTGCGTGCGGAAGGCGCTGTTCACGAGGACCTTGGCGGCGGGCAGGAGGTCTGACGGGACCGTGGCCAGCCTCTCGGCAAGATCTTTTTCGTCCCGCGCCCCCTCAAGACGCTTCGTATATGCCTCGCGCAGCTTCTCCCTGAACGCCTCATGCTCTTGCGGCGCGACCTCGGCCCACAGCGCGTCCTCGCGCCAGGCCCGCACCGCCTCCGAGGGGTCCCGCGTCCCATGCAGGTATTGTTCATTGAACGCATCGTACTCCTCGACCGTGAACAGGTTTTCCAGGTGCGTGCGGCGCGCCTTGGAAAAGTCGCGGGCATATGACTCTTGCGCGTTCCGCAACGCCTCTTCGTCCACGCCGGGCGCGGACCGTTCGAAGGCCCGCAGGGCCGCCTTGGGGTCTGTCCTGGCCAGCTCGCTCTGCGCGTTCATCAAGGTGTGCACGGCCGAACGTTCCCAATCCGTCCCGCGCAAACGCGGCAAAAGACGAGGTGCCCTGGCCGGGTCCCCGACGGCACTTTCCATGCGCGAGATCGCCTGTTCGAGGTCCGCCTCGGCGATCCCGTGTGTGTCCATCCATGCCGTGATCTTTTCCATCCGCGCCTCGTCCGTCAGGTCCTTTTCCTTCTGCAGCTCCTGTTTGAGGACCTCCAAACGCTGCATGAGCTCGGCATCTTGTCCGAGCTGGACCAGGGCCGGGTCCTGCTCCTGCCCATGCAATTTTCCGCGTATCCCTTCGACCATGGCCTCATCCTCTTGCGCCGCTTCCATCCCCATGGCCTTCATCCGGACATCGGACGCGGCTTCCACGTCAAAGTCGTCCTCGCCGGCCTGTCGCTCGGCGGGTCGAAAAGGATTTTCTGGGCGTCGCTCTTTCGGCGCAAGGCTCTCGTTCATCACGCCCTAGTATGCGGCTTAGGAGGCCTTCGCGTCCAACCAGGACTGCAATATCGCCGCGGCGGCCAGATCATCGCGCTTCCCCTTTTCTCCCCGCTCGCGCATCTGGGTCGCGGCAAGCTTGCTGCTCATGGTCTCGTCCGCCTCATGCACGGGCAATCCCCAACGCTTCACGTCCTCGATGAAGGCGCGCGCTTCTTTCATCTGTTCGGTGATCTTGGACGTGTCCTTGGTCAAATGCGGCACGCCGATGACGATGGCATCCACCAGGTCGCGCGTCGCGATGTCGTGTATGCGCACGAGCGCGTCGAGGCGATCATCATACGTGATGACGCCCCAGGGCGAGGCGATCTTGCTCTCATCATCGCCCAAGGCCACGCCGATGCGGCGCGAGCCATAGTCGAGGCCGAGGACGCGCATAGTTAGGCGTCCGGCCACGGGGTTATCAGTTCGTAGCCGTCCTTGGTGACCGCGACCGTGGCCTCGAAATGCGCGGCGAGCGAATGGTCGCGCGTCGCGATGGTCCAATCATCGTCCTTCACGTACACGCGCCAATCGCCGAGCGTCACCATGGGCTCGATGGCGAGCACCATCCCCTCTTGCATGGCCATGTGCGGCCCGCGCGGTTCGCGATAGTTCGGCACGTTCGGTTCTTCATGCACGGCATGGCCCACGCCATGACCCACCAGGTCTTTCACGATGCCGTATTTCTTCGGCTTGAGAGAGTCCTCCACCGCGCCGCCGATGTCGAGGATCTTGCCGCCGGCTTTGACGGCAGAGATGCCGCGGACGAGGGACTCGCGCGTGTCGGCGACGAGGGCGCGGACCTTGGCAGGCACATCGCCCACGATGACGGTCGTGGCCATGTCGGTCGCGAGGCCTTTGTACCAACAGCCGATGTCGAGGCCCACGATGTCGCCTTGTTTGATGGTCCGCGACGGCGTGGCCGGGCCATGCACCACCTCGTCATTGATGGAGATGCAGACGGTGGACGGGAAGGGCGTGTCCTCGGGCGAGATGCGATAGCCTAAAAAGGACGGCTTGGCGCCCTCGGCCTCCATGGACAGGCGCGCCGCATCGTCTATCTGCACGGTCGTGGCGCCGGCCACGCAGGCCTTCATGGCCGCCTGGAGCGCCCGGGTCAGGATGGCCCCGCCCTCCTTGAGCTTGGCTATTTCTTCCGGGGATTTGATGAGTGACATAGGCCCATCCTAGCTGGAAAAGCCCAATTTGACCATCTTTTTGACGATATCACGGAACACGGTCTCGACGGACAGCTCGGCCTTGATGGGCAGAAAGACGCCGCGCTGCCGATAGTATCCGGCCAAGGGTTCGGTCATGAAATGATAGGCCGCGAGCCGGGCGCGGATGAGATCCTCGCGATCGTCCGGCCTTTTGTACAATTTGCCGCCGCAGACGGAGCACACGCCCGGGATGGCAGGCGGCGAGGTCTTTTCGTGATACACGAAATTGCAGCGCTTGCAGGTGAGGCGACCGACCATGCGCGCCACGACCGTCTCGTCCGGTACGCGCAATTGGATGGCGATGGTGATCTTATTCGCGTGCTTGTCCAAATACATCGCCTGGTCGATGGTGCGCGGATAGCCCTCGATGATGAAGCCCTTGTGCGTGTCCTGCTGCTTGAAACGCGAGAGCAGGATGGCGTTGATGAGATCGTCCGGCGCGAGGATGGCCTGTTCCACGTACGGTTTCGCCAGGAGGCCGAGCGGGGTCTTTTCCTCGATCTCGGCGCGGATGAGGTCGCCGAAGCCGATATGCGGCACATCGAACCTATCGGCGAGCAGCCGGGCTTGGGTGCCCTTGCCGGAACCGGGAGCGCCGAAGAGGACGGCGCGGACCTGTTGCTTCGCCATGAGGAACACACGATAGCAAAATCGGCTCATAAAACAAAACTCCCGTCAGGGACGGGAGCATTGTGTTGCCTACCTAGTACGCGTCGTACTCTCTCATTGTTAATTGAGCCTCAATTTGCTTGACCGATTCAATGACCACGCTGACCACGATGAGAAGCGACGTGCCGCCCACCGCGAGCGAGCGCGAGCCTCCCGTGACCTGGGCGATGACCGGCAACACCGCGATGGTGCCGAGGAACAATGCGCCGATGAGGTTCAAGCGGTTGATGACGGATTGCAGATAGTCGGCCGTGGGCTTGCCGGGACGGATGCCCAGGATGAAGCCGCCTTGCTTCTGCAGGTTCTCGGCGATCTGTTCCGGATGGAACACCACCGAGGCGTAGAAGAAGGTGAACACGACGACCAGGGAAAAATACAGGACGCCGTACACCGTCTGGTTCTGCAAGGTGGTGATGACCCACTGCGCGCCGTTCGCGAGCCAGGCCGTCCGCGCATGGACGAAGAACTGCGCCACGAGGGACGGGAAGAGCAGCATCGAGATGGCGAAGATGATGGGGATGACGCCCGACATGTTGACGCGCAACGGCAGATTGCTCGCCGCGCCGCCGGCCGTGTTCTGGCCGCGGACCTGGCGGGCGTACTGGATGGGGATATTGCGCTGGCCCTCGGTGATGAACACCACGCCGAACACGGTAGCGATGCCGATGGCGGCGAACACCAGGTAGGACATGAGCTGGCTCGCGTCATACGTGACGAAAAGCTGGCTCACGGCCGTGGGCAGGCCGGCCAAGATGCCGGCGAAGATGATGAGCGACACGCCATTGCCGACCTTCTTCTCGCTCATGAGCTCGCCCAGCCACATCAAGAAGACGGTGCCGGCGGTCACGGTCGTGACCAAGGTCACGGTGTGCAGCGCATCCGTCCGGGTGAGCACCTGGAACTGCGACTGCTTGAGCAATTGGATGAGGCCGAAGGACTGGAAGATGGCGAAAGGCACGGTCAGGACGCGGGTCCACTGGTTGATGCGGCGCTGCCCCTGCTCCCCTTCCTTCTGTATCTCCTGGATGCGCGGCACGATCATGCCGAGCACCTGCAGGATGATGGACGCGGTGATGTACGGCGCCACGCCCAATGCCACGACGGCGAAGGTGCGGATGGTGCCGCCCGAGAACAGGTTGAGGAGACCGAGGACCTGGTTGGCCTGGAAATAGCGGTTCAAGGCCTCGAGGTCTATGCCCGGCAGCGGGATATGCGCCGCGAAGCGGAAGATGACCATCATCGCGCCCACGAACAGCAGCCCGTTACGGACCTCTTTGACGCGCCAGATGGCTTGGATTCGTTCCCACATAGGAATGGGGATGAGTATACCCTACTTTTTACCTTTGATGAGCTTGGTCTTCTTGATGGGGGCGACGGAGCCGCCGGCCTTCTCGATGGCCGCCTTGGCCGCCGTCGAGACGATGACGCCGTCGAGCTTGTAGGCCGCGGAGGTCTCGGCGCCCACGATCTTGACCGCGAGGGCCGTGCTGCGGACGACATGCTTGGCCTTGAGCGCCTTGAGGTCTATCGAGCCGCCTTGCGGGAAGGCCTTGGCGAGACGCTCCAAAGAGACGGTCTCGGCCTTGGCATACCGGCTCTTGAAGCCGCGCAGCTTGGGGAAGGAAAGCAGCATCTGCTTCAAGCCCTTGAGCTTGAGCTTGTTGCGGCCGCCCGAGCGGGAGCGTTGGCCTTTGGTGCCCTTGCCGGCGGTCTTGCCGCGGCCGGACCCTTCGCCTCGGCCGATGCGGAAGCTCTTGGTGCGGGCGCCTTTGGCCGGGGCCAGGGTGTGGAGTGACAAAGACATATTATTTTTCCTTGGTCGGGGGGACCTTGAGCTTGCGCAGCGCCTCGAAGGTCGCTTTGACATTATTGATCTTGGAACCGGACCCGAGCATTTTTGATACGACGTTCGGGACGCCGGCGAGTTCGAGCACGATGCGCACCGCACCGCCCGCCTTGATGCCGGTGCCTTTGGGGGCGGGCTTGATGAGCAATTTGGCCGCGCCGAACTTGGCCTCGACCGGGTGCGGGATGGTGTCGTTCACGATGGGCACGCTCAAGAGCGCCTTGCGCGCCTGCGCCGTGGCCTTGCTCGTGCCGAGCGCCACGTCGATGCCCTTGGCCAGGCCATAACCCACGCGGCCCTTGCGATTGCCGATGACGGTCAGGACGCGGAAGCGCATGCGCTTGCCGCCCTTGGTCACGCGGGTGACGCGGGAGACCTCGAGGTTCTTTTCCTCGTATTCGGATTCCTGGACCTCGCCGGGACGGCCCGGACCGCGGCCGGGACCACGACCGCGGCCGCCGGGACCACCGGGACCGCGACCACGACCGCCGAAACCGCCGGGGCGATTGCCGCCG
>CAZKEE010000004.1:0-125827 GCA_964551765.1 uncultured Gammaproteobacteria bacterium | reverse complement strand
CGGCGGAGGGGGCGGGGGCGGTGGTGGAGGGGGTGGAGGCGGAGGCGGCGGAGGGGGCGGCGGATTACCGCTGTCCTCTCCCGCATCAGTACCATTCCCCGCATCCTGTCCCGCATCGCTCCCGGCATCGTTGCCGGTGCCCGCGTCATGGTCCGGCGCATCCGGATAACTGGCATCGTTCTGCACGGTGCCGCTATCGCCATACGGGTAGGGGCCGGCATCCGGCAGACCGCCCGAGGAAGTTCCCCCTGACGAACTGCCCGACGAGGAGCCCGGCGGCGGAGGCGGATCGACCGTCCCGGAACCGCCGGACGAACCTCCGGAGGAGTTCCCGCCGGGGGTGGTCTCGGACGACGACGTAACGGTGTCGTCCGATCCTCCGCAGGCTTGGGAGCCCACGGAGAGCGCGGCCATGCAACAGGCCAACGCGTTCGCAAGCAACACGGTACGCCATCGTTCGAACATTGTTCTCTCCCAAATTGCCGAAAATTACGTGGTCGTCATGGCTTGCGCGGGATGCGCAAGATACGGCCGAGAGTAACACAAAATCGGCGTCTTGTCAACCGTGATATACTACGGCCATATGCATCCGATGCCTCCGCAACGCGGCTCCACGAGCAGGTATATCATGACGTCTTTGGCCGTCATTTTGGTCATCTGCGCCTTCATCCTCATGGGCCTTCGGGCTTTCATGCCGCAGCGCCTCGGCAGTCTCTCGTCCCTCGGCGGGTCATATGCGGAGGGCTACAAAGCCGCGCGCGAACGGTATGCCGAGGTCTGTCCTGGTTTCGGTCCTGCCGCGACCTTTTCGGGCACCGTCGTCGGGGTCTCGGGCAACAAGCTCACGGTGCATCAGGAAAGTTTGGCCATAGATCCGCGTGTGGATGATGTGTCGGATGACCGCGTCGTCATCATGTCGACAAGCGGGACCATCACCAAGCTGGACGTGAGCTCGCCGCCGCCCGCGCCAAAGGTCGTGAACGGGGAACTGGTCTTCACGGCGCCGAAACAGACCACGCTCAAGCTCCAAGACCTCAAACCCGGCGACCGCGTGACCGTCACGTCCGACGTGGACATCCGCTTCCAAGAAGAGATCGTCGCCTTCTCGATACAGGTCCAGTAAAGAAAATCCCCTCCTTAGAGGGGATTTTTTATTTGGCGGAACGCAGGCGCAAGAGCTCGAGGGCGCGTTCATGCCGCGCGCGCTGCTTGTCGAGCACGGCTTGGCGGCTTTGGGCGCCGAAGCTCACCTTGAGCTCGGCCTGTTCCACGGCCGTGCGGAGACCGTAGAGCGGATGATCAGGCGTGACGGCATCCGAACTATAGGCATAGACGCTGGCGCCCGAAGCGCCCAACAGGGTCAAGCTCGTCATGGCCGCGGCGATGCGCCCGAGCGGCAACCACCACAGAGGATGCCCCGTTTTTCCGCGCAATGTTGCCTCCAATGCCCGCGAAAAGCCCGCCGAAGGGTCGGCGGCGCGGCGCAGGCGCCACAAGCGGTAGCGGAGAGACAATTCCATATCCATATATACAGGGGAAGTTCAGGGATGTTTCAAATAGGCTTTCAAGGCCTTGAGCGCGCGATGGGCCCGCACGCGGAGGGTGGCCGCGCTTTTGCCCAAGTACAGCGCCGCGATGTCCTCATATCCCCAGCCTTCGAGGAACTTGAGGCGCACCAGGTCCTTGTCCTCGAGAGGGAGGGTATCTATGGCCTTGAGCAAGCGGTCGGCATCATACGTGTCGGCCAGGATATCCGACCAATCGACCGCGCCCAAAGGCAGATGGTCCACCTCTTCCAGGGCCACGCTGGGCTTGCTCTTTTCGAGATGGTTCACGAAATGGTTGCGCGCGATGGTATAGAGCCAGGCCGAACGGCTGGTCTCCGGGTCATAGGTCTCGAAGGCATTGAAGGCCTTCAAAAAGACGTCTTGGGTCAGGTCTTCCGCGATCTCCTTGCGTCCGCCCACGCGAAAAAAGAAAAAGCGGTAGATGCGCTTGAGATTGGCTTTATAGAAGTCCGGAAAATGCTTTTTATCCATGCGTACCTACCTTGCCATAAAAAGCCGGACTTAGAAATGCTGGGAGGGCTGCTTGTGTCGGGGAGCGATGATCATGAAAACTATCGGTAGGAGCATCCACGCGCTCTTGCCATTGTCGCTCATGAAGATGTCGCGCGTCATCTGCGAAAGCCCCCTGGTCACGTCATCCGGCAAAAAGCTCAAAGTGATGCTGATGAGGAGGCCCACTTGCAAGATGCTGAACACGATGGTCTGCCACCACGAGCCCGGCGCGCCCGAACCGCCGAGGGTCTTGAGAAGCGCGCTGCGTGCCATGAGGAAGAACACGGCCACGAACACGCCGAGGAAGAACGCCACGCGCACGATGGAATTGCCGTTCACCGCGAACTGCCAATTGATCTTGGCGAGCACCGGCGTGTTGGCGGCCACGGCCAAGGCCATGTACATCGAGACCAGGATGACGATGATGCGATCGCGGCCCAAGGAGAGCCCGTACAGCAAGGCGCCGACGATGAAGAAGAGCAGGATGAAGACGTCCCAGGTGGGCGCGGCCCAATTGAGCGATGCGAAGAAGGACGAAACCTGTCCCATACGGAACAAGTATACCACGCTTACAACCCGGCTTGGCGCAGATCGTCGAGCTTTGCCCGCTGTTCCTTGGTGAGCTTGCGGTTGACCTGGGGCATGACGGTGACGAGATGGTCGCCGCGGCCCGCGCCATGCAGATACGGCACGCCTTTGCCGCGCAATTTGAACACGGTGCCGGCTTGCGTGCCTTCGGGGACCTTGAGCGAGCCCTCGCCGTCCACGGTCTCTACTTCCGTCTCGCCCCCGAGCGCGAGGGTCGAGTAGGGCACTTCCACGCGCGAGAGGATGTCATTGCCTTCGCGTTCGAGATGCGGGTGCGAGCGCACGCGTATGCGCACGATGAGATCGCCGGCGTGCCCGCCCGCGCCCGGGAACTCCCCTTCCCCGCCGATGCGCACGCCTTCGCTGTCGCTGATGCCGGCCGGGATGGCCACCTGGAACTCGCGCGTTTTGCGCTCCACACCCGTGCCATCGCAATCCTTGCACGGCTCCGAGGGCGTTTTGCCTTTGCCTTGGCAATCCGGGCAGGTCACGGCCGTTTGTATGCTGCCGAACACCGTGCGATTGATCTTTTCGACCTGGCCTTTGCCTTTGCAGGTCTTGCACTCGTCCATATTGGACCCAGGCTTGGCGCCGGAGCCGGAACAGGTCGAGCAGGGATTGTTCTTGTGCAGTTTCACGGTCTTCGTGACGCCATGCACGGCCTCGAGGAAATCTATGGTGAGGTCGGTCTGGATGTCGGCGCCGCGCTTTTTGCGTCCGCCTCCCCCGCCCTGGAACCCGAACATGCCACCCAGGATGTCGCCCAAGTCGCCCATGTCCTCGAAGTTGATGTCGAAACCGCTTTGATTGAAGCCGCCAAAACCGCCAAAGCCCTGCGGCCCGCCGCCCATGCCGCCTTGCTCGAAAGCGGCCGAGCCATATTGGTCATAGGTCGCGCGTTTCTTGGCATCGCCCAAGACCTGATACGCCTCATTGATGTCCTTGAACTTCTGCTGATCACCGCCCTTGTCGGGATGATGCTCATGCGCCAAACGACGGAACGACTTCTTGATGTCGTCCTCGCTCGCGTCTTTCTTGACGCCGAGTATGGCGTAGAAATCCTTTGCCATTATTTTTTATCCCCCTGATTGTATCGCATCTCCTCCCACTGCTTGAGGGTATTCTGGAGGACATTGATGAGGTCCTGGGCCGTGAAGCGGTTGAGGAACACGCGAGACACGAGCTGGGCCTGGTTGTTCTCCGCGCTCATGCGCACATGCGCGAGGAAATCGATGACCACGTCGCGCTCCTGCGAGGTGACGCTGATGGCATTGGCATAGCGGCCCATCATCTCCTCGGGCTTGGCATTCACATTGATCTGCTCTTGCTTGGGCTGCGGTTGGTCGGACATAGGGTTGAGATTATTTCTTATCGGTGAACTCCCCTTCCTTCGGCTCTTGGTCGGTCGGGCCGGGGCCGGACTGGGCGCCCGCATCGCCCGCGCCGCCGGTGGTGGCCGCGTCGTTCTGCTGCTTGTGATACATGGCCGCGCCGACCTTCTGCCCTGCCGTGGCCAGTTCATCGCCCGCCTTCTTGATGGCCTCGACATCGTCGCCGTCCTTCACCGCCTTGAGCGCGGCAAGTTTGGCATTGACCTCGTCCACGTCGGCCTGCGGGATGTCCTTGGCCTCCTTCATCATCTTTTCGGTGGTGTAGACCATGGATTCCGCCATGTTCTTGGCCTCGACCAGCTCGCGGCGCTTTTTGTCCGCGTCCGCGTTCATCTCCGCGTCCTTCTTCATGCGCTCGACCTCGTCCTTGGAGAGGTTGGTCGAGGCCGTGATGGTGATCTTCTGCTCCTTATTGGTGCCCTTGTCGAGCGCCTTCACGGAAAGGATGCCGTTCGCGTCGATGTCGAAACTGACCTCGATCTGCGGCACGCCGCGCGGCGCCATCGGCAATCCGGAGAGGCTGAAGCGGCCGAGGGTGCGATTGTCCGCGGCCATGTCGCGCTCGCCTTGCAAGACGTGTATCTCCACGCTCGGCTGATTGTCCGCCGCGGTGGAGAAGATCTGCGACTTGGAGGTCGGGATAGTGGTATTGCGCTCGATGAGCTTGGTCATGACGCTGCCCATGGTCTCGATGCCGAGCGAAAGCGGGGTCACGTCGAGGAGCAAGAGCTCGCCCTTGATGTCGCCCTGGAGATTGCCGGCCTGCACGGCCGCGCCCACGGCCACGACCTCGTCCGGGTTCACCGAGATGTTCACCTTTTTGCCGAAGAACTTTTCCACGGCCTGCTGCACGAGCGGCATGCGCGTCATGCCGCCGACGAGGATGATCTCGTTGATATCGCCCACGTTCAGCTTGGCGTCCGCGAGCGCCTTCTTGCACGGCGTCAACGTCGCTTCGACGAGACCGCCGACCAGTTCTTCCAATTTGGCGCGCGTGAGGGTCAGCATCAAGTGCTTGGGCCCGTTCGCATCGCTCGTGATGAAGGGCTGATTGACCTCGGACGACATCGAGCTCGACAGCTCGATCTTGGCCTTTTCCGCGGCCTCCTTGATGCGCTGCAAGGCGAGATTGTCCTTGGACAGGTCTATGCCTTCCGCCTTTTTGAACTCTTCCACGATGTGCTGGATGATCTTTTGATCGAAATCATCGCCGCCCAAGTGCGTGTCGCCGTTCGTGGCCTTCACCTCGACCGTGTTCTGTTCCGTGGCCGCGTCATAGGCGATCTCGAGCACGGAGACGTCGAAGGTGCCGCCGCCGAGGTCATACACGACGATCTTTTCGTCCTTCTTGCGATCGAACCCATAGGCGAGCGCGGCCGCCGTCGGTTCATTGATGATGCGCAGGACTTTCAAACCCGCGATCTCGCCCGCGACTTTCGTCGCCTGGCGCTGGGCATCGTCGAAATAGGCCGGCACGGTGATGACGGCTTCGGAGATCTTTTCGCCCAAGCGCGCTTCGGCGTCCGCTTTGAGCTTTTGCAGGACCATGGCCGAGATCTCTTCCGGCGCATATTCCTTGCCTGCCATCACGATGCGCAACCCGTCGCCCTTTTGCACGAGCTTGTACGGCAGCCACTTGGCATCGCGCTGCACTTCCGCGTCCGTCCAACGGCGGCCGATGAGGCGCTTGGCCGAGAAGATGGTGTTCTCCGGGTTCACGACGGCCTGGCGCTTGGCGATCTGCCCGACGAGCTTTTCGCCGGTCTTGGTTTGGGCCACCACGGACGGCGTGGTCTTGGCGCCTTCGGCATTATCAATGACCTTGGGCTGGCCGCCTTCCACCACGGCCATGCAGGAATTGGTCGTGCCGAGGTCTATTCCGAGTATCTTGGGCATATTATTTTGGGTCTTCGTCTATCTTGATGGATATCTTATTGGGCTTGGCTTCCGTCATCTTGGGCATCTCGATCTTGAGGATGCCGTCATGGAAAGAGGCGACGGCCTCGCCTTCCTTCACCTTGGCGGGCAGGGCGACCTGGCGCTTGAACGAGCCGGAACGTATCTCTTTGCGATAATAGTCCTTTTCGTCCACCTCGATCTTGCGTTCCGAGGAGCCGGCGATGGAGAGCACGCCGTCCTCGATGGAGATCTCGACCTTGCGCGGGTCCACGCCCGGAAGCGCGGTCTCCACCACCACGGCATCAGCGCGGTCATACACGTCGACCGCGGGCACGAGGCCTCCCGCCTCGCGGCGCAGGGCCGGCATGCCGTCGAAATATTTGTCGAAAGCCTCGAAAGGCTCGAAGAAAGGTGACCAGCGGATGAGTGACATATAAGGAGTGGTTATTTCGCGATAACGACCTTGGCAGGCCTCAACACTTTCCCGTTCAAGCGCCAGCCATATTGGGTGACGCGGATGATGGTGCCTGGCGCGTGGCCCTCGGCGGCCTCTTCCGCGATGGCCTCATGGAGATTGGGATCGAAGGCCCCGTCTATCGGCACCTTCTCGAGGCCGATGTCCTTGAAGGCGCTTTCCCACATGGAGCGCACCGCCTTCATGCCGACCAGCCAATTGTCGAACTTCTTTTTGATCTCTTCGGGCGCGGCCTCGAAGGTGGGCACGAAATGCAAGGCGGTCTCGTACTGGTCTATCGCGGGGAGCAAGCTCGAGAGCAGGCGTTCGTTCGCGTACTTGGCGAACTCGCGGCGTTCGTTCTCGGTCTCTTTCTTGAGATTGGCATAATCGGCCTGGGCCCGCTTCCAGCCCGCGAGATATTCCTCGCATTTCGCGAGGACATCGTCGGTCGGCGGAGGCGTCTGCGATGCCTCTGGCGGCATCTGTTGGTTCTGTGTCTCGTCCATATGGGTCAATTGTCATTCCCGCGAAGGCGGGGATCCATCATGTCTTTAAACGCGTCGAGATGCGCGACGGCGCTGCGATAGTCCATGCGCATGGGACCGAACATGCCGGCAAGGGCGCCGTCCTCCAAAGTGATCAACACGGCGCCGCACATGTTGCCGAAGGGGCATTCGCTCCCCACGAGCACGGTCGGCGTGGCAAAGGCGTGCCCACGCAAACGCATCAGCACCTCGTCGAGCTGGTCGAGGATGGCGCCGAGGCCGCGTATATGTTCGGCCGCGCGGAACTCCGGCTGCGAGAACAATTGCGTGAGGCCGGTATAAAAGGTGTCGGCCTCGTTCAAGCCGAGCACGGCGGCGACGCCCACGCCTTCGGCCGCGGCCTTGGCCAGGTTCTTCAATTTCCGCTCGCGGTCCGCGGCGAGCTGCGCGGCGCGTTCGAGCTCGGCGCGTTCGCGTTTGCCCAGGGACTTGCGCCCCATGAGGCTGGACGCGTAATGCTGATACCCCTTCTCGGTCGGGATGCGTCCGCCGGAGGTATGCGGCTGGGTGATATAGCCCATGTCCTCGAGGCTCGCGAACCAATTGCGCACCGTGGCCGAGCTCACGCCCAGATCATGGGCCTCGACCAAAGACTGCGAGCCGACGGGCTCGCCGCTCGCGATGACGTCCTCGACCAGGAGGGCGAGGAGCTGTGACAGACGTTCGTCCATGGGATTAGCACTCTCTATGAGTGACTGCTAGCGATAGAATAGTCATTCCCCTGCCCAGCGTCAAGACCCTGGACAGGCCCGTTTTTTAGGCCTACGATCGCCCCGCAGACGCCCTTTACATACGGAGGCCCACCATGAGGGTCATCGAGTTCGTCGGAGAGCCGGGAGCCGGGAAAAGCACCCAGATCGCGCATCTCCAAAGGCGATGCGAGGCCAAAGGCCAGCTCGCCATCGTGACCAGCGACCGCGAGCGCATCACACGCATCGAGACGCCGCCGTCCGAACGGATGATGTTCGGCGTCCTCATCGCCGTCCTGGCGGTCGAGGTCTATCACGGCTGCCTCCAGGTGGGACGGCCACCCGACTTCCTCTTCCTCGACCGCGGCTGGAACGATGTTCCCATCTGGGCCGAGTTCGAATGCGGGCGTAAAAGCATCAGCTCGCAGGAACGCATGGCCATGAAGACCCTGTTCGCCTCCTATGCCAAACGCGTGGAGCGTACGGTATACCTGTCCGTGCCGCCCGAGCTCTCGCTGGAGCGACATCAGGGCCGCGAACATCTCCCCTGCGATGATCTCGCCATGCAGCCGGACTTCCTCAAGGGCCTGCACAAGGCCTATCAGACGCATTGGTACAAGATGCATCATCCGTATCGCGTGGACGGTCGTCAGCCGGAAGCGCGCATCAATGACCAGCTCATCGAGATCCTGAAGCTGTAAAAGGAGGACAAGATGGACATGAAAGAGTTCTTTAGGCTCGCAGAGGCGCCTCTGCGCACGTTCGAAGACTTCGCCACACACGCGGGGCTTACGAGCGAGCGCGGTCAGTCCGCCGCCGACCATATCGGTTGGAAATGCGGCTGCAACAACGAATACGAAAAGATGCGGCGGATGTTCGAACAGGACAGCCGCTTCATCTATCAGAGCATGGTCTCGGGGCGGCGCATCGCCATCATCCGGCTCGCGCAAGGCATCCCGACCTCGCTCGGGGCCATGCATGTCGTCGAGCTCTCGGACCAAAAGCCGGACGGCTCGCAACGGAGCGGCTTCGACCACGTCGAGATCCGCTCCTTGTGGGGCAAGGACGGCGCACGCGAGCTCGCGCAGCGCATCGTCGCGCGCGGCTTCGTCTGCGCCAAGGTCATGCGGCCGCATCACGTGACCCATGACATCGAGATGGTGCGCCTCGACGACTCACGGCTTCTCTTCAAGGTCCGGATCGAGGACGAAGCCTTGCTCGACAAGATCAGGCGCGACGAGATGCTCTGACCTTTTCCCCCTCCCCTGCGAACGCAGGGGTCTTTTTATATCGTATACAGATACAGGCCGTCGTCTTCCTTTTCGGGAGAGACATCCGGGAACTTGAAAGCATGGCTCACGACCTTGGTCCCGGGTACGAGCTCGCGCCGCAGCTTTTCCCACAATCGTCCATAGAGCTTGGGCAGCAAATAGGCGCACACGACGTCGGTGTCCTTGGGGAACGGGACGGTCCACAGGTCCGCGCGGACGAAATGCACGCGCGCGTCCACGCCGCGCCTTTTCGCGCGCCATCGCGCGATGCCGACCAAGATGGGATTGGCCTCGAAACCGGTCGCGAGGGCGCCGCGTCGCGCGGCCGCGAAACAGATCTCGCCGTCGCCTGACCCGAGGTCGATGACCTTGGTGCCCTCGCCGACCCCGGCAAGCGTCATCATGCGGTCGGACTTGGACGCGCCGGTGGACACGTAGGGGACGCCTTTATAGAAACTGTAGACGAGACAGGTCTCATACGCGGCGAGGGCGATCAAGGCGATGAGGAGCAGGCCCCAGACGACGCAGAGGATGTAGAGGGTGGCCATATCATTCGTAGCGCAAGGCTTCGATGGGATGCAGCATAGCCGCTTTGCGCGCGGGGAAGAAGCCGAACACGATGCCGATGGCCGCGGACACGCCAAAGCCCAGGGCCACGCCGTTCCACGGGATGACGAAAGACCATCCCGATTGGAAATGCGAAATGATCTGGATGGCCGTCCAGGACAAGGAAAGCCCGGCGATGATGCCCAGCACGCCGGCGATGCCCGTGAGCACGATGGCCTCGGAGAGGAATTGCCCGAGCACGTCGCGCTGGGTCGCGCCGATGGCCTTGCGCAGGCCGATCTCGCGCGTGCGTTCGGTCACGGTGACGTACATGATGTTCATGATGCCGATGCCGGCCACGAAGAGCGAGATGCCGGCGATGGAGCCGAGCAGGATCTGCAGCACGGTGCCCACGGTGTCCACGTTCTTGATGGCATCCTCCTGGGTCGCGACGCGGAAATCGTCCTTCGTGAGGTCGCCCGAGGGATTGTCGAGGTTGTGGGATTCGCGCAGGGCCACGCGGATGAGCTCCTTGGCCTCGGAGGGGCGCACCGTGCCCGTCTTCACGGCCATGAAATTGAGCCGCGTCTTGTTATAGGCGTCGAGCACGGCCGTGTACGGCACGAAGACCTCGTCGTCCACGTTGTTGAAGAAACGCTGGCCCGCCGTGCCCAAGACGCCGATGACGCGGAAGCTGCGCGTGCCGATCTTGATCGTCTTGCCTATGGGCTCGTCCTCGCCATAGAGCTGGGTCGCCACGTTCGCGCCGAGCACCGCGGCCTGGGCATGCGCGGCCGTGTCATCGTCCGAGATGAAACGCCCCTTGGTCACGCGCATGTTGAACACGACGATGTCGTCGGGCGCGACGCCGGCGACGAAGGCGTTCTTGCTCTGCCCGCCATACGTGATGAGGTCGTTCACGTTGACCGACGCGTCCACGGCCTTGGGCCAGCCGAGGCCTTTGAGCTTCTTGAGGTCGCGATCGGACAAGGTCTGCTTCATGGTCATGCTCGGCGGATTGCCGGCGCGCGTCTGGTCCCCTCGCCCGTTCGAGATGAACACGAGGTCGCTGCCGAAGGACGAGAACTGCGACAGGAGATACCCTTCGGCCGATTGGCCCACCGAGAGCATGAGGATGACGGACGCGATGCCGATGACGATGCCGAGCATGGTCAAGACCGACCGCGCGCGATTGAGCAGCAAGGCTTTGGATGACAGCTTCGCGAGGTCGGAGAGACGCATATCATTCGGTGCGCAAGGCCTCGATGGGGCTGAGCCCGGCGGCGCGGCGCGCGGGGAAATAGCCGAACACGATGCCGATGGCCGCGGACACGACCAGGCCGAGCACGACCCCGTTCCAGGAGACGGCGAAGCTCCATCCCGTCTGCAATCGCGAGATGATCTGGATGCCGAGCCACGAGAGCCCGATGCCGAGCGCGATGCCGATGGCGCCGCCGACCGTGCAGAGCATGACGGCCTCGGCCAGGAACTGGCGCAGCACATCGCTCCGCTTGGCGCCGATGGCCTTGCGCAGGCCGATCTCGCGGATGCGTTCGGTCACGGACACGTACATGATGTTCATGATGCCGATGCCGCCCACGATGAGCGAGATGGCCGCGATGGACGTGAGCAGGATCTGCAGGATGCCGGTGATGGTCTCGGCGGACTTGATGGCATCGTCCTGCGAGCTCACGTGGAAATCGTCCTTGGCCGGGTCGCCCGTGGGATTGTCGAGATTGTGCAGATCGCGCAAGGCGTACTCGATCTGCGCCTTGGCCTCGGGGATGGGCAGGCCCGCGCGGACGCTGATGGCCGCAAGGTATTTGGTGTTGTACAGGTCGAGCGCGGAAGAGACCGGCACATAGACCTGCTTGTCCACGTTCTGGAAGCCCTTGGTGCCGGACTTGGCCATCACGCCCACGATGCGGAAGGTCTGCTCGTTGAGGCGTATGGACTTGCCCACGGGCTCGTCCTCGCCAAAGGCCTTGTCCGCGATGTCATAGCCCAGCACCGCGTCGCGGCTGTGGCTGTCCACGGAAGCCGCGTCCAAGAACGCGCCTTTCAGCACTTTCACGTCCTGAAAGGCGACCTCCTCGGGCGTGGTGCCCACCACGGTCACGGTGTCGTCATAGCCGTTCACGCTGATGCGCTCGTCCTGGCTGTAGCGCCCGGCCGCGGCCGTGACCCACGGCAACCCGCGCAGGCGTCGCAGGTCGCGCATGGTGAGCGATTGCTTGATGAACAGGCTCGGTTGGCCTTGGGTCTCCTTGGGGCCGTTCATGACGGCCACGATGTCCGACCCGAAGGCGGAGATCTGGCCCAGGATATAGCGCTGCGCCGCCTCGCCCACCGACAGCATGAGGATGACGGACATGATGCCGATGACGATGCCGAGCATGGTCAAGGCCGACCGCGCGCGGGTGCGGTCCAGGCTTTGGACGGAGCTTTTCACCAGGTCTTCGACGCGCATTTATTTGAGATTGCCGTCGCCCTGGGCCGCGATGCGGCGGTTCGTCACCGGTTCATCCGATTGGATGAGCCCGTCCTTGATCTTGAGCACGCGCTCGGCATGTTCCGAGGTGTAGGTCTCATGGGTCACGAGCACGATGGTGTGCCCATGCGTGAGGTTGAGCTCTTGGAGCAGGGTCATCACGGCCACGCCCGACTTGGAATCGAGGTTGCCCGTCGGTTCGTCGGCGAAGATGACCGAGGGTCTGCGGATGAGGGCGCGCGCGATGGCCACGCGCTGGCGCTCGCCGCCGGAGAGCTGGTTCGAGAGGTTCTCCATGCGATGCGTGAGGCCCACGGCCGCGATGGCCTCCTTGGCCATGGCGTCGCGCTCCCCCGCCGGCACGTTCGAATAGAGCAAAGGCAATTTCACGTTCTCGAGCACCGAGGTCTTGGGCAGGAGGTTGAAGGCCTGGAAGATGAAACCCACGCGCTCGCCGCGCAGGCGCGCGAGCTCATCATCATCGAGGGTCGAGACGTCGCGGCCTTCGAAGAAATATTTTCCGGTCGAAAGCGTGTCGAGGAAGCCCAGGATCTGCATGAGGGTGGATTTGCCCGAGCCCGAGGGCCCCATGATGGCCACGAACTGCCCCTGCGGGATGGCGAAGTTCAACCCATGCAGGACGGGCGTCGCGACGCCGTCGTTCTCGTACTGTTTCTTGAGGTCGACGACCTTGATGATGTCGGGCATGGGCGTCATTTGGCGACCGTCGCGGGTTCGCCCACGATGACCTTGTCGCCTTCCGCGATGCCGGTCTTGATCTCGACGCGGCCTTCATCGCCGCGCAGGCCCAGCTCGACCGTCTTTTCGACGGGCTGGCCGTTCACGAGCACCCGCACCGCCTTGCCATCGCCTTCCTTGGTGCGCACGGCGCGCAGCGGGATGACCAGGACATTCGTCGCCTCGCCCGTCTTGATGGTGACGTTCGCGGTCATGCCCGGCTTCACGTCCTTGCCCGCCGGGTCCACGAGGACGCGTATCTTATAATAGACGGCCTCTTGCACCTTGGTCTCGGCCGGGTCCTTGGCGCTCACCGTGGCCTTGAACTTCACGTCATCGCCATAGGCGTCGAGGGTGACCTCGGCCGTCTGTCCCAAGGCGACCTTGGCCACGTCGGCCTCGGGCACCAGGGCCTCGATGTCCGGCATGTCCTGGCCCACCATGCGTACGACGGGCGCGCTTGCGGCGGCCGTCTCGCCCACCTCCGGCAAGACCTCGCTCACGGTGCCCGTGGTCGGCGCCACGATCTGGGCGTCCAGCAGGTCGAGCTTGGCCTTCTCATATGCGACCACGGCCTGTTCCACGGAAGCCCGGAGCGGCGCGAGGTCCACGACGCGCGGACCGGCCTTCTTGAGGTCGAGCCCTGCTTGGGCGGCCGCGAGCGCCGCGTTCTGTATCTCCACGTTGGTGTCCGCCGCCTTCACCTGCACCTCGGCATTCGTTTGCGCCGTCTGCAACGCGAGCGAGGCGTTCGCATAGGCGTTCTGCAATTGGTCGATGGTCTGGGTGCGCGTCAGTTCGGTGTTCTTGAGGGTCTGGAGCGCGCCCAAGACGGCCGTGCTCTGCGAGGACACGGTGGTGCGGTCGCCGTCTATCGTGGACTTCTTGGCGGCGAGCACGGTGTCGGTCAGCACGGTGTTCGTGATGCTCGCGGCGAGGACCTTTTGCACGTCGGTCAAATAGGTCTGCACGGCATTGATGGCATCCTGGAGCTTTTCGCCCGCGGCCTGGATGGCGTCCTTGCTCGACGCGGAGGTCAGCGCCTTGACCGCGCTCTCCGCCGTCGCCTTGGCGTCCTTGGCCATGTGATACGAGCTCTTGGAGCGGTCGAGCGCGCCCGCGTCGAGATAGCCCAAGGCATTGCCATAGAGCTGGTTGGAGGCGGTGTTGTCGACGCCCGAGATCTGGTCGCCATCGGTGAGGCCGGTCTGCAAAGGACCGAGCGCGGTCAGGAACTGGGTCTTCACGGAATCATAGGCATTGCGCACGTTCTGGTCGGCGATGGCGCCCGCATTGTCGAGATTGTTCTTCGCCGTCTGCTGGGCGATGACGGCCTGCTGCACGGCGTCCGCCGTGGTGCGGCGCGCGGCCTCGGCGTCGCGCACGGCCTTGTCGGCCGCCGCCTGGGCCTGGGCCAATTGGGCCTCGGTCACGCGTATGCTCTCCTTGGTCTCGCCGGCGGCGCGTGCCTGATAATTGGCCTGCGCGATGGAGAGGGCGCTTTGGGCGCTCAGCATCGCGAAACGCAGATCATCGGCTTTGAGCTCGGCAAGGACGTCGCTGGCCTTCACCTGGTCGCCGACCTTGACATTGATCTTGGACACGGTGCCGCCGCGCTTAAAGGCGAGCTCGATGCGCGAGGACGGGCGTATCTCGCCGGTCACCTCGACGGTCTGGGTCAAGGTCTTGCGTTCCACGGCCGCGGTCTCGAAGACCGGCGCGCTCGAGACGCTGCGACGATACTGGACATAGCCTCCGGTCGCGACGACCAAGGCCAAGATGACATAGGTGCTCTTGCGTTTCAGGAAGGATGGGATGGTCATAACGGAAGGAGGGTTCAGGACTCAAGGACCTTTTTCACGCTGGCGAAGTGTTCGGACATGGCCTGCATGAAGCCGCGCATGCGCTCGACGGGCATCATCATGATCTTGCCGCCTTCGATGAGGGCGATGACCATCTTGGTGCCGGGCTGGAGGTCCAATTGGTCGCGGACCTCTTTGGGGATGACGATCTGGCCGCGTTCACCGAGGGCGGCCGTCCCCACGAACTCGATGGGGATATGGGGGCTCTTTTTCATACAAGTATGATAAGTATGATTTTTTGCCCCGTCAAGTCGCGGCGGCGGCGGGCTTCCACGCGGACACGAGCTCACGGAAGCGTTCCCCGCGCTCGAACTCGTTCGCGAAGGCGCCGAAGCTTGCGCAACCAGGCGATAAAATGATGGCATCCCCCGCTTTGGCGGTCTCGACATGCAAGGCCATGGCCTCGGCGAGGCCGGCCACGTCCACGAAGGGCACGCCGGCGCGGCGCAAGGCCGCGGCGAGCTTGTCATGCGCCGAGCCGGGCATGAGGGCCGCGGCCACGCGATGGCGATGCAAGACGTCGGCGAGGCCGTCGAACTCCAGCTCTTTGTCCGATCCGCCGAGGATGAGCCGCAAGGTCTTGACCGCGGGCGCGAAGGCCTCGACGGCCGCGATGGTGCCGTCCGGCGTCGTGGCCGTGGTGTCGTTCACGCAGAGAACCCCGCCTTTGACGGCCACCACCTCTTGCCTGTCCTTGAGGCCTTGGAAGGCGAGGAGGGTCGAGCGGATGCCGGCGAGCGTCGCGCCTGCGGCACGCGCCGTGAGCGCGGCCGCGAGCATGTTCGCGTACATGTGATCCCCGCCGACCTGCAGGTCCTCGATCTTGGCCAAGATCGCGGGTTTGCCCAAATATTTCATCATCAAGGCTCCCTTCTCCACCCAGGCATCGCTTCCCGCGCGCTTGCGGAAGGTGAAGCGCAGGACCTTGCCCGGCGCCTCGGCCGCGCGTTCGCGGCAAAAGGCATCGTCGCCGTTCAAGACCACCGTGCCGTCCGGGCCTTGATGGCGGAACACCTGGGCCTTGGCCTCGCCATACTCCTCCATGTTCTCATAGCTGTTCAAATGGTCGCGCATCAAATTGGTGATGCAGGCGATGCGCGGCGAAAGGCCCACGGCGCCCGTGGTCTCGAGCAGCCAGCTCGAGAGCTCGAGGACCACGAGGTCCTTGGGACCGACCTTGTCCATGAAGGTGAGCGGCGAGACGAGGATATTGCCGCCGAGCCAGACCGTCCTTTTGCTCGCGGCGAGCATGTCATGCACGAGGGTGCTGGTCGTGCTCTTGCCGCGCGTGCCCGTGATGCCGACGACCGTAGCTGGACAGTTGCGGAGGAAGAGCGAGACATCGCTCTCGATGCGCGTGCCGAGCTCGAGCGCATGCCGCATCTCGGGCGAGGTCTGGCGCACGCGCGGATTGCGGATGATGATGTCGGCCCAATCGATGTCGGCCAGGCGATGCTCGCCCAAACGGAAGCGCACGTTCTTGAAACGTTTGAGCCGCGACACATTGGTGCCGAGATCTTGTTCCTGTTTGAGATCGGACACGAGGACATCGGCGCCTTGGTCGGCCGCATACAACGCCGCGGAGACGCCGCTGCCTTTCGGATATTGTCCCAGCCCCAGGACCAGGACGCGCGTGCCGACCCAGTTCTCGTTCATATCAGGCCTGTCTTAGCGCTTTTTGACCAAGGCGTACAGGGCCTCGGTGCGGTCTATGACCGAGTCCCAGGAATAGAGCTTTTTGACCGTCTCGCGGGCGCGAGCGCCGCGGGCCTCGACCATCTGCGGATCGCTCACGGCCCAGGCGATGGCGCGGGCGAGCGCGTCCACGTCGCCCACCGGATAGGCCACGCCGCTATGGTCCACGAGCTCGAGGTTCTCCGGGATATCGCTCATGATGACGAGCTTGCCATAGGACATGCCTTCGAGCACCGCGACCGAGAGGCCTTCGCTGCGCGAGGGATGCACCATGGCGAAGGCGTTCGCGATGATCTGCTCGAGCTCGCGTCCCACTTGGCGTCCGACCAGGACCACGCGCCGGTCGCGCTCGGCCAGGCGTTCCAATGTGCGCAGATACGGCATCCCGCCCGCCGTGGGTTCGCCGACCACGACCAATTTCATGTCCGTCTCGACATGCGCGAAGGCCTCGATGGCGTCCTCGATGGCCTTATGCGGCACGAGCCGGCTCAAGGTGAAAAAATATTTGCCTGGGGAAAGGCCGAAGGACGCGAGCGTGTCCGTGCCCGCCGCATGCCGCGGGATCTCCACGCCGTTCGGGATATGCCACACGTTCGCCTTGAAACGCCGGCGGCAGAACAATTGGATGGCATGCGACACCGCGATGGTGGCATGCGGATACCGCACGGCCGTCCATTCGCCGATGGCGAGATACAGCTTGCCGATGAGGCCCCACTTGGCATGGAAGCGATCGCGGCTGTGGAAGGTCACGATGACCTTGGCCGACGGTTTGAACACGCGCACGATCCAGGCCATGGTCGAGGGCCCCACGCCGTGATAGTGGATGATGTCGTACGGTTGGAAGAGCGCGTGCAGGGATGAGAGGAAGGTATGTGACAAGGCGTCCAAGCTCTTGGTCGGGATGCTGGGCAAGGTCACGAGGCGTATCCCGCGCCAATGCTCGTCATAGCGCGGATTGGCGTATGGACGGACATAGACCGTCACCCGATGGCCGCGCATCGCAAGGCGCGTCGAAAGCTCTTCGACATGGGTCTCTATCCCGCCGCCCGAGGCTTGTGCGGCCGGGATCCCCTTGCACCCGATCATGGCAATGCGCATGCTTGATTTTTTCGCTAGCCTACACTACTATTCTACCACATTTCGCTATTTCCCTTCAGTTTGACCCTAAACGAAGACGAATGCGATGACGGTCTATATTGGATGCAGTTCGAGGAGCAGACGAGCACACGCCGAGGCGTAACAGCGTTACGGTGAGGCGTGAGCGGAGGATGCGACAAAGAAATGCGCCAATATAGGCCGTCATGCCTGACGCGGTAGCTCAGTTGGTAGAGCAGTGGCCTTTTAAGCCAACGGTCGCGGGTTCGATCCCCGCCCGCGTCACCAAGATAAAAACACCCCGTACAGGGGTGTTTTTTCGCAAGAAAAAAACGTGGAGGTCCACGTTGTGAGGTTCACGGGAAAGGCGCATGCAGCCTGTCCCAGATGTCGAGCCTGATGGCGGTCGGCATGCCGGCCGAATCAAGCGCGTCCATGACCGTACGCACGCGCATCATGAGGCGCAAGGTCCGTTCATGCAGCGCACGCGCCGCCTCGTTCGCATCATGCCGATGCCAACCGTCCAGGCCGAGCAGCATGCAGAACAGGTCGCGGTCCCAGGACGAGAGGCAGTCCAGCCATCCCGCGAGGTCCACGGGGTCCGCGGCCGTCACGAGGACGGGAAGGTCCGATGCCGCGCGTTCGCGGATGGCGGGCGCGCGTGGTCGCCGCTTTCTGCGCACCGCGCCGACGGTCTTGGGGTCCGTCGCCGCGCAGACCAGCTCATGCAGGTCCGACGGCATGGTCGTTTCGAGGTCCCGCAGGGCGAAACGACGCACATGCGCCAGGCCCGCATAGGACAGGGAGAGCGTGTCCGCCAGGTCGCGCAGGTCTTTCCACGCTGGCCCCTGGACGCGAAGCAAGGCCAACAGCACGTCGCGCCTATGCGGTTTCAAGGCCAGCACGAACGGCATCACCGCGGCTTCCTTGTCCTCCGACAGGAGGGATCCATCGTCCATGAACATCCTCCTTGTGGAATGTACGGCCCTGAACATAGCCACAAATGGACGCATCGTCAATGTCATGAGACCCATGATGGATTGACAAAAGGCGAATTTCCCTGTATCTCCTCTTCATCGGCTTTTTGCCCTTTCACCCTCGGAGGAGACATGTCCGCCAAAACCCAAGAGCCGGTCAGGCAGGCACAGACCCGCCTCGCCGGCATCCGCAACAGCATCGACGGCCTGCGCGCCGAATACGAGCGCAAGCTGCGCTTCCTCGAACCGCATCGCGCGGCATACGAGAGCGAGGCCTTTCTGCAGGTCATGGCCGACAGGCGCCGTGACGAGCTTCTCGCCCTCATCGAGGTCGTTCTCGTGTCCGCCGCGGCCTGGACCGTCATGGTCCTGCCGCGTGCCGGGAAGTTCGGCGGCCGCGAGCTGCATCTCTTGCCGGTCTCGGACATCGTGCCGATCGGCATCACGCATGCAGACTCGCGGTACAGCCTGAGCACTGCCGTCTCGAACGACAGGCACAAGGTCCGCGTGACGCGCGCCCAGGTCCAAGGCATGAACAGGACGCCGTTCTTCATGGCGGAATACGACCTCGACGGAGAACCGCATGTCTGCGGGTACATCGAGGTCGTCCCCTGCAAAGGCATGGACCAGGCGAAGGGCTGGATGTTCGACAATGGCGGCCGTCGCGACCGCCAATTCCCCTTCGGCGAGCGCACCGCGCGCCGCTATCTCCCCTCTCGCGCCGACTGACCCACGTCTCACGTGGGTCTTTTCATAAGAAAAGCCCCGAGATGTCTCGGGGCTAGCGACGCTCGAACGTGACGAGCAGGCCAGAGTGGTCCGACACGGGACAGGTGCGTCCCTTGCCGATGTCCACCGCGCGCTCGTGCAGGACCACGCGCCAGGAAGTGACGCGTGCCTCGCGCAGATGCCGCTCGGCCAGGAACACATGGTCGATGCGGTCCGATGCGCCATGGATGTCCGACGCATTGAGCGGGTTCTCCTTGTCCCAGGTCACCAGGCCGTCGCGGCGATGCGGCGACGTCAGGTCATGCGTATCGGCATAGCCGTGCCGCTTGAGGGCCTCGAAGTTCTCGACCGAATGCAAGGGCCCGGCATTGAGATCGCCCGCGATGATGCACACGTGGGCCTGCTGGCGTCCCGCGAAATGCGCGAGGTCGTCCACCTGGCGTCCGCGCATCTTGCGCATGTGGCGGCCGTTCGGGGAAAAGAACGGTCCGCCCGAGACGAGATGGGTGTTCACCACGGCCGTGAGGCCGAGCGGCGTATGCACGCGCGCGGCGATGGCGCCTTTGCGCGCGATGTATTCGTGCCAAGCGGGGAAACCGGCGAAGACGATATGGTCGTCCTCGTCGGGATGCGGCTCCTCGAGCTCTTCGCGCGAGAAGATGCAGAGCCCCGTGGGCAGGAAGGTCGCATCACGGTCCGTCGGAAAGGCCGTGTGATACGGGTACGCGTCCGCCAGGTCCGCCTGCAAACGCTCGTATTGCCACGTGCCCCAGATCTCCTGCAGGCACACGACATCGGCGTCGATGGCGCGCAGCAATCGAGGGAACGCGGCCAAGCGCTCGCGGATATGGGGCACGGGCGCATAGCCGAAGATGCGCATCACGCCGAGGTTCAGGGTCAGGACGGTGAAATGCCGTCGCGACATGGTCCACCTCCTGTATGTAAAGGGACGAGGTCAAGCTGACATGCGCCGCGAGCTCATGTCAAACGCGCGAGGATGCGCTCGGCCAAGGCCGTGCCGTCATCCGTCGGAAGCGCGGCATGCAGGGCCGCGCCCAAGGCCTGTCGGCGCTTGGCATCCGTCATGAGCTGGCGCAAGAGCGAGGGCAATTTGGAGGAGAGGTCGAACTGCGGCAAGACCATGACGGCATGGCCCAAGGCCTGCGCATTGCGTTCTTGATGCGTGTCCGGGATGGCCACGAGCACGCTCGGCTTGGCCAGGGCGGCGAGCTCGGCGAGCGAGCCCATGCCCGCGCGGCTCACCACGACGTCGGCCGCGGCATAGGCCATGAGCATGCCGGCCTCGTCCAGGCTCTCGCGCACGGCATAGCCCTCCGTGTCCGCGCGGCGTTCGATCTTGCGCGGGCCGGTCACGTGTATGACCTGCATGTGCTCGACGAGCTCGGCCAGCATGGTATCGAGCGCGCGATTGAGCGCGGCCGCGCCCGTGCCGCCGCCCATGACGAGGACGGTGCGCGTGAGCTCGGACAGGCCGAAGGCGAGCAGGCTTTGCTCGCGCGAGGGCAAAGGCGCGCCCGCGAAACGGCACGGCGTCGGGATGCGTTCCGCGGGCACGCGACCGAAAGGCGGCCGCTCATACGCAAAAGACGTGGTCACGCCCGCGCACACCTTGGCGGCGCGGCGGTTCGAGAGCCCCGGGTCCTTGTCCAATTGATGCAACAGGCACGTGATGTGGCGCGCATGTGCCGCATGCATGAGCGGCACTTGGGTGAAACCGCCGGCGCCGACCACGAGGGCCGGCTTCACGGCGTCGATGATGCGCGACGCCTCGCGACGCGCGGCAAGATACGCGAAAGGCAGGCGCAGCCACTGTATCGAGGGATAGCGCGGCAACTTGGCCACGGGCACCACATGGAAAGGAATGCCTTCGCGTTCCACGACCTGGCGCTCCGGCCCATCCGCCGTGCCGGCCCAGGCGAAAGATAGATCGGGACGCGCGGCGCGCAGTGTGCGCAAGACCGCGATGAGCGGCGTGACCGGGCCGAGCGTGCCGCCGCCCGCGAACAGGATGGTCAGGCTCATAGATGTCCGCGCCTCGCCTGGCGCGACACGGACGCGACGAGGCCGAGACCGATGGCGAGCGCCACGTAGGCCGAACTGCCATAGCTCACGAAAGGCAAGGTCACGCCCGTGATGGGCACGAGCCCGAGCATGGACCCCATGTTGAAGAAGGATTGTATGCCGATCCAACAGCCGATGCCCGTGACGAGATACCTGCCGAACTCGTCCGGCGCCTCTTTGGCGATCTGGAAACAGCGATACACGAGAAAACCGATGGCGCAGATGAAGAGCACGGTCAAAAAGAAACCGAGCTCCTCCCCCATCACGGCAAAGACGGAATCACCCGCGACCTCGGGCAAATACAGATATTTCTGTCGCGAATGGCCATAGCCGAAGCCGAAAGGCCCGCCCGAGCCGATGGCGAGAAAGGCCTGGTTGATGTGATAGCCCACGCCTTGCGGGTCGAGCTCCGGATGCAAGAACGTCATGAAGCGTTGCGCGCGATAGGGCGTGATCTTCACGAGCAGCCACAAGCCGATGGCGCCGATGACGGAAAGCCCCGCGAACCACATCGGCGGCGCGCCCGCGATGAGATACATAAGAAGCGCCGAACCCGCGATGACCATGGTCGAACCCGTGTTCGGTTGCAGGACGAGCAGGAGCATGACCACGCCGAGCACGCAGATGAAAGGCAAAAGCCCTTCGCGCAGGTCCTTGGAACGCACCGAGGCGCGCGAGGCCGAGGCCAGCCATCCCGCGGTGTAGACGAGGAAGGTCACCTTCACGAACTCCGAGGGCTGGAAGGCGATGGGCCCGAGCGCGACCCAGCGACCGGCGCCGCCATAGCGCAAACCGATGCCCGGCAAGAACACCATGACGAGGAGGACTACGCTCACGATGAGGGCGCCGAGCGCGAGCGGCCGCAAACGGCGATAGTCGATGTACGAGATGATGAGGAAGCACGCGGCACCGGGCAATACGCCGCGCAGCAATTGGTTCTTGAAGAAATACCAATTGTCATTGAAATGTTGCAGGCCGAGCGGTCCGCTCGCCGAGAGCAGCATGATGAGCCCGAAGCCCGCGAGCCCGAGGACGAGCGCAAGGAAGGTGGGATCGATGCTGCCTCGGCGCATAGCCTAGATGCGATCGCGGAGCGCGAGGATGACGCCCGCGCCTGCCGAAAGCAAAGAGATGAGCCACACGCGGAACACGATCTGCGACTCGGCCCAGCCGCTCGCCTCGAGATGATGATGCACGGGCGCGCTCTTGAAGACCTTTTTGCCGCGCAACTTCTTGGACGCGACCTGGACGATGACCGAAAGCGATTCGAGCACGAAAGGCAAACCGATGATGGGCAAGAGCAAGGGTTGGTTGGTGAGCATGGCCACGATGCCGAGCACGGTGCCGAGCGACATGGCGCCGGTATCGCCCATGAACACGCTGGCCGGCGGCACATTGAACCACAGGAAGGCCATGAGGGCGCCGACGATGCAGGCGCAGAACACGGCGAGGTCGGTCTTGCCTTGCGTGAAGGCGATGACCGCATAGGCCGCGAAGGCCGCCATGAGCGGACCGCCGGCCAACCCGTCGAGGCCGTCCGTGACATTCACCGAGTTCGAGGTCGCGACAAGGACGAAGGCGAACAAGGGCACATAGAGCAGGCCAAGCGAAAAATTCCCGTAGAACGGCACATGCATCATGTCCCAACCGAGCTTGGCGTAGAACCAGGACGCGCAGAACACGGCGAGGACGGTATACGAGAGGATACGATGGCGTACGCGCAGGCCGCCGCCCTTGGGCCCGATGCGGCGGATGTTCAGATAATCATCGACGAGGCCGACGAGGGCGGCCGCGACCATGGCGCCGAGCGGCAAAAGCGTTTGCCCGCGCGTCATGAAGTTCCACCCGCAGGACGCGCCGTCCACCACTTGGCAGGCGCCCCAGGTGAGGCCCGCCACCACCGCGACCGTGACCCAGATCACGAGCCCGCCCATGGTCGGCGTCCCGCTTTTCGCGGCATGCAATCCCGCCATGACGGGCGCGCTCTCGGCATCGCGTATGCTCTTGCCCATCTTGTATTTCTTGAGCAGGCGGATGAGCAAAGGCGCCCAGGCGAGCGCGAGCAAAAAGCAGGCGAAGGTCAGGACGAGGAGGCGTATGACGGCGAAGTTCGAGGGGGACATACCGGAGCTCAAAGATTTATGCGGACGAGGAAGAAACTGCCGACGCACCACACGATGGCGATGGCGCAGGAGAGCGCGGTCAAGGTGCGCGCGGCAAGCGTGTCGCCGCGATACATCCCGGCCGCCACGGCGGCGTTCACGGTCAGCACGCCGAGGACCATGGCCGGAAGCGCGAACACCCAGGGCCAGGGACGCACGTCATCGATGCCCAGGTACATGGTGTAGTGCAGGGCCAGGACGCCGGAGCGCAGACCTTCCGGGATGAGACGCCACAGCATGTAGCCGGATGACGCGCCGGCCGCGAGCGCGGCGAAACCCGTACCATAGCGGACAAAGAGGTCACGCCAGGCCAAGGTCGCGGAAAAGCGCCATTCGTCCCATCGCATGGGCCTAGTGTATCTGTTCCGCCACCGACACGGCAACGACCTCGGTGACCTCGGGGACGAGCTGGCGCAGGGTGTCCTCGATACCGGCCTTGAGGGTCAGGTCGGACATGGGGCAGCCCACGCAGGTCCCCTGGAAACGGACCGACACGACCCCGGTTGCGAGGTCCATGTCCACGAGCTCCACATTGCCGGCATGCAAGGCCAAGCCATCTCGCAAGGTGTCCAGGACGGCCTCGATCTCGGCCAGGAGGTCTTGTTTCGTTTTTGGCATAATCTAGCCAAATATATCCCAAGTCCCCTGCCTTGACAAGACGGACATCTTGGCCTATTCTAGCGGCCATACCCTTTATTCACTGTCGAGTCAGCGACCCGATCAACGGTTGCTCACCAAAGGTATGGCACATAAGAAAGCCGGAGGTTCCACATCATACGGCCGCGATTCCCAGGGCCAACGCCTGGGCACCAAGCTCTACGCCGGTGAGCAGGCCAGGATCGGCAATATCATCGTCCGCCAACGCGGGTCCAAGATCCGCGCCGGCGACAATGTCGCCATGGGCTCCGATGACACGCTCTTCGCCACGGCCAATGGCGTCGTGAAGTTCACCGAGAGGAAGGTCCGCCGCTTCACCGGCGCCTTCAAGACCGTGAAGTTCGCCCACGTCGTGCCCAACGCCTAAGACGCGAAGGACCAAAAACATCCCCTCACGGGGATGTTTTTGTATGCGGCGGCTGCGGAGGCGATGGCGGGTGATGCGGACGCGGGGCGATGGCGCGTAAGGCGCGGGCGAGCAAGCGGTCCGAGTTCTTATAGCTCGACACATGGAAGACCTGGGGCAAGCGCACCCAGCGTCCTTCGGTGATATGTTCCCTGCCTACCGGCGCCTCGGCATCGCTCTTGAAATGCTCTTTGGCATCGGCCGGCGCCTCGAGCAAAAAGAAATGCACGGTCTTTTGTATGGTCACGCCTTGGCGACGGAAGCGGAACGAGGTGCGTCCGAGCGGCATCACGTGACGCAGCTTGAACAATCCGGCTTCCTCCCCGCATTCGCGTATGGCCGTGTCCGGCAAGGCCTCGTTCGGTTCCTGATGGCCCTTGGGGAAGGTCCATTTCCCGAACATGTCCTTGATGAAGAAGATCTCCGCCATGCCTTGGCGGCGGCGATAGATGATGCCGCCCGCCGAGACCTCTTGGCGGATCTCGGCCGGCTTATTTTGCCGGTTGTGCGGATGCCTTCGGCGCCGCTTTCTTCGATGCGGGTTTGGCGACGGGCTTGGCGGCGGGTTTGATCCCGAGGAGCTCAAGGGCTTTATCGAGTTGTGGGTCTTTATTGGCATTGTAGTCGTCTTGTGTCATGTCCACCGTCACGTCGGGGACGATGCCCGTCTTATTGATGGAATCGCCTTTGGGCGTGAGCCATTCGGCGATGGTGATCTTGACCGCGCTCTTGTCCGGGAACTCGGTGTAGTCCTGCACGGACCCCTTGCCGAAGCTCTTCATGCCGACCAATGTGGCCTTGCCATAGTCGCGCAAGGCGCCGGCCACGATCTCGGAGGCGGACGCGGACCCTTGGTTGATGAGGACGATGGTCGGGATGTCCTTGAGGCGGCCCGAGCCCGTGCCCGGCAGCTGCTCCACGATCTTGCCTTGGCGGCGTTCCATGACCACGATCTGGGAGCCCAGCCATTCGCCGGCGATGTCCGTCGCCTTGTCGAGATAGCCGCCCGGATCATTGCGCAGGTCGAGGATGATGCCCTTGGGGTCTTTCTTCAAGGCTTCGTCCAGCACCTGGTTGAAGAGCACGGAGGTGTCCTGGTTGAAATTGGTCACCTCTATCCGTGCGATACGGTCCGCGGGCCATTTGAGGCGCACGCTCTTCACGACGATGGTGTCGCGGATGATGGTGACCTCCTTGGTCTCGCTCTTCGTGCTCTCCTTGCCCTTGGCGTCCTTGACCGTCGTGTTGCGGCCGATGAGGAGGGAGACCGGCGTGCCTTTGGGACCGCGGATGAGCGCGACCGCGGCCTCGACCGTCATGTCGGCCGTGTCCGTGGCATTGATCTTGAGGATGGCGTCGCCGGCGCGCAATCCCGCCTTTTCCGCCGGCATGTCGGCGAGCGGCGAGATGACCTGCAATTGGCCGTCCTTGATCCCGATCTCGGCGCCGATGCCCTCGAACTTGCCGGCAAGCGACGTGGAGAAGTCGCTCGCGGCCTTGGGTTCGAAATAGGTGGTGTACGGATCGCCCATGGAGGCGGTGAGGCCGGCCATGGCGCCATACATCATCTTCTTTTCGTCCACCGGCTGCTGATAGTACTGCTCCTCGAGCTGATGCCAGAGGTCCCAGAACTCCGTGAAGTCGGCGGGCGCGCCGACGGTCGTGGGCGGTTTCGAGTCCACGCCTTCTATTTGGACCTGGGCGGTGCTGGCCACGGCTTTGCCGATGGTCGCGGCGCCTGCTTTGGTGCCGGCCAATACGAAACCGCTCGAGAACGCGAGGCCCATGAGGGCAAGCGTCCCCACAATCCAACCCACGCGGGTGGTTCGCGGTGCGTGCTGGTCGTCCATGCCCCGATGATACGATTTTGGCCCAAACGCGTCAATCATTGAAAAACCGCATCGTTATGATGCGGCAGAGCCGTCCGTGGAAGCTTGGACGGTGAGCTGTTTGCCTCGATACGCGCCCTTTTCCGCTTCTTCCTCGAGCTCGAGGGCTTGGCATTCCTGCTCCGTCTGCTTGAGCTCTTCGGACAATCGGACGCGCTTTTCTTGCAGGTCGGCGATGCGTACGCGTCGCGCGGGAGGAACGGGCGTCGTCTCGGGCGGCGTCACGCGCTTGATGGACTTGAGGATGGCCCCGGCCATGAAGGCGACGCTCCGCAGGAACACGGCGCTGAACGCGGCTAAGACCTTCCGCACCACGGTCCGTGTGAACACATGTTGCAAGGGGCTGATGATGCAGATCATGACCTGGAAAATGACCTTGACCAGCCAGTGGCAGGGCCAAAACACGAAGTAGAGCGACGCCAAGCTGCCTTCGTCCTCTTTCATGATGGACAGGTTCGAACCATCGAACGCGCCATCCGGCGCCGAGGCCATGGAGTCGAAGGCAGTGGGGACGAAAAGGAAAAGCAGGACCTTGCCATACCAGGTCAGGTCGCGATACGTCGTCCCTTCGAGGCCGCGAATGAGGGCCCGATGGCCGTACAGATTGACGCCGCCAACGAACAGATAGCCGATGCCGCCGAGCGTGAGGATGGACCAAAGGGGCATGGGGCCTCCGAGGTGAAATGTGCTTCGGGGAATTAGCATGGAAAGGCCCGACGGTCAATGCTATCCTACCCTCCATGTCCGCGCCCCCGTTCCATCGCCGCATCCTGCCTTGGGTCTTTGCGGTGTGCTTCCTCGCCGTGGCGCCCGTGGTCATCTTTTACACCGCCGGATATCGCTACAATGCCAAGAAGGGCAAGATCGAACGCAATGGCACGGTCATCATAGACAGCCGCCCGCGCAGCGCGAGCATTTCGCTCGACGGGCGGGATCTTGCGGATAAGACGCCCATCACCTTGCAGGACATGGCGCCGGGCAATCATCGCTTCGATGTGCGCAAGGACGGATATACGTCCTGGACCAAGACCTTGGACGTGCGTCCCGAATACGTGACCTTCATCAATAATATCCGTTTGTGGAAGCAAAGCGAACCATCGCTCTTGAGCTCTTCGACCGCGGACCTCATCTCGCTCGCGCCGAACGACGACTATCTGTTGCTGCTTTCCAACTCCCCCGCCCCGTCCTATCGCGTCACCGATGCGCAAGGCGTCACGCGCATGCAGGGCAAGCTCACGCCCACGCCCAAAGGCAAACTGCGCGCGGTGTGGCAAAGCGATGGCTCGGCCGTGCTTCTCGAACCTGTGGACGGCGGCTCGGCCTATTTGCTCGACACCGCGCATGGCGGACAGGCCATGCCCTTGCCCGAGGCGATCTATCGCTTCACCCGCACCGAGCTCGTGGGCAATGACGGCACGGCCCTCATCTCCATCCGCTTGTCCGACCTCTCCTTGCGGCGCTCGCCCTTGGGCGGACAGATGGACGCGGGCGACAGCACCCAGATACGCATGGCCACGGGCACGCGCGACCGCGTCCTCGTACTCACGGACAATCCGTCCGAAGGCGTGGTCCTGCCCGATGGCGGATGGGAGCTCGCGCTCGAAGGTCGCGACCGTCTCCTCTTGCGCGACAAGACCTCCTGGCTCTCGGTGGACGCCACGAGCCGCCCGCCGGCTTCGCATCAGGCCACCGGCGACATGCTGCGGCCGCTCACCCTCTCGCGCGTCACGTCCTATCTCCTCGTGAACGGCGGCGAACTGTGGCTGTGGGACCCGGCCAAGGAACCCATCCTGCTGCGCCGGCAAAGCGACACCATCATCGAGGCGGGCTGGCATTATGCCGGCGGCGCCGTGTTCTATGCGACCGACAAGACCGTGACCGCGCTGGACCTGGACCCGCGCGACGGCTATCTCGAGACCACGCTCGCGGATTTCGCGCAGGTGAAGAGCATGACCGTCTCGACCAAGGGCGTCATCTATGTTGCGGGCGTGAAAGGCGGCACGGACGGCATTTGGACCATCGCGACGGAATAAAAAAAGACCCACGGGACGTGGATCAACGAGGTCGCCTGGGCGGCGGTGCGTGATGCACCGGCGGAGGCGGACGCACGGGCACCGGTCTTGCGATCACGTATGGCGCCGGACGAGGGTAGGCATGCCAGAACGGCGCATGATGCCAGTAATAGCCTTGGCGATAGTACACGCCGCCATACCAGCCGCCGGCGAAGTAATACCCGCCGTCGTAGGGATAGGTGTTCCATCCATACACGTAGACCGGTCCGGGATACGGATATTCCTCCACGTACACGACGCGGGACTCCGCGACGCAGCCGGAGACGGTCAGGCCGAGCAGGAGCACGAACAGGGGCGCGAGGATGCGATGCATGGGACCCTCCTTATGCTTTCCCGTGCGGGTTCTTGTGCAACACGCGTTCGAGCACGGTGATGGTCGCCCGCACGAAGAGGTAGACCGTGAGCAACATGCGCGAGATGGCGGGCGCGAACAGGTTCCATACGATGTGGATGAGGATGCAGGCCGTGATGGACCGCAGGCTCAAGCCGGCATAGCCCATGAGCAGGCCGCCGAGCGTGCTCGAGATGACCTGCAGGACGGTGATGCGCTTCGAGCGCTCGGCCTGTTCCTTCTTGGCCACTGCCATGGCGGCTTTGAGCGCCTTGGTGTCCGCATGTTTCTGGGCCAGCACCTCGTCGTAATTGGTGTGATCGTTCGTGAGATGCGACAGGCCGAACACGAGCGAGACCGCGATGAGGCCGATGGCCCCGAAGCCGTGGGCTCGTTCGAAGACCACGAGCAAAGGCAGGCGGAACAGCAGCTCTTCGAAGATGGGCGCGAGGATGTCCCCCTCGAGCACCTCCATGGCTTGCCCGATGCGGCGATCGGCCGTGGTCCACGCGGCATCGAGGATATGCGCCGCGATGAGGCGCTCGAGGCGCTTGTGCACGCGCCACAGGATGGCGAAGGCAAAGACCCAGAGCAATGCCGCCGGGGCGAGCTCGCAATATCTCTCCCACATGATCGGCTCCTTCGAAAGGGTGAAAGGTACTCGGACACGCTAGCATGCCTTGCGCAAAAAAACACCCGGAAGGGGTGTAAAGGCTATGCGTCGAGATGTTTCGCGATATCGCGGCGGCACAGGCCGCAAAAGGTCAGGAAGCGCATATCTTCGATGAGATGCCTCTCGTTCTCGGGCAGATCATCGAACTGACGCATGACGCAGGCATTGGTGCAGTGGGGACCAAGCCACTCCGTCATGGAAATACCGCGTCCTTTGTCCGCCGCGCCGAGCACATGGCCGAGCTCATGGATGACGGCGGCGCGGAAGCTGCGCAGCGGGTCATCGACGCGGTTGTCGCGTTCGTAGCGATACGTGCTGACCACGCCGCCCCATTCATCGCCCGCCATGCCGAAGACATAGTCTTCCTCGGGACAGCCCAGGTCGTCCTTGAGCACGACGAAGCGCAAGCCCTGGGGCACTTGCGCATAGACCCAATCGGCCACCGTCTGGGAATCGACCTGGGTCGACGGCTTTTTCGCTTTTTTCGAGACCGCCTTGGCCTTGCGCAGGATGCCGCGCATGCCGGGCAAATTTCCAAGGCGCCGCACCTCGAAGCGCGTGCGCAAGCCGAGGTCCGCGAAGGACTGCGTGAGCGCGGTCTGCGCCACCTCGAGATAGCGTTCATCCACGCCAGCCTGCCAATGCAGATCGATGGAGCGTCTCACAGCGGCCATCGGACGGCTCCTTGGTTATTGGTGAGGGGAAGGGACGGAGCGTGAAGCGTTCACGCGATGTCAGGAGGGTAAAGGAAATAAAAATAAAAAGCGAGGTAATGAGCCCCGCTATCTATCCCGGTCATGGCCGCCATCCGCCAGAGAACTTCAGCAACTCCGCGTCACCATGGCGACGTTTCCTTGCACAGTTCATTACGCTGTTTATTCGTCCCTGTCGCCGCTTGCGGCCTTGAGCGGTACTGTTTGACCCCTTTCAGCGGTCCTGTCGAAATGATCCGAGACTTGGATGCGTATGCCTACGCACCCGTCTATAGACCAACCTTCGCCAACGAATGAGGGGTCTGAAGCACCCACTTAAGCACCAGTGTCGTTACCAACATGGGTACGCAGTTAGGTGAATTAGACCCGTCTCACGTTACTGAGACTGGGGGGCGCAGCCCTTGCGGGCCACTAGGCTTTCGATTCCTCTCAATGAGTTATCTAGGCTTACACGTATCGATAGCATGCGCGCGGCCGCCTTTGAAGGGAATGTCAAGACTTTTTACAACTCCACCACGCTATTATCCCCCAACACCAATCGATGCCCACGCGGCATGGTCAGCTCGCTGGAACTGATATTGGCCTTGAAGCCGACGATGGAATCCGTGATGCGGCGCTTGCAGTGGATCTTGGCCTCGCTGAACACGATGGAGTGCTCTATCTCCGGTCCATCAATTTCCGCGAGATCGCCGATGGACGTATACGGACCGATATAGGCATTGTCTATCTTGCACCCTTTGCCGATGACGACAGGCCCGCGTATCAAGACGTTTTGTCCTATCACCGAGCCCTCCCCTATCTTCACTTTCCCCTGAATAGTGCTTCCCTCGGAGATCTGCCCTTCGATCGTGCAGTCTTCTATCGTCATCTCGTCCAGCATCAACGCATTGCCTTCGAGAAGCGCTGACGGCGTGCCCGTGTCCTTCCACCACCCGGTGATCTCGTGATGGCCGATGCGGGCGTTCTTGATGTACCACGTGATGATCTCCGTGATCTCGTATTCGCCGCGAGCGGAGGGCTGGGCCGTCTTGAAGGCCTCGAAGAACTTGTCATTGAAAAAATACAATCCCGTGATGGCGAAAGGCGAGGGCGGGTTCTCGGGCTTTTCGACGGCGCGGACCAAGTTGCCGGCGCTGTCGAACTCTGGCACGCCGAAGCGATTGGGGTCTTTGACGCGCGACAACGCGATCATGGCGTCATAGCCTTCGCGTTCATACTTGTCGCGCAAGGCCTTGATGTCCCCGACCATGATGTTATCGCCCAGATAGAACACGAAAGGCTCGCCCGCGAGATATTTTTGCGCATTGTTCACGGCATGCGCGATGCCGAGCGCGCCGCCTTGCTGTTCCACATACGTGATCGTGGCGCCCCAGCGCGAACCATCGCCGAGCTGGCGTTGTATCTCGCCCTCGCCTTGGTTCACGTTGATGAAGATCTCCGTGATGCCGGCCGCCGCGAGCTTTTCCACGGCATATTCCAACATCGGCTTGTTCGCCAAGGGCATCAAGTGCTTATTGAGCGTGTGCGAAATGGGACGCAAACGCGTGGCGCGGCCTCCCGCGGCGATCAGGGCCCTCATACCGGTTCGTTCGTCCCACCGGCCCCGTAGTGAGACTGATAATATTTTGCGTATTCCCCGGTCTTGATGCGCTGCCACCAATCCTTGTGCGTCTTGTACCACTCGATGGTGCGACGGATGCCGTGCAGGAAGGGCGTTTGCGGATGCCAGCCCAATTCATCTTCAGCTTTACGAAAATCTATCGCGTATCTCTGGTCGTGACCAGGCCTGTCTTTTACAAATTGGATCTTTTCTCTTCCAAAACCCATTTCAAAAAGAATCGTCTGGATCACTTCAAGATTTGAGCGCTCTGCTCTCCCTCCCAAACAATAACTTTCTCCTATTTTTCCTTCTTTTAGGATCTTATAGATACCCCTGCAGTGATCTTCGACAAATAACCAGTCTCTGACATTCTTTCCTTCTCCGTAGACTGGAACATTTTTTCCTTCAAGTAAGTTCGTTATAGCTAACGGTATCAATTTTTCAGGAAAACAATACGGACCGTAGTTGTTAGAACAATTTGAAATAGTGATCGGCAATTTATAGGTATGATATGCCGCATTCACCAAGTGATCAGAACTTGCTTTTGAGGCGCTATACGGACTTCGTGGGTCAACTCTTGTGTCCTCTCTGAACATGCCTTTCAAGCCTAGAGAACCGAAAACTTCATCGGTAGAAACATGATGAAATCTTACATTCGCATTCTTGCGAGCTGCATCTAGCAAAGTTTGAGTACCTAAGACATTCGTCCTAACAAAGGCCATCGGATCATCTATTGAACGGTCTACATGTGATTCGGCAGCAAAGTGGACAATAGCGTCAACTCGCTTAACGACTTCATTAACGATCTCAGGCTCACAGATATCTCCTTTAACAAATGAAAACCGAGGGTTCTTTTCAGCTTGCTTTAGATTTTCAAGGTTCCCTGCGTAGGTTAGCTTGTCTAATACAATAACCTCATCTTCAGGATGATTCTCAAGAACGTAATAAACAAAATTGCTGCCAATAAAACCGGCTCCACCGGTAACTAACAATCTCATAACTTATGTATGATATCACCATAAAATGGTGTCAAGAGCAAGGATTGGCTCATCACAGGCAAAAAACACCTTTTCTATAAGAAAAAGACCCGCATGAGCGGGTCAACTTAGCGGAAGTCGATGCCGAAGCCGAGGGTGACATAGGGCAGGGCCGTCGTGACGCTGTCGGGATAGCGGTCGGTGGCCTCCAAATGGCCGAGGAGAAGCCCGCCTCCGAGGCGGCTATAGAGCCAAGAAGGGCCGTCTTTGAACATCAGGGTCGCGGGGATGAGGAAGTGGCCATAGGGGCCGAGGCCATATCCCGTGCCATAGCCGCGACGGTCGTCGAGCGGGAACAGGCCCGTCAATCGCCCGCCGACCTCGACGCCCAGATCGCCCCCGAAGATGGGGAAGACATAGCCCATGTCATAGTTCGTGACCAGGTAGGTCTTGCCGAGCTGCGACCATCCCGCGCCCAGGTCGAGCCCGAAGGTGACGGCGTCCTTGCCATCCCGCATCGGAAAGGCGGCTTTGAGCGTGGTCGTGGGCGCGCCGATGCTCTGTCCATGCGGGACGAAGAGGAAAGCGCCGTTCACCTCATGCGACCAGACCGGGCCCGCGTCGCCCGTCAGGCTTGGAGGCTTGGGCCGCAGATGCGGGGTGTCGGCGCGTGCCGGCGAGGCGAGCAGGACCATGAGCGCCGCGAGAACGAAAGCGAATGCGTGTCTCATCGTGATCTCCTTATCGCATCTCGATGCCCATGCCGAATTGCAGGAAGGGGTAGAACCCCGTGTCTCGCGCGCCGTACAGGCTGTAGGTGCCGTCCCAATTGCTCAAGAGGGCGCCGCCACCGATGAAGCCGTACATCGGGATATGCGACGCACAGCCGGGCCCGCCGCAATCCATGAGGGTCGCGGGCAGGATGGCTTGGGCATAGGGGCCGAAGCCGATGGCGGTGTCGTATCCCAGGACATAGTCCGGCGACACGAGGGAGATGTAGCGCACCCCGAGCTCGATGACGGCCTGGTTATGGAACAAGGCGATGTCATAGCCCATGTCGAAGCCGCTCACCGAGTAGGTCTTTTCGAGCGGGCTATTGCCGCGGCCCGTGAACATGCCCAGGGTGAGGGCATGCACGCCGTCGCTCCCCGGGAAAGAGACCTTGTACTCTTGCAGCATGGGCACGACCACGCTTTGGCAATGCGGCAATCCGCCGATGACCAAGCTGTCGTATTCTTCCGAGATGACGAGGCGTCCGTCTTGCGCGATATGGGGCGCGACACCCGCATGGGCGCGCGCCGACATTACGACGCACGAGACGCCGCACAACAGGCTGATGAGGTGTTTCACGATGTCCTCCGCGATGGAAAGTGCCTACGGAACCTAGCAAGAAAAACCCCCGGCGTCTAACCGAGGGCTTTGAGGATCCTTTCTTGTACGACCTTCGCCTCCCCTTCCGCATACGGCTTGCCATGCCAGTGCTGGAACCCGTCCGTGGCGAAGCGCGGGATGATATGGAAATGCAGATGGAAGACCTTTTGCCCCGCTTCCGCGCCATCGTTCGTGATGAGGTTCATGGCCGGCGCGCCCACGGCCTCGCAAATGGCCTTGCCCAGGCGCTGCGCCACGGCGATGAGCTTGCACAGCCGCGCCGTGTCCGCATGACGGAAATTGCCGTCATGTTCCTTGGGCACCACAAGGGTGTGTCCGGGATTATTGGGGGTGATGTCGAGGAAGGCGAACACGTCCTCGTCCTCATAGACGATATCCGCCGGGATCTGCTTGGCGATGATCTTGCAGAAGATGCAGTCGGTCATAGTTTCCGCACGGTAGCGATGATGCCGATGACGCACAAGATGCCGTAGACCGCGAGCAGGCCGAGGTCGTTCGCGTTCGAGATGTCGAGCTTGGCCCAGAGCAGGATGCCGCCCGCCATGGCCGCCGCGAGCAGGGCGAAGCCTTGGAAGACGCGGCCTGCCACCCCGGTCGGTTCCATGTCGCGCGGGCGGCAGAACACGGTCGCGACGACGAGGGCAAGTACGACAAGACCGAAATGGACGACGTCAATGAACGGCGAGGCAAAACCAGGGATGAGATATTCGCCCGTGGCAAGAAGCGCGAAGCTCAAACCCGCCGCCATGGTGAGATGTTGCAAGAACAGATACGCGGCGCGGGACAAGCTCATAATCTTCTCAATGCATGCACGAACTCCCGCGCGATCAGGGCGAACCAGGCCATGCCCGTGGCCGGCGGCCGTCGATAGGTCAGATGCACGGCTCGCACGTCCACGGCGCCCGCGCGCGCATCGATGCCCGGAGCCGAGAGCACGAAGCGCAAGACCGGCGCATTCGGGTCTATGACGAAGCTTTGCCGCGCGAGATACCACCCATCGTCCAAAGGCTGCGGCCTTTCGAAAGGCGTGCGCACCACGTCTATCCCCTCTTGCCGCAAATGCGTTTGATCGCTCAAGCGACGCGGCCTCGGTTCGAAATACGATGACGGCGAGAGCGCGAAGAAGCCATCGCCGATGAAACGCGCATTGCCCTTGGGCGCATGCAATTCCTCCACGGCCGGCGCATCGGCGGCCGCATCCAGGCGATAAGAGATATGCGCGGCCTTGAGCGAGACGGACGCGGCTCCCAAGGTGACGGTCTGAAGCGCGTCGGGATGGAAGGTCTCGACCACGAGATGCCGCGAATTGGTCCAGGCCGTCACCGGCACGGGCGCGGGCAAATAACCGACGATGTCGCCGAGCACGAAGCGCGGACCGATGACCAATCTTTGCGCATTCGTCGAGATGCGGCGGATGAACACGTCATCCTGCGCCGTGAACACGATGCGATACACGCCGGGCTTGGCGTCCGGGATGTCCACGGCATGGGTGAAGGCCTCTTCCATGCGGGTGTCGCGGCTGCCGTTCGCGCCGAATGCCTCGCGATACACTTCTTCTTCGCCCAAGAACGCGCGGAGCACGGCGATGTCCGTGCCGGCCTTGCGGTTCACGGCCTGCAAGGTGAGTTCGAGATGGATGCGTCCGCCCGCGGGTACCACGTAAAAGTCATGCGACCCGCGCAATGAGATGTCATAGGCCGTGTCCGTCGCGGTCGCGGGGTCCGCCATCGCGGGATACGTGGTCGAGGCATACCACACGGCCATGCCGCGCGCATCGCTGCCCGAAAGCCGCGTGATGTCCGCGCCGCCGCGCACGAAGCCCTTGGCCTCGCCGTCCGAGGCCGGGCGCCAATCCGGGTCCATCAGTTCTTGCGCGTACAATGGCCGCAGTTCGAGGTCTTTGCCGGCATCATCATGCACCATGCCGAACTCGATGAGGGGCTGATGCACGGGGCGGAACTCGAGCCCCACGTCCACGCGGTCATAGAGCCCGGGCGTGCGCGCCGTGAAATATACGGGATCGTCCGTGATGCGCTGGCCTATCCAGCCATCGGGCTGCGGGCCGGCCTGGGTCGCGCGTTCGCCGGGCAAAAAGGGATTGGCCCATGCGCTATGCCCGTCCATGACCGCATCGGCTTGGAAAAGCGCAGAGGGATATCGCGCCGAGATGAACCAAGACAACGCGATGACGGCCGCGAGCCACGGCACGGTGCAAAGCAGGACGACGACGGGCTTGGGGACGGTCATGGCGCGGACGCTTCGGTCGAAGAGGTCGTCACATCATAGAGCACTTGGCCGTCTGACCGGAAGACGGGCGCGAGCATGAAGCCATCTCCTTTCCATACGGCAAGCTCCGTGAAAGAGACGGCAGTCCCGAAATAATAGACATGCGCCTCGCCGGTCGCGATGAGGTCCTTGATGCGGTCGCGCGACGGCATCGGACTTGCCGCGCGGAACACCGGGAAGAAGATCTTGTCGCTGCGGTCCGAGAGCACGGCGCTGTCCGCCGGCACGATCTGCCGCGCGATGCGACGGATATCGCCATAGCGCTCGAGCTCTTGCACGTCTTGCACCAGGCCTTCCTTGTCGCGCGCCGTGGCAGACCACACGCCGAACGAGGTCAGCACCCATACGCCCATGAAGAGCACGGCCAAGGTCAGGCGCGTGGGCCGCAATACGAAGAGCTGATCGCAGGTCCAGCCGACGGCCAGGGCGATGAACGGCACGAATGGCAGGATATAGCGCAAGAAGGAATTGCCGAGGGACACGACGTTCAAGCCGACATGGTCCTGATAGACGGATTGGCCATAGACGAGCACGAGCAGGCCCAGGGTGCACAGACCCGCCAAGGCCAGGATGCGCGAGGGGCGTGAACGTCTTATGGTGAGCAAGGCGCCGAGCGCGGCAACGGCGGTCCAGGGCGCCAAGTATTCGAGCAGATAGCCGCGCAGATTGAAGAGGACATTGCGCGGATGGAATCCGAAAGGCCACCACCAGGTCAGGCCCGCCGCTTCCACGGTCCCTGGCACGGCCGCGCCCGAATCATGCAACCAATAGCCGATGGCCCAGGGCGAGCCATAGGTCTGCCAGGCCAAGTACGCCGCGACCACGGGGAAAAGCGAGAAGGCAAAAACGAGCAAGGGCCAGTCCCGGACCTTCATGACCTTGTGTTCGGTCTTGGTCCGCAAGGCCACGGCCGTGATGCACCACACGAGGACCCAGGGGAGCTCGGTGGGACGCAGGGCAAGCGCCAAACCCGTGAGCAAAGCCGCGATGACCAGGGGCCTGCCGCGACGTCCTTCGTTCAGCAACCACGCGGCCCAGAGCATGAGGCAGACCACGGGCAAGTTCGGGAACAAACCGCGGTTCGCGTACAGGATGATGGTCGGGAAACTGGCCCAGACGAGGAGCACGGCGGCACGCGGCCCATTGCGCAGACCACGCGCAAGGTGCCACAGCGGATACAGGGCGGACAGGGCGAGAAGCGGGGTCAGCCATCCAAGGGACCAGCCGCCCAAGACCTTGAGCAAAAGTCCCGCGAGGAGGGACATGCCCAAAAAGCCCACGGGCACGATGTTCGCGCCCTGGGTCACGAAGCTGCGCGGCCGCAGCCACGGAACCTGGGTCAGCAGGTCATCATGCACGCGCATGGCGCCGGTCGATGCGAACTGAACAGCGGACACGGCGACCGCGGTCTCGTCCGGCGACAGATAGATGGCGGCCTCATGGCGCGGCAATACCGTGGCCAGGGCAAGGAAAGCCGCCAGCAAGGTGGCCGGCAAAGCCCAGGCTAGCCATTTTTGGCTCATGGCAGGAGTGTAACACTCCTCCCTGGGCATACGTAAATATGATAAGGTCATGTGGTGAAAAAGCGGCTCATATATATAGCGATGCTCGCCGGGCTTTTGGCCCAGCCTTTTCTCTCTGCCCTGGCCCAGGACCTGCCCGTGGGCTCGGGCTATGATGCCGCCTTCGACCCCGATCGCGTGCTGGATGACGATGATATCTTCGACGTGAACGGCATGAGCTATGACCGCATGGTCACGTTCTTGCGCGCCAAGGGCACGCTTGCCGATCATGTGACGCCCGACACGGACGGCGTGCCAAAAAAAGTGCCCGAGATCCTCTATCGCGTGGCCACGTCGTACAAGATCAATCCAAAATACCTGATGGCCCTCATCCAAAAGGAGCAATCCTTGGTCGAAGACCCGCATCCCTCGCAAAAACAGTTCGATTGGGCCACGGGCTATGGCGTCTGCGACAATTGCAGCAAGGATGATCCGAGCATCCAGGATTTCAAGGGCTTCGCGTCCCAGGTCGAATGGGCGGCCAAGCAATATCGCGAAAAATATCTGTTGCAGATACTCGGCACGGGCAGGACGCGCGCAGGCAAGGCGCCGGGCCTCGCCATGCTCGTGGACAGCCATACCGTGACGCCCGAAAACAATGCCACGGCCATGCTCTATGCCTATACCCCGCATATCAGCGGCAATTACAACTTGTGGCGCATTTGGCAGCGCTGGTTCAGCTTGAACTTCCCCGAAGGCACCGTGGTGCGCGGCAAGACCACGAACAAGACCTATCTCATACGCCTGGGCCAAAAGCGCCCCTTTGATTCCCTCGAGGTCCTGATGTCCATGGTGGACCAGAACAAGATCATCCCGGTCTCGGACACCGAGCTCGATGGGTATCCGCTCGGTCCGTCCATCCGCTTTCCCAACTATGCCTTGCTGCGCGATGACAAAAAGCGTCTGTGGCTGCTCTCGGGCAATACGCGCCGCCGCATCGCGGACATGAAGGCCTTCCGCAAGTTCGGGTTCAATGAGGACGAGATCATCGACGTGAAGAGCGACGAGCTCGACGGATATGAGGACGATGGCCGCACCATCACGACAAAGACCGAGTTCCCCACCGGCATCGTGATGCAGGATTCCAAGGACAAGACCTTGTGGTATGTGGAACAAGGCAGCCGCTCCCTCATCCCGGACAAGACCTTCCTCTCGCTCTATTTCCGCGGCCGCGTGGTGAAGAAGGTGACCGCCAAGACGCTTGCCAAATATGCCATTGGCGAACCGTATCGCCTGCATGACGGCGAGCTGGTGCGCAAAAAGAGCGACCCGGCCGTCTTCGTGGTCGAGAACGGCGCTTTGCGCCTCATTCCCACGTCCGAGACCTTCGAATCCATAGGCTGGAAATGGAAGAATGTCCTGCAATTGCCGGATAGGGTGCTGGCCGAGTATCCTATCGGTGACCCGGTGAGCGCGCAGCGCCCGGACATGGCGCAAGCGCCGTCCCCTGCCGATGCCTCGGGCACCCTCGTCACCCTATGATCGTGTACGCCGCCATCGTCCCCCATTCCCCCTTGCTTTTGCCGACGGTCGGCAAGGAGCATCGCGCCAAGCTCGCGGCCACCGTCGCGGCCTTGCAAGAGGTGGAACAGGGACTGTATCTCGCCAAACCGGATGTCGTGGTCATCATCGCCCCGCATGGCGCGCGCTATCCCGACGCGTTCAGCATCAATCTCTCGCAGAACTACACGGGCAATTTCAAGACCTTCGGCGATTTCTCGACCACCATCAACGTGAAGGGCGATTTCATGCTCATCGATCATCTGCAGCGCCTGATGCGCGAGGAGAACGTGCCCTTCACCCTCACCTCGAACGGCGACCTGGACTATGGCTTCCTCGTGCCGATACAGCTTTTGACATCGCATCTCACCACCAAGTTCATCCCCATCTCGCCGTCGCTTCTCGATGGCAAGGCGCATTATGACTTTGGCCGGCAATTGAAACGCATCCTGCATGCGGACCCCAAGCGCGTGGCCATCATCGCGAGCGCGGACCTCTCGCATAAGCTCGGGCCCGAGTCTCCCGGCGGCGCATCGGCCGAGGGGCCGCAATTCGATGCCGGCATCAAAGCCGCGCTCGAGACGAACGACATCGCCAAGCTCATGGCCATGAGCCCTTCCCTCGTGGAGGGCGCCGGTCAATGCGGCTATCGCCCCATCATGATCATGTTGGGCGCCCTCGATGAGATCAACGTGTCTTCCAAAGTGCTGTCCTACGAAGCCCCCTTCGGCGTTGGCTATCTCACGGCAAAGTACGATATAAATTAGGCGATGCCCCGCTTCGCCTCCATCGTCCCCGCCATACGCACCGTGCACGGGGTGGATGTCTTCGATTATCGCGTGGCGGAGGGCGCGGACCTGCAGCCCGGCGATATCGTCCGCATGCCTTTCCGCAAAAAGACCCTCGAAGGCATGGTCGTGGCCTTGTCCGGGTCCAGCCCGGTCGCGGACAAAGCCGTGGACCTTGGTTCGCCCGCCGTCCTTCTTCGCGCGGGAAAAGACGCCGCCGCCCTTTTGGCCGCGTCGGCCGCGCGCTGCTTTTGTCCGCGACCAACCGTGCTCGCGTCCTGGCTGCGCGGCGTGCCCAAGCGCGCGGCGCCGCAACCCGTCCTGCCGTCCACGGGCCAAAGCGGTTTGCCCTTGCGCCAGCCGCGCTATGCCATAGACCGCTTGTCCGCGACGGTGAATATAGCCCGAGAGGCCGCGGGACAAGTCCTCGTCCTCGTGCCCTGGCAAGAACGCGCGGCAAAGCTCGCCGCCGACCTCGAGGCCTCATGCCTGCACGCGGAGGTCTCGGCGGGACGCGCGTGGAAGGCCGTGCAAGGGTTCGCGACGCGGAACGATCGCATTCTCGTCGCGACGCGCGTCGGCGCCTGGCTTTCGGTCTTCGCCGACACCGTCATCGTGGACGAGCCCGAGAACGACGATCATAAGCAGGACGAGCTCACCCCGCGCCTCGACGCGCGCTGGACCGTGACGCGCGCGGCCGCGCTGAAGCCTTCGCTCTCCGTGCTGCAGGTCTCGACAACGCCCGCCGTCGCGGACCTCGATGCGGACTGGGACCATGTGCCCGACCTCGAACCCGTGCTGACCTTGGAGGCGCTCTTGCCCGGCAGCCGCAGTAAGATCGAGAGCCTCACCCTCTCGACCCTCACGGCCATCGAGGCGAGCGTCGAGGAAGGACGCCCCGTCCTCGTCGTGCATCCGGTGCGTGGCGAACGCGCGCGCTTCACCTGCCGCGATTGCGGCTGGATCGCGCCCTGTCCCAATTGCGGCTTCGTGCTGTCACGTCTCGCCACGGGCGCGGTATGCCGCAAATGCGGCAAGCGCTCGCCCGCGCCGGCGGAATGCGCAAAATGCGGCGGCCTCGACCTTTCGCGTTCCAAGAGCGGCGGCGATCGTCTTGCCGCGCAGCTCGCGGAAAAGCTCGGACCCGGCCCGCGCGTGCTCGGCCTCACCGAGCTGTGGCATGCGGACATCCCGGCAGGCGCCACGGTCGTGGTGACCGATATCGCCCTCGTGGGCGGCGCGGTCGAGGACATACGCCGCAAGGAACGCTTGGTCATCGCCTTCCGACGCCTCGCGGCCCTGTGCCAATCCGCGGGCGCCTCCCTCATCGTGCAGGGCGATGAGCGTTTGCTCGCGCAATGCCACGCCTGGCTCTCCGCGACCGGTCTCCATGAGACCTGGGACAAGGAAAGGTCCGAACGCGCCTTGTTCGGCTATCCACCCGCGCGGCGCGTGGCCAAGTTCTTGGTCGATGGGTCGCCAGACGCGGCCATGGCCGTGTACGACGATCTCGTTCGCCGATCGCCGGATACGTGGACGGTTTCCCCGCCCCTGCCCGTGCCATATAGACCGGTCGCGAGCAGCCCCCGTCATTGCCTGCAGGTCAGCGCGCCTCCAGACGTGCCCGAGGAGGCCTTTGACACCTTCTTGCAGAGCTTCGCCGGAAAAGCCATCATAGACCTTGACCCGATCGCCTTTTTCAGCTAAGATGAGCCGTTCCAATGCCTAAATCCCTCCCTTTGGTCACCCTTCCCGCGAAGACGCTCCATCAGCGTTCGGTCGAGGTGGACCCCAAGACCATCGGCACGCCTGACTTCCAGGCGTATTTGGACGATCTCATCGAGACCATGTTCGTGGAGGATGGCGTGGGCATCGCCTCGCCCCAGGTCGGCAACAACCTCCGCGTCTTCATCGTGAACGAGAAGGGCGGCGCCAAGGCCTATATCAATCCCGAGCTCACGATGCTCTCCGAAGCGACGGTCGAAAGCGAAGAAGGATGCTTGAGCGTGCCGGGCGTGTGGGGCGTGGTGCCTCGCGCCAAAAAAGTGCATGTGAAGGCGCTGGATAGGCATGGCCGCACGGTCGAATTCGATGCCAAGGCCTTCCGCGCCATCGTGTTCCAGCACGAGTTCGATCATATCGAAGGCATCCTGTTCGTGGACAAGGCGACGACCATCACCAAAGGCAAAGCAAAACAGCATGTATAAGGTCCTGTTCTTCGGAACGTCCGAGTTCGCCGTCCCATCGCTCACCGCGCTCGCGGGTGATGGGCGTTTTTATATCATGAGCATCGTGACCAAGCCGGACAGCCCGGTCGGCCGCCATGCCGTGCTCACCCCGCCGCCGATCAAGCTCGCGGCTGCGCATCTCGGTCTCAAGAGCATCAAGCAACCCGAAAAGATCAAAGACGAGGACTTCATGGGCTGGATACGGACGGTGGGCCCGGACTGCGATGCCTTCGTGGTCGTGTCCTATGGCAAGATCCTGCCGCAATGGCTGCTCGACCTGCCCAAGCATGGCGTCGTGAACGTGCACGGCTCGCTGCTCCCCCGTTGGCGCGGCGCTTCGCCCATACAAGCCGCCATCGCGGCCGGCGATGCGATGAGCGGCGTGAGCATCATGTCGCTCGATGCCCTCATGGACCATGGCCCCGTCATCACCGAGGCCGAGGAGCCCATACGCGACACGGATACCGGCGGTGCTTTGCATGATCGTTTGGCCGCGCGTGGCGGCGACATCCTGCCCGATACCTTGGCGCGGTATCTCACCGGCGAGCTCAAAGCCCTGGACCAGGACCATGCCAAGGCCACTATGTGCAAAATATTGACGCGCGAGGACGGCAAGCTCGATTGGAGCAAGGACGCCATCGAGATCGAGCGTCTCGTCCGCGCCTATCAGCCTTGGCCCGGCACGTGGACCGAGCATAAAGGCAAGCGCCTCAAGATCTCGGCCGCGCGCGTGGGCGGCAAAACCGACCATGCCCCGGGCATGCGCTTCATGCACGAAGGCCTGCCCTGCATCGCGTGCGGGAACGGGACGTCCCTGTGCTTGCTCGAACTGCAACCGGAAGGAAAACCGGTCATGAGCGCCGACGTCTTTTTGCGCGGCAATGATTGGACATAAAAAAACCCCTGCTTACGCGGGGGAGCTCATGAGCGCATGGAGCGCTTTCGCGCCTTCGAAGGCGCGGACGAGCATGAAGGCGCCGAAACCGGCGGAGACGATCATGAGCACGGGTCCGGCGATCTCATACGAGAACGCCTCCGCCCGCTTATAGACCGCCGCCAAGATGACGAAGTGCAGGATGGCGATGCCGGCCAAAGGCAGGATGCTGAAAGGCCGATGCACCGCGATATGCTTCTTGAGACTGTCCCTGAAGCCCATGTCGGGCGCAAGCCGCTTGATGTACAGTCGATATGTGATCCCGCTCATGACAAGCGGCCCCAGGACCATGAGCGGCAGGAAGGACAGGAAGGTGCCGAACGTGTAGCCCAGCAACCCGACGCAGAGATCGGTGACGGTCGCGAGATATGCCGCCGCGAACACGAGGCCGAACAGCACGTACATCGCGACGAGCAGATAGACCTGTACCGGCGTCTTTTGCTTTTCCACGGACCACCTCCCATCAAGGGTCTACTGTTTTTTGGGCGAACCTTCGTGCCACTGGATGTCCAGGCCTTGGGCTTCGCACAGCGCATTGTTATATGCTTCCGCCGCTTTGAGCAAGGAGAGGTCCAGGCCTAGGCGTTCGCCCATCTGGATGATGGAGCGCGTGTCCTTGGGCAGGCATTTGCCTCCATACCCGCGATAGCCTTTATGGAACACTTCGAGATGGGTGGGGCCCACCATGGGCTCGGCGCCGGCGCAGGCCTTCACCTCGTCATAGGGGACGCCGAGCTTGTCGCACATGTCATACATCTGGTTGGCATACGCGACCTTGAGGGCATAGAAGGCATTGCCGAAATATTTCACGAGCTCGGCGGTCTGCGCGTCCACGATGCGCTGGAAAGGCGCGCGCGGCAGTAGGGCCATGACCTGCTCGGCATCGGCCCAGCTCTGTTTGGTATAGCCGACGATCTGGCGCTTGGGATGCTGCATGTCCTCGTCCACCGTGGCCTCGGTCAAAAACTCGGGATTGAACAGGAGGCGATGCCGCGGGTACAGCGCTTGGAAACGGTCCGTGGTCCCCGGCAAGATGGTGGACTTGAGCACGATGGTCTTGCCCTCGACCGGGATGGCATCGAGCGCGGCGCGCAAAAAGGAATCGTCGAAGCCGGACCCGTCGAGATAATACGGCGTGGGCACGGCCACGAAGATGATGTCCGCGTCCGTGAGCACCGACGTGTCGCTCAACCCGCGCGGCGGATCATAGAGGCCGGCCTCCACGCCGACGGTCTTGAAATACCGGTCGAGGGCTCCCCCGACCATGCCCGTGCCCATGATGGCGATCTTGGTCATATGCGTATCATTTCTTCGGCGGGACCGCGCGTGCGATGACGATAGCCTTTAGCGCTTTCTCATAGTCCTCGTCCGTATCGTACATGGAAGATCCCGCCATCTGTATCCGTATCATATCGCGCAGCTCCTTGTTGAGCGGATGTGTCGGGTCAGTATCGCGAATGGCGCGCGCGACCGTGAACAGCGTCTCGGCAGAGGCCCCGTCGGGGTTGAAGGTGAAGTGGTCCGTAGACGTGATCAGGTCCGGCGCGTCCATGAGGAGCTTCCAGTACGCATCGGGACTGATGAGGACGCGGCCTTTTGCCTTCGCGAGCTCATGCGCTCTTGCCGGGGTCAGTTCGCCGCCATTGATCTTGAGAACATGGCCCTTGCCCAAGCCCTCCCTGATGATCGTGGCATCCGCGTCCGCGAAGGTCGCCTCGTGGAAGGTATACATCGAGGACATGTCTATCGTCTTGGCGGCATGTGTTGACAACAATTTGGACAATTGCCCTATCGGCATGATGGCATATTTCGATCCTTCCGGGCCCTGTTCCATTTCTATGGCCAAGGTCTCGGCGCTCTCCCCGGCCGCCCCGGCGGCTGCCATCTGCTCCAAGACATTTTCGGACAGGCCATACCCTCCTTCGGCATTTCCGACGGTGTGTATGCTGATCCGTGGGTTCTTGTTCCGGAAAGCCTGGCGGATGGCCTCCGGCGACCATTGCGACATGTCGCCATAATGGACGGTGCGTGCCTCAAGGCCCTTCGACGTCTTTTCCCGAAAGACCCGTATGGTCTCGGGCGTCGGCGCGGCGAGCTCTCGCGCATCGACCTCATCAAGGATGACCGTGCCGTCATCGGCCGTGCCGACGTCCCGTTCGAGCAAACGTCGCGCGACCTCTGGTCCCTGCACCTCGCCCTCATGCAGGCCCGTGATCTCGATGGTCTTGTCCTTGAGCGCTTCTTCCTGCAGGCGTTGCGCCTCCAGTTCTTCGGCCGTTATCTCGCGCGGCTTGAGGCCTTCGCGTTCCGCCTCGTCCACGTTGAACTGCGCCTTGCGGAAGGTGCCGCGCTTGTCGATATTGAGCTCCACCGGTGTATCGGTCACCAGGTCGAGGCGCGGTCCCGGGTTCACCTTGACCCCTTTTTCCGTGGCTGCCTCGATCTTGACGGGCGAAGAACCGACCATGGCCTTTTTGAGGGTCGTCATGGGCACATTGGCCGTGCCCGGCTCATCCGCGCCATGCAAGGCGCGCGTCGACTTGCCTTCGAGGATGTACAAGGTGTCCCGTTTTCCGCTCTTGTCGAGATGCGCCAGGGTCGCGGCCACATGCTGGTTCTCATAATGCAGCCCGGTCTGCCACTGCGCGCGGTTCTCGGCCGGCATGCGCGCGAGCACGCCTTCGAGCACGATGTCCTGCGCTTGGGCGATGGCCTCGCAATTGCGTTCGCCCTTGTTGAAATACGCGATGGCCGAGGCCTGTCCCCAATCGTAGGCCTCGTCCGGGCCATACATCTCGAGGCTCAACTTCTTGAGCTCGTTCTCGTCCAGGTCAGTGCCGAACTCCTTCGCGTACTTGTCGACGAGAGCGCTGGACTTCTGTTCCGCATTTTGCACCTCCTCGGGAGATGCGCCGTTCAAGCGCGCCAGGTCGAAATAGGACTTGCCAAAAGGGATGTCCTTGCCGCTTTCGAGCCGCTGCTCGAGGTCCGCCTTATACGCCTCGCGCGCCTTGGGGTCGGCGTGCGATTCCCGCTCCGCGATGCGATGCCGTATGGCCGCCTGCTCGGCCGGCGTCTGCGGATGCAGGACCATGTTCGGTCTTTCCCAGTCGCTGCGCAGATGTTCGGCCGCGCGCGCCAAGGGTTCCGCGACCTCCTGCTTGAGCGGCGCATGCAAAGCACCTGCCAAGAGCGCGGCTTTTGCCAATCGGCTTTCTTTCACGCGTTCCCACAACGTTTTTTTCGCGGGTTTCGGCGCCTCTGGTTGGGACGGGCTCTGCCATCCGGTCTCGAACTTCATATGCGGTCTTTTTTGGGGGTCGAAACCATCATCCCCTCTCCGACGAGCAAAAACAAGAAGCCCAAGGGATGGTTGAGATAGGGCGTGAACATGTGCAGGCCTGCCAAGGCGACCAGGCTCGCGACGGCGCCGATGCGCAGCCAGTTTTCCTCGCGCGACGTCCAGAGCCGCTTGCCAAGGGACAGCAGGACCCAGAGCATGACCGGGATGCCGAGGAGGCCGAACTTGATCCAATGCTCGAGCCACCCCCATTCGAACGCATAGGTCGTATACGATAAGGCATTCCCCTGCTCGACCTGCCGTGGATCGAACGTGTGATAGGTCACGGTCGCGCCAAAGCCGTGGCCAAGGATGGGCGCCTGGGAGATCTTGTCCCACATCGCGGGCAAAAGCTCCCAACGGCTCTGCGCCGCCGCGTCATTGAGACGTGAATCGAGGAGATCACCCGGCGCGACCCAGCTCACGCCCGGTATCGGCAGAAAGACCGCCGTCGCCGCGAGGATGAGGCCATAGGCCGAGGCGAGGAAGATGCGCAGGGCGGGTTTTGCGCGCATATCCCCTTGCCGCGAGGCCAAAAGCGCGAGCGTGATGATGCCGGCAAGGCCGCCGATCACGAAGCTGCGCGACATGCCGAGGAACAACCCGGCCGTGCTCAAGGCGATGATCCATCGATCGAGATAATATCGCGCGGGTTTGGCATCTTTGCGCAGGCCATATGCGGCCGCAATGAGCCAGGCGGCCAAGAGAAAGACCTGGGATTGCAGGAAGACGCGATAGAAACTTCCCGCGAGACGCGTGACCTCGCCGAGGCCGGCCCGGCGCAGCCACAGATACGTCGCGATGACACCCGGCACCTGATGCGAAAAGAGGAGCTCGAGCTTCAGGGTGAGGATGGCGAGCGCCACGATGCCGACCAGGAGGGCCGAGACCATGCTGCGGCGCAAGGCATCGCCATGACGGTCCGCGATGTCCAGGACGGGCGCGAGCAAGACCAGTTCGAACCACGCGTTCGCGTCGGCGAGCATGTCGGGATTGCCCGCGCCGCGCCACATGCCCCACAACACGAGGACGGCCAGCGCGAGATATGGCGTGCGGCGCAAGGTCCTGTCCACGGCCCAACCGAGACGGCGCGCGTTGAGAGCATTCACGGTCCATGCCAGCAAAAACGCGGCCGTGAGCCCGAGACGTAAGGAGAGATGCGAAGGCCACCCGCCGAACTGGAGCAGATAGCCCTTGGACCCGATGAGCAGTTCCACGGCGAGGACGGTCAGGCCGAGATGCGGCTTGCGTACGCTCACGACGAACATCGCGGCGACGGCCATGACCCAGGCGATGCTATTGGCGAGCGGATGGAATATGGTGAGGCGCGAGATCAGCAAGGTCGCACCGACCAAGACGGCCCAAGGCCCCCAAGACGTCTGCATGAGGCCGACGAGATAGGACAAGGCCAGCCCTATAGCGCTCGCGACGCGTATGGCCCATGCCTGCGGACCCGGATACCATTTGGCAAAATACTTTCCCACGCTGGCCGTGAAATATCCTTGCTTCTTCGGCGTGAACACTTGCGCGAAACTTTGTCCGCGATGATGGATGACGGAAACCTGCGGGAGATAGATCACCTCCCAACCTGCGCGTTTCGCGGTCAGACAAAAATCCACCTCTTCCATCCAGACGAAATAGCGTTCATCAAAGCCGAGCTTGGCGTCGAGCAATGCTTTGCGTACGAGAAAGCAGGCGCCCATGACCTGGTCCACCTGCTGTTCCTTTTCGTGATCGAAGTCGTCCACGAAATAACGGCGGAACATCGGCAAACCGCGCAGGACATGATGCAGTTTCAATAAAATGCCGACCTGGTCCCACAGGGTCGGGAAAGTACGCACCGAAGGCTGCACGGAACCGTCGGCATTGTGGAGCTTTGGTCCGAATATGCCCGCCTTTGGCCTTTCATCGGCCAGACGGACGAGCTTGGTCAAAGAACCGGGCGGACATTCGGTGTCCGGGTTCAAGAAGAGCACATACCGCGCCTCGCTGCCTTCCGCGCCTTTGTTGCAGGCCTTTGAGAAGCCGTCATTATTTGCATTCGCGATAAGGCCGAGCTGCGGGATATCGAGCATCAGCCGCTCGACGAGGCCACGGCTGCCGTCGGCCGAGGCATTATCGACCACGATGCATTCCCAATCGAGGCCCTCGCAGGCCTTGGGAAGCGCAAGCACGTTCCGTTCGAGCAATTTCTCGACATTCCAGGACACGATGACGATGCGGACATCCTTCATATCTTGTGTTTCTTCCGTATCACGGCCTCGGCCTCCTTATATCTGCGCATGGCGCGCGGCATCCAGCCTATCCAATCCCAAGGGACCTTGAACAAAAAGGCGGGCAGCCACTGGCTCATGCCATTGCCGCGCGGTTCTATGGCGAACAAGACCTCATGCAGATACAGGCCTTTGCTCCCCCGTCCCGCCATGGTCAGCCACAGGTCCCAATCTTGGAAACGTTTCAAGCTTTCGTCGAAACCCGGAAAGGTGGACCGGCGCAGCAAGGACGAGGTATGGATATAATTCGCTTTCTTGAGCGCATCGACGTCAAAAGGCTTTCCACGGAAGGCTTTGCGCCCCCATTGGAAATCGCCGTAGACGAAGTCAGCGTCTGCCTGCGCCTCGAGCGCCGCAGCCATGCTCGCCACGGCGCCGGGGCGCAGGGTCGCATCCGCATCTAAAAAGAGCAGATACGGCACGGTCGACAGCCGCGCACCTTCATTACGCGCGGCCGGCGCCCCGCGGTTCGTCTCGAAACGGATGACGCGTATCGGCAGGTCCGAAAAATCCTTCACGACGGCTTCGGGATGATCGGACGACCCATCGTCCACGACCATGACCTCGATGTCCTTGAAGGTCTGGTTGCGCACGCCCGCGAGGGTCCGACGCAAGGCGGCGGCATGTTCATGGCATGGAATGATGATGGCGACCTTAGGGCTCATAGCAGGATATCTCGCATCTTCTCCCATCGTTCGCGCCAATGGAAGTCGCGTTGTGCGCGCACGCGACCTTGGGCGCCCAGGACCTCGCGTGTGTCCTCATCGGCTAGAAGGTCACGAAGTGCGCCGGCAACGGCGTCCACGTCATTCGGGTCCACCAAGATGCCCGTCTCGCCGTCAACGACCGCTTCCGAGGCGCCGCCGCTCTTGCCCGCGATGGAGGGCAGACGATGCATGGCGGCCTCGAGATACACGATGCCGAAGCCTTCGACATCATCCCCGGTATCGCGCACGGGCAAAAGGAAAATGTCCGCGGCCGCATACCACGCGCTCAGCGTCATCTCATCCGCTTTGCCGAGCCAGGTCACGTCGGCGCCGACCTCTTCCGCGATCGCCTGCACGCGCGATGCATCCGGCCCATCGCCGAGAACGGCATACATGAACGGTCTTTCTTTTTGGACGGCCGCGACCGCCTTGAGCGCGATGTCTATCCCTTTGCGCGGGATGAGGCGCGCGACGGACAACACGATCTGGGACTCTTGCGCGAGGCCGAGACGCGTCCGCGCATCCGCCTTGTTCAGACCCTCTATCGCCTCGACGCCCGGCGTGATGACCGTGACCTTTGCCTGCGGCGCGAGCGCGAGCAGGGAGCGCTTGGTCGCCTCGCTCGCGGCGAACACGGCCTTGGCATCGCGACAGATCTTGCGCAGCAAAAAACGTTTCCATATCCCGCGCGCCAAACGCACGTCCAAGCCATGGCAGAGCACGGCATATTCCGGGCCCTCCAACAGCCGCGCGATCCACGCCGCCGTGCCCACGGGGAACACGTGACTGACGAGAACGACCTGGTCCATCTTGCGGCGACGCCGGATGAGATGCACCAGGGGCCACCATTTCGGCCACAGCGGCCAGAACATGCGCTCGTCCGAACTGGTCACGACCTCGATGCCGCCATCGCTCGCGTGCACGAGGGAACCCAAATAGCGCGCAACCCCGCCGGTCTCCGGCGGGTAATCGAGGGTCACGAGACAGATGCTAGGCGTCTTCATGCACGACCTCCTCTTCCATATCGGTGTCGACCTTGCGCAAACGCAGCACGAAATAGATGTCCTCCACCGTGAGCAAGCGCACGAGGAAAGCGAGGCCCATGCCTGCCGCGACGCCGAACACGAGGGCCGGGATGAGCGGCATCATCCCGCCGATATAGCGGATGCCGAACCAGGTCAGGGCCGCGCCGAACAGCGCGCGTACGAGGATGGAAAGCGCCGGACCCCAACCGCCCACATCATGCCGCGTCAGGCCCACGCCGATGAGATACAAAGACCAAAAGCTGAACACGCCGGCCCATGCCGCGCCCAAAGGTCCGAGGCTCGGGATGAGCAGGACGTTCAAGACCACATTGATGACCATGGTGCCCAATTGGGCCATGGTCTTGAGCTTGGCGCGGCCCGTGCCGTTCAAAAGCGACCCGATGGGAAAATCCATGAAGATGGGCAGCAAGACCCAAGGCAAGACCTCGAAAGGCGGCACCGAGCCCAAGAACGCATGCCCGTAGATGCGCGGGATGAGACGCGGCGCGAATGCCGAGAGCGCGGCCGAGACCGGAAAGCCAATGGCCGCCATCACGCGCAAGGCCTCGAGGAAGGAATGTTTCAAACGCACATGGTCTTGCTTGGCCCACGCTTCGGAGATCGAGGGATACAAGGCCGCGGCAAAGGTCAAAGGCAAGAACTGCAAGGCATAGGTCATCTTGTAGGCCACGGCATACATGCCCACGGCCTCCACGCCATGCATGGCCTTGATGAGCAGGCTGTCGACATACGAATATACCTTGACCGCGATGCCTGATATGGCGAAAGGCGCGGCCTCGAGCAACAGGCGTTGCGCATCACCCGGATGCGGGATGGGCAATGAGATGTTCTTCAATTTGGCATTGCCATAGGACCACGCGACATTCCACAGGCTTCCGACGAGCAAAGCCGTCACGAGCCCGGGCGCGCCATAGCCCAGATGCGCCGCCGTGATGGCCACGGCTGCCGTGAAGACCTGGCCGATGAGCATGCCGATGGCTTCGGGTCGCAGGTCTTGCTTGCCGCGCAAGCTCGCATAGAACGCGAGATGGAAGGTGTCCGCGCTCATCACGGCGCAGGCGATGCCGATGGCCATGAGGGTGATGTCATCCGCGCCCGTGAACGCGCCATAGCCGAGCGAGAGGCCGACGGCGATGGGCACGAGCAAGACCTTGAGCCGCAGGGCCGCGGCAAGATAGCGGCCGCCCATCTCGCGGCCGCCCGCGATCTCGCGGATGATGACGGGCTGCATGCCGAGATCGGTCAGGACCACGAAGACCGAGGTGATGGACACGGCATAGAAGTACAGACCGGTCTCATGCGGGCCCACCAAGGTGGCCACGACCGCGAAAGAGATGAAGGCGATGGCCTTGTTGAGCGCGGTCGCGAGGGTCAACCAGGCCGTGTTCCGGACGATATGTTTGCCGTAGGACATGGCCTATAGGGTAAATTGCCGGAGGCTTGCCGTCCATATACAGTCTAGTGACGATATTGCCCTTTTCCCGGAGGCGAACATGCCCCAACAGCTCAAAATATTCGCGCAGGATGACGAGCACCCCACGGTGGAGGATGTCGAAGCTGCCGCAAATGCTTGGCTGGCCGCCCAGAGCGGCAAGATCGGCATCATGGGCATTGGCCAAAACACGGCCTGGAACCCCGATGGCCGCCTCTGCATGACCATGGTCATTGTCTATTTTGTGGAAGATAAGGCTCCCATAGACCCGAACAAGCCATCCTAAGGCTCAACCTAGCCACGAAATACGTGGCTTTTTTGTATGGTCATACCTTGACAAAACCAGTATTTTATGGTATTTTGTTTTGTTAGTGCGAAGTCTCGAACCTTCCAAGAGGGAGTGAAAATAGATGGGCGATCTCAACAAACAAGGCAATACCCAGCATCCCGACCTTCCTTGCTGCATCAGATGCGGCGCGGATCGTTTCCAAAACTGCGAGGCGATCTATGGGAACGGCGTCACGCTCCAGTACACGTGCACGCAATGCAAGTCCCAGCTGGTGTACCAGTACCGTAAGGCTCCTGGCATCCTCATCTGGGTGGAGCTACCCGATCACGACGAGAGCTGGACCAAGGTCAACGCCTTCATTGCCGAAGTGCAGCGCTTCCGCAACGGTCTCGTGACGACCCTCCCTCCGGTGCCGACGTTCTTGAAAGCCCATGTGCTCGAGAACCGACAATGGAGGCAGCTCTCCTAGGCCTTTTCACCTCACGCCACACCTCCTTCCCCTCTCTCGCCTGCTTCTGCAGCGCTTGAGAGAGGGGTCCTGGATTTCCCGCTCTTCCCACGAAGAACGGGGTGACAGGAATGCTCGCCCCTTCACAGAAAGGTCTCATCATGAACAGCTCCAGCCTCTCGTTCATCGTCCCCGACATGACCCCGCCGGCGAAGTTTTCCCCGCCAAAGCGGACTCTCATCGAGATCCCGTTCCGCGCCGGAGACGAGGACCTGCATCTCAAGCTCACCTTCGAGCGCAGCGACGAGGAGGCGTATTGGACCTATAGGGCCTATCATCCCTCCTATCAGAAGGCCCGCCTCTACGCCGAGATCTACGGTCCCGGCGAGTACGATAGGAGATCCTACGTGCATGCCATCCTCTGCTACGGCAAGGACATCGAGCTCGATGTCCCGCGCCGCGCGCCGGACCATCTCTACTGGCGCATCTACTCGCGCCATGTCGAGCCCGCGGCACGCGGCCGTGGCCTCGGGACGGCGACCTTCGCCGCCTTCGAAGGCGCGATGGATCGGCTCCATGCCGCCTACCCAGATCTCAAGGCCGATACGGTGCTGGTCGAGACGCGTCTTGCGTCCCTGACCCGCCTCCTCATCGACCAGGGCTGGCTCGAAGAGCATGGGCTCGATGAGTTCAAGCGCTCCGACGGCAGGAACTTCGGCTACATCCCGCAGGTCCTGCTGAACGACACGGTCAGACGCGTCCTCCGGATCGGCGCCACCGACCTGGACGAGGCGCTCAAAAAGGATGCGCCCAGCATCCTGCTCGTAAAGCGCCTCTGACGCTCACCTCCCTTCCACTCCACCTCCTTCCCCTCTTTCGCTCACGCTTGAGAGAGGGGTCCTGGATTTCCCGCTCTTCCCACGAAGAACGGGGTGACAGGAATGCTCGCCCCTTCACAGAAAGGTCTCATCATGAACGTCTTCACGCTCTACCTCTCGTTCTCCTCGCTCTGGTTCGCCCTGGTCGCAAAGCGCCTCACCATCGCGGAGCTGGCATCGGGACTGTTCTATCTCGAGGCGACCAAGACCGATGTCTTGAACCCGTCGGGATCGATCGAGCATGATGCCATGCTCAAGATGTACTGCCCGAACGAGGAACAGCGCCGTCTCCTGCATGCCAAGCTCGTCGAGGCCCTTCAGGTCGCGGAGACCGAAGGCCGCCTCATCTGGCACGATTCGCGCAAACGCCCGCCGAGCTTCACGGTCCTCGACCGCCTGCTCACGCAGAACGGCCTCAAGCCACACGCGCCCGTCGAGGACCGTCTCGACAGGAAACAAGGGTACAAGTACCGCATCGCGAAAGAACACACGATGCGTACGAACCCCGACCTCCGTGTCATCTGTTAGCACGTTCTTTCCATCTTCCTCCTTCCCCTCTCCATCGCAAGATGTCGAGAGGGGTCCTGGATTTCCCGGTCTTCTTGCACATTGCACGAAGAACGGGGTGACAGGACTTCGACCCTTCCCAACCCAAGAGGCCCCACGGGGCCAGAAAGACAGAGAACGCCATGCGCAAGCTCTTCCTCACGCATTTCGACGCCGTCTTCGCCATGAAGCGCGGCGAGATCTCGGAGCTCGACGCGGAGAACGCCTTGTTCTTCTTCGCCGAGACGCCGTCCGCCCTCATGCTCAAAGCCGGCCTCGTGCCGACCTGGGTGCTCGACCTCTACGAGGACCTCGCCCAGTGCCTCGAGGACCACGATCGCCTGACCGACATCCTGCGCCAGGCGGTGCTGGAAGGCCGCGCGCTCTTCCAGGACGTGCCGGAAGAGGAGTACGGGGTCTGGCTCAATGCCTTCCTCGTCGCCAACGGCTACGAACCCATCGACATGACCTCGGCCGCCGTGACGCGGCCGCCCACCTGGTCCGACCTCGCGGAGACCATCCGCGAGATCAACCTCACCCTCGACGCCGTCGCCTGAACAGAAAGAAGGACATCATGCGCAATCAAAAGCTCTTCCTCTCGATCGAAGCCCTCGTGAACGCCTTCAAGACGGACGCCTTGGACGCAGAGACCCTCGAGGCCTCGCTGTTCTGCCTCGACTGCCGTCGGTCCGACATCATGGACCTCTCCTCGGCCTCCGAGGACAACGCGTTCTTCGTCCACTTCAGGACCGATCCGGAGCTGGGTATCGCCGTTCAGACGGCCTTGGCCAAGGCCTTGCGCCAGGCCGAGCACGAGAACCGCGCCATCTTCGTGGATGTGACCGACCCCGGCGGTGCCTGGGTGGACCTGTGGATCCTCCTCGAGGAGAACGACCACCACGAGTTCGACCTGAACAGCGGCGTGAACTTCGAGCAGTACAATCCGGCCCTCGCGGCCATGGCGATCAAGCTCTCGGAGAACAATCCGGAGCTCGTCCCGCTCCACTGACCGCCTCTCGTCCCTTCCTTGCCTCTTTCCCGACCCGCCTCGCGCGGTGCCCGGGAAAGAGGCTCTTTTTATATGAAAACACCCCGCGATGGCGGGGTGTATTGACGCCAATCCCTTCACCGGATGGATGCCGCCGTCCGCCAGAGCTCGAGGCCTATCCCCGCGTTCCAACCCGGGTTCGTATTGAACAAGGTGATGACCGCGCCGCGCTTCTGCACAAGCAAGCCTCCATACACCATCACGGCGCTCCCGCTGTTGTAGATGATGCTGGGCATGAGCACGATGCGGTTCCCGCTCGAGACATATTCGAGCGCCGGGAGCTCTTCGCCCACGAAAGTATAATCCTTTTTTGCGCGTGCCAGTTCCGTACGGAGCGCGGATATCTTCGCATTGAGCGTTCCCTTGCTGACCTTCAGGCCATACATCCCGTCGATGCTGCAGACCACGTCCTGCTGACCGCCGCAGAGGATATCGAGAGGGCCGAAAAGGAACCTCTTGTTTTCGCTGTCCGCAAGATACGGATGGAGCGCCTTGCCTCCCATGTTCCAGGCCTTGTTGACCGGCAGGGAGACCGAGAAGGTCAATGCCTTGTCTTTGATGGTCACCCGCTGGTGCATGTCGGTATCCATATGCCCGAATTTCTCGAGCTGCGCGGCTTCGCGTACGCACTTCTCCCATTCAACGCTCCCCAAGCCGGCCGTGCCTTCGCAGGTCGCCATGGTCTTCCTGGCCGCCGACAGGTCTGACATCTCGACATAGGAAGGCGTGGCGGCCTGCGCTACGAGGGGCACGAGAAGGCTGCCCGCAAGGAGCAGGCTGGAGGAGACAAAAGTCTTTTTCATATGCCTCGCATGATACCACGGACGCAAAAAACACCCGCCGAAGCGGGTGTTTTCGACATGTGTCGTTTAGCGCTTGCTCCACTGCGGGGAGCGGCGGGCGCCGAGCTTGCCGAACTTCTTGCGCTCACGCTTGCGCGGGTCGCGGGTCAGATAGCCGAGCTTCTTGAGCGCGCCGCGGAACGTGGGGTTGAGCTCGATGAGGGCGCGGGCGATGCCATGGCGCACGGCCTCGGCCTGGCCGCGGATGCCGCCGCCCGTGACCTTGGCGCTCACGTCGACGGTCGTTTCCTGACCGACGGTGCGCATGGGAGCCACCACCTGCTCGCGCAGGTCATACGTGGTGAAATACGCGTCATACGCCTTGCCGTTCACCGTGATGGCGCCGCGGCCGTTCTTGATGAGGCGCACGCGGGCGATCGAGGTCTTGCGGCGACCGACGGTCGGGATGAAGCTCCCGCCCTTGGCGGCCTTGGACGCCTCCATCTCCTCGCCTTCCATCTTGGCGCCGGCCTCGAGGACGGCCTCTTCCTTGGTCGCCTTTTTGGCGGCCGGCTTCTTGGCCGGGGCCTTTTTGGCGGCCGGCTTCTTGGCCTTCACTTCCTCGGTGCCTTCTTCGGTCTTTTTGGTAGGCATATTAGACGAATTTCAGACGCTTCATCCGGACGGATTGCGTGCGGTTCTTGGGCAGCATGTACTTGACCGCATGGCGCAGGATCTCGCCGGGATCGGTCTGGCGGAGCTTGGCGACCGCGACGCGCTTGATGCCGCCCGGGCGGTTGGACGAGCGGAAGTGGACCTTCTGCTCCCACTTCTTGCCAGTGAACACGAGCTTGTCGGCGTTCTTGACGACCACGTTGTCGCCGGCGTCCACATGCGGGATATAGCTCGGCTTGTGCTTGCCGATGAGGAGCATCGCGACCTTGGTCGCCAAACGCCCGACCACCTGGCCGGTGGCGTCGATCTCGTGGGTGGCGCGGGTGGCCTTGGGCATGCCGCGCTTCTTGGTGTTGAAGCTCATAGTTATTTGACGAACTGGATCTGGGCCACCTCGGCGCCGTCGCCTTGGCGGGCGCCCAGCTTGATGATGCGGGTATAGCCGCCGGCGCGCGTGGCGTAGCGGGGGCCGAGCTCCTCGAGGACCTTGTTGACGGCCGACTCGATGGTCAGGGTGCGCATCAGTTCGCGGCGCGCGGCAAGCGTCTTGCTGCGGCCCTTGGTGATGAGCTTCTCGACGATCGGGCGCAAGGCCTTGGCCTTGGCGAGGGTCGTGTTGACATGCTCATACAAGACCAGACTGGTGGCCAAATTGCGCAGGAGCGCTTTGCGCGGACCGTTCGAACGGTCGAGCGTCTTGCCTTTGCGGTTATGCTTCATACTGCAGGTCTTTGAGCAGGGTCAGATGGTCCGTCAGGATGCCGACCGCGCTGCGGCAGGCGTCCAACGGGTCCGTGGTGCCGTCGGTCTCGACGGACATGACGAGCTTGTCGTAGTCGGTCTTGTCGCCCAAGCGCGTGGCCTCCACCTTGTAGGAGACGTTGAGCACCGGGTTGTAGAGCGCGTCGATGGCGATGGTGCCGAGGTCGAGCTTCTCCTTGGCGCGCTCTTCGGTCGAGCGGTAGCCGCGGCCCTGGGCCACGGTCACTTCCATCTCGAGCGAGGCGCCCTTGTCGGTGAGGGTCGCGATGACGGTCTCGGGGTTCATCACCTCGATGTCCGCGTTCTTCGTGAAGTCCTTGGCCGTGACGACCTTTTCGCCCTTGACGGAGAGGGTCAGCTTGACCGGCTCGTCCGAAAAGCACTTGAGGCGGATGGTCTTGAGGTTGAGGATGATCTCGAGCATGTCCTCCTTGACGTTCGGGAGGGTCGAGAACTCATGTTCGGCGCCCTTGATCTTGACCGCGGTCACCGCGGCGCCGGGGAGCGACGAGAGCAGGACGCGGCGCAGGGCATTGCCGAGCGTCGTGCCATAGCCGTGCATGCACGGCTCCACCGTGAGCACGCCCTCATGCGGACGTTCGCCCTTGGCGAACTTGATCTTTGAGGGAAGAAGGAGTTGTTCCATATGGATGAAAGAAAGGTGCGTGAGTATTAGCGGGAATAGAACTCGACGATGGGCTTGGGGTCGAACACCTGCTTGAGCTCGTCGCCGGCCGGGGTGCTGACCACCTTGGCCGAAAGCTCCTTGAGGTCGGTCGTGATCCAGGACGGGGTCTCCACCTTTTGGGTCGCCTCGGAGAAGGACTTCCACTGCTTCTTTTCCTTCTTGCCCTTGCGGATGGCGATGATCTCGCCGGGGCGGACCTGGTAGGACGGGATGTCGACGCGCTTGCCGTTCACCTCCACGTGCGCGTGCGAGACGATCTGGCGCGCGGCGGCGCGGGTCTTGGCGAAGCCGGCGCGGAACACCGCGTTGTCGAGGCGCAGTTCGAGCAGGCGGACGAGGTTCTCGCCCGTGTCGCCCTTCATGCCGGTGGCCTTATCGAAATAGTTGCGGAACTGCTTCTCCATGACGCCGAAGACGAGCTTGGCGCGCTGCTTCTCGCGCAGCTGCTTGCCGTAATCGGTCATGCGGGTGCGCGACGTGGGGCCGTGCACGCCCGGACCATAAGGACGCTTGGTCAGGATGCGGGCCATCTTGTCGCGGCCGTCGAGGTTGATGCCTTCGCGGCGGACGCGCTTGGCGGTGACTTTGAGTTTCATAACTGTATGGTCAAGCGATTACACGCGGCGCGGGCGCGGCGGACGGCAGCCGTTGTGCGGGATCGGGGTAAGGTCCTTGATCGAGATCACGCCGACATTGTTGGCGTTGAACGCGCGGATGGCGCCCTCGCGGCCCTGGCCGACGCCGGAGACGAGGATGTTCACTTCCTTGATGCCATGGTCGGCGGCCTTGTCGAGGGCGTTCTTGACCACGATGCCGGCGGCGAACGGGGTGGCCTTCTTGGGACCCTTGAAACCCGAGGAACCCGCCGAGGACCACGACAACACGTTGCCGTTGAGGTCCGTCAGGGTGACGATGGTGTTGTTGTAGGTCGCCTGGATGAACGCCTTGCCATGCGGCACGGCGAGCTTGGCCTTGCGCTTGCCACGGGCCGGCTTCTTGGGCGTGCTCTTGGCCTCCGTGCCTTCGGCGGCTTTCTGCTTGATGTCTTCGCTCATAGGTCGTGAGGATTACTTCTTCTCGAGCTTGCGCTTGCCGCTGCCCATGGTCTTGCGGACATTGCCGCGCACGGTGCGGGAATTGGTCTTGGTGCGCTGTCCGCGGACCGGCAGACCGCGCTTGTGGCGCTCGCCGCGGAACGCGCCGATGTCCTTGAGGCGCTTGATGTTCGAGAGCACCTCGCGGCGCAGCTCGCCCTCCACCTTGAACTGCTTCTCGACGAGGTCGCGGAGCTTGTTGGCCTGGGCCTCGGTGAGGTCCTTCACGCGGACCGAGGGAGGTACGTCAGTACCCGCGAGGATCTTTTTCGCGGTGACGTGGCCGATACCGTAGATGTAGGTAAGGCCGATATCTATACGCTTGTTGGCGGGGAGGGTGACGCCTGCGATACGTGCCATAGGGTGGGACCGTTCAGCCTGGGGGTGGCTTCGTTAGATTGGATTAACCTTGACGCTGTTTATGTTTGGGGGATTTGGTGCAAATAACCACCACCCGCCCCTTGCGGCGGATGACCTGACAGTCGCGGCACATGGCCTTCACGGATGAGCGAACTTTCATAGGTTGGCTATACGAAGGGCTATAACCTATAGGTAATCCGCCCTTTTGTCAAATCATAGGGGGTGATCTCGACCTGGACCTCGTCCCCGGGGGTCAGCCGGATGCGGTTCATGCGTAATTTGCCCGCCAAATGGCATAAAATGACATGTCCATTGTCGAGCTTGACCTTAAAGGTCATGGAGGGCAGGGCCTCTTCGATAACGCCCTTTACCACAAGGAAATCCTTGTTTGCAGGGGTATTAGGACCGCCCATAGGTTGTCGTGCTCATGCGCAAATGAAGAAAGTTAAAGATAGGCCGGAGTATAGCCAAAAGGGCCGTATCCGTCAAAAAAGGCTAGGTACCGGTCACCGTGGCCTTGATGCGGCGCACCCCGGCCGAGACCGCCTCTTCCTTTTGGATCTTGAAGCTCCCCAGCTCGCCCGTATGGGTCACATGGGGCCCTCCGCAGATCTCCTTGCTGTAATAGCCCTTGGCATCGTCCCCCACCATATAGACCTTGATCTTGCCGCCGAGCTGGGCGTATTTCTCCTTGAAATACCCGAGCGCGCCCGAGGCCTCCGCCTCCTCGACGGTCATGTCCTCGGCATGCACCGGGAGGTCACGGCGTATAGCGTCATTGACCATGTCCTCTACACGCTTAAGCTCCTCGTCCGTCATCTTGGCGGGATGAGAGAAATCGAAACGCAAACGCTCGGCCGTGATATTGCTCCCCTTTTGCTCGACATGATCGCCGAGCACGGTCTTGAGCGCGCGGTGCAGGAGATGCGTCGCCGTATGCAAGCGCGTGGTCTCTGCGGAATTGTCGGCCAGCCCGCCTTTGAACGCGCCGGCGGATGCCGTGCGGGAAAGCTCTTGATGCTTTTTGAACTCGGCCGCGAAAGCGCCTTCGTCCACCTTTTTCCCTTGCTCGCGCATGATCTCCTGGGTCAGTTCGAGAGGAAAACCATAGCTCGAAAAGAGCACGAAGGCATCTTGGCCTGTGACCTCGCCTTTCGCAATGATGCGTTCCAGCTCCTTCATCCCCTTCTCCAGGGTCTTCGCAAACTTCTCTTCTTCCTTGGCCATTTCCATGAGGATGCGCTCGCGATTGGTCTCAAGTTCCGCATAGAACGCGCCGTATTCGCCGATGATGACGGAGGCGAGCTGGCCCATGAAGGCGCCTTGCATGCCAAGGCGGCGTCCTTCGCGCACGGCGCGACGTATCAGCCGGCGCACGATATAGCCCTGGCCCACGTTCGAGGGCGAGACGCCGCGCGGATCGCCGATGACGAAGGTCGCGGCACGCGCATGGTCGGCGATGATGCGCATGGAGCGATCAACATCATACGATGACCCATACGCTTTGCCGGATGCGTCACGGATGGCGCCGAGAAGTACTTTGAACTCGCTGGTATCGAACACGGTCGGGACGTTCTGCTTCACGGCCACCATGCGTTCCAGGCCCATGCCGGTGTCTACGTTCTGCTGGGGCAGGATCTCGAACCTCCCTTCGGCCGTCTTATTGTATTGCATGAACACGTCGTTCCAGATCTCGACGAAACGGCCGCATTCGCAATTGGGATGGCACTTCGCGCCGAAAGCCGGGTCATGCGGACGACCCGTGTCATAGAACATCTCGGTGTCCGGGCCGCAAGGACCGGTAAGACCCGCCGGACCCCACCAGTTCTTCTTTTTGGGATACGCGTAGATGCGCGGGCCCTTCTTGCCCTGCGCGGGCTCGTCCTTTTCCGCGATGCCCTCCTCGGCCTGTATCCCTTGTTTGTCCAAGAACAAGGCCTGCCAAATGCCGATGCTTTCCTCATCGCGCGGGGCATCCGTATCGCCCTCGAACACGGTGACGTAGAGACGCGTGGCGTCGATATCCAGCCACTCCTTGCCCGTCAGGAGCTCGAAGGACCAGGTGATGGCCTCGCGTTTGAAATAATCGCCGAGCGACCAATTGCCCAGCATCTCGAAAAAGGTGAGATGGCGATTGTCGCCCACTTCCTCGATATCATCGGTGCGCAGGCACTTTTGCACGTCGGCGAGGCGTTTCCCCATCGGGTGCGGCTGGCCCGAAAGATAGGGCACGAGCGGATGCATGCCGGCCGTGGTGAACAAGACGGTCGGGTCATTCTCGGGCAGCAAAGACGCCGACGGGATGATGGCGTGGCCTTTCTCCTTGAAGAAATCCAGGAACTTTTGGCGTATCTCGGCGGCGGTCATAGGTGTCTACGGTAGCGGCAAACGGCGGTTTTTTCAAGATATCTCCCCGACAGTCTTTTGGGTGATGGCCTCGAGGGCGGCGGCCGCGTCCTGCGGCGCCTCCTCTTTCTTCTTGGCGAGATGATGATAGATGAGCTCGGCCTGATTGGCGAAGACCTTGACGATGGAGGCCTCGGTGTCGCTCGTGCGCGAGGGATCGGTGGCAAGGAGCAAGAACGCCTTGACCCCGCCTTCCTTGCGGTCCGAGGGCACGGCCAGGATCTCGCTGCCGTCCTCGATGCGCATGAAGGCATGCTGGGAGCCGAAATCGTGGAGACGCTTGAGCTCCTTGTTCGCCACGCGGAGGGCGCGCTTCTTGCCCAGGTCATGCATGACCTCGCGCTCGGTGCGGAGCGTGTCGATATCGACGAAACGGATGAGCACGCATTCGGCATTGGCGCTCGACGCGGCGTTCGCGGCAAGAGAGAGCAAGAGGTCCTTCCAATAGGCGTCGTCCTTGAGGAGGGACATGGACGCTTGGTTGGCGAACTGTTTGAGCACCTCGATCTGGCGATTGACCGAGCCGATGTATTTATAGGACTCGATGAGCTCGCCCTTGGCGCGGTCGGCGCTCGATTGCGCGGCATCTCGCTCCTTGGTGCGCTGTTCCACGATGCGCTGATGCAGGCCCGAGGTCATGAGGCCGGCAAGGCCGAAGACGAAGATGAACAGTTCCTCGAGATGCTGCTGCGGGATGCCGAAATAATCGTGCGTGATGAGGGACGGCGACATCACGGCCAAGACGAAAAAGGTGAGATGCACCAGGGAGACGAGCTCGATGCGGCGATACCACGGGACGCGTTCGGGGGTCTCGGACATGCCCTTACCATAGCCGACGGGCAGGCGGCGGGCCAGATAGGAAAAGACGGGCGGATTTACAATCCACCCGTCGACCGACGCATGAGCCCGGCCTGGATGAGGAGCTCCCGGGCCTCGAGCAAGGCCGGCAGCTCTTTCTTGGCCAGACGGGCCTTTTTGAGGAAGTTCGCCTCGATGAGGCGCACCCGTTCGCGGCTCATGCCATGTTCGCGGCCGAGATGCGCGAGCGAGGGCGCGCGCGGGCCGCCGATGCCATGGGCGCGGCGCATCATGGCCGCATCCCGTTCCGGGAGCTCGTCCAATGCGCGGCGTATGCGGCGGAAACCCGCAGCGCAGGCCTTGGCACGCAAGGCGAGTTCGCGCCGGGCGTCCAGAGCCTCATGCGGGTCCACGGTCCGCGTATCAGGCACGCGTCCGACGTCCATGAGGACGAGCCGCGGTTTGAGGGCGCCGCAGATCCAGGACCGTACGCAGGGGGCCGCATAGGTCGAGAACTTCACGCCCTTGGCCGGATCGAACTTTTGCCAGGCCCGATACATGCCAAGTCGGCCATATTGGCGCAGGTCCTCAAGGTCCGCGCGCGACGACCACGGCGGCACGACGCGCAGGGCCATGAGACGCCGCAGCACGATGTTGATGAGCCATTCATGTTGCCGGATGACATCATCCGCTTCCATGATCACCTCCTTGTGAAAGGGACCGAGCCTGGATATCACGACAGAGGGACTTTTTCAACCCTCGATGATGCCGCCGCCCAGGCATTCCTCGCCTCGGTACAGCACGGCGCTTTGCCCGGGCGCGACGGCCTTCACCGGCTCCGCGAAGCGCAGGACGAGATGTCCGTCCTTCTCCAGAGAGGCCTCGGCCTTGATGGGCGCTTGGCGATAGCGCACCTGGACCTCGCATGTGAAAGCCTCGGACGGCGCCTCGCCGCGGGTCCAGTGCATGTCCTTGAGATGCGTCTCGCGGCGATACAATCGCGGATGTTCCGCGCCTTGCACGGCGATGATGCGGTTTGTCGCGATGTCCTTGTCCGCCACGAACCACGGCTCTTCGCCCTTGCTCACCTTGATGCCCTGGCGCTGGCCGATGGTGAGGCTGTCGAGGCCTTGATGCGTCCCGATGACATTCCCCTTTTCGTCCACGATGTCTCCTGGCACGGGCGGGATGCGGGTGCGCAAGAAATCCCGCATGTCGAGCTTGCCGATGAAGCAAATGCCTTGGCTGTCCGGTTTGTGCGCGGTCGGGAGCTTGAGCTCGGCCGCGAGGCGTCGCACTTCGGACTTTTTGAGCTCGCCGATCGGGAACAAGGAGAGGCGCAGAGCGGTCTGCGGCACGCGATACAAGAAATAGCTTTGGTCCTTGTCCGGGTCCAGGCCGCGCAGGAGATGTGCGGTGCCATCCTCGTCCCGCGCGATGCGTGCATAGTGGCCCGTGGCCACGAAGTCCATGCCAAGCCTCTCCGCCTCTTCGAGGAAGAGCCCGAACTTGATGGCCTCATTGCAGAGCACGTCCGGGTTGGGCGTCTCGCCCGCCGCATAGCCGCGGAACAGCTCGCCGACCACGCGGGCGCGATACGCGTCCTCGAAATCGAAGGTCAGGAGCGGGATGCCGAGCTTTGCCGCGACGCGCAAGGCATCGCGACGTTCGCCGCGCCATTGGCATTCGCCGGTCCAGGCATCCTTGCTGTCGCTCCAGTTCTTGATGAAACCGCCCACGACCTCATAGCCTTGATCGAGCAACAAGGCGGCCGCGAGGCTCGAATCCACCCCGCCGGACATGCCGACGAGGACTTTTCCCTTGGTCATCGGCATATCACTTGGCGAAATATTCAAGGAGCGCGGCCATGCTTTCGCCGTCGTTCACGCGGATGCGTCGCAGCTCGAAACGCGTGGAAGACGTCTGGGTCGCGCCGAGGAAGGTGGAATAGGCGCTTGTGTAACCGGCGGCCGCGACCTCTTTCATGACCTCGTCATTATGGTTGCCATAGGGATACGCGAAGGTCATGACCGGCACATGGAACATGGCCTCGAGCGCCTTCTTGGCATCCACGATCTCATGCGTGCGCGCGATGGGCGGCGCATCCACCAGGCCGCGATGACTCACGGTATGCGAGCCGATGGTGGCGATGCCCGCGCCGAGCATGTCGGAAAGCTCCGCCTTGCTCATGTACGCGGGACGGCCGACATAGCCGGACACGATGAAGAACGTGGCCTTGAGGCCGAGCCGCTTCAAGACCGGATAGGCATGGTCGTATTGGTTGCGATAGCCGTCATCGAAGGTGATAAGCACGGGCTTGGCGGGCAGATGGCCGCCATCGAGCGCGGCACGCAGGTCGTCCGGCGTGATGGTCGCATAGCCGCCGTCCACGAGGGCCTGCATCTGTTCGGCAAAGCTCTCCGGCGACACGGTCATGAGCCGGTTCACGCGATCGGCATCCGGCTTTTGCGGACGGACCTGATGGTACATGAGCACGGGGACGCGCACGGACCGCTCGCCGGGCTTCACCTCCGCCTCATGCAAAAAACGCGCGCGCCAGATGGTGTTCGGCGCATGGGACGTGGAGGTCGAGACCTCGGGCACGGTCGTGCTGACCGCGACGAGGGGCACTTGGAGCGACGTGGCCATCAACAGATCGGGCACGTCGAAGGCATGTTCCTGCATGCCGACGCGCGGCCGGCCGATGTCCTGGCGCATGGCCAAGGACGCGGCGAGGACGAGGACCGCCACGATGAGGAATGCCGTGACGATGCGGGACCTCATACGGCGGGGACCTTGCGGCGCGAGGCCTTGTTGGCCCGCACGGCCGTCTTGCCTTGGACCAGCTCGTTCGCGGCCTCGTTCACGGCCAATTGGCCGCAGGCCGCGTCGATGTCCTCACCGAAGGTGCGGCGATGGGTCACGGGCACGCCATATTCCTGCAGCCAGCGCATGAAACGCAGGCGGCTGTCCGTGGCCGTGGGCTTGTATTCGTCATGCGCCGTGTCATGGAACTTGATGAGGTTCACGTGATACAGGCGGAAATTGTGCTGCAAAAGGCCGGCAAGGGCCTTGGCCTCTTCCTTCGTATCATTGATGCCGTCGAGCAAGAGATACTCGAAGAACACCTTGCGATTCGTCTTCTCTGCATAGGTGTCGATGGACGCCATCAATTTCTTCAACGGATAGGGCACGTTCACCGGCATGAGGGAGGTGCGCGTCTTGTCTATCGCGGAATGCAGGGAGATGGCCAAGTTCACTTGCAGCGGTTCCTCTGCCAACTTGTCTATGCCCGGGACGATGCCGCAGGTGGAGATGCTGATATGCCGCGCGCCCAGGTTGAACCCCTGCGGATCGTTCATGAGGCGAATGGACGCCATCACGGCGTCGTAATTGTGCATCGGCTCGCCCATGCCCATGAAGACGACATTGGTGACATGCGCCTGCATCGGCTTGAGATAACGCGCATAGTGCACGACCTGATCGAACATCTCGTCCGTGGTGAGATTGCGCTTGAGGCCCATGGTGCCCGTGGCGCAGAACGTGCAAGCCATGGGACAGCCCACCTGGCTCGAGAGGCAGACGGTGTTGCGGCCGCCTTCGTGGCGCATGAGCACGGCCTCGATCTTCTTGCCGTCGGCGAGCGCGAAAAGCGTCTTGACCGTATCCCCCGCCTTACTGACCTGGGTCGTGACCGGGGTGATGGAGGTCCAGGGGATGTCCTTTGCCAGGTCCTCGCGCAAGGCCTTGGGGAAGGTCGAGAGATCGTCCCAGCCGCCGAGATATTCGACGGCGAAAGCCCGCTTGGCCTGCGCCACGCGGTAGTCGGGTTGCCCCAATGCCGTCATTTTTTCCCTCAATGTATCGAAATTCATCGCAAGTCGGCCTATTTGGCCGATGGCCAACTATAGGACTTCCAGGCCCAATTGGCAAGGGCGCGAGCCGACACGAAGGACTTGGCCATGGACGGCGCGCCCATCACCACCACGGCGAGCGGCGGCTCTTTGTCGAGCGGCGCGAGCGGCTGCACCAAGGTCGCGAAATTGTAGCGCGCCTCGACGAGATACCCGGTCTTGCCGCCGAGGATGTCGAGCTCGGGCGCGCCCTCGAGCAGCGGGTCCGTGTTCTTGATGGTATGGACGAGCCTCGTGCCGCGCGGAGTGAGGGTATAGCTCACCGTGGTCGCGGCTTTCTTGATGTCCGGCTTGGAAAAGGCCGCGGTGGCGATGGCCGCCATCTCGCGCGCGGTCGTGACGTTCTCCTCGTCCATGCCGGTCGGTTCATGGAACACGGTCTTGGTGAGGCCGAGGGCTTTCGCCTTTTTGTTCATCTTGGAGACGAAGGCCTTGCCGCTCAAGCCCGTCTGCCGCGCGAGCGCCATGGTGGCATTGTTCGCGCTGCCCACGAGGGACGAATAGAACAGGTCTTTCACGCTCAAGCGCGACCCGGCTTTGACGCGCAGGCGCGCGCCGCCGACCTCGTCCTTGGCCGACATCTTCACGATCTTGCTCCACGTGGGCTTTTGATCGAGCACGACCAAGGCCGTCGTGAGCTTGGACAGGCTCGCGGCAGGCCATGTTTTGTCCGGCGCATATTGGTACAGCACCTTGCCCGAGGCGGGGTCCAGCACGATGGCGGACGCGAACTCGTCCTCTTGCACGGGATAGCCGTCGGCCATGCCGTCGAGCATGGGCACGGGCGCTTTCTTGGCCGATGTTTTCTTCACGGCCGCGAGCGCGGCATCGCCCGACGCGAAGGACGCAAGCGCGCAGGTCGCGGCCGCGAAGGTCAGGAGGGCGTGCCGCCAGCGCATATGTGCAAGCATACACCGCTCACGGCTTCACCGTTACCTTGGTGCCGACCGGCGCCCAGTCGTAGATGTCCTTGGCCGGTCCGATGCCGAGCCGTATGCAGCCATGCGAGACCGGCCGGCCCAGATGGCCTTCGCCTTCTTTCTTGCCATTGGGCCATTCGGGCAGCTCATGGATGCCCACGGTGCCGCCTTTGACCGCGGTGAACTGCATCCACCACGGCATCCAAAGCTTGGCCGTGCGCGACCAGGCGCGTTCCGCCTTGGCCTTGATGGCGAAATGCCCCGTGGGCGTGGGCAGCTTCGCCTTCCCGGTGGAGACCGGGAACACGGCCAAGGTGATGCCCGCGAGCTTTTGTTCGAGCTGCTGCTTCGAGATGGTCACGACAAGCTCTTTCTCGAGCTTGAGGGGTTTGGGGTCGAGCGGCGAATATCCCGCCGCGACCTCGAGGCCGTCGGGATAGCCGTCGCCGTCGGTATCGGCCTTATCGGGGTCCGTATGGAAAAGCGCCTCGAGCCTGTCGCTCAAGCCGTCGCGGTCCGTATCAAGTTCCTCCGCCCGCGCGATGGGAGCGGACAGGAGCAGGCAGAACGCCGCGCAGACCCAGGCCCAGCGGCGCATAGCGATCAACGCAAGGTGGCGAGCAGCCAATCGGCCAACAGGCCCGGCAGTTCCGTGACCTTATCGAGCATGGCATTGCCGTGGCCCGAGGCCGCGTATTCGATGAACTCCTTGTGGTCCACCGGCGCATCCGTCGAAAGCTGTTTGCTCGCGGCATAGGCCTGGCTGTCATCGGCCGAGGCGAGGATGCACAGGGATTGATCGGGATTGAGGTCTTGCGACGCCTCGACGAGGCGGAGACCGCGATAATCGCCGGGCGAGAGCAGGACGGCGGACGGGATGCGCGGCTCATCGGCCAGGGCCACGAGCGCCAAGGTCGCGCCGATGGACGAGCCCATGAGGCCCATGCGGCCATATTCGATCTTTTTGTCGCGCAGCCAGGCGATGGCGGCCTCGACATCCAAAGACGAGCCCTGATGCTGTTCGTCCGTGAACTCGCGATAGTTGAGGGTCGTGCCTTCCGGCCCTTGGGTGCTCTCGCCATGGCCGCGCAGGTCTATGGCGAGGGAGGACAGTCCTTTGTCCGCCAAGGTCTTTTGCATGGCGCCCCAGGATTCGCGCGTGGTCGGCATCATGTGCAAGAGCAGGATGGCGCCGGCATTGGCCGGGGCCTCGTTCCAAGCGCCGACGATGGTGACGCCGTCCTCGGTCGTGAATGTGATGCGGTCTGGCATAGGAGTGGGGTTAATTGCCGTCTGAGGTCAATCTGTCCTTATTGCGTTCCACGGGTCCGCCCTTGGCTTTGATCAGGGAGGCCAGCAGATCGTCCTCCTTGGCCTTGGGCACGATGCGTATGGTGCCCTTGGGCTGCGGGCCCGGCGGCATGGGGCGGCGCTCGCCCGAGACGCGCGGCCTATTGCCTTGCGGTCGCCTGTCTTGTCGCGGCTCGGGGCGCGGCGCGGCGGGCGCGGGCTCCTCATCGCCGAACATCTTGCGCAATTTGGACTCGGCCTCGCTCGCGGCGGGCACGTCCTCGAGCAATCCGGGCGCCGGCGGGGCGGGACGCGCAGGCGCGCGCACGTGGTCGCGCACCATATGGGTGCGGCTCTTCTTTTCCTCCTTCACGAGCGGCAGGCATTCGGCGCAATAGATCGGCCGCGAGGTGTCGAGCTGTATGGGCATGTCCCAGACCTTGGCGCAGCGGCTGCAGGTATGCGGGAACTTGGGCTTGTCCTTCTTCTTCCCCTCGCCCGCGGGTTTGGCGAGCGCGGCCATGCGCTCGTCTGAGATCTTGAGATATTCGGCGGGCTCCGCCGGCTCGGCGGGCGGGGCGTTCTCGACGATGCCCGCGGCCGCCATGCGTTCCTGCTCCTCTTCCGTGAGGATGCTCGGATACTGCACGCCATCGGGCGGGCCGGAGAGCTCCATCCCGCTCCATTTGAGCACTTTCTCCTCGATGAGGTTGCGCGGCGAGGCATAGCGTTCGCGCGACACCGCCGCGATCTTGTCCATGGTGCCCATGTGTTTGGCGATGGGCGGCAAGGTGTTCGCGGAGAACGGGGCCGTGGCCGCGCCATCCACCATGAGCTTGAGATAGACCTGCGCCTTCGCGAGGTTCGCGAGGTCCTCGGGCGTGAAGGTCGGCGTGAACTCGTTCTCCATGAAGGCCGCGTCCTCGGCGCCCACGCGGAAGGTGATGATGGTCCCCACGTTGCCGAACACGGCCCAGGCCACCTTTTCGTCCAATTGCTTGATGTATTGATGCGCCACGATGAGGTTCAATCGATACTTGCGCGCTTCCGAGAGGATGTTCGCGAAGGACTCGTTCGCGAAGTTCTGGAACTCGTCGACGTACATGTAGAAATCCTTGCGGTCCGCCTCGTTCTTGATGTCCACGCGCTCCATGGCCGCCATCTGGATCTTGGTGATCATCATGCCGCCCAAGAGCCGCATGTTGTCCTCGCCGATCTTGCCCTTGGAGAGGTTGACGATGAGGATCTTGCCCTCGTCCATGATGCGGCGCGGGTCGATGGTGGACTTCACCTGGGACACGATGTTGCGGATGATGGACGCCGAGAGGAACTGCCCGACCTTGTTCTGCACCGGCGCGATGGCCTCGGTGGCGTATTTCTCCGACCACGAGGCGAACTCGGCCACCCAGAAGGTCTTGACGATGGGGTCGCGGATCTTGGAGATGACGCGCTTGCGGTATTCCTTGTCGACGAGGAGGCGGTTGATGCCGAGCAGGGTCGCGCCCGGGTAATCGAGGAGGGCCAGCACGCAATTGAGCAGGATGTACTCCATGCGCGGGCTCCACACGTCTGGCCAGATCTTCTTGAACACGCCCATGAGGCCGCTCGCCACGAGATGCTTCTTGTCATCGGACACCGTCTCGAGGATGTTGAAGCCCACGGGGAACTCCATGTCCGCCGGGTTGAAATACACCACGTCATTGATGCGATGCGGCGGGATATAGTCGAGGATCTTCTCGGCCGTGTCGCCATGCGGGTCGATGTAGCACACGCCATGCCCGGCCATGATGTCGGAGACCACCATGTTCTCGATGAGGGTGGTCTTGCCCATGCCGGTCTTGCCGATGATGTAGACATGGCGGCGCCGATCGTCCGTCTTGATGCCGAAACGCCGCTTCGCGTTGCGGAAGTTCGTCTCGGCGAAGAGGGTGATCTCGTTCTCGTGGTCGTGTTCGTACGGGGCGGGCATACGGGTCTAGCCGAAAGGCAGGTTGTTCGGCGGTTCCATGCGCTTGGACAGGGTCTTCTTCAGTTGCGGCGCCTTGACCTGCAGGCTGTGCGGGAAATGCCAGATGGTCGCGAGCTCGTCCACGGTCATGTGGAAGGCATGCAGGCCGGCCCAATTGGAACGCCGGCGATACGCGGCCATGAGATGGGTCTTGCGAGCGTCATTGCGCTGGGCCTTGAACCACCACAGGTTGCCGTTCACGCCCACGTGCTTGGTCTCGGGCTTGAGCGCCTGCAGGGTGTTGGAACTGAACTGCTTGATGGCGCCGATGAAGGGCTGCACGATGCGCGCCTTGGCGAGCACCTGCTTCTTGGCGATGTAGAGGAAACGCAACTTGACCTTATAGGCCAATTTGGACGATTTCTTGTGTATGGCGTCCACGATCTCCTTTTCCCCCGCCGTCATCTGACCGTACTTGGATTGCGGCTTGTCCGGCGGTTTCGCCGGTTTGCCATCGGATGCGCCCGAGCCCATGAGGCCTTCGAAGAGAAGCTTGAGGAGGTGTATGGGCGCGTCCACGACATGATCGAGCATGCCTTTCTTGGGCGGCGGGGTCATGCCGGTCAATTTCTTGATCATGTCATCGCATTTCTTTTGGAACTCCTGCTGCGCGATGGGGGTCAGCACGATCTGGAACCAGGCCTGCTCGCCGGGGCCCAGGCGCGCGAAGCTCTCGAACAGGGCCGAGAGCGGGTCCTTGAACTCCATGGCGATCTTGTCCTCGAACATCTCATAGGTCTTGATGGGGAACACGTCCGGTTTGACCGGCGTCATCTCGGTGCCCCACATGTCCCATTCCTCGTCGGGGAAGGTGCCCGGCACGGACAAGGCATAGTCCGTGACCTCGGTGATCTCGGCCTCGGGGTATTGCGCGTAGATCGCGGCCTCGACCAGGTCGCGCAGCTTGGTCACGACGCGGATATAGAACTGCACATGCCCCTCGTTCGACACGAGCTCGCAGGAGACGGTGTCCTGCACCAGGCCGTCTATCCATTCTTCCGTCCAGGACGGCGCCGAATGCGCGCCCGTGAGATACGCGAACATGTTCTCGATGGCGCGCGGCCCCTGTTCCGTGGTGCGCGGGATGTCGAGCGCCAAGACCACATAGGTCTTCTTCATGATGGTCAGGCTCTGACGCCAATCCTTCCAGAGGTACAGGGCCAGGTGATAGGCCATGTACACGAAGATGACCCAGCCGCCATTGGCGATGAGGAACCACATGGCGGAGAACGGGTTTTGGCCGATGCGGTCGACGAACGACCAATCTATCTGGAAGAGCTCGTCCATGGTTTGCGGTCAGTATAGCACGAAAAACGCCCCGTCGAGGCAGGGCGTTTTGGGCGTATTTCGGGGCTAACGGGCCTTACGTTTGGCAAAGTCGTTCCAGGTGACGAGGGTAGGCGCCGAGACGAATATCGAGGAGTAGGTCCCCACCGCGATGCCGATGATGAGGGCCAGGGTGAAATCATGCAGGCTGGGCCCGCCGAACAGATAGATGGAGAACAGGGTCAGCAAGGTCGCCATCGAGGTGTTGAACGAGCGCAGCAAGGTCTGATGGATGGAATGCTCGACGATCTCCTCGAAGCTGCCGGAGCGTTTTTGCAGGTTCTCGCGCACGCGGTCGAGGACCACGATGCAGTCGGTGATGGAATAGCCGAGCACGGTCAGGATGGCCGCGATGAAGGGCACGCCGACCTCGACGCCGTAGAAATGCCCGAGCACCGAGAACACGCCGATGGGGATCATCACGTCGCGGAAGGCCTGCATGACCGTGACCACGCCGTATTTCCAGCTCTGCACGGGCGCGCTCACCTTGCGGAACTGCCACGCGATATAGGCCATGATGAGCACGAAGGCCATGAGCAAGGCTTGGATGGACTTTTGGCGCAGTTCGACGCCCACGGCAGGGCCGATGGAGTTGTAGGACAGCTCCGTGACATCGCCGAAGGAATCCTTGAGGGTCTTCACGACCTTCTGATGCGTGTCCTCGTCCAGGGTCTTGGCGCGGATATTGATGTCCGTGTCGCCGGCGGGTTGCACCACGAGCTCGCCCACATTGAGCGGCGCGAGCTTGGACTCGACCTCGATGGGCGTCGGACGCGCGGCGAAACGCAAGGCCATGGCCGAGCCGCCGGTGAAGTCTATCCCCTGCTTCAGGCCCCAGCCCAAGAAGGCGAGGATGGAGAGACCCACCGCGGTGGCCGAGAGGCCGAACCAGACGAAGCGGTATTTGACGATGTGGAACTTCATAATTCGAGGTCGAGGTCTAGGAACGAGGCTGGCGCGGCGCCAGGAACAGCCAACGCAACTTGCCGGCGGCCGTGCTCGCGGCATAGCGCAGCATGGTGCGGGCGGTCACGACGGCGGTGAACAGGGACACGATGGTACCGATGGCGAGGGTCAGCGCGAAGCCCTTGATCATCGAGGACGAGAACCAGTAGAGCACGCCGCAGGAGATGAGCACGGTCACGTGGCCGTCGCGGATGGAGGGCCAGGCGCGGCGGAAGGCGTCCTCGAGCGCGGCCGCGAGGCCTTTGCCTTCGCGCAATTCCTCTTTGAGGCGCTCATACACGAGCACGTTCGCGTCCACCGCGATGCCGAGCGACAGGATGAAGCCCGCGATGCCCGAAAGGGTCAGGGTCACGGGGATGAGCTTGAACAAGGCGCCCGAGATGCCGGCATAGAGCAGCAGGGCCAGGATGGAGATGAGGCCCGGGAAGCGGTAGATGACGAGCATAAACACGGTCACGAGCAGGAAGCCCCAGAGCCCGGCCATGAGCGACTTGTTGACGGAGTCCTGGCCGAGGGTCGGGCCCACCGTTTGCTGCGAGATGAGCTTGATGGGCACGGGAAGCGCGCCGGCCTGCAGGCGCTGGGCCAGCAATTTGGCCTCGGGGATGCTGAACGAGCCCGTGATGACGGCCTGGCCGCCCGTGATCTCGCTTTGCACGGTCGGGGTGGAAATGGGCTGGCCGTCGAGGAAGATGGCCACGCGCTTGCCCATGTTCTTCTTGGTGATCTCGGCGAAGAGCTTGGTGCCTTCGTCATTGAACTGCAGGGAGACCTGGGCATTGCCGGAACGCTGATCGAACTCGAGCTGGGAGCGTTTGAGCTGCTTGCCGGTGAGCTGGGTGTCCTTCCATTCCGACGGCGCGGGCAAGATGTCCTGGGCGCGCAACTTGGGCTCGATGATGGCGCGCACGCGCACGTCGGAGAGCGGACGCTCGTCGGACTTGTAAATGATGTGATAGCCGAACGGCGTCTCGATGACCTGGGAGATCTCGCCCTTCTTGAGGGCCATCGCCGCTTTTTCGAACTCGGGCACCATGACGCCCGGACCGAACCAGCCCAGATCGCCGCCCGACTCCTTGGCGCCCGGTTCCATGGAATATTCCTTGGCCTTGGCGATGAAGTTCGCCGCGGTCACTTCGGTGCGGATCTGGTCGGCCTTTTTCTTGGCCTCTTCCTTGGCCAATGCGCCGTCCGGGGCGCCGGTCGCGCCCGCATAGCTGATGAGGATGTGGTTCGCCTTGATCTCTTGCCCGGCGGCCTTGACCTCTTCCACCTTGGCCACCACATAGGCGTTCTGCTGTTCGATGACATGGTCGAGCACCGTGCCCGTGGCCGCGGTCTTGGCCGCGTCGAAGACATCGGCGTATTCCGGCTTGTCCTTGATGAAGCCGAGATCGCCGCCCAGGCTCTTGGACGCCTCGTCGGCGGAATATTTCTTGACCAGGTCCTCGAAGGACTTGGGGTCCTTGCGCGCGGCCGCGAGGGCCTCGGACGCCGTCGCGTGCGACTTGGCATTGGCCTCGTCCATCTTCTTCTGTTCGTCCGCCGTCAATTGGCGCGGCGGTTCATGGTTCTCTTCCTTGAACTCCAGGATGGGCGTGCCGCCGATGAGGCTGATGGCCTGGTTCACGTCGCGGATGCCGGCAAGCTCGACGGACACGCGCCAGGACTCCCCGGCCTTGGCCGTGGTCACGAGCGGTTCGGACACGCCGAGCGAGTTCACGCGGCGCTCGATGACATCGCGCACGCCTTCGAGGGCGCCCGCGCGTTCGGTGTCCGCGACCTTGCTCACGTCCGCCTCATACTCCAACTTGGTGCCGCCTTGCAGGTCGAGGCCGAGCACATAGCCCTTTTCGATATGCGGGATGCCCACGCTGAGGTTCGAATTGAGCTGGTCAATGACCCAATTGGCGCCCGGCGGATACGAGATGGCGCCGACGATGAGCGCGAGCACGATGAGGCCACCGACGCGGCGCAACAGGGTCTTGCGGGTCAGCGGGGAAGAAATGGCCGGTTTGGGCATAGTCTGGGAAATGTCGGCAGCTTAGCGAAAAGGCCCCGGTGCCGCAAGGGCAGGAACATTCGTCCAAGAAAAAGCCTCCGGAGATGTCCGGAGGCGGTGCCTGGTCAGGCCGGCTGGCCGTGCGTGAGGAGGGCATTGTACTCCTCCCTGGTGAAGATGAACTCACCGCGTTCCGGCTTGTCCGGATCATGCAGACGGACGCGGCCGTCGGACAGCTCGTCGACCGCCGGGCAGCAGCTCGAGGTGTGGCAATGGTCCTTGGCGTCGTACAGACGTTTGGGCGTGGGCATATGGGCCTCGTGAAAGAATGAACGCGTGGCGTACGGCCACTCGCCGATGTCCCGACCGTCGGGGCACCGGACAATGGCCGCAAGATCACGCGCAGCTCCGGCACAGGCCGAAGAACTCCACGGCATGGCCCGTGACCTTGGCGCCCGTCTGCCGCGCGACCTTGCGCAATACCGTCGCGAGACTATCCTCGATCTCAAGCTCGGCCACGTCCTTGCAGGACATGCAGACGAAGTGATGGTGATGGTCCCCTTCGACGAGCTCATAGCGCTTGGCCCCGTCGCCGAAGTCCACGGCGGCCGCGAGACCGCGTGCCACCAAAAAAGACACTTCGCGATAGGCCGTGGTCTTATTGACCGCGACGCCGGCGCGGCGCAGGCGTTGAACGATGTCGGGCACGGCGAGGGGCTTGTCCGCCTCGACGAGCACGTCGAGAAGCGCGCGCCGCGCGCGGGTCAGGCGGCACCCGGCCTTGCGCAGGGCGTCGAGAAGCATGTCGATCTCCATAGGACTCTATGCTAATGCAACCAAGTTGCATGTGTCAAACCGTCCTCTTGCCACTCCCCGCTCCGAGGCCTACCTTTTGTACAGCACCTTACAAGGAGACCTCTCATGCCCCCCACGCCGCCTCCCACGGTCAGCGGCCGCTGCGTCTTTTACGCGGTGCCGGACGACACCACGGTCCGGGATGCCATCAAGTACGCGAACGCCATCGGCAATAAGCCGATCTACACCGTGACCCAGCCCTTCATCGCGCTGTACCAGGCCAAGTTCGATCAGGCGCCCCTCGCCGAGATCGACCGCATCTTGGACCTCATGGCCGCCGGGCCGCTCTATGACCCGCTGCGCATGGGCCGCATCGGCAATCCGACCATCGAGTCGCATGAGCAACTGCGCTGGCATATCGAATACGACAAGCGCAACCTTTCCGCGGAGCCGCTCTATGCCGCGCATATGGCCGCGCTCGGCCTGGCGCGCTGGGTGGACAAGCAATGGCATCAGGACCTGCTCCGCGATGCCAAAAAGCTCTCGCCGAACCCGTCGAAAGAAGAGATGTCCAATCTCATCGACTTCGCGCAGGCCGATGCGCGCACGCTGTACGAACCGTATATCCTCCTCGCCCTGGCCCATGGCGGCCATGGCTGGAAGAACCCGCGGCAGAACGCGAGCCGCACGGGCATGATCGGCCAGTTCGGCTTCGCCCATATCTCGCATGGGGTGAAGCTCGCGAACATCATCGCCGTCCGTTACTGACCTCCCGGCCCTTTGCCGGGTTTTTTATCCGTCGATGCAGGTCCTGCCGTCTTTGTATGCTTCGATCATGAAACGACTGCCCGCGAAGAGAGGCGATGGCAAAGCATCGAGCGCATACCAGTCCCAGCCCGCGCATTTCTCGGGCTCCAAGACCTGCGGCTCCCCTCCCGCCCACTCCGCGACATACCCGATGCCGACATAATGTTTTGGCGCATATTCCCGCATGTTGAAGGCCATCTGAAAACGCGGGTTGCCGATCTCGAGGCCGCATTCCTCGCGCGTCTCGCGTCGCACGGCATCTTCGAAGGATTCGAGATGCTCCAAATGCCCGCCGGGAAAGGAATATTCCCCGTCGCCATGTGCGTTCTTGCGTTTGCCGAGAAGCACCTTGCCGTCCTTGAGTATCATCACGCCGATGCCGACGCGGGGCTGTGGGGCGTTCGGGTCCATATCCTCTAGAGTTCCTCGACCTCCTCCAGCTCATGGTCCGTCATGTCATCGCCGTCGAAGGCGAAACTGCCGCGGAACTTTTTGCCGGCCAAAAAAGGCTGGAACCAGATCTTGTCATCAGGCCACATCCGATCGAAAGGGATGACGTCGAGGTCGAACCATTGCGGACGCATCTCCTCGCTTTCCGTCGGCTCGCCCGTCGCCGCATCCACGCGGAAGACATGTACTTCGAGCTGCACCTCATCGCCGACAAAATCGAACAGCAGGACGCCGACGCGTTCCATGGCGATGATGTCGAGGCTCGCCTCCTCTTGCATCTCGCGCCGTGCAGCCTCTTCTATCGTCTCGTTCTCCTGGACCTTGCCGCCGAAACCGTTCCAGCGCCCCGCGCCGAAACCGCGCTTCTTCATGCCGAGCAGGATGCGCGTCGGCTCGCGCCACAGGCACAAGGTGAGGACCTTAGCCCTCATAGCCGTGATGCGGCGGTTTGAGCATGGACGGCAGGCGCCGCACCTTGCGCATCGCGGCCTTGAACGAACGCACCGCGCTCTTGAGACGGGATTCGGACAGGGTATGGATGATGCGCCCGCGTTCGAACACGTGCAGGTCGCCGGTCTCTTCCGACATGGTGAACACCGTGGTCGGTTGGAAGACATGCGAGGCCGAGATGGCGGAGAGATGACGCGTGTGGACCTTGCCCTTGAACCCGAACTGCACCGAGAGGTCGGGATAATCGCCGGGATTGACCTTTTGCGCGACCTGGCGCGGCCGCAACCCTTCGACCATCACGCCCGAATGCAGGATGTCGCCTTCATCGTCGATGAGGATGGCGCCGTCGAAATCGAGGGTCTGCGCGATGTCCGGCGCGTCCTCGGCCTTGCCCATGCGCAGGACATTGATGCGCTTCTTGGCGAAGAGGTCCTGTTCGCTGTCGGAGACATCGGTGTACTTGTTCCACATGTCCTTCCATCCCAGGATGATGAAGAGGCCGAAGCGCTTCTTTTGCCGGCGCTTGCGCGCGCGCAGGATGAGCTCGGCCACGCGCAGCTTGATATCCAAAGGGATATCGACCTTGGAGCCGACCAAGGACCGTTCGATCTCTTTGAGATATGTTTCGATGGGCCTCATGTCCGTATCTTACCATACGAAAACACCGGCCCCGCCGGTGCATCCGAGCATGTCAATGCGGCTCACGCCTCGTCCAGCACGATGCGGTCCGCGAAACCGCCTTTCTTGTCCTTCTTCTCCTCTTTCACGCGCTGCAACTCGCCGCGATCGAAGCCTTTGACGGCGATGAGGGCGTCCACGACCTCGAGCACGTCCGCCAGCTCTTCCATGTTCTCGTCCTTGTCGAACTCCGCGACCTCCTCGGCCAACTTGGCCTTGAGCCGCGCGAGATATTCCGCGTCGTCCGCCACATGGGTCATGGGTTCCCTCCCCTGCGCGCGTATCTGCGCCGGGATCTTATCGCGTACCAATTTATCGAATTTCATATATTTTTCGTCTTGACCATCATATGCAAAGAGAACTAATATCCCTTCCGGGACATTCTCACATGGAGGTGCCGATCATGGAAGTCAGGGTCCATTTGTACACGCAATCGGAGCCCATCGTCATAACCGATGCTCGGAACGCCTATCAAAAAGGCGACCTCTACTGCGTCATGCTGAACGACGGAAAAACCGTCCACAAATTTCCGCTCCAGCACATCTACAGGATCACCGAAGCGTCGGCCGCCGAATGAACGGCGGCTCTTTTTATATCGCCCCGTGGCACTTCTTATATTTCTTGCCGCTCCCGCACGGACACAGGTCGTTCCGTCCCGGTTCTTTGCCATCCTTGCCGGCGAGATGACCCGTCACCTCCACCTTGAGGCCGTTGTTCGATGCCGCGGCGATGATGCCGCTCGAAGTCGATGACGGATGCTGGGCCACGAGGGCCGGCTCGGCCTCGCGCACGATGTCATAGCTCACCTGCACGCGGAAAATGACATTCGCGATCTGGCGATCGATGGCGCCCAACATCTCCTGGAACAGGAAATACGCTTGCTTCTTGTATTCGACGAGCGGGTCGCGCTGGCCATAGCCCTGCAAGCCGATGCCCTTGCGCAGATGGTCTATGGCCTCCAAGTGGTCCACCCACAACATGTCGATGCAGCGCAGCACGACGTTCTTCTCCAGCTCATGCATCTGCACGCCGTCGCCGATCTTGGTCTCCATCTTGGCATACGCGGCGCGGGCGGCGTTCATGAGCGCGTCCGTGATGGCCGTGCGCTGGTTCACGAGCGCGAACTGCCCCTCCTCACCCTCGGCGGGCGGCTTCAAGGTGCCGGGCGGCAAGGCCTCGGCGGGCAAAACGGTCAATGCGGCCTTCTCGATGTCCGCCAGGTCCCATGTCGCGCCTTCTTCGGGCGTACGCGAGAGCGCGATGGCCTCCATCTCGCGCTCGATGGCCTGCATGACGATGGCCTTGGTCGGCCTTTCGCCTTCCTGGGTCGCTTCCGCGGAGAGATCGAGCACGTCGCGGCGCTTCTTGTAGATGACGGTGCGATGTTTGTTGAGCACGTCATCGTATTCGAGCAAGTGCTTGCGGATGTCGAAGTTGTGGCCCTCCACCTTCTTTTGCGCGGCCTCGATGGCCTTGGACAGCATGCGGCTCTCGATGGCCTCGTCATCGGGCAGGCCGAGGAACTCCATGCGCTTCTGCATCTTGTCGGACCCGAAGATGCGCATGAGATCGTCGTCCATGGCCACGTAGAACTGGGTCGAGCCGGGATCGCCCTGGCGGCCGGCGCGGCCGCGCAGCTGATTGTCTATGCGGCGCGATTCATGGCGTTCCGTGCCGAGCACGTGCAAGCCGCCGGCCTCGCGCACCGCCGCGGCCTCGGAGGGCTCCGGCGGATTGCCGCCCAAGATGATGTCGACGCCGCGGCCGGCCATATTGGTCGCGACCGTCACGGCGCCTTTCTTGCCGGCCTGGGCGATGATCTCGGCCTCGCGTTCATGGTTCTTGGCATTGAGCAGTTCATGTTTGACGCCGGCTTGGCGCAACAGCTCGGACAAGAGCTCGTTCTTTTCGATGGACACCGTGCCCACGAGCACGGGCTGGCCCTTGGCCACGCGTTCCTTGATCTCCTTCACCACGGCCTGGAACTTGCCGATCTGGTTCTTGTACACGCGGTCGGACGCGTCGGCGCGGCGTATCGGTTTATTGGTCGGGATGGTCAGGACCTCAAGGTTGTGGATCTTGTGGAACTCCTCGGCCTCGGTGTCGGCCGTGCCCGTCATGCCGCCGAGCTTGGCATACAGGCGGAACAGGTTCTGGAAGGTGATGGTGGCCATGGTCACGGACTCGCGCTGTATCTGCACGCGCTCCTTGGCCTCGATGGCCTGGTGCAGGCCGTCGGACCAGCGGCGGCCGGTCATCAGGCGGCCGGTGAACTCGTCCACGATGATGACCTCGCCGTCCTTCACCACGTAATCGCGGTCCTTCTTGTACAAGGTCTCGGCGCGCAAGGCCTGCTCGAGGTGATGCACCATGCGCATGCCGCCGGCGACATACAGATTGTCCACGCCGAGCCATTGCTCGATCTTGGTGATGCCGCCCTCGGTCAAACTGGCCGTGCGCAATTTCTCATCGATGGTGTAGTCGGTGGACGCGTCCAAACGCGCGACGAGCTCGGCGAAACGGTAATAGAGCGCGGTCGGCTCCTCGGCCGGCGCGCTGATGATGAGCGGGGTGCGTGCCTCGTCGATGAGGATGGAGTCCACTTCGTCCACGATGGCAAAATTGAGCTCGCGCTGCACCATGTTGTTGCCGTCCTGCACCATGTTGTCGCGCAGGTAATCGAAGCCGAACTCGTTGTTGGTGCCATACGTGATGTCGGCGAGATACGCCTCTTTGCGCGGCAAGGGCCGCAGATAGTCCATGTCCACGCGGAAGGACCCGAGCGCATCGCGCTCGGCATCATGCGACGGCTCGGTCTTGAAATCCGGGTCGTAGATGAAGGCCGCCTCATGCTGCACCACGCCGATGCTGAGGCCGAGCGCGTGATACACCTGGCCCATCCACACGGCATCACGCCGTGCGAGATAATCGTTCACCGTGACCACGTGCACGCCCTTACCCGAAAGCGCGTTGAGATACACGGCGGCCACGGCCGTGAGGGTCTTGCCCTCGCCCGTGCGCATCTCGGCGATCATGCCGCGATGCAAGGCCACGCCGCCCACGAGCTGCACGTCATATTGGCGCTGCCCCAGGACGCGATGCGAGGCCTCGCGCGCCACGGCAAAGGCCTCGGGCAGGATATCGTCCAAGGTCGCGCCTTCGGCCAAACGCGCCTTGAGCTCAGCGGTCTTGGCCTTCAATCCCGCATCCGACAGGGTCTGCAAGGTCGGCTCCAAAGCCCCCATCTGGGCGATCAAGGGCTCTATCTTGGCGACCTCTCGGGCATTCGGGTCCCCGAACAGTTTCGTCAGGATGCTCATAGTGTGCGCATGTTAGACCGCCATGGGCCTTTTGACAATCAAAACCCCCCGAGCGAACGGAGGGTTTTGCCTCAATGGAGCTTAGGTGGATGAGGTAGATGTCGGGGTCGGGGTGGGCGGCGTAGACGTCGTGGACGTGGGGGTCGGCGTCGGCGGCATGGTGCCATGATAGCTCTCCTTGCACGACGCATAGGCATCCTTACGGGCGTTCAAAGACGTCTTGTGCGAGCCAGAAGCCGCATCGAGCGCCGCCTTGCGGGCCTTGTTATAGGCTTCCAGCGCGGCCTTGGCGGCATCCTTGTCCTTGGCGGCCATCGCGGCCTTGCGCGCGGCGGCATAGGTGTCCCATGCAGTTTTGAGCGCGGCCTTCCGCGTCGACATGGAGGCCTTCAATCCCGCGTCATAGTCCTTTTGGGCCTTCTTGAGACAGGCTTGCATGGCCATGACCGCGCCCTTGCGGGCATCCATTTTCTCTTTCATCTCATCGGCCTTGTGTTGGCCCATCTTTTGCCCCTCATCATCACCACGATGGGTCGACGTGGGCATCATGCCCGTGGACGTCGTGGACGTGGTCATGTGCATGCCAGGGCGATCCTGACCCTTCATGGGACCCTTGCCATGCTCAAGGCCCTTCGGGGCGGCCAAGACCGGTGCGGCGATCAAGGTGGCCACAAGCGAGGCCGCGGCGATATAACGTGTCATTTTCATACAAAGACGTACGATAAAGATTAAGGTTTCGCCCCAGTATACCAAGCCTCGGCCAAAATGTTACTCGGCAGGCTCCGCGCCCTTCTTGCCGTCCACCAGTCGCTCCTTGCGTTGGGCCAGGGTCTCGCGCAGATGGTCGCGCACTTTGTCGATGGCCTTGTAGAGATCGTCCTCTTCGCGCTCCACCTTGAGCACGTCGCCCGGGATCTGCAGGACGGCGGAACATTTGAAGATGTCGCCCTTATGATGATGCGAGGTCTCCTTGCCCACGACCACGTCGGTCACCAGGATCTCGCGGGTGTATTTTTCGAGCGATGACATCTTGTCTTCGGTATAGCTGCGGATGGCGTCCGTGAGCTCCATGCCTTGCGCGCGGATATTGATGGTCATAGCGGTCGGGATAAAGGATTATCAAAAGCCAAGATACTGTACTTCGTCCTCCAATAAAATTCCAAGCTCATCGCGCACCTTCATCTTGACATAGCTCGAGAGCGCGAGGACGTCCTGCGCCCGCGCGCCGCCGAGGTTCACGAGGAAGTTGCCATGCACGGGACTGATCTGCGCCTTGCCCATGGTCTTGCCCTTGAGGCCGAGCGTGTCGATGAGCCAGCCGGCGGCGAGGCGTTTGGCCTTGAGCATCTCGGCCGGCACCTCGTCCTCGCGACGCAGGATATCCAGCGCCGACCCGTCCGTATACTCATAGTTCTTGAACAAGCATCCGGCGCTGAAGGCGCCTTGCGGTTGGGTGTCCTTGCGTTTGGCCATGATGCCTTCGAGCTTTGCCTTGGACGTCGCGGCATCGCCTTTCGCAAGCCGCAAGGTCGCGCCAAGGAGGAGATGCGGCTCATGCTTGAAGCGGCTCTCGCGATAGGCGAAACGGCAGTCGGCGTTCGCATATCGCACGCGCGCGCCTTTCGCGACATCATAGGCGTCCACCGTTTCGACCACGTCCTTCATCTCGCCGCCGAAACAGCCGGCATTGCCATAGACCGCGCCGCCGATGGTGCCGGGCACGCCCACGCCCCATTCGAAACCGGTCAGCCCCGCATCGGCCGCCGCCCTCGACACGAGCACGGTGAGGTCTCCGGCCTGTGCCGTGACGGCCGTGCCGTCCATCGCGACGCCGCGCAGGGTCGCCTGTATGACCACGCCTTCATAGCCGACATCGGAGACGAGGAGATTGGACCCGCCGCCGAAGACATACCAGGGAATGCCTTGCGCCTTGGCCGTCTCCATGGCCTTGATCAGGTCTTCCGCCGTGGGCGCCACAAGATACAGGCGGGCCGGGCCGCCGATCTTCATATAGGTATGCGCGGCCATGGGCTCATCCCGTTTGGTCGCGGGAAAGGCGGCCAGGAACGAGGCGACCTGGGCCTCGGACAATGCGTGCATGGCGACACTGTGCCATGCGGCGGAGATAAAAAAAAGACGTAACGGATGTTACGTCGGAGGGTCCTCCCATTCGGCCTCGGCCGGCGGAGTGACGATGGGTTTCCGATCCCAGGCGGGAGTCGGATGTCTGAAGGACGAACGAGGCGTCGGCTGATGATCAGGCGCGAAACGGACGCTTCGCGGCTTGCTCTCGGGCATCAAGACGATCCAGAGGATGCCGAAACCCGAGATGACCATGAACACGACCTTGCAGACCCAGATGAGGCCATCGAGCATCTCATCGTCCGTGAGGACGAGGATGAGACCGATGCCGGCCGCGATGGCCGCGAGCAGGGCGAGGGTCCAGAGGACCGCGCGGACGATGCCGTGGAACAAGGTCTGAGCCTTCATCTGCCGAACCTTTCATAGGACTTGAGACGCCAATGGTTCACGATCGCCTGGTCCACCCAGTCGCGGTATTCGTCGACCCGCAGGCCGAAGGCGAACACGGCCATGACCAATCCGGCCTCGGCGAAGTCCGCATACGGGCTGACGGTCAGGCCGTCGTTCTCGTCATGCACGGCCATGCGCAGGCCGAGCTCGCACAAGAAGGCGAAGACCTCGGACATGTCCTCGTGGAAGAGGTCGTCCAGGGAGAAGCGCCGCCGCGTCTGCGTGAACAGGCGATCGGCACGGCCCTGGTGTTGCCAGGCGAAGCTGCGCAGGCGATCGTCGCGTTCCGCGGCGTATCGTCTGCGCCATCGCGCGATCTCCAGGTCGGTGACGCGGAGATCGTTTTTGGCGGTTTCGATGGCGCGTCTGGCGATGGGACCGTTGGTCTGTTCGAGATCGAACAGATGCGCGCTCCCGCCATTGCGCAGCGCGATGATGTGGCATGTGGCCATGGCGTATTCACGCTCCAAGGCCAGCCGCACCATGATGGACCCGCACTCCGCGAAAGGCGAAGGCCTTCGGATGAGACGCGGGGACCTCATGCTGACTGTCTGCATGCATCCTCCCAGATGTGTTGCCGTGTATAAAGATATGCAAAGACCGAAGGCCAAGACTAGCCCTTTTTATCCGCTTTGTCAAGCCAAGAACCGTCTTACGGCCGCATCGATGTCCCCTGCCCCCATGACCACCACGATATCGCCAGGTTGAGCCAATTCCGCCGTCCTCTGTATGGCCATCACCGGGGTCTCGGCATATTCCATATGTTGCTTCCCATCACGCTCACGGTCATGCCGTATGGCCGCTTCGTACAGGTCGCGGGACGAGATGTCGGCATCCGCCCCGGCATCACGCCCGGCCACGTCATAGATCTCGCAGAGCACCACGGCTTCCGCCCCCTCGAAGCAGGAGGTGAACTCGAAGAACAAATGCTTGGTGCGATTGCGATGATGCGGCTGGAAACAGAGCACGAGGCGCCGACCTGGAAAGGATTCTTTCACTGCCGCGATGGTGGCTTTCACCGCCGTGGGATGATGACCATAATCGGCATACCAGCGCGCGCCGTTCCGCTCTTTCAAGAATTCGAAGCGACGCCAAATGCCGGTGAAGTCTTCCAGGGCCTTGGCAGCGATGTCCGCGGGAGCGCCGAGCTCGGAGGCCATGAGCCCGGCACAGGTCGCGTTCATCCGATTGAAAGCGCCGGGCACCTGCAGATGCGCGGCATAGGCCTGTCGCACCGCATCGTCCGTCCAGGTCACGCGCACGCCTTTCGCGGCCAAGGCCTCGGCCTTGCGTCCGATGAGGCCCACCACGTTCGCATCCTCCGCGTTCGCGACGATGACACCGCCCTTCTGCACGCGGTCAAGCAGGTCGCCGAAGCAGGAGACCATGTCGTCGAGCGAGGAAAAGACGTCCGTATGATCGAGCTCGATATTGTTGATGATGACGCCGTAGGGACGGAACTCCAAAAAATGCCGCGCATATTCATCACCCTCGATGATGACGAGGTCCGAACTCCCCTGCCGCAAGTTGCCATCGGGAAAACCCGGGACCTTGCTGCCGACGATGACGGTCGGATCGAGGCCGGCCGCGATGAGGGCCGTACCCAGCATGGCCGTGGTGGTGCTCTTGCCATGCGTGCCTGTCACAATCACGACCTTGTCGCCCGCATACCATTCGCCGAGAAATTGGAAATTGGTGAGCTGCGGGATGTTCCGCCGCGCGGCCTCGGCACGTTCGAGATTGGTCTCGGGCGCGGCGGACGTGTAGACGACCAGGTCGGCATCCGCCGGGATGTTCGCGGCCGCTTCGCCGATGGCGATGGTCGCGCCGCGCGGCGCGAGGACCTCGGTCTGATCATTCGCCTTGAGATCGGAGCCGCTCACCGCAACACCTTTCGCCAACAACAATTTCGCCACGGCGCTCATATTGATGCCGCCGATGCCGATGAAGTGGACATGCGTCGCCTCTCGCGCGTTCATGGCCGCATCCTACGATACAAAAAAGGACCGGTCTAGGCCGGTCCGGGAGAAAGGTTCAGAGGGTGGGGTTGCGCGTCGAGCGCGGCGAGACGAAGGCCCAGCGGACGAAGACCGTCTTGGGCGCCTCGGGATCGTTCGCCGTGCCGGGCGCGCGTCGGAAATGCGAGGTGCGGAAATGCGCCGAGACCTCGCGGCCCTGGCGCATGTCGTGCAAGGCCTCGCGCAGCTCCGGGGGGAGATGCTCGGGGAAGGCGATGGTCTGCACCGTCGCGTCGCGGCCCATGGCGAGCGGTGGCAGGGAAGACCTGCCGACCTGGCGCTCATCGGGCCTTTTCCGCGCCTTTGCCGGGAGCGAGAGCAGGTACAGGCACATCGCCATCGCGATATGCACGGCCTGGTCCCATTCCTTGTGCTCGCCGCCGCAGGGGCAGGAGAACGAGTAGCTCTGGCGCATGAGCTCGTGGAAACTTTGGCCGATGTCGAGATCGGCCACGCAGCTCCGGTCGATGCAGGCGCGCGAACTGACGTTCCGGCCCACGACCGTCCTGACCTCGTTCAGGAGCCGCGCCATGGTCTTGACGTCGCGGCGCCGTATGGCCTTGTCCACGGCATGACGCTCGAACTCGGAGAGCTTGTACGGCGCGTCGTCGACGACGCGATGCAAGAGGCGGATATAGAACGGCTCATGCGCCTGCTTCACGAAGGCGCCGTCGCCTTGCTGCTTGAAACCCGCGTTCATCGATCCGACCAGGAGCTCGTCATACGCATGCCCCTTCGCGTCCACGATGGGACGCGGCAGGCGGACGATGAAGGAGCGGAAAGGCAATTTGGCCTCGCCCCAGGTCATGCCATTGAGCTTGGTCGCCTCGAGCAGGTCCTGCATGTCCTCGGTCAGCTGATAGATGCGCCGCGACGAGCCGGTCCACATGGCGACCTCGCCCGGGATGGGCGCATAGGGCCCGATGGCCTTGATGGTCTCGAGCGGCAAGCAGAACTTCGCGAGCTCGTCCTGCTCCAGGAGCTCTTGGATGTCCTCTTGCGCGGCGAACATCTCCTCCTCTTCCTCGGTGAACGGCTGCTTGGCGAGCTCCCGCATCAGGCCGCGATAGCTGCGCCACTCCTTGAGCGGGCCTTCGATCGGGTAGTCCGGGGTCTGGCCCTTGGCCTTGTGCAGCTCGGCGCGCAGCCGAAGCATGAGGCAACGGTCCTCCCAGATGTGCACGAGATCGTCCAAACGCTGATGCATGGATACGGGCATGTTTTCCTCCTCGGAAATGGCTGTATTCAAGTGAATGTGCGATGTCCGACCCTATATGTTTTTCGCGGTTTTGTCAACCATTTGCCCTCCCCTGCCCCGCGTCCTACCATGCGGCCATGAAACACGCGTTTTTCCTGATCTCGGCATCCATCATCCTCGTCGGTGCCGGCTGCGCCCGGCCCGAGGCCCAGACGAACCCGGTCCCGCAGCCTGCCTTGCGACCCGTCGCCGTAAGACCCGAGGTCTCCGAGCTCGAACGGACGGTGAACGACATCGTGGACGAGGCCGCCTCGTCCATCACGACCGGTTCGGGCACGAAGATCGAATTCTCGGCCGCGTCCTCGGTCGGTGATATCTGGTGGGTGATGCCGGATGGCGAGAACATCTTGGTCCAGAACGCCATGCTGCGCTCGACGCGCATCTCCGAGGAAAATTCGCGCTTGGACCCGAAAAGCAAGAATTGGACCAGGGCCTATGGGACGAGCACGTTGAGCGCCATCGCCGCCTTCGATCGCGTGTTGGCATCACGTGGCTTCGCGCGCGAGGAGAAAGGTTCGTCCACGTCCACGGAGGACGAGAGCCTGTACGACTTCGTGCATGCGTACCAAAAAGGCAAGACCATTTGCACGTTCACGATAGACGGCGATTTCAGCGAGACGACCGACATGAGCTTCCAATGTTCAGATGACCTCCAGAGATACCACGATGAACAGACCCCCTATCTCGAGGCCCTCACGGACAAGAACGTCGTCGTGACCCGTGTCGAGCAGCTCTCTAAGGACTTCGCGGTCCTCAGCGTGAACCTCCGTCGCACGGGTTATCTGGTCTTCTTGAAAAAGATCGACGGACGCTACGTGCAGATATTCGCCGGACAAGAAGCGCCGCCGTGCAAGGTCGTGGACAAATACTCCATCCCGAAAGAGATCGTCGACGGCTGCTACGACGAGCAGGGCAAAGAAAGAAAATAACACGACCCCCCATGCAACATCTCCGCGCCACCGACCCCGCCATCGCCGGGCTCATCCTGAAAGAGACGCAACGCCAACGTGATCAGCTCGAGCTCATCGCGAGCGAGAACCACGTGAGCGAGGCCGTGCTCGAGGCCCTGGGCTCGCCCCTCACCAACAAATACGCCGAAGGGTATCCGGGCAAACGCTATTATGCCGGCAACCAGGTCATAGACGGCATCGAGACCCTGGCCATCGAGCGTGCCAAGACCCTGTTCGGCGCCGAGCATGCCAATGTGCAGCCGCATGCCGGGGCGCAGGCGAACTTCGCGGTGTATCTCGCGCTCGCGAAGCCGGGCGACACCGTGCTCGCCATGGACCTGGCGCATGGCGGCCATCTCACCCATGGCTCCCCCGCCAATTTCAGCGGCAAATGGTTCAATATCGTGAGCTATGGCGTGAACAAGGACACCGAGCTCGTGGACATGGACCATGTGCGGGAGCTGGCACGCCAGCACAAGCCGCGCCTCCTCCTCGCCGGCTTCAGCGCCTATCCGCGCCAGCTCGACTTCGCCGCCTTCGCGGAGATCGCCAAAGAGGTCGGCGCCTATCTCTTCGTCGACATGGCGCATGTGGCGGGGCTCGTCGCGGCCAAGCTCTATCCCGATCCGGTGCCGCATGCGGATGTCATCACGACCACCACGCATAAGACCCTGCGCGGGCCGCGCGGCGGCATGATCGTGTGCAAGACCGCGGACCGGCTCGACCCGGACGGCAAGCGCACCCTCGCGCAAAAGATAGACAGCGCGGTCTTCCCCGGCTCGCAAGGCGGCCCGCTCGAGCATTGCATCGCGGCCAAGGCCGTGTGTTTCCAAGAGGCCTTGCAGCCCTCCTTCCACGATTATCAACAGCACGTCTTGGACAATGCCCGCGCCATGGCCCAGGCCTTCCTCGACGAAGGCGCGCGGCTCGTGTCCGGCGGCACGGACAATCATCTGTTGCTCGTGGACGTGACGCGCTGGAACATCGGCGGCAAGCAGGCCGAGGACCTGCTCGACGAGGTCGGCATCAGCACCAATAAGAACATGCTGCCTTTCGACGGCCGCAAGCCCATGGACCCTTCGGGCATTCGCCTGGGCTCCGCCGCCATCACGACGCGCGGCTTTTCCGCCGCCGAATGCGCGGACCTCGCGCAGACCATGGCGCGCGTGCTCAAGGCGCCGGGCGACAGCGTGGTCAAACATCAAGCCGCGAAGCATGTCGCCGAGCTTGCCGCCGCGCATCCCCTGTATCCCGGGTTGTACCAATAAAAAAGACAGACTTTCGTCTGTCGTTCAGGGAGCCGGGCATGCGCCCGGTTTTTTTGATGTAAGCTTCCAGCTCTCGGTCCAGTGCCACGCGCCGTCTTGGCTGTGCAAGAGGGCTTGGTAGCGGAAGTCCCCGCCGCCGCAGGCCATGGGATCGGGGTCGAGCAGGCTGTACAACTGCCGATCATACCCGTATGCCACGGTCATGTGCTTGTCCCCGGCGGCATTGACGGTCACGACGAGGACGGGACGTCCCGAGGCGATCTCGCGCCGCAGCTCCGGCTCGGTGAGCGGTCGTTCGACATGCTCGGACGCGATCTCGGCCTTGGCCAGCAGGTCGGAGACCTTGGCCGAGGGGAGCCGGACGTCGCAGCCCGGCGCGGCGCACGGTTCCATGACGCAGCAGGTCTTGCCCGTGCCAAGGGACGCGAACTCGCAAGGCAAGAGGACGGTGCCGTTATAGGCGGCCACGGCGGAGAGCGAAGAGCTCCAGCACCACAGGCGGCATTGCTGCATGCGCACCTCGATGGGCAAGGAGACGCGTTCGCGCGTCGGTTCGCGCATCGCGCAGTCCGGGCCGGGCAAAAAGCGCGGCACCGGTCGGCGCAAGGGCGGGAAGTCGCAGGAGTCGCCGTCACCCGCGACCTCGAGGGGCGCGAGCGGCGAGGCTTTGGCGTGACGATGTGAAAGGTCGCGGGGGTCGTCCTTGTGGCAGGACGTCAGTCCGATGATGCCCAAGAGGAACATCGTCGCGATGGGCCTGTGCATGGATCACCTCCGTCCGCATCATGACATGACAAGGAGGGGCGTCAAGGTGTACGCTCCGGTCCATGCGGAAGATAGACGGAAAAGCCCTTGCCGATGCCCTGCGCGCCGACGTGAAGAAAGACGTCGCGTCCTTGCCCGTGCCGCCGACGCTCGGCGTCATCCTCGTGGGCGATGACCCGGCCTCGCAGACCTATGTGTCCCTCAAGGAAAAGGCCGCGACCGAGGCCGGCATACGCACCGACGTGAGACGCCTGCCCGCCGCGACCCCGGACGAGGAGGTTGTCGCCCTCATCCGCGCCTGGAACGCGGACCCGAATGTGAACGCCATCTTGCTTCAGCTGCCTTTGCCTGCGGGCCATGACGCCGACGCCCTCATCGCGGCCATGGACCCGGCCAAGGACGTGGACGGTTTCCATCCGGAAAATGTCCGCGCCCTGCTCGCGGGTGAAGGTCATGTCCTTTCCCCCGTCCATGAAGGCGTGATGCGCCTCATCGCCTCGACCGGCATGGACGCGCGACAAAAACACGCGGCGCTCATCGCGAACAGCGAGGTGTTCGCCGCGCCGCTCTCGTATATCTTGGACCGCGCCGGCTTTTTGGTGGACCGTCTCGGACCGGATGACGTGCCGTCGCGCGCCGTCGCGGCCGCCGACGTGATCATCATCGCCGTGGGCAAGCCGCATCTCCTCGCCGCCTCCATGGTGAAGGACGGCGCCGTGGTCATAGACGTGGGCACCACGCGCCTGCCCGATGGACGCATCGTCGGAGACGCGGACAAAGAGAGCTTTAAGACGAAAGAAGGATGGTTGACCCCCGTCCCAGGCGGCGTCGGTCCCATGACCGTCGCGCTCCTCCTCAAAAACGTCGTCCACCTCGCAAAGAGCCGAAGGACCTAACTAACGAGACCTTCGGATGCCGCCGCCTGTAGGCGGCGTTTTCTTGCGATATACCCTGCAAGCGGGATGACCAGGAGCTCAAGCAGATATTGCACTTGGATGTCGAAAGACCCGATCAACAAGGTCGGTTTGCCGTACACGATGATGTCCGTGCCGATGGACAGGAGGACGTTCACCACGGTCGAGACGATCATGAGCTGGATGATGTCCTGACGCTCGGGAAGCTTCGGTTTGAACGCCCACTCCGCGAACACGAAAGCCGAGAGCGTGGTAAGGACCCACACGAGGACGATGCGGCCGAGGCCGATGATGCTGGCCGGGATGAGATAGCTCATCGCGAGATAGACCACGAGGAAGGAGACCAGCCATTTGACCACCGAGATGCCGATGAAGCGTACGATCATACGAAAGGTATTTTACCTCACGAGCAGCTTTTCCAGAAGCACGCCCAGGAACATGGCCCCGCAGGCCCAGGGCGCGGCCAGTCGCCACGCGTCGCGGCCATGTTCGAGCTTGCGCATGACGACCCAGGCCATGGCACAGATGAGCAGGGCGTTCAAGGTCGTGAGATAGGATCCGACGAAGTCCACGATGCGGCGGAAATCGCCCGAGGTCAGGAAGAGCAGGGCGAAAGGCAGGCCCAGCGCGATGATGCGAGACCAATGCGCCGAAAAATGCGCGTCATTGCGCAGCATGGCGCGAAAGGCCTCGGAAATGGTCACGAAAGCGGAAGCGATGGCCAAAAAGCCCAGGGCCGGGATGACCCAGGACCAGCCATCCGGCATGGCCGCGGCGATGGCCGCCGGTCCGAGGTCCGGCAAGCCCGCATCGGCCGCATAGACGAAGATGCCGAACAGCCACATGAGAAAGGCGCCCAAGAGCGTCCCGGCCGCGACCGCGAGCTTGGTGATGCGGCGCGCATGGCCGAGCAAGGTCGCGATCTCGGGAATGACGGTCCAGCCGATGAGGGAGAACACGAAGGTGCCGAACGGGATGGCGGACACGCCTGGCCACATGACCTGCCGGAACAAATTACCGTCCGCGTGCGAGACGAGCACCAAGACGCACAGCAAGATGAGCAGGACGAGGCCTCGGGTCAGCCAGGATTCGACCTTGGCCACGATGGCCAGGCCAAAGGCCACGGTCACGACGCCGCCGGACCAGAAAAAGACCTGCCAGATGCCGGCCGAGGCCTTGATGCCGACATGTCCGGCCAGCACGCTCAAGAACTGCCCGCCCAAGATGATATAGATGATGCATGCGCCGATGAGCTTGCTCGGATACACGATATACGCGAAACGCCGCGCCCATTTTCCAAAGAGCAACCCCGCCTGGCCGGGCAAGCGCGCGGCCATGAGGTCGGGACGGGCCAGGACGATCTCGGCATAGAGGAGATGCAGCACGAGCACGGCCAAGGCAATGGCCCAATAGACCAGGGAGCCTGCCAGGATGCCGGTCTGGCGGAAGGCGGAGGGCAGAGCGAAGACGCCGGCGCCCACGATGCCGCCCAAGGTCAAAAAGGCGGAACGGAGCAATGAAGGGCGTTTGTCCATGGGCTCCAGTGTATCATGAGGGCGTGGAAAACCGTGCCTCGACAGCGCCGCGCAAGTGCGGTTATCTAGGAGCGATATGTCCCCCGGCCTTGAGCGCGTCCCGCCCCAGAACCTCGAAGCGGAACAGGCGCTTTTAGGCTCCTTGCTCTTGGACAAGAACGCCATCGTCCGCATCGGCGACCTCATCACGTCCGAGGATTTCTACGCGGACAAGCATCGGACCATCTTCGAGGCCATGCTGGACCTGTATCGCCGCCAGGACCCCATCGACCTTGTCCAGCTCGCGAACCGTCTGACCGAGAAGGGCGAGCTTGAGCGTGTCGGCGGCCGCGCCTATATCGTCCAGCTCGCCAACACCGTGCCCACAGCGAGCAATGTGGTGAGCTATGCGGACATCGTGCACAAGCGCGCGACGCTTCGCCGCCTCCTCTCCGCCGCGTCCGACATCAACCAGCTCGGCTATGCGATGGAGGAGGACATCGAGAACGTGCTCGACAAGGCCGAGCAAAAGCTCTTCAACGTCTCGCAGAAGTTCATGAAGACGGCGTTCACGCCGATACACAACATTTTGGACGAATCGTTCGAGCGCATAGACACCTTGCACAAGGAAAAGGGCAAGTTGCGCGGCCTGCCCACGTATTACACCGATCTCGACCAGCGCCTGGGCGGGTTGCAAAAGAGCGACCTCATCATCCTCGCGGCGCGCCCGGCCTGCGGCAAGACCTCGTTCGCGCTCGACATCGCGCGCATGGCGGCCGTGAAGAACAAGACGCCCGTGGGCATCTTCTCGCTTGAGATGAGCAAGGAGCAATTGGTGGACCGCATGCTCTGCGCCGAGGCGAACATCAATTTGTACAACCTGCGCATGGGCAATCTCACGGGCTCGGGCGAAGGGAACGATTTCGAACGCATCGGTCATGCCATCGGCGTGCTCTCCGAAGCGCCCATCTATATCGACGACACCGCCTCCGCCGGCATCATGGAGATACGCACCAAGGCGCGCCGCCTGCAGATGGAAAAAGGCCTCGGCCTCCTCGTCATCGACTACTTGCAGCTCATGGAATCGAAATCCTCGGGCGAGAACCGCGTGCAGGAGATCGCCGAGATCACGCGCGGCCTCAAGTCCATCGCGCGTGAGCTCAATATCCCGGTCATCGCGTTGTCCCAGCTCTCGCGCAACGTGGAGCAGAGCAAGCCTGCCATTCCCAAGCTCTCGCATCTGCGCGAATCCGGCTCCATCGAGCAGGACGCCGACATCGTGATGTTCATCTATCGCAAGGCCGCCGACCCCAATTACCGCAAGGACGAGCTGTCGCCGGACGAGCGCAATATCGCCGAGATACACATCGCCAAGCATCGCAACGGTCCCACGGGCATCTTGAGCCTGTACTTCGACGAATCGCGCGCCAGCTTCAAGAACCTCGCCAAGAAACCGCAGCACTCGGCGGCCGTCGGCGCCTCGCAGGGCGCCGGCAACGCGCCTCCCCCGCCTTTCGATCCGCATACGCCCATCACGAGCACCCAGCCCGGCTAGCCATGCCGGGCTTTTCATGCTTAGATATCGCGGCACATTCGAGAGGAGAGCGCATGAAAGATCCCGTCTCCGGCATCTACCGGCATTTCAAAGGCAATCGCTATTTCGTCATCGGTACGGCGCGCAGGCCATACCTCGAAGAGAAGTTCGTGATCTATCGCGCCCTGTACGGCGATCATCTCGACTTCGCGCGGCCGCTCGGGATGTTCCTGGAGCACGTCACGCGCGACGGCCATGACGGACCCCGCTTCGCCCTCGTCGACGGGAGCCCGATGGCGCTCGAGGCCTTCGGCATCATCCGCTACGACGAGGCCTTTCTTCCCGTCCTGCACACGGAGACGCATGAAAGGCTCTTTGTCCACCGCGGGCTGTTCGGCAGCCAAGACCTTATCATCCGCCCCCAAGAGGAGCTGCGTTATGCCCTCGAGGGCGACCGCCCCTGACCCCACCCTTCGCGAAGGATGGGGTTTTTCTTTATCTTGCCCTCCCCTGCCCGACGGGGTAAAAAGACCTTATATGTTTTCCAAATTGAAGCAGTTCAAAGACATCCGCGACAAGGCCAAGGCCATACAAAGCGCTTTGGCCGAGGAAAGCGCCGAAGGCAGCGCCGGGTGGGGCAAGGTCAAGGTGACCGTGGACGGCAATCAGCATGTGACCCATGTGTCCATCGCCGATGACGCCATGAGCGACAAGACCAGGCTCGAAGGCTATATCAAAGAGGCCTTGAACGATGGCTTGACCAAGATACAGAAGACCATGGCGACAAAACTGAAAGATATCGGTGGTTTGGACCTCGCCAAAGACATGCAAGACATGATGAAGTGAGGTCGCATGTCATCCGTCCCGAAACCCATACATGACGCCGCGGCGGCTTTCGACAGCCTGCCGGGCGTGGGGCCGCGCGCGGCCCTGCGCTATGCGTATTGGCTCGCGGCACAACCTCGCGAGAGCATTCGCCGTTTCGCCAAAAGCCTCGAAGGCATGGCCGAGGGCGTGGGACGCTGCGCCGTCTGCGGCAGTTGGACGGATATCGCGGGATGCGGCATCTGCACGGATGCGTCACGCGACCGCAGCCAGCTCTGCGTCGTGGGCACGAGCCAAGACGTGCGCGTCATCGAGGAATCGGCGGTGTACCACGGCTTGTATCACGTGCTCGGCGGCCTCATCGACCCCATCGAAGGCCGCACGCCCGAGACCTTGAACATCGCGGCGCTCGTGTCGCGCCTGCAGGCGCCGGACGCGACGGTGAACGAGGTCATCCTCGCGCTCGATCCGGACATCCTGGGCGACACCACGGCCCTCTATCTCACCAAGCGCTTGCAAGGCATCAAGGCGAACATTTCGCGCCTGGCGCGCGGCCTGCAACATGGCGCGCAGATCGAGTACGCCGACGGCGCCACCATCGCGGACGCGCTCTCGAACCGCCGAAGGCTGCAGGGTTGATTTTTTCCGCGCGGCGGCGTATCCTCGCACGGCACATTGAAAGGAGTTTACCGTGTCAGAACGCATGTACAAGCCCCGTCTCTTCTTGACCCTCAAACCGGGCGTCGATCCCGCCGACGTGATGGCCAGCCTATCCCAGGTGAACCACGTGAGGGTGGTCCACCTCTCGGACCGCAAGGGCAAGCCCGGTTTCGTGCTTACCCTCCAATTCGTGTCGGACATCCGCGTCGGGACGGTGGAAAGCCTCCTTCCCTATTTCCGCCTCATCACGGGCGTGGAAAGCGTGGAAGAAGACGTGCAGGATGGCGACAAGGACAGCACGCCGGCCGAATTGCCGCCGCTCAGCCCCGAGCTCACACGTCGTCTCGACGCCGAGCTCGAAGCCGCCTTGGCCCGTCCCCCCGGACGCGGCGAGAACTAAGGGGGGACCCATGTCCAAAGAACTTCGCATCAAGCTCCGCTTCATCCCGGGCATCGACATGCAGTTGCAGGAAGCCTCCCTCGGGAAGGTGCCCGGCGTGACCGTCAAGGTCAGGAACGATGAACGCCACCTCATCAGTGTGAGCCTCGGGCCGAATGCGCCGACGCTCGAAGAGCTCCGCGCCATCCCCGGCGTGTTGGAGGCCGAGGAGGAAGGCCATTTCGACATCGACATGCCCATGCCTTTCCCGCATGACCATGGCGAGGACTGATATCAAAAACCCGCTCAGGAGAGCGGGCTTTTTCTTATGACAACTTGGTGATCTTGAGCGCGGTGAAGTGCTGACGATGACCGACGCGGCGGCGGTACTTGGACTTGGCCTTGTACTTGACCACGGAGATCTTGGCGGCGCGGCCATGCTCCACGACCTCGGCGGTGACCTGGGTCTTGAGCGCGGGCGAACCCACCTCCATCTTGGAACCGTCCTCCTCGGCGAGGAGCAGGGTCTCGAGCTGCACCGGCTTGCCCACCTCGACATCCAGCTTTTCGACCTTCAAGAGGTCGCCCTGGTTGACGAGATATTGCTTCCCACCGGTCTTGATGACGGCAAACATAGTGCGCAAAGGATAGCCAAAAACCCCTGAACTGTCAAACCCTAGGGGGGAAGGACCACTTTGGCCCCCGGGACGAGGCCATACCGCGCGGCCAGGCCCGCATCCAGCTCGAGCACGCGGTCGGCCGTGGACGAAGGCGTATATATAGGTATGGGCAAGCCCGGCACGGGGGCATCGAGCTGCACCGTCTCCTGCACCACGCTGCCCCGCAGCCACACGATATCGAGGGGGAATTTCATGTCCGGCATCCAAAAGGTGTAGCGGTCCGGCTTGTTGAAATAGAACAGCATGCCCATGTCCTCGGGCAGCCGATCATGGCCCGAGAGCCCCTTGGTCACCTGGGCCGGGGTGCGCGCGATGAGGAGGCGTATGGTTTTGCCGCCCACCCGCATGATGGGCACGGGGGCGGGATGCGCGATGCGCATGGCCTGGATGCTCCCGGCCATGCCCAAGACGAAGGCCAGGAAAAAATACAACAAGAGCTTATGCTTCATAACTGCGGCGGCGGGCCAGATAACCCGTGGCGAAAGAGGCGAGGGCGGCGAGCGCGATCAAGGAGATGACGAGGAAGACCTTGCCTCGCGTCTGCAGTCCGAGGGCCAAGATGCCGGCGGCGAACGCGATGGCCCAGTAGAGGAAGACGGCCAGACGATGCGAGAGGCCGGCCTTGAGCAGGCGGAAATGCAGATGGGAATCATCGCCCGCGAAAGGCGAGAGGCCGCGGCGCATGCGGCCGAGCATGACCAGGCCGATGTCCGCGATGGGGATGGCGAGCACGGCCAAGGCCACGGCCACCTTGGCGCTCGAGAGGATGGCGAGAACGCCCAAGGTGAAGCCCGCGATGGTGCTCCCCGCTTCGCCCAAGAACTGCTTGGCCGGATAGGCGTTCCGCGGAAGGAAACCGAGGAAGGTCCCGCCGGCCGCGGCCGAGAGGATGCCGACGAGCGGTTGGAAATAGTTCGGCGAGAGGGCGAGCGCGGCCACGATGCCAGAGCCGATGGCCGCGAGCCCGGTCACGAGGCCATCGAGGCCATCGAGGATCTTGGTGGCATAGGTCGCGACGAGCAGCCAGGCGAAGGTCAACACGTTCGTCTGCCATGGCAGGAGCTGAAAGCCATGGAGCGACCCGGGGCGCGTCAATTGCACGATGCCCGTGCCGCCCAGGATGACCGCGATGGCCGCGAGCGAGGGGAAAAGGACCTGGATGCGCGGCGGCAAGGGATGCACGTCATCTATGAGACCGCCCACGAGCAGGATGCAGATGCCGAGGCCGAAGCCCACGATCTGGTTCGGCCGCAAGGCCTGTCCCATCGTGGACGCGAGCACGCAGACGCCGGCAAGCGAGGAAAGCAAGGTCACGGCGATCCCCAAGCCGCCCCAGAGCGGCACGGGATCGCGATGGATCTTGCGGCCGCCGCCAGGCTGGTCATAGGCCTGGGCCATGGCCGCCAAGGCGCGCGAGAGAAAGGACAGGGCAAAAGACAAGACGGCCGCCAGAAGGGCCGCCGATCCCGCGAAGAGGAATGCCGTCTCGCGTGCCATGTATCAGACCTCGGGCGCTTTTTCCACCGCCAGGGTGCCTCCGGCTTGGAGGCGTATGCGGTCTTTGCGCCCGACCTTCCCTTGGAGTAGCAAGTCGGCGAGCAGATTGTCAACGCGTTCCTGTATGGCCCGGCGCAAGGGTCGCGCGCCATAGAGCGGGTCGAAACCGGCCTGCGCCAGCTCGGTCACGGCGTCGTCGTCGGCCGTGAACAGCATGCCCTTCTGCTCCAGGTTCTTGGCGATGCCCGCGAGCATGAGCGTGGCGATCTTGACCACGTCTTCCATGGTGAGCGGGCGGAACACGATGACGCCGTCGAAACGATTGAGGAATTCCGGACGGAACACGCCCTTGAGCTGGGTCTCGAGCAGGCCGCGCTTGATCTGTTCGAGCGGCGACTGGGCGGCGATCTGTTCCTGGATGTATTGCGAGCCGGCGTTCGAGGTGGCGATGACGATGGTATTGGTGAAATCCACGGTGCGGCCGACGCCATCCGTGAGGCGGCCATCGTCCATGACCTGCAGGAACAAGGTCAGGATGTCGGGATGCGCCTTTTCGAGCTCGTCGAGGAGCACGATGGCATAGGGCTTGGCGCGCACCGCCTCGGTGAGCAAGCCGCCGCGCTCATCGCCCGGCGCGCCGATCATGCGCGTGATGCTGGAGCGGTCCTGATATTCCGACATGTCGAGACGCACCATGGCGTCCTCGCTGCCGAAATATTCCGCGGCGAGCGCCTTGGTGAGCTCGGTCTTGCCGACGCCGGTGGGGCCGAGGAAGAGGAAGTTCGCGATGGGACGATGGCCTTGCTGCAGCTCGGCGCGGGCGCGACGCAAGGCCTGGGCCACGGCCGTGACCGCTTCGTCCTGTCCGATGACGCGGGCATGCAAACTGCCCTCGAGCGTGAGCAATTTCTGCCTCTCGCTCTTGGTCACGGCCTCCACGGGCACGCCGGTCTTGGCGTGCACGACGGCCGCGACGTCCTCGGGGCCCACGAAGGCGTTCTCGCCGCGCGTCTTGCGCGCCAGCACGGCCGCCTCGCGTATCACGTCGAAGGCTTTGGCTGGCGCGGCCTTGTCATGGATGAGCCTGTCGGCGAGCACGGCCGCCTTTTCGAGCGAGGCATAGGAGAAGAACACGCCTTGCTGATATTCGATCTGGCCGCATTTGGCCATCAAGGTGCGTATGGTGTCCACCGTGGACGTCTCGGGCACGTTCACCTTGGTCAATCGCGACGCCAAGGTGCGGCGTTCGATATATTGCGTCCATGCCGACGGCGTCGTGGTCATGATGGCCAGGATGCCGCGGCCGAGCTCGGAGGACAGGATCTCGGAGAGGTCCATGGGCCCGCCGCCTCCGCCGCCGGTGAGCGCCTCGATGCCGTTCAAGACCAAGATGATGTTCCCCGAGTCCTCGGCATCATGCAGGATGGTGAGGAAACGTTCGGCCGCGAGCGAGGGATCGCCGCCCGCGATGACCTGAGGCAAGGACACGGACACGAGGCGCTTGTCGAAAAGCGCGGCCGGCACGTCCTCTTCGACCATGCGCCGCGCCAGCTCGTCCACGATGCTCCCCTTCCCCACCCCGTTCTCGCCCACGAGGGCCACGGAACGGCTGCCGCTCTCGATGGCGCGTAGCAGCTCCTCGACCTCTTTGTCGCGGCCGATGACCGGCGCCACATAGCCGGACAGCGCGAGCAGGGTGAGGTCTTCGCTGAAACGGTCCAGCATGGGCGTTTGCCGCGCGGTCATGGCCCGGTTCATGGCCTTTTTCGGCTTGAGACGCGCGAGCATGGCGAAACGTTCCTGGTTCTCGCGCATTTCATCCTGCAAACTGATCCATTCGCCAACATGGCGAACGTGGTCGGGCGGAAAACCCAGTTGGTCGAGCAGGTCTTCCAAGGCCTGGCTCGCGGTAAAGGATTCGATGAAGACGTCCATCACGTCCACGTGCTTGCGGTCTTTGTCCCTCGCGTCGAGGTACGCGAGGGCCAGGACGCGCTTGGCGTCCTTCGAGAGCTGTATGGGCGGATTGCCGCCCGGGTCCTGTTGCAACACATGCGCGATGGGCGCTTTGACGGCGTCGAACTTCATCCCGAGACGCACCATGAACAGCCCGCCTTCGCGACTAGCCAAACACGCCGCGAACAAGGCATGCGGCGTGACCTCGACGCGGCCGAGGCTCTTGGCGATGCGATAGGCGTCCTCGACGATGTCGCGCGCCTCGCGCGAGAAGTACGGCGCGACGTCGAACAGATGGTCCGGCGGCGCGGCCTTGCGCGCTTCGGCCTGCCGCTTTGTGAGGCCCCAATTGGGGAGGGTCCTGCTCTCCTGGCCATATTCGGCCTGACGGAAGATGAGGAAACAGAACAGGGTGAGGCCTATCCAGAGCAAGGTCACGTACCAATGGCCGATGAGATAGAAATCCGCCGTGGCCAAGACGCGGATGTCGTCCAAACGCGTGATCTGCCAGATGAAGATGGCCGCGCAGAGCACGGAGGCGATGAACAGGCCCAGATGCAAGGCGGCATATACGCTGCGCCGCACGGCGCGCAAACTGATGCGGAAATCGTCCACCGGGTCCGACCAGGCCAAGAACCCGTCTTGCGACGGCACGCCGATGCCCGCGCCGCCGCAGACCTTGCAATGCGCGGAAAGCCGTGGATCGCCGCCGCAGGCGGTGCACACGATGGCCGTGGGATGCTGCATCTCTTCCATATCAAAGTGCCGAACGCGCGCCGCTCACCAAGGCGCCGCGTATCAAGCCGTTCGCGGCAAGGGCGATGAAGAGCGCCGGGGCCGCGACCCAGGCCGCGAGCAGGACGAGATAGAACACGGCCTCGAAGACCAAGGCGAACACGCGGCCGACCAGGACGACGAAGCGCATGAACACGCTGACCAGGCGGCCGGTGATGTCATGCTGGCCATACATGGGCACGAAGAAATTGCGCATCCAAATGCGCAAACTGTAGCTCTGCGCGCGATACCGCAGGCTTTGCAGGAAATGCCCGGCGACATGCGACAGGCCGAGCGTGTACCACCACAACGGGAACCAGGCCACGCTGCCGACGATGTCGATGAGAAGCAAACGCATCACCGCACCGGTCTTGGACTGCATGGGCCAAGTATAGCATAAAAAACAAAACCCCCGCGTTCGCGAGGGGTGGTATCAGGCGCGGCCCAGGACCAGGGCCAAGAGCGCCATGCGGACATAGAGGCCGTTCTCGATCTGCGTGAAGAAGGCGGCGCGCGGGTCCGCGTCCGTGGCCGGGTCGAGCTCCTTGTTGCGAGGAAAAGGATGCATGACGATGCAATGCTTTTTCACCCGCGTCATGGTCTTGGGCGTCCAGATATACGCGTCCTTGACGCGCTCATAGATCGCCGTGTCTTTGAAACGTTCCCGCTGCACGCGCGTGAGGTAGAACACGTCGCTGTCGCGGAGAAAAGGTTCGAGCCTTTTCCCCTGTTCGAACCTGACGCCTCGGAGCGCGAGAAGGCCGCGCAGGCGTTTAGGCAATCGCAGCTCCCGCGGCGAGACGAAGTTGAGACGCGCGCCGTACAAGCCCAAGAGATGCACCAGGGAATGCACGGTGCGTCCATACTTGAGGTCGCCGACCAGGGTCACGGTGAGGCCCTTCAGGGTCCCGAGCTCCTCGCGGATGGTGAACAGGTCGAGCAGGGCCTGGGTCGGATGCTCCCCGTCCCCGGCGCCGGCATTGATGAGCGGCTTACGCAGCACGGCGGCCGCCCGCGCCGCCGCATCGCGCTTCTTGTGGCGCAGCACGAGGACGTCCGCATACCGTTCGAGCGTGCGCATGGTGTCCTCGAGCGTCTCTCCCTTGCTCACCGACGAGAACTTCACGCCCGTGATCGGGATGCACTGACCGCCCAAACGCTGCATGGCGGCGATGAAGGACGACGAGGTCCGCGTGGACGCTTCGTAGAAGACCGCGGCCATGACCTTGCCCGCCAAGATATCCGACGGCTTCCCCTTTTCGACGAGACGACGCATGCGCCGCGCGACCCGGAAGATCACGCGGATATCATGCTTGGTGAAACCCGCCGTTGATAAGATGGACGTTCCTTCGAACGACTGTTTCGACATCTTTCCTCCTCTGTCCAATGTACATCTTTACCCTAACAAACCAAGGCACTTCTCACAACGTACCCGATATACGTGATGGGATGTCGGTCGCTGGAGGACAAAGCTCCCGCAGGCGTATGTGACATACGACGAGGAAGCTTTGGCCGAAGCGGCCGGCAGACCGCGCGTATATCGGGTACATAAAACATCCCCCCGGCACGCAATCGGGGGGATATTTAAGCCAGATGGCTCGCGCCGCATGGCTTGCCTGAAGGGCCTGAGGCCGCTCGGGCAAGCCGTTCGACGCTATTTCTTCGCGTAGGAACGGGAGGCCAAGTTCACGAAATCCAGAGTATCTACGGGCACATAGCCGTTCCCGTCCGCTTTGGTGGCCAATTCCTGCAGGGACGAGAGCGAAGCCAATTTATCCTGCATGGCCATGGTCTCGGTGCGCAGGGACTCCACGCGCTTCTCGGCCTCGCGGAAACGGAAGCCGGAGGCCGACGTGGCATTGACCCGCACCACATAGCCCAAGGCGAACATGGTGGTGAGGACCACGATGCACAGGTTCCACGCGGCCAACCCATGCGGCAGTCTCCTGCCGATGGGGGCGCGAAGCCCCAGGGCCTCATGTGGTCTCGTCATGGTCATGGCGAACGGGTGCGACATATTTTGTTTTAATTGGTTTGAATGGGTTTTGTCCGTCCTCCGTCATGGCGACGCGCAGTTTGGCGCTGCGGGCGCGCGGATTGTCCGCGATCTCCGCATCCGTCGGCACGAGGGGTTTTTTGGTGAGAGGAAGATATCCCGCCTGTTTGAAAGCCAGCTTGACCACGCGATCTTCCAAGGAATGGAAGGTGATGACCGCGATGCGTCCGCCGGGCGCGAGGACGCCGCGGGCTTCCCGTAACACGTCTTCGAGCGCCTCGAGCTCATCGTTCACCGCGATGCGCAGAGCCTGGAAGGTCCGCGTCGCGGGATGGATGCGGCCCGCCTCGTATCCCGACGGCACGGCCGCGGCGACGAGGTCCCGGAGCTGGACCGTGGTCCGTATCGGCGCGACCCGTCGAGCTTCGACGAGCGCGCGGGCGATGCGTCCGGCATAGCGTTCTTCCCCGAAATTCCGGAGAAGTTTCTCCAGATCGCCTTGGGACCAGGTCCCGACGATCTCCGCGGCCGTGAGCCCGTCCTCGTTGGAACGTTCGCCGAGCCGCATGTCGAGCGGTCCGTCGGCCAGGAAGGAGATGCCTTTGGAAGCATCCTCGAGCTGGTCGGACGAATAGCCGAGATCGAGCAGGAGGCCGTCTACCGTGACGATGCCGCGATCGTTCAGGACCTTGGACAGATGGCGGAAGTTCGCTTCGAGCCCCTGCCAGCGGTCCCCGTATGACGCGAAACGTTCACGGGCCGCCGATAAGGCCTTCGGATCGACATCAAGCGAGATGACCGTGCCTTTGGGCGCGCTTGCCTCGAGCAGGGCCGCCGTGTGGCCGCCGCCGCCCAAGGTGCCGTCGACATAGACGCCGCCCGAGCACGGCTCGAGGGCGTCCACCGCCTCGCGCAGCAGGACGGACCGATGGATGGTCGTCATATGCTGGCGCCGAGGCGTTCCGCGATGTCATTGCTCGCGCCTTCGGTCTTGGCGGCATATTCGGTCCAGGCCTGTTCATCCCAGATCTCGAGGCGGTCCCCGAGGCCCGTGATGACGGCCAGCTTGCCCAATGACGCATACGTGCGGAGATACTCCGGCAACATGATGCGCCCGGACTTGTCGATATCCGCTTCCATTGCACCCGCAAGCATGAGACGGGCGAACGCGCGCGTATCGGACTGTCCGATGGGGAGGGCCGAGATCTTGGCCGCCAAGGTGTCCCACTGTTCCCGTGGGTACAGGAAGAGCGAACGGTCCAAGCCCCGCGTCACCACGGCCCCCGTGGCCAAGGATGCGCGAAACTTCGCCGGTATGGACAACCGGCCTTTGTCATCGAGCGTATGGTGGTACTCTCCGATGAACATAGGCGCTTTCTATAATCCCACTTTCCCCCACTGGAACCCAGTTTATGCCACTTTGTGGTCCAGGTCAAAGCTTCATATATGTGGATAACTTGACATATATGAAAAAAACCGCTAAAAGAAGGCAACAACCACAGAAACGGAGGACGCATGCCCCTTCAAAACCTCCCACGAGACCTGTCCCTCCTCGCCGGGCCCAAAGACAAGCAGATCCAGAACAAGCTCGCCAAGGTCCCAGGGACCAAGCTCTTGCTCAAAGCCTGCCCGCCCAAAGCCGGCGAACGCCATATCCCGCTCAAGATCGTCTTGGCGAACGGCGAAGCCAGGCTCTGCGTGGGCTTCGAGAGCTATGACCCCTTACAGGCCGGAAGCGTGGTGAGCGATCTCCACGTGCCCCTCATGGACCTCTGTCTCAAGGACCTCACCCCGCTCGAACGCCAGGTGCGCGTCTTGAGCGGGGCCATGGCCCGAGAGGCCAAGCTCTACGTGAGCGTGGACCACAAGGTCGGCTATGTCGCCTTCGCCCTGCGCTTCGGCCATCACTATGCCTGCATGCGGCATGCGCGCATCTCCGATCTGACGCCCTTCTTCACCGCCTCGCGCGAGTGAGCTCAACGACCATCATGGTCGTTTTTTTGTCGCAAGATGCGCAAGACCTCGGATGGCGCATAGTGGCCGCGCATCACGTCGAAAGGCCCGAGCCCGTCGGTCTTGTCGGTCAGGAGCACGGCATTCGATGGCAGTCCCTTGTCCCCCGCCATGCCGATGACGCGTTCATCGCGTTGCGCCGCTTCGCCTCTTTCTTCGCGGCGGACGAGATACCCTTGTGACAGCAAGGCGATCTGCACCATACGTTCCCAGGGACCGCCCAGGCCGATCAGGACCACATGCCCCATGACGGGCGGAAAATCCTTGCGCGTCAAAGCTTTCTCTATCTTGCGGCGATCAGAGTACGCATCCTTGCCCGCATACAGAGGCACAAGCGCTTGCAAACATTTTTTGGGGATATCCACCAGCCGCACGCGCAGTGGTTCGCTCGCCGGCAGATCGGAGGGATAATGCAGATGATACGCGTGCATCATGTCCTTGAGGCGCTGGCGGTCCACGGCGGGCACGCGCTCGTTCGCGGCCAAGCGTTCCGCGCGACGCGCCTGAAGGGCATTCCCCTCGGCCATCGCCTCCTCGATCACCTTGAGACCGGACCTATCGCCCAGCTTGAGCAAGGCGATGGCTGCGGTGAGACGCAGGTCGGGGCCTTCGGCACGCAATCCCTTGAAGAGCTCCGACCGCCTTTCGAGCAACCGTAGCTCGCCGATCAGGTACAGACCTTGGCGACGGGCCTCGCTCGTCGCGGGCGCATGGACGAGCTCATCGAGCGCCTGCGCCGTCAATGCCCCATGCTCCCAGGCGAACTGCCAGGTGGCGGCCACGGCCTGGGCCTTGAGCGCCGGGTCCGCGCTGGTCAGGAATGGGCGCGCCTGATCGATGACCGCGGGATCATGGAAGCGCCGCAAACAACGCAGGCAACTGTTCTGCACCGTGGGCGAGCCCGTCCGCAGGCCATGGACGATGAACGGCACGAGCTCCGGGTCATGCAAGGCGAGGAGCGCGCGCAAGATGGCGTTCGCGATGTCGGGGACGGTCTCGCGATCGAAGGCCTCGCGCAGCTTGGTCATGAGCATCTGGCGCGAAAAACCGATCTCGAAGGCCGCGCTCTCGTCGAAACGGAAGCTCGCGACCGCTTCCACCGCGGCCTGCCGCAATCCGTCATCGGCATGCGTGAAGAAACGGCTGACCAGGCGCAGACAGGACGGGTCTTGTATGGCGGCGACGGTGCGCACGGCCTCTACGCGCATGGCCGCCGGTTCGCCTTCGTCGCGCAACACGTCCAGCACGGCGCCAAGATGCTTGTCCTTGAGGAAGCGGAACTCCGCCATGGCCGCCATCGCGCGCAGCCGCGTTTTGAAATCGCCTTTCTTGAGGGAATCGAACAGGACGAGCGGGAAGCGCCTGCGCAGCCTTTCGTTCAGGAAGAGGCGGAACACGAGCAGGAGCACGGCCGTGATGCCCACCGCGCGGACGGTCACCGCGACCGGAAATCCGGCGAGCAGAAGCGCCGCGAGCCCGATGATGGCGCTGCCGATGAGGCCGCCCACGGCCGTCACCGGACCGTCGAGCCAGGCCCAGATGCTGGAGCGCTGATAATCGCTGACGCCCTCGAGCATGACGCGATAGGACCCCAATTGCAGCGCGATGCTCACGTCACGCAGGAACACCGTGGACACGACGAGCGGAAAGACCGGATGGACCACGGATGCGGCCGCGCCCGCGAGCACGACCAGGGGCGGCACCCGCAGGCTTTTCCCGAGACCGAGACGACCGAGCAAGGGCCGCAACAAGAGATTGACGAAGAGCACCATGCCGAGGCTCGCGGCCGCGGAATACGCGCCGGCAAAGGCATTGAACGCCGCTTCCGTGGGGAAATAGTCATTGGCCGCGGCGGTGTATTGGTATTGGAACAGGTTCTCGAAGATGACGGACAGGCCGATCATGATGCTCAAGAGGCCGACGAAAGCGCCGAGCTGCCCGTCCTTGATGGATGTCGGGGTCTTGCCGTCCCCGACGATATAGGCCGTGCGGTCGGCGACCTGGCGTCGCAGACGGGCATAGGACGCGACCGCGATGCAGAGGGCCGCGGGTGGCAGCCAAAAGAGCACGGACGCGCGCCACTCTTTGCCGACCAAGGCCAAGAGCATGCCGCTCACGAAGGCCGCCGCGACCGAGACCGTGATGAGCAAGGGATACAGGCGCTTCATCTGCTCTTGATCGAACAGGTCGGCCGCGGCGACCTTGATCTTGTCCAAGGCGATGCGCAAGGTCGCGCCGTTCGTGAACGCGGCCACCACGATGAAGACGGCGATGCGCCACGCGGCTGATCCGCGGTCCAGCGACCCTTGTGTCGCCGCCAGGAACGCGGTCCCGAGCAAGGCGAAACACATGCTGATGAGGCCTTGGTCCGCGGTATGCCACGTATGCAGGACGCGCCGCATGAGCACGTAGGACGCGAACAGGGCCACGGACCCCAAGACCAGGTAATACGGCAAAAGCTCGATGCCGACGCGCTTCACCACGAAAGACATCACCAGGTTGGCGCTCAGGACGGACGCGAACACGCCGAACAAGATGGCCCCACCGAAAGAGGCCATCCACGGTCTTTCTTCGGGCTCTATGCGAAATGCGCGAAAAAGATCTTTGATCATGTCAGTGCGCGGCCGATGGTCGTGCAGACCACGGCCTCGGGATCGATGATGCGGCGTATGAGCCGGCGCACGTCATCCGTGCGCACGGCACGCATGGCCCTCCGCAGGTCGGACAACTGGGTGAGCGTGCCGCCCAAGAGCAAGGGTTTGAAGAGGTCCACGGCCAGAGCCTCATGGTCCTCGGGCAAACCGGCCAGACCTGCGAGACAGATCTCCTTGGCCATGGCCACCTCTTGGGCCGATGGCGGTTCGACGAGGAGCCTTCGATATTCCTCGAGGACCATGCGCTCGACCTTCGCGGCGTCCCTCGCCTTTGCCTGGGTCCAGGTCGCGGTATGCCCGGCATCGCTGTAGAACTCCGATCCGGCACCGATGTCATAGACCAATCCCCTTTCCTCGCGCAGGCGATTGTACAGGCGGGACGAGGTATTGCCGCCCAGGACCACGTCGAGCACGCGCTGCGCCATGGCCTCGCGCGAAAAAAGGCCCACGCCCGGGAACCCGAGCATGATCGAGGTCAGTTCATCGTCCCTTTCGAGATGCCGGCGGCGCGGGCCGGCCTTACGGCGCGCGAAGGGCTTCCAGGCCGGCCGCGGACGCGAACGCAAGGCGGCGAATGCCGCGGACGCCTGATGCGCCAAGGCCGGGGTCGCGCCGCCGCCTATCAAAAAGCAGTCCATCGCGGACGGCGCATACCATTTTTTCACGAAGCGCAGCACGGCCGGACGGCCCAGCTTCGAGACGTTCTTGCGCGTGCCATTGATGTCCCAGCCCAGGGGCTGATGCTCGTACATCAGGTCCTCGAACAGGATCTCGATATAGCGCGAGTCGTCCTGTTTTGCGCGGATGAGCTCGTCGATGACCACTTTGCGCTCACGGCCGAACTCCTCGGCCGGGAAGCGCGGATGGACCATCATGTCGGCCATGATATTCAAGGCCTCGGCCGCATGTTCGTTCGGCACCTCGATGATGTAATACGTGTGCTCGATGTTGGTCGCGGCATTGTTGTATCCGCCGATGGCCGCGATGGCGTCGTTCATCACCCGCGCCGTGGGATACCGTTTGCCGCCTTTGAAGATGACATGTTCGGTGACATGCGCCAGCCCGCGCTCGGCCGGGCCTTCGCAGCGCGTGCCCGCGGCCACGGCCACCACGATGGTCGTGAGGCCGCTCGAGGTGAGCGGTACATGCACCACGCGGAACCCGTTGCGCAAGGCATGAAGTGTCGCGGTAGGCAGCATATCCGCAAGGCGGTCTGCTGCCATGGTATCACGCGCGTCCCAGGAGGCGCATCGAGCGCAATTTCCGATGATAGGTGATGGCGAAACGATGCGCCTCGTCGCGCACGCGCACGAGGAGCGGCAGATATTTCTCGTAGACCGCGAGGACCTCGGGCGGCGCGTCGGTGATGATGTCATCGCGTTTGCGCTCGGGCCCCTTGGCGATGCCCATGAGCGGGATGGCGAGGCCGAGCTCTTCCAATACTGCCTTGGCCGCGTTCACTTGCGGCCAGCCGCCATCGATGAGCAACAGGTCCGGACGCCTCCACGCGTTTGTGAAGCGGCGGCGCAGGGTCTCCTGCATGGACGCCACGTCGTTCGACCCTTTCACGGTCTTGATGCGGAACTTGCGATACTCGGCCTTGGCCGGCGCGCCCGCCTCGAACACGACCATGGACGCCACCGTGGACGTGCCCGAGATGTTCGAGATGTCATAGCCCTCGATACGCCCGAACACGTTCACCGGCAGGTCCGTCGGCCTTTCCCCCGTCCCGTCCTCGCGTCGTATGACCGCGATGTCTTGGATATGTTCGAGCGCGAAGATGCGATTGCGCAGGTCCGCGGCCTTTTCGAACTCCTGTTCCTTGGCCGCCTTCTTCATCTCGCGCGCATATTGCTTGAGCAAAAAATCCTTCTTGCCTTCGAAGAAGCGCATCAGGTCGCGCACGACCTTGGCATACTCCGCCTTGCTCACCGCGCCGATGCACACGCCCGGGCATTGTTTGAGATGATAATAGAAGCACGCGCGCTTTTGCCCCGGCTCGCAGGTGCTCCACGGGATGATCTTGCGGACGATCTCAAGGGCGGCGCGCAAGGACGGGCCCGACGTGTATGGGCCGAACACGGCCTTGTACTTTTTCCCCGCATCATCGCCCATGTCCCCGCCGCGCACGAGCAAGGGCTTGGGGAAATCCTCGCGCGTCAGGACGAGATACAAAAAGCTCTTGTCGTCCTTGGCGAGGATGTTGTACGGCGGATCATAATGCTTGATGAGATTGGCCTCGAGGATGAGCGCCTCGATGGCCGTGGGCCGCGTGATGTAGTCGATGGCGCGTATGCGCGAGACCATCTCTTGGATGCGCACGTCATGCGGTCGCTGGAAATACGAAGACACCCGCCTTTTGAGCGAGGTGGCCTTGCCCACGTACATGATCTTGCCGCGCGCGTCCTTCATCAGGTACACGCCTGGCACGTCGGGCAATTCTCCGCCTTTTACTTTGACCTTGTCCGGGATCATTCCTTGGTCCCATCGGCGGTCTTCGACTGGAAGCTGCCGTCGGGCTGCGAGGAAAGGTAGGACAATCCCGAGGCTTTCGTCCAGTCCAGGAGGCCGCCATAGACGGACGGACCCAGGTCCGTGTACGCCCCCTTGGCGTCCAACAGGCCGGCCTTCCATTGATACTCTTCCTTGTCCAAGGACATGAGCAGGACCGCCACACGCTTGCCCGCAGGGTCATACACGGCCTGCCAGATGCGCGACCCTTGCGGCGGTTCATATAATTTCGTCTTGCCTTTGCCGTCGAAAGCGGCGACATACAAAGCGCCGTCCTCAAGCCAGGCCGCGCGTTTCACCGCGGGTGCGACGGCCACCAGGCCATTGCGCTCCGCATCCTTCCCGGTAGAGAACGTGCCGAGATGGGCCACTTTCGCCCCGACCTTGGCCGCGACGCTATAGAGCTCATTGCCGAACACGGAAGGTGGCATCTCGGAGGCCTTGGCGCCAAGGCTCAAGATGCGCTCGGCGAAATACACGGTAGACGCATCCGCGGACCAACCCGCCGGCTCCCATTGATGCAATTTGATGTCCTTGATCTGTGTGCCGAGATCGTCCGCGACGGACGCGAGCACGAGGCGCTTGCCCGTGCCGGATGTCTTGCGCAGCACCAAGCTGTGCTCGACGCTGACATCCTGGCTGCCCGCATCTTCGACAAGGAGGCGCCAATTGCCGTCCGGGCTCATGACGGATGCCAACCCGCTGCGGTCCTTGGACCGCGGGATGGTGAGCGGGCTCGAGAGCGCGCCGCCCTTGGTCTCGCGTTCGGAGGGGGCCTTCACCATCGGCCCCTTGTATGCGGGAAAGACCGAACGGCCGCCCAAGACCAGGAGCAGGACCGAGGCCGAAAGCCCCACGCAGAGCAATACCGCGATCCCCGCCCAGACGATGGGGTTCTTGAACGCGTCCTTGTGATCGAACATATGCGGAGAGTATACCAAAAAACAGGCGTAACCGCCTTCCCCGTGTAAACGGGGACCTTTTAGAAATACTTTCGCAGGAATTGACCGGTGATGGAAGACTTGTGATCGACCAGTTCGGCCGGCGTACCCTCGGCCACCACCTTGCCTCCCCCGTCCCCGCCTTCGGGGCCCATGTCTATGACCCAGTCCGCGTTCTTGATGACGTCGAGATTGTGCTCGATGACGGCGACGCTGTTGCCGCGGTCCACGAGCTTTTGGATGACATCGAGCAATTTGCGTATGTCCTCGAAATGCAACCCGGTCGTCGGCTCATCGAGCAAGTAGAACGTATTGCCCGTGTCGCGGCGCGCGAGCTCGGTCGCCAGCTTGACGCGTTGCGCCTCGCCGCCCGAGAGCGTGGTCGCGGCCTGGCCCAGCTCGATATAGCCCAAGCCCACCTCTTTCAGGATGCCGGTCTTGTCCTTTATGGGCGGGATGTCCTTGAAGAACTCGTCCGCCTCCTCGACCGTCATGGCGAGCACGTCCGCGATGGTCTTGTTGCGGTATTTGACCTCGAGCGTCTCGCGATCGAAGCGGCGGCCTTTGCACACGTCGCATTTCACGTACACCGTGGGCAGGAAATGCATCTCGATGGCGATCTGGCCATGGCCTTCGCAATGTTCGCAGCGTCCGCCGGGCACATTGAACGAAAAGCGCCCGACCTTGTAGCCGCGCATGCGCGCCTCGGGCGTGAGCGTGAAGATCTCGCGCACATGGTCCCAGATGCCCGTGTACGTGGCCGGATTGGAGCGCGGCGTGCGGCCGATGGGGCCTTGGTCCACGTCCACGATCTTGTCCACCCAGTCCACGCCTTCGATCTCGGCATGCTTGCCCGGTTTGACGGTAGAGCCATTGAGCTTGTTCGCCATCGCGCGGTACAGGATGTCGATCATCAGGGTCGACTTGCCGGAACCGGAGACGCCGGTCACGCACACGAAACGCTTGAGCGGGACCTTGACCGTGATGTTCTTGAGATTGTTCTCGGTCGCCTTGCGTATGGTCAGGAACTGCTTGGTCTTGGGACGCGCGGCGCGGCGCGGGATGGTCTTGTCCCCACGCAGATAGGCGCAGGTGATGCTTTTCTTGTCCTTCAAGATCTGCGGCATGGGACCGGCGGCCACCACATGCCCGCCACGCTTGCCCGCCTCCGGACCGATGTCGACCAGATAATCCGCGGCCGCGATGGTGTCCTCGTCATGCTCGACCACGATGATGGTATTGCCGGCATCGCGCAGTTTTTCGAGCGTCTCGACGAGCTTGGCATTGTCGCGCTGATGCAGGCCGATGGTCGGCTCGTCCAGCACATAGAGCGCACCGACGAGACGCGACCCTATCTGGGACGCGAGGCGTATGCGTTGCGCCTCGCCGCCAGAAAGCGACCCGGCCATGCGGTTCAAAGTGAGATAGTGCAGGCCGACGTCGAGCATGAACTGCAGGCGCGCCAATATCTCTTTCAAGATCGGTTCCGAGATGTCCGCCTCGGTCTCGTTCAATTTCAAGTGCGAAAAGAAATGATGCGCCTTGTCTATGGTGAGCGACGACGCCTCGACGACATTGAGGTCATTGAGGAAGACATGGAGCGCCTCGGTGCGCAGACGCTTGCCTTGGCAGGCCTCGCAGGGGTCTTCGGAAAAGAGGAACTTGGTGCCCAGGCCATTGCAGGTGGGACAGGCGCCATAGGGCGAGTTGAACGAGAACAGGCGCGGTTCGATCTCCGGGAACGCGAAGGCATGGGTCGGACAGGCGAAACGCGAGGACATCATGAGCTCGCTGCCATCGTCCAGGATGGCGATGACCGTGTCCTCGCCGCGGTCGAGGGCGATCTCGACGGCTTCGGCGATACGCGAGCGCATGGCCGCATTGTTCTCCACCGGCCAGGCGAGCGGGATGCGGTCCACCACGACCTCGATGGTATGGCTTTGATAGCGCGACAGGCTCACGCGCCCGCGCAAGCTCTGCCATTTGCCGTCGAGCCGCACGTCGAGGAAGCCGGCCTGGTACAGGTCTTGCAGCAATTGGTGATATTCCCCTTTGCGGCCGCGCACGACCGGCGCCAGGATGACGATCTCGTCCTTGCCGTCCTTCGCGCCCTTGCCATTGCGCGAGGCCACGGCCTTGGGGTCCGCGTGTATCTCGACCGTGCGCTTGAGGACGGCGTCCACGATCTCGTCCACGGTCATCTTGCGTATGGGTTCGCCGCCGATGGGACAATGCGGATGCCCGATGCGCGCATAGAGCACGCGCAGATAATCGTAGATCTCGGTGATGGTGGCGACGGTGGAACGCGGGTTGGAGCTATGCGCCTTTTGGTCGATGGAGATTGCGGGAGAGAGGCCTTCGATCTCGTCCACGTCCGGCTTGTCCATCTGGCCCAGGAATTGGCGGGCATAGGACGACAAGGATTCCACGTAGCGGCGCTGGCCCTCCGCGAAGATGGTGTCGAACGCCAAAGACGACTTGCCCGAGCCGGACACGCCGGTGAACACGATCATCTTGTTGCGCGGGATCTCGAGCGAGATGTCCTTGAGATTGTGTTCGCGCGCGCCGCGTATGGTTATTTTGTCTTGCATATATACAGAAAAGGCCCGCCGGAGCGGTCGATACAGGGTATATCGGACGGCCCGGATTGTCGAGGGTTCACATGAGCTCGACGCGACCCTCGAAGGTCGAATAATCGTCCGTCAGCTCTTCGCCGGACCGTATGTCCTTTACGGCCCTGGTCACGACCTCGTCTTCGCCCTCCACATAGGCGGAGCGAACGTTCGGACCGGTCGAGTGGTTGAAATACTTCCCATTGTCCGAGGCATTGCAGATCAAGCCGCTCTTCTTGCTCTGCCAGGCATAGAACGAGAGGAAATCCCGGACCTCTTTCGGGAAGGCCTCGACCTGTTCGCGCGTGAACCTCTGGTCGAAACCAGGCGTGAACTTCCAGACCAGGGTCCCCTTCGGGATGTCCTGGTCCGCGAACAGGCCTAGCCCATGTATGGGGCTCGGCAATACCTTGGTCTTCACATACAGCATATGACGGGCAGCGTAGAGGAAAGATGGATGTTCGTCATGTTCGCGTGTCGAGGGTGTATACTGGGAATATCCTAAATCATTTTGTCCACATCTATGTCAGGGAACACATGCACCTCCTGCGGCAAGGCCATGAAAAAAGGCATGGCCTGCAATTGCGGGAAGAAGTCTTCAAAGGGCGGCTCCTGGAGCGGCAAGAAGGCGTCCTCGGGCACAGGGAGCCGTTGGGGGAAGAAATAGGACTTCCGTAAAAGCAAAAGACCGGCCGAAGCCGGTCTTTTTGCGTTGTGCCTATTGTTTGAGCTCGATGTTCCACTTTCCCTGGGATTGTACCTGCAAGGTATACCATCCCGCGTTATAGATCTTTACGATATCTTGTCGGCTCCCCGGCCCGATCTCGTTCAAGATAAGGCTCTTATCTCCTGCCTCGGACACGAGCCACATGAAAATGTTCGACTCTCCCGTATTATATTCCGTGAGCGTCATGGGCGCCGCTTCAAGATAGAAATGCCGCGACGGGAAGGTGTTGGTTCCTGTGAGATCGCCCGAGAGCGTGACATCGTTCGCAGGCGCAGACACTGAGGCTATCGGGACGTCGATCATCGTTGCCAACAGGTCACCCTGTTTTGGTGTCGCGACCGCCAGCCTGACCGCGCTTACCTGGACGTTCTTTGACGCGTTCGTCATGTCCACATACGGGATATGGACGACGCGAAGTCCTGAAAGATCATGTGATATCTGTGCATCGGCATATGTCCTTTCGAACATTTTGCCGCCCAGACTTCTCTTGTTCGCCTGCTCATCCCAGCCCTCATACCATACCGTGACGGTCGCCGTGACAGACACGCCATACGCGGAAGCATCCGTCACCGCTTTGCCGTTTGCCGTATATACGAAAGGGATAATCAGCCCGTCCGACCCGAGGTATGCTTTCGCGTCGATCCCCGTCACACCCGTCAACGTCTGCATGGAGGTCGGCGCGGTTGAATCCGGCATCGGCTTGGTCTGTTCCGTCCCGGAAGTTTGTTGAGGCACGACCCATTGCTGGATGGAAGACGCGGGCACAAGCACGGAATGTAGTTGGTCCGTATCCGAATGCACGACCTCAAGCTTGAATGAAGAAGCATCGTCAGGCACCTCATACACGAAGAAACCATGTTCCGGCACGCCCGGTGCGAGCGAGCGCATCTCAAGATACCCCTCTATGTGGCCGATGGTCCCGTCATATGAATTGAACTGTCGTCCTTTTTGATCGAACAATGCCGGTACCCCACGGAACGTGAATGGGGCATTTGTCGTGTTCGTCAGCGTGGCTTCAAGGATGATGAACTTCGCTCCCTGTTTGGCTTGGGCGGTCGAGCCATATGAACTGGAGATCGTGGACGCCGTAAAGGCGGCGCTCACCTTCATGACAGTGGTCGACAAGGCGACATCCTCCCCCATCCCATGCAACACCTCCGCGTTTTCTGGGTGCAGGCGCTTTTGTATCGCGGCGAACGCATCATCGGCATTCCCCAACTTTATACCCTTGAGGTCTGCGGGGTTCACAATGTAAATGTCCGTGCCTTTACCAACCGGTACAGAGACCGCCTTGCCGGCGTATGACTTCGGAAAATGCGAACCGAGGTATTTTTTCAGTGTCGTCGCTTTCAAGTTAAGTCCGAGGGCGCGTAGCACAGAGACGATCTTTGGGCCGCTGCTCGCAGCATATTCCTTCTTCGATCCCGGGTTCGAATACACTACCGCTCCTTTTTTATCCAGATGGAACGGTATTGTCTTGAGACCGTCGAGGGTCTGGGCAAAGACCGCATCCGCAGCAAAAAACGTCATCAAAAAAGCTGTGTACAGTGCGGTTTTTCGGAAAGACATAACGTGAAAGAGTATACCACGCACGCAAAAACCGCCCTTTCGGGCGGCTTTTCCCCCTAGCTCATCCTCTTCCCATGCATCAGCATCTCGACCGCCTTTTGCAGTGAGCCGGCGCGGACCACGGAGCCGGCGTTCACGAAGAAGATCTCATCCGCGTTCTCGATGGTGTTGAGGCGATGCGCGATGATGACCTTGGTCGTGGTCGCGGGCAATTTTGTGAGCACCTCCTCGAGCGCCTGCTCGGTCACGGTGTCGATGTTCGCCGTGGCCTCGTCCAGGATGAGCAAGGCCGGCTTGCGCAAGACGGCGCGCACGAAGGCGATGAGCTGGCGCTGGCCCAAACTGATGCCGTCCCCGCTCGTACGCATCTCGGTGTCGAGGCCTTGGGAGAAGTTCTTGAGCAAACCGTCGAGCCCGGACGCGGTGAGCGCATCCCGCAATTCCTTCTTCGAAAGCCCGGCATACAACGGATTGCCGTAAAAGAGATTGTCGAGCAGGGAACCCGTGAACAGGAAAGGGTCTTGCAGGATGAAGCCGATCTTCTGCGCGCGCTCCTCGGGCGCATAGGCGCGGATGTCCTTGCCGTCGAGCGACACGGTGCCCTCGGTCGGGTCATATAAGCGCGCCATGAGCGAGGCCGTGGTGGTCTTGCCGCCGCCCGTGGGACCGACGAGAGCATAGGTCTTGCCCGCCTCGAGCGCGAACGAGATGCCCTTCAAGACCTCTTTGCCGTTGGGATAGCCGAAATGGACATGATGGAACTCCAGGAGGGCGGGGCCGGCCTTCCGCTCCGCCTCGACGGTCTTGAGGTCGGACTCCATGCCCAACACCTCGGCGATGCGGTCGAGCGCGGCCAAGGCCTGCTGCCAGGACGCCCACACGGTCGCGAGCTGCTGCAAGGGCTGATAGAAGTTGGTGACATAGAGCAGGAAACCGATGAGGAGGCCCACGGTGAGCTGCCCGGCCGCGATGAGCGAGAGGCCATAGGCCGCCACGATGAGCTGGCCCAGGTTGGACGCGAGGCCGTAGATGGGCGTGAAGATATTGTTGGCATAGCCCGCGTTCACGGATGCCGCGTAGTTTTTGCGGTTCGCGTCCCCGAACTTGTCGCGGAAATAATCGAGGCGGTTGAAGGCCACGATGACCTTGAAGTTCGTCAGGCTTTCTTGCACCTCGGCGCTCATGCCGCCGAGCGACTGCAGGCTCTCGAGGTTCTTGCGCTTCACCCATCCCGACACGAGCTGGGAGATCACGACCACGCCCAAGGCGGGCGCGAGCGCGGCAAGACCCAGCCGGACGTTCAGGACCACGAGGAAGATGCCCGCGCCCACGATGAGGAAGAAGTTGCGGATGAACTGCATCAGGGCCTGCGAGAAGAACTGGTTGAGCTTGTCCGTGTCGCTGTTGATGCGCGAGATGAGGTCGCCCGTCTTGTTCTGGTCGAAAAAGGCCACGGGCAGCTCCTGCAATGTGTCGAAGATGGTATTGCGCAAACGGAACAAGACGCGGCGTCCCACCCCGCCCATGATCATGGTCTGCGCATAGCTTCCCGCGAGCGCGATGAGGAAGACGCCCAAGAGCTCGGTCGCCAAGGTCAGGACCGCTTGCATGTCCTTGTGCGCGATGGCCGTGTCCACCGTGTGCCCGATGAGGACGGGAACGATGAGGGTCGCGCCCGCATTCGTCAGGATGGCGAGGGTCGCGAGGGCGAGATTGCGCTTTTCGCCTTTCAGATGCGGCCCCAAGCGGCCCAAGGACGCATAGGGCGAGGCCTTCTGTCCTTCTTTGGCGCCGTTATTCAGCGTGTAGTCTTTCATAGCTGCTGGTGCTGCGTTGCGATTCGTAGATCTGCACGTATTCCGGCGACGTCTCGAGGAGTTCCGCATGCGTGCCCATGGCCAGGAGCTCGCCTTCCATGAGAAGGACGATCTGGTCATAGTCCTCCACCGACGCGATCTTCTGCGTCACCGAGATGATGGTGATGCCGGGATAGTTCTTGTGCACATTGGCGAGGATCTTCTGCTCGGTGGGGCCGTCCACGCGCGCCGTGAAATCGTCCAAGAGCAGGACGCCCGGGTCGAGCGCGAGGGCGCGCGCAAGCATGATGCGCTGCTTTTGCCCGCCCGAGAGGCTGGTCCCCCGCTCGGACACGATGGTCTCGAGCTTTTCCGGGAGCGCATCCACGAAATCACGCAGCTCGGCCGTGTCTATGGCCTTATGCAAGGCCTCATCGCTCACCGTGGTGCTGAAGGCGATGTTCTCGCGCAAGGACATGTTGAAGATGATGCTGTCTTGGAACACGAACCCGATCTGTTTGTGCAAAGACACGGGGTCATAGGACGCGAGCGGCTTGCCCGCATATCGCGCCATGCCCGAGCTCGGCTCGATGAGGCCCGTCAGCAGATAGAGCAATTGCGTCTTGCCGGCCGCCGTCGGGCCGATGATGGCCGTGCGCGTGCCGGCCTTGACCGTGAAGCTCACCTTTTTGAGCGCCTGCTTTTCGCCATACGCGACCGTCACGTCCTTGAGCTCCACGTCGCCTCGGGTCGGCGCCTCGGCAAGGCCCGTCTTGGGCTTGTCCTCCTTGGTCAGCACCTCGGCCACGCGCGCATAGGACGCGGAGGCCTGGGCGATGACATTGCTCATGAAGCCCAGGATGAAGATGGGAAAGACCAACAAGGCGAGATAGCCGTTGAAGGCCGCGAAATCGCCGAGCGTCATGCTTCCCGTGATGATGAAATGCCCGCCCAAGGACAGGATGATGAGGGTCGCGACATTGGTCGCGAAGGTGACGACCGGGATGAGGGTCGCGAACAGGGAAAGTATCTTGAGGCCGATGTTCATGGCCTCGGTATTGGCCGCGAGGAACTTTTGGTATTCGACCGCCTGCGAATTGAGCAGGCGGATGAGCGCGGCGCCGAGTATGCTCTCGTTGATGACCTTGTTCAGCCAGTCGATGGCCTCTTGCGAACGCTTGAAGAGCTTGCGCACGCGCTTGAAGACCTGGAAGAAGGTGATGCCGATGACGGGGACCACGGCCAACACGGCGAGGGCGAGCTTCCAGTCGATGAGCAGGAGGAGGACGCTCGCGCCCACGATGAGGAAGACGGACGAGATGATGGAGGCGATGGCCATCGCGACGAAGGACTTCACCGCGTCGATGTCCGACGTGAGATTGGTGAGCAATTTGGCCGGCGTCACCTGCTGGATATAGGCGTATTCCTGCACCGAGATCTTGGCCATGAGCGTGGTGCGCAGGTCGCGCGCCACGCGCTCCGACGCGACGGTCTGCACCACGCTTTGCAGATAGGACAGGGCGAACACGCTCCCCGCGACCGCGAGGAAGACGCTTATCATGGTCCGCGGCTCGAAGGCGCCGCGCGATGCGGCGTCTATGGCGGCCGCGACAAGCCGGGGAACGGCCAAATTGAGCGCGTTCGCGGCGATGGTCAAGACGACCAAGAGCGCGATGAAGCCTTTATAGGGCCCCAACAGACCTAAGAGGCTCGGCCCCTTCGGCGGCCCCGTCTTTTTCTTGGTATCCGCCATAGTTAGAATCCGAGCTTCTCGTTGACCAGGATGATGTGGACTTTGCGGCCCATGAAGGCCGGTTCCCGTTCGAACAGGAGGATCTTGGCCATCACGCTGCCGGGAGCTCCCGTCGCCTTCATGCGCGCGTCCTCGAGCGGAAAGACGTATTCACGCACACGCGTCAAGGCTTCCTCCAGGCTCGGCGCGATCTTCTGCGTGCCGACGACCAAAATGAGGTTCTGCGCATTGAAGACGATGGACGGCAGCTGGCTGCCCGAGGCCGACGCGATGACCATCTCGCCGGTCTCCGACAGACCGTGCACGCTGCCCAGGTAAAAATCGGCGATGGACGACTCCTTGCGCAGACGCGCCTGCTTCTGCGGGTCCTTTTCCGCAAGAACGCCATCATGCAAATTGTTCCAGCCATGCGTGCCGGCTTTGAGCAGGTCGACGAAGCCGATCTCCTCCAAGCTGCGCGAAGACCCGTTCGTGACGGATGCGCCCGGCGGGATGAGCGATCTCACTTTTTCCAAAGCCTCGGCCTTGGTCTGCACGAGGGTCGGGATGGAACCCCTTTCGGTCAGCCCCTTCATGGTCTTCTCGATGGAATCACTGCCCGCGATGGTGTCGTAGTTCATATGGATGTTTAGGAATGATTGTTCTTCTTACACTGTTGGATCTTCACCGCGAGGTCCTTAAGGACACCCGCCATGTAGGCGACGTTTATGGAATAATAGACCGTTTGACCGCGTCTTTCGCTGATGACCAGGTTCGCCTCTTTGAGGACCTTGAGGTTCTGGGACACGTTGGGCTGGGTCAGACGGACCGCCTCCACGATCTCCCCCACGGTCTTGGGCCCTTTCATGAGCGCCTCAAGCATGCGGTACCGGTTGGCGTTCCCGATGCCTTTCCCCAGGGTCTCCATGTCCTTGCACGAACCAATCATATGCAAGTATTAGCATATGTGCATGACCGAGGCAAATCCCCCAACGCAAAACCGCCCTGTCGGGCGGCTTCGCTCTGGCGGAGAGGGAGAGATTCGAACTCTCGGTAGCTTGCGCTACGCTTGCTTTCCAAGCAAGTGCACTAGACCACTATGCGACCTCTCCATGCTCGGCTTTGCTGCCTTGCGTTTCGCCTCCACCTGCGGTGTTGGCTCACGCCCCGGCAGCAGCCTGCGCCTTGCCTCGCGACGCTCGGCAATTCGGCTGCGCGTAGTTTTCGTCTGCTGACGAAAACTATTCAGTGCCTACGCTTTTTGGTTCCATCAAGAGCGGGGCTATCTTAGCGAAAACGAACCGGAATATCAAGGGTAGGAAAAAGCCCCAAGGAAAGGGGCTAGGGAACGGTCTTGCGGGGCCGGGTAAGGACCTGGCGGACCATGCTCGGGACGCGGTCCTTCTTGCGGGCGACGTAGTCGCAGCCCAGGGCGCGCATCTCCTCGTTCATGGTCTCGGACGAGGAGGACGCGATCATGGGACCGGCATACTCGGGGCGGACACGTGCCACGAAGTCCTTGCCCCAATTGCCGATGGGCGAGAGCTCGCCATCCACCACGATGGCATCCGCATCGCGATGGGCGTGGAACAAGGCGATGCCTCCTTCCACGTCCGCAGCGAAGTGCAGCTCATACGTTTCCGCATACAGCGCGAAGGCCTCGCGATAATAGGTGCAGACCTCGGGGCTGTCCTCGATGATCAAGACCGTGAAAGTCGGTTGTTCGTCCATGAGACCTCCTCGCGTGGGTATGTAATCCCCCGCTGCGGGCTCCGTCAACTAGTAAGATCCCGTCCCAGCCTGCCCCTTGGGGGCCTCGGCGGCAGGCGCGGCATTGTCCGCCGGCGCGGCCTCTTGCTGCGGCGCGGCATCCGGGCCGGCGGCCACGAGCAGGGGCTTGTTATGGCCGAATATCATCCAGACGAGGACGAGGAGGCCCACCAGGGACAACCCCGCGATACCGCCCAGGAACCCGGCCAGGAAATTCACCTTGGGACCGCCCTCGACGGAAAGATCGCCCTCGTCCCCATGCGTATGGGGATGGGCATGGTCATGCATATGCCCATGATCATGCATGTGGTCATGGGAATGGTCATGGTCGTGATGGTGGTCATGGGGCATGTTCATATGGGTGCTACGATACGTCCTATTTCGCGGCGCCGTCCAGGGCGGCCGAGATCTCGCGGTCCCAGTCGCTTTCCGTCAGCCCGCCCACGAAACGGCGGTTGTTGATGAAGTAGGTCGGCGTGGCATCGACATGGTTGGCGTCGCCCTCGGCCATGTCGTCCGAGACCTTGCGGTCATAGGTCGCTTTGGCCAAACACACGCTGAACGCGTCCTTGTTCATGCCGAGCTTGCCGGCAAAGCTCGAAAAGGTCTCGGACGGCGCGGCGAGCTCGGCCCATTCGTCCTGCGCGGAATACAATTGCTCGCGGAACTCCCAGAACTTCCCTTGCTCCTCGGCGCAGCGCGCGGCATTGGCCGCGGCACGGGCGTTCTTATGCGCATTGACCAAGGGGAAATCGTCCCAGATGAAACGCACGCGGCCGGCATAGGCCTGCAAGGCATGCTTGACCCCGGGTTCGGCCGCCTTGCACGCGGGACACTGCAGATCGCTGAACAGGCGCACGGTGACCTTGGAATCCCCGGGACCGAGGCTCGGGTCATTGTCATCATTGAAGCTCAAACCGGCCTCGCTCGTGGACGAGAAGGGTTCGGGTCCGAGCGACACGGCCCACACGAGGCCGATGATGACCAGAAGGCCGAGGACGAGGATGCCGACGAGGAAGAGCTTTTGCGCCTGCAGGGAACGGTCTTCGTTCATATCCGTGTTTATTCAGTGAATTCTGTCTTTTGGAGATACTGGATGATCTCGAGGCTGGCCTTGGACCCTTCGCCCACGGCCACGGCGATCTGCTTTTCGCTCACGTCCGTGACATCGCCCGCGGCCCAAATGCCTTCTACCGACGCGGCATTATGCTTGTCCACCACGATCTGGCCCCATTTGTCCTTGGCCACGATGTCGATGAAGTCGGTCACGGGCATGAGCCCGATCTCGATGAACACGCCCTGGCTGGGTTCGACGCGCTCGGCGCCGTCCGGTCCGGAGATGCCTATGCCCTCGACGCTCTTGTCCCCCGTGATGCGCGTGGTCTTGGTCGCGAGCAAGACGGTGATCTTGGGGCTGTTCATGCACCGTTTGCGCATGGTCGCGTCGCCCGAAAGCTCGGGATTGATGCTCACGAGTGTGACATGGCTCGCGTATTTCTCGAGGAAGAGCGCGGCGTCCATGGCGCTGTTGCCGCCGCCGATGACATGCACGTTCTTGTCCTTGAAAAGCGGGGCATCGCAGGCCGCGCAATAGGTCACGCCATGGCCATAGAGCTCCTTTTCCCCAGGCACATGCAGCTCGCGGTTCTTTTCCCCGGTGGCGACCAGGACGGTGCGCGTCGGATACTCCCCTTTTGCCGTACGTACCACGAAGGACTGCCCGGCGCGTTCGACCGCGGTGGCGAGCTCGCCCTCTTTGAGCTCGAAGCTGTCCTTATAGTCGTTCAAATGTTCCTGGAACTTCTTGGCAAGCGCGATGCCGTCCAAGAGATGGAAGCCGAGATAGTTCTCGACATCCGCGCTCCACAGGGCCTTGCCGCCGATATCGCCGGTGAGCAAGACGAAGCGGAGCTTTTGCCGCGCCATATAGACGGCTGCCGCGAGCCCGGCCGGTCCGCCACCTATGATGATGGAGTCGTACATACGCAGGAGTGTAACATCAGGCCGCATTCTTGGGCATGGCATGGGACGCGCGGCGCATGAGCCACAGCCCGAAGCCAATGAGCGGCAAACTAAGCCATTGCGTGGGCGTCAGCCCGAACAGGCGGGCATCGGCGACGCGGTACATATCGAGCCAGAGGCGCATGCCGCCGTCGAGGGCCAGGAACAGGCCGAGATAAAAGCCCGGTCCGCGTTTTTTCCGCGCTGCGAGCAAAAAGATGCCGCCGATGGCGAAACCCGCGAGCGAGAGATAGAGCCCCAGGTCATGCCGCGCCTTGCCATCGGGATATTTCACGGCCAATGCGAAGTCGGACAATGTGCCGGGATGGTCATGGATGAGGAAGCACCCGATGCGGCCTATGCCGCAGCCCCAGGGCAGGCCCCACACGAGGGCATCCAAATAGGCGATGAGGTCCAGGCCGCGCTTGCGCGCATACAGCCAGATGACAAGGACGGACGCGCCCAAACCGCCATAGATGGCATAGCCGGGTTTGCGCGGGTCAAAGGCCTCGAGCGGATGGGCGAGATAATACGAAGGCTCATACACGAGCACGTGGAAAAGCCGCGAACCGAGCATGGCCGCGAGGAATATCCAGAATGCCATGTCCCAGATGACCGCGGCATCGAGACCGTTCGCCTTCGCGCGCCTCGCCGCGAGCCAGGTGCCGACCAAAAATCCGGAAGCCACGAAAGTCCCCCAGACCTGCAAGGGAATGGGCCCGAGGGAGAATGTCGTCGCGCCGATATACGGAAGCATCAGAGGATATTGATGAGCTTGAGCGCTTTCTCGAACTCGTCGATGGCGAGATTGGCCTGGCGCACCGTGAGCTGGGCCGTGGCATCATGCGCGATCTGGTTGCGCAATTTATGCGCCCACCACACGCGCTGCAATTTGGGATATTTGTAACAGGCCACCTTGAGGCGCTCGCCGAGCGTCTCGCCGGGCATCATCATGGACTTGAGCGAGGCATCGAGGAGATTGTCCGCCTCGAGCACGGCCAATTTGGCGCCCATGAGCCCGTTCGAGGACGCGATCTTGCGCAGTTCCGTCCAGCGTTTCGCGATCTCGGCGCGCGACATGCCGTACATCTCGGGCACGGCCCAGAGCTTGCGCAGCTTGGCGATGCCGAAGGCGAGGAGGATGAGGGCCGCGACGCCGAGGGCGAGATAGAAGGCAAGGGGCAGGTCCATAGGGATATCTTACCGCGTCGCCTGTTCGTAGGCACGCGCGGCCGCGAGCACGGTGGCCTCGTCGAAATGCCGGCCGATGAGCTGCAGGCCCACGGGCAAGCCTGACGCCTCGCCGCAGGGCACGGACACGGCCGGAAGCCCGGCGACGTTCACGCCCACGGTGAAGATGTCCTCGAGATACATGGCGAGCGGATCGTCCGATTTCTCCCCGATCTTCCATGCCGTGTTGGGCGTGGTCGGCGTGAGCAAGAGGTCCACGTCGCGGAAGGCCGCTTCATAGCCTTGGCGTATGAGGGTCTGCACCTTTTTGGCTTGCAAATAATAGGCGTCGTAATACCCGCGGGAGAGCGCGAAGGTGCCGAGCAGGATGCGGCGGCGCACCTCGGGGCCGAGCCCTTCGGCGCGCGAACGCGTATAGGTCTCGGTGAGCGGCAGGCCTTTGGCGCGACGACCGAAGCGCATGCCATCGAAGCGCGCCAAGTTCGCGGAGACCTCGCAAGGCATGAGCACGTAATAGACGGCCAAGGCCTCGTCCGCATAGGGCAGGTCTACTTCGATGATGTCCGCGCCTTGCGCTTTCAATGTCTCGACGGCGGCCATCACGCTGGCGCGCACGCCCTCCGACATGCCTTCGCCCCAGGCTTGCCGAGGCAAGCCGATGCGCAGGCCTGTGAGGTCTTTGCGCCACGCGGGCGCGAACGGTCTTTCGTCCGACGTGGTCTGGTCCAAGACATCTTGTCCCTGGATCGCGGCGAACAAGGTCGCGGCATCTTCGACCGACTTGGTCATGGGACCGATCTGGTCGAGCGAAGAGGCCATGGCCATGAGGCCGGAACGCGACACGCGGCCATACGTCGGTTTGAGGCCGACGATGCCGCAAAAGGCCGCGGGCTGGCGAATGGACCCGCCTGTATCGGACCCGAACAAGGGCGCGCAAAAGTCCGCCGGCACGGCAAAGGCGCTGCCGCCGGGAAGGCCGGCGGGCCAGCGAACAGGGTCCTTAGGAT
>CAZKEE010000003.1:44313-127231 GCA_964551765.1 uncultured Gammaproteobacteria bacterium | reverse complement strand
ACTTGCATGCCTTAGACACGCCGCCAGCGTTCATCCTGAGCCAGGATCAAACTCTCAATAAGAACCCCCGATTGGATCGGGGATCAATCCTGTTTTGTGTGTACATCTCGAAAGATATACGTGAACCCTGTCTGCTAAATGGTCACTTTCCTGTTGTCGAAATGTCGGCCGTGGCACCCGCTTCCGTCCTTCTTCAGGGAACCGTTGCGAATGTGCGGGTACGTTACAGATGTTTTAGAACCCTGTCAAGGGGCCGCGTTGGACCGTTTTGGGGCTAAGTTCAGCCGCCAGACGGGCCCACATCGAGGGGGACAATTCCTCTGCGCGCGCGTTTTCGCCAAGTTTTACGGCCTGGAACGCCTTTTGCAGTTCCGCTTTGTCGATGGCAAGATGGCTCGCGAGATTGCTGATGAGCTTTTTGCGCGGTGACGCGAAACCGGCCTTTGCCACGCGCATGACGGCCTCGGGATGCATGCCCCACGCGGCCTCGCGTTCGGCCCAGGTCTTGGGCACGATCTCGAGCACGGCGCTCTCCACCTTGGGCGGCGGAAAGAAGGCGCCGGCCGGCACGCGACGCACGATGCGGCTGCTCTCCGACGCGAGCGAGACCATGAGCGAAAGCAGGCTCGTCTTGCCATCCTTCGCGATGGCGCGTTCCGCCACTTCGCGCTGCACGAGCACCACGACATGCGAGGCCGGGATAGCGCCCCAAAGCGCTTTGCGCAAAGCGAGCGATGAGATGCTGTACGGCAAGTTCGAGACGAGGGACCACGGCTCATCGATGATGTTCTCCCAATCCAGGTCCGCAGCATCGCCCTGCACCAAACGGAACTTCTCATCGAGGATGTCCTTTTCGAGATACGCGACGAAACGACGATCGCGCTCGAGCGCGACCACGTCATGCCCGGCCTTGAGAAGCGCGCGGGTCAGGACGCCGAGACCGGGGCCGACCTCGAGGGTCTTTCCCGCGATGGCCGGGGTCGCGGCCTCGACGATGCTTTCGAGCACGTGCGGGTCTATCAAAAAATTCTGGCCGAGACGCTTATTGGGACCGCCGCCGATCTCGGCCAGGACGCGTTTGATCTCGCGGGGGTTCATACGAGGATTTTCAACCGGATGACCCCTTGCCGCAAGACCTCGATGGAGCCGTCGGGACGGATGCGTGCGATGGTGGACGGTTTGCGGCTGCCGCGATACCCGGCATCCAGTATATGGTCGGGCTTGGGGCCATTCGCAAAGGCGCGGGCCACGGCCTTGCCACAGAGGGCGGGCGGCTGGCCGGAGCGATTTGCCGAGGTAGACACGACGGGAAAGCCATAGCTCCTCGCGACACGCGCGGCAAAAGGCGAAGAGGTCACGCGTATGGCGACCTCCTGCTTTGGCACGATGAGACGCGACAATCCGATGCCGCGTTTTGCTGGCAGGACCAAGGTCACGGGTCCGGGCCAGTATTTTTTCGTGAGCGCGGCGAATGTCTTGCGCGCGGCAGGCGTGAGGCGCGAGAGGTCGACGACCGTGTTCACCTGCGCCATGGACGCGGCGATGAGCAGGACGGGTTTGCCGTCGGGTCGGCCTTTCATCCGGAAGACGCGCCTCACGGCCTTGGTATCGCGCGGATCGCAACCGAGGCCGTATGTGGTCTCGGTGGGATAGGCGATGACCTTATTGGTAAAGCCGGGCTTGGAGGGTGAAGAGCTCCGCATATCTCCCCTTCTTATACATCAATTCCTCATGCGTGCCATCCTCGATGATGCGGCCCCGGTCCAGCACAAGGATGCGTCGCGCGCGGCGAAGGGTCGAAAAACGATGCGAGACGAAGAGAATGGTCCTGCCGCCCAAGGCCTCGGGCAATGCTTCGAAGAAGCGTTCTTCCTTTTCCGCGTCCACGGCCGAGGTCGGTTCGTCGAAGATGTAGATGCGCGCATCGCGGTAGAGCGTCCGCGCGATGGCGAGGATCTGGCTCTGCCCACCTGACAGCTCGACGGCCTCGTCCTCGGGCATGGCATATTGCTTGCCGACATGGGTCTTCAACTTGCGCGGGAGCTCTTCCGCGATCGGGCCGAAGCCGCTGACCGCGAGGGCTTTCGAAAAACGACGCGCATCTTTTTTGCCGGATAGATCGCCGTACAACACCTGCTGCTCGGCCGTGTCCTCGAAACGGGGAAGGTCCTGCGGCAAGACCGCCAAGGTCTCGCGCCATGCGGACGGACGGAACGATGAGAGCTCGGCGCCGTTGACCGTGATGTGGCCGCGTGTCGGCTCATACACGCCCATGAGCAATTTGAGGAGGGTCGATTTGCCGGAGCCGTTCAAACCGATGAGGGCGAGATGCTCCCCTTCCGTGAACTCCAGGTCCACGCCGCGCAACACGTCTTGCGACGAGCCGGGATAACGGAACCATACGTCATGGAAACGGATGCGGAGCGGTTTCGACGGGACCTTCGATCCCCTATCGGATGCGTGCGGGATGGAAAAGAAATCCCGGAAGACGACGAGGAACCCCGCATCGCGCTGCACCAATCGCACGGCCTCCGACGCGTTCGTGAACGTCGTCCACAGACGGGAATAGCTGGTAAGGAACACGACCACGGCGCTTGCAGTCGCTTCTCCGCGGAACAATGCGCCGATGGTCAACGCGAGACCTACCCCTAGGCCGACAGCCTCCAAGGCATCGGACCAAAAATACGCCTTGGACTGCTCGTCCAAGAGCTTCCTGCTCCGCGTGAGGAGGCCTTGGGCCAAGCCGCGCCACCAGGCGATGAACGGTTTGTCGACGCCCAGGCTCACGGCATGCAAGACATCTTTGGAGGTCAGAAGCCGTTCATAATAAACGGCACGTCTTCCTTCACGGAGCTCGTCCGCGAATATGGACCAGGTCCATTGCGCTTCCTGCGAGGCGACGCGGATCCGTATGGCACAGGCCAGGACCACGACGACGGAGACCTGCCAGGGCACATACCATAACAATGTCGAGAGGCCCGCGAGGCTCGCGATCTGACGTATGCCGTTCATCGTCCATTGCACCAGGTTCAGGACCACCCAGTTGCGCCTCGAATACGCATCCGCCAAACGACGGAACGCGGGATGTTCGACGACCGCGTATGGCAAGGACGACGTATGCTGGATCGCCCGCAAGGCCATCGCATGGTCGACCGAAAAACGCAGACGGTCCTCATATCGACCGCGCAAAGTCGAGAGCAGGGCATGGACGATGACCGCTGATACCCCGATACCTGCCCAGAAAAAACAGGAACGAGCGTCTAGGACGAAAAGGGCGTCGCTGATCTTTTTTACGAACAAGACGCTGATGAACCCGAAGGGGGCCTCGAACAAGCTCAATGTGAGACGGCCGATGAAGGCGCGTTTGTCCGCCTCATGGACGAAACGCCACGCAAAGGACGCGGCAGACCATATCTCGCGTGCCGAAGGCTTTTCCTTCAGTTCCGGGATCGTATACAAATTCCGGCCTTTCATGCCGGAAGTGTACCATTTTAGTCCTTGTTCAACTCCGCGCGCCTGTCCGGCTGGCCGGCGGCCATCCAGCGCAGTTCGCCTTCGACGAACCGGTCGAGGTCTCCGTTCAACACGGCTTCCGTGTCTGACGTTTCCACGCCCGTGCGATGGTCTTTGACCATCTTATAGGGATGCACGACATAGGAGCGGATCTGGTTCCCCCACTCCGCGCTGTGGAACTCGCCGCGAAGGGCCTGCTTCTCTTTTTGCATCTCTTCCTCGCGCAATTTCATGAGCTTGGCCTTGAGGATCTTCATGGCCGTCTCCTTGTTCTGGGTCTGCGAGCGTTCGTTCTGCACCGAGACCATGATCTTGGTGGGCAAGTGGACGACGCGCACGGCGGAATACGTGGTGTTCACGCTTTGGCCGCCCTTGCCGCCGGAGGTGAAGGTATCTATGCGCAGGTCCTCGGGCTTGATCTCGACATCCACCTTGTCGTCCAGCTCGGGCAAGACCTCGACGAGGGCGAAAGACGTTTGCCGAAGCGCGTCCGCATTGAACGGCGATTGGCGCACGAGACGGTGCACGCCGGCCTCGCCGCGCAGATGCCCATAGGCATGGCGTCCTTCGACGAAAAAGGTCGCGCTCTTGATGCCCGCCTCTCCCCCGCGGCTCTCGTCCACCAGGCGCACGCCCCAGCCTTTGCGTTCGGCATAACGGAAGAACATGCGCATGAGGATCTCGGCCCAATCCTGGGCATCGGTGCCTCCTGCGCCCGCATGGATGGACATCACGGCGCTTGAGGCATCATGCGGCCCGTTCATGAGCATGGCGAACTCGCGTTCCGCATAGGTCTTTTCGATGACATCGAGGCGTTTCGCGAGGTCCGCTTCCATGGCCTCGTCCTTCTCTTGCATCCCGAGCTCGCAGAGCTCATGCGCTTCCATCAGGTCCGCGCGCAATGCGGCCCAGCCATCGTATTCCTTGCGCAGGTCCGAGAGCTTTTGCGATTCCTTTTTGGCGCGATCGGTATCGCTCCAAAAATCCGGCGCCGAGGCCTCGACCTCGAGCGCCGCGATCTCCTCTTTCACCGCGTCCAATGACAACACGCGCCAGGCCTCGTCGACCTTGGCGCGGACCGTCTCGATGCGCTGCAGGAGGTCCTTCAACATGTGGCCGAGCGTAACGCGCTTTTCGGTTTTTGTCGATGGATGTAGGCTGTGCGGGCCCTTTGGAGGAACAAGAGATGCCCGGACAACAGCACTACCCGCTCTATCAAATGAAGATCGACGGCGAGCTTCGATGGTGCTCGCTCCCCTCGGCCGGCGAATGGTATGACTGCGGCCATATCAAGGTCGAGATCGGCGCCTTCGTGCTCGAGGCCGAGGGTGCCCATCCGCGGGCGATGACCGCCGAGGACCGCGACAAGATCGTGAAGGCCGCCGACGACTACAGCGCCAGCAAATGAACCTTCCCTCTATGCAAAGCATCCGCCTTAGCGGATGCTTTTTCTTTGCCACTGGATTCCCGCCTGCGCGGGAATGACAGAGGTTAATACATCCCCATGCCGCCGCCGTGGTCATGCCCGCCCGCCATCGGCTCTTCCTTCTTGGGCTTTTCGGTGATGACGCATTCGGTGGTGAGGAACATGCCGGCGATGGAGGCCGCGTTCTGCAGGGCACAGCGAGTGACCTTGGCCGGATCCACGATGCCCGCGGCGACCAGGTCCTCGTACATGTCCTTGGCGGCATTGTAGCCTTCGCCGCCCTTGCGCTTCTTCACTTCCTCGGCCACGACGGAGCCGTCCTTGCCGGCGTTCTCCGCGATGACGCGGATGGGCGCCTCGAGCGCGCGCTTCAGGAGCGAGAGACCGATGGTCTCCTCGCCTTCGGCCTTCACGGCGTCGAGGGCAGGCAGGGCGCGCAACAACGCGACACCGCCGCCCGGCACGATGCCTTCCTCGACGGCCGCCTTGGTGGCCGCGACGGCATCCTCGATGCGGTGCTTCTTCTCCTTCATCTCGACCTCGGTGGCCGCACCCACGCGGATGACGCCCACGCCGCCGGCCAGCTTGGCCAGGCGCTCTTGGAGCTTCTCGCGGTCGAACTCGGAATCGGTGTTCTCGAGCACTTTCTTGATCTGGGCCACGCGGGCGGAGATGGCGGCCTTGTCGCCCTTGCCGTCCACGAAGGTGGTGTGGTCCTTGGTGGCCAGGACCTTGTGGGCCGAACCCAGGTCCTCGAGCATCACGCCGTCGAGCTTCTTGCCGATGTCCTCGGTGATGAAGGTGGCGCCGGTCATGATGGCGATGTCCTGCAGCATCTCCTTGCGGCGGTCGCCGAAGCCCGGGGCCTTGATGGCGAGCGCGTGGAAATTGCCGCGCAGCTTGTTCACGATGAGGGTTGCCTGGGCCTCGCCGTCGAGGTCGTCGCAGACGATGACGATCTCCTTCTTGCCCGTCTGCACGATCTTCTCGAGCACGGGGACGATCTCCTGGATGGAACTGATCTTCTTGTCGGTGACCAGGACGGCGACGTCGGTGTACTCGGCCTCCATGCGGTCGGTATTGGTGACCATGTAGGGCGTGGTATAGCCCTTGTCGATGCGCATGCCCTGCACGACCTCGACCTCGACGCCGAAGGACTGCGACTCCTCGACCGTGATGATGCCCTCGGGGCCCATCTTCTTCATGGCCTCGGCGATGATATTGCCGATCTCGGGGTCATTGGCGGAAATGCTCGCGACCTTCTCGATATCGTCGCCGGAGACGGGCTTGGCGATGCGCTTGATCTCGGCCACGACGGCCTCGACGGCCTTTTCCATACCGCGCTTCACCGCGAGCGGATTGGCGCCGGCCGTGATGTTCTTGATGCCTTCGGCGACCATGGCCTGGGCCAACACGGTGGCGGTGGTGGTGCCGTCGCCCGCGACATCGTTCGTCTTGGACGCGACCTCTTTGACCAGCTCGGCGCCGATGTTCTCGAACTTGTCCTCAAGCTCGATCTCTTTCGCGACGGTCACGCCGTCTTTGGTGATGGTCGGCGAACCATAGCCCTTGTCGATGACGACATTGCGGCCCTTGGGGCCGAGGGTCACTTTGACCGCATTGGCGAGCTGGTCCACGCCGCGCTTGAGCGCATGGCGGGCCGCCTCGTCGAACATGATTATTTTGGACATATGATGATATGTTGGAAATTACTCAAGGACGGCGAGAACGTCCGACTCGGAAATAACGAGATGTTCGACGCCTTCGATCTTCACTTCGTCGGGGCTGTACTTCTTGAACACGACCTTGTTGCCGACCGCGACCGACATGGGCGCGCGGGAGCCATTGTCGAGCAGGCGGCCGGGACCGACGGCGATGACCTCGCCTTGTTCCGGACGTTCCTTGTCCGCGGTGTCGGGCAAAATGATGCCGAGCTTGGTGACCTCTTCTTTGGCGGCGGCCTTCACGATGAGGCGATCGCCCAGGGGACGGAGTTTCATAGGAAATGTGGGATTGGCAATCTCTTTATGTGACTGCTAATGATACTAGGTTGCCCTACTGTACCCCAATTTTCGGAACAGTCAACCCTCTTTTTGGGATGCCGTCCCTTCCCAGGATGCCCGGTCTCGACTACGCTATACCTCATGTTTTTCTGGCTTCGTAAGCTCATACGGAACCCCCGGGGAATTGGCGCGGTTGCGCCAAGTTCTCCCGATCTCGTGCGCCTGATGACGCGGCATCTCCCCGCCCAGGGCAAGGTCTTGGAGCTTGGCCCGGGCACGGGCGTCATCACCGAGCAGATCGTGAAGCGCGCGCCCGGCGCGATGATCGAGCTCATGGAAGCCGACCCGGAGCTCGCCGCGCTCTGCGCCACGCGCTTTCCCGGCGTGAAGGTACGCCACGGCGATGCCGAGGCCCTGCTCGCCGCCTCCGATGCGACCTATGACGCCATCGTGTCTGGCATCCCTTTCGGCGCCATGGACGCGGAAAAACGGCAGCGCATGTTCGCCTCGATACATCGTCACCTCGCGCCGGGCGGGATGTTCGTCATGTTGCAATACTCGCTCATCTCGCTCGATGAGCTGAAACGGGAATTCGGGTCCGTGGACACCTCGTTCACGCCGTGGATGATCCCTCCGACCTTCGTGTATACGATGCGCAAGCAAGCAACAGGCACAGCATGAGCAAGACCTGGCCGGACCACGTGGACCACGGATAGTGATCGAGCACGGCCGCGGCGCCGATGACCGCGAGCGGCATGCGCCATGCGGCGGCGCGATACACGAGCAGGACCAGGCAGGCCAAGGCGGCAATGCCGATGAGGCCGACCTCGTCCGCCGCGAGCAGATAGGCATCATGCGGCGGTTCGAGCGGTTCACGCGCTGTCTGTGTTTGTGCCTGTGTTGCGACATCCACCAAGACGGCGTTCGGACCGCTCCCTGCGAGCGGTCTTGCTTTGAAGAGGTCGAGACCGTCGCGCAGACCGGACTCGCGCGCCGTGACGGACTTCACTTCGAGACGCGAGCCTGCATCCACGCGCGCAAGGAGATGCGCGCGCTGTGTCACGATGGCCGTGCCCGCGAGGACAAGGACGCAAAAGACGGCGATGGCGAGGCCTTGCCGGTTGAGCTCATCGGAACGGCGTTTGCGGAAAAGCCCGACGGCGACCAGGACAAGACCGACGAACGCCGCGATCCAAGCGCCGCGCGAATAGGTCAGGACCAAGATGGCGGAAAAGAGTGCGGCAGCGGATGCATACGCGAGCACGCGGCCCTTGTCCCAGGCACGGGCCGCGGCGTCGAAGGCGAGCGGGACTGCAAGCGCGAGCCAACCGCCGAAGATATTGGGATGCGGAAAGCCGCCATACACGCGCAAGACGCGGAAATCATCATGCTCGACCACGGATGCACCCAATTGTTTGCCCGCATGATAGGCAAGACCCAACCAGCGCGAGGACGGCGAGCTCTGATGGACGTATTGCGCCCAGCCGAGCACGGAATGCGGCACGAGGGAGAGCAGGAACCAATCGATGAGGGTGTTCGCGCGGACCTGGGCACGCCAGAGCGTAAGACCGAAAGCCGCGAGCATGAGCAGCTGCGCCCACCACTGCGCACCCGCGAGGGCACGGACCGTTCGCGTCGCCTGGTCCGCGAACAAGACGGCGAGCGCGGATGCGAGCAAAAGCCCCGCGATGCAGAGCATGGCCTTGCGCCGCGTACGCGTGTCGAGATGTCGCTTCGCAAAAGGCCAACCCAACAGGACGGCGGCGATCATCGGGAACCAGGACGCGTACACGGCCGCGCTCCCCTGCTCCCATGGCCAGCCAGAGAGCTCGCGGTCATGCAGCCATCGCGTCTGCCACGGCAGAACGAAGATGGCCACGCGCCACGCGATGCCGAACCACCGCTCATGGCCGGAGGCCAAGGCTTTCACAAGATGTCTCATAGGTCTTTTTGAAATCGGCGCGGCGATCGTCCACATGGAACTTCAACGCATGCGGTTGGACGATGACCTCGCTCCCCTTGTTCTGCCTTTCGCGTATGGCCGCCGGGAACCAACGGCGTTGGAACCGTTCGGCGAGCCCCTCGCCGATGCCGCCGAGGCCGAAGCGCAGGCGCGGCGTCGCGACACGCAGGTCGGGCGGAACGACCCATGGCCGCGCGAAGGGATGACGACGCAAGAGCCGTTGATTGGCGTCCCAGAGCCTGTCGCCGATGCCGTCGTCGTGGAGCGGCAGCAGGGACAAGAACCAGTGGCGGAAATAGGGATCGTCGCCAAGAAGCATGTGGGAGGAGAGGTCGAGACCGCGGTCGGAGATGAAATAGGAGAGGCAGACCGCATCGGGCACCTCCTCCGCCGTCGGCAATTTGCCCAGGAGGCGCAAAGGCCCGGCCGTGAGCAGGCGCGTGGTCCAGATGCGGCCATGGCGCGTCACGACGAACAGGTCGAGGTCCCCGCCGTCGCGCGCGTTCCCGAGCGCCGTGGTGTTGGCGAGGGCGACGAAACGCGCGCCCATGCGCGCGAGGAGATGCGCGGCGCGGACGGCGGCGCGGCGTTTGCGCGGCTGCAAGATGTCGCGCTCGCGCATGGTGTCGAGGACGGGGCCGAGGCGCGCGGTCAGTCCATATCGGCCGTCACGCGAGGCAATGAGCTCTTCGTCCACGAGAGTTTGCACGGTCTCGACCACGTCCTCGCGCGAGATGGCATCGAAAGAGTTGCCGATGTCCAAGCCGCTCACGAGCTCGGGCAGGGTCGGGGCATGGTCCCAGGCCGCATGGAAGCACAGGGTGCGCAGCACCGCCTCCCGGACCGCGCTCATACGTTCGCCGCCGGGACGAGCGCCGCCTCCGCGTTCGTCACCGTGGCATCGGCGACAACGATGCGCTTTTCGGACAGGCTCACGATCTGCGCCCAGGGAATGACGAGGTCGTTCTCGAGCAGGGCCGCGGCCACGCCCTGCGGGCGGACCGTGACGGCCGTCAGCTTCCCCGTATCCGCGTCCAGCTCGAGGGAGACGAGCTTGCCCAAGCGTTGGCCGCTCTTGGTCACGACGGATGCGCCTTCCAGCCTTTTGGAGCTCACGTTCATGTTCCGAGGGTAGCGCGGGGGCCGACGAGGCGCAAAAAAGCCCCATGAGGGGGCTAGTCGTAGTGCGGGATGCGTTTTTCCCAGTCGCCGGGGACCAGGGTCTTTTGCCGGACATCGTTGGGACCGGCGGTGAAACCGCCATGCCCCTGGAGCACGGTCCGTGTACCGAGCTTCACCGTCACTTGGCAGGAGCCGTTCCCCTGCGCGGCCCGATAGGCCTTGAAGCGGATGTGCAGGTCCTTGTCCGTATGCTCCATCTCGAGATGGCTGGTCATGGGCGTGCCGTCCTTCGCGAGGACGCGCCCGTTCCTGTCCGCGTGGACCATGCAATCCTCGAACAGGACGGCGAAGGTGCGCCCGGACGAGGGCTCTGACAGGTTCACCGAGCGTGTGCGTCCTTTCTTTTTCGACTTCTTCGGCATTGCGAACCTCCAATGTGCGTGCACAACCTACGGTGCATCACGCCAGATGTCAAAACCCGCCCCGAAGGGCGGATCTTATCTTTATTGCAGTTGCGGGACGGGTTTCGGGGGCACCGGCTTGCGGAGGAAGAGCGCCTGCTGGCCGACGGTGAGCAAGCTCATCACGAACCAGTAGAGCGCGAGACCGCCGGGCAAGGAAATGCCCACGAACACGGTCACGATGGGCATCATGTACATCATCTGTTTGTTCACCATGGCCGCCATGTCCTCATCCTGCGCGCCGGGGGTGTCTTTGACCTCGGGCGGCGGCGGGGCCGCGGGACTGGGCTTCTTGAAGAGCTGGCGCGATTGCCAGAACTGCGCGGCGCCTGCCAGGACGGCCAACACATAGCTCGGCTTGGACAGGTCGATGAGGCCCAGGAACATGTGGTTCACGGTGCCGGGATTGGCCACGAAGGGATACAGCAATTGGAAGCTGTGCGAGGCCAGGCCGTCGCGCAAAGCGCGGAACAGGCCGATGAAGACCGGCAATTGGATGAGCAAGGGCAAGCACGACGCGCCCGGGTTCACCTTCTCCTTCTTATAGAGGTCCATGAGCTCCTTGGCCTGGGCCTCTTTGTCGTCCTTGAGGCGCTTGCGCACCTCGTCGATCTTGGGTTGAAGGTCTTGGAGCGCGCGCTGTTGTTTGATCTGGGCCACCGCGAAGGGATACAGGATGACCTTGACGATGATGGTCAGCGCGATGATGGCGATGCCCATGTCCCCGCCTGGCAAGACGTTATACAGCCAGATGAGCAGGTTGAGGATGGGCCTGAAGATGATGTCCTGGAACAGGTTTCCCATACGAGGTTAGGACGCGTCGGCCTGGTCCACGGCGGCGTTCTGCGCGCCTTCGAGCGGCTCGCCCACGGATTCGGCGATGACCTCTTTGCGGTCCGCCTCTTCGGCGCTCTCGGGGACATTGGCGGCCTCCGCGGCAGGCGCGGCGGCGGCTTCCACCTCGCCGAGATCGGAGTCGGCGGCGATGCGGCCGCTCTCCTCGGCGATGGTCAGCTTCCAGCCGGTGAGCTTGGCGGCCAGGCGCACGTTCTGCCCGCCCTTGCCGATGGCGAGGGAGAGCTGGTCCGAGGGCACGCGCACGGTGGCGAGATGCGCCTCGGCGTCGAGCTCGACATGCAGCACCTTGGCGGGGCTCAAGGCCGCGGCCACGTACTCGGCGTCGGTCGGCGACCAGGCGATGATGTCCACCTTCTCGCCTCCCAGCTCGCGGATGATGGTCTGGATGCGGGTGCCGCGCTGGCCGATGCAGGACCCGATGGGGTCGATGGCGTCGTCATGCGCGGTCACGGCCACCTTGGTGCGTGAGCCGGGCTCGCGGGCGATGTGCTTGATCTCGACCACGCCGTTCGCGATCTCGGGGATCTCTTGGGCGAAGATGGCGGCGACGAGGCCCGGGGACGAGCGCGACAAGCGGATCTCGGGACCCTTGGGGGTCAATGCGACCTCGCGCAGGATGGCCTTGATGCGCGTGCCGGGGAAATAGCGCTCGGCCTCGATCTGGTCCTCGGGAAGCAGGATGCCCGTGGCGCGGCCCAGGTCGATGAGGACCAGGCGGCCTTCGCGGCGCTGCACCGTGACGTTCATGAGCTCGCCTTCGCGGTCCTTGAAGTCGGAGTAGATGACATTGCGCTCGGCCTCGCGGAGCTTTTGCATGATGACCTGCTTGGCCGTCTGCGCGGCCATGCGGCCGAAGGCCGACGGCACGGCGAGCTCGACGCGGATCTCCTCCCCCACCTGGGCGTCCGGCTTGATGTCGCGGGCGTCGGAGAGCATGATCATCGTCTTTTGGTTGAAGGCGAACTCCTCATCGCCCTCCTTAGGCTCTTCCTTGGGCTCCTCGCGGGCGAACCCGCCGCCCATCTTGAAGGTCTCCTTCTTAGCGGCATGGGCGGCCTCGAAACGCTCGAAATAGTCCGGCGGCAGTTCCATGTCCTCGACGACGGTCTTCACGTCGAACACGCGGATGCCCTGCGTGCCGCCATCATAGGTCTCGGGGTCGAACTGGACCTTGATGTTCTGGTTCTTGTTGCCGAAGTCCTTGCGGTAGGCGGCGGCGAGCGCGGCTTCGACCGTCTCGAGCACGGCCTCGTAGGCGAGGTTCTTTTCTTCGCAGATCTGTTTGATCGCTTGGGAGATATGGGATGCCATATGGTTGTCTTGGGTAAAAAAGAAACCCGTTCATCCAGAACGAGTTCCACTGCAAGCAGGATACCGCAAGGGGCCGATCGCGTCAACACGACCGGCCCCCTTCCCTACTTCTTGCCCACGCCGAGCTGGAGCGCGCCTTGGTACACGATCCAGGGGCGGAAGTGCGCGCCGCGGATGTTCGGGTCGCACGCGTTCTGATAGGCCTGGATGTCTGGCACGCCGCCGCTCATCACCTCGTTGCCGCTCGCGTCCGAACGGGTGGAGGAACCGACCGCGAACGACGTGCCGAAGGTGTCATTGTAGGTCGCATGGCTTCCGTCATAGCAGCCGCCGTTCTGGAAGAGCATGAAGTTGGCGATGCCGCGGTTCTGCAGGTTCTGGGTCACGCTGAAGGCGTCGCCCATCCTGGTCCCGCCGACCACGCCCGCCTTGGCGGTCTGCAGCTGCTCCAGGCGGCATTCGCCCGTGCACCAGCCCCAGTTGTCTATCACCATGACGCGCGGCGTGAAGCGGCAATCCGCGCGCTGGGCGTCATAGCAGCCGCCGCTCGGCGCGAGATTGTCCGCGCAGGCGTCGCCCGGCGCGCAATCGTTGTTCGTCACGCAGTTGCGGTTGGGGTCCCTCGAGCAGCGCAACTGGGTGCCGCACAGCGGGAGGGTCTTTTGCTGCTCCGGCCCGCAATTGTAGATATGCGAGAAATTGTAGAAGCTCTCGTCGCAAGCGTCCTTGGAATTGCCGAACGTGGTGCGCGTCGTGCAGGTGTCGATGAGGGTGTTGCCGACGGTGCAGTCCTCGTTGCGCGTACAACGGATGTTCGGGCGCTTGGTGCAGAAGCCGATGTCGATGCACTTGCCGCCGGCCGGCGGACAATCATTGTCGCTGCCGCATGCCAGGCCCGGGATGAACTGACATTCCTTGGGCTTGTCGCAGATGGGCTTGCGGTTCTTCATGTTGGTGTCCTCGATGGCCTGGTTGCCTCCGTCGCCCCAGTCCACGCGCACCGTCTTGATCGGACCCTGGTCGTCTGCCGCCCAGGCATAGAACTTGATGTCCGTGCGCACCTGACCGCCTCCGTAGGATATGAGGCCATCAGACTGGTTCTCGAAGGTGAAGGCGTTCACCGCGTTGATGGGACATTTGCCCGGGGCCGCGCATTTGCGCGCGGTGTCGGGCGCGGCGATGGTCGGCGGGCGTGGCACGTAGAACGAGGCGTAGCGGTCGTCGATGTCGCCCATCGGATTGAACTTGCCCGTCGAGAAGCGACCGCCGATATAGGTGGGGCTGTACAGGCCGTCCGTGACGTCCGTCGGGAGATTGCTGTGGTTCACGTCTGCCGAGGACCCGTCGCCATGCGCCATGGCCAGGAGACAATCGCTCTTGTTCTGCGACCCGCCGCAGAGGTCGGCGCGCGGATAATAGCCGATACCATGCGTGCAGAGGTTATCGTCCTTGTCCGGGTCCGTGGACTTGGAGTCGCCGCCGGGGTCCACGCAGTTGAAGGTGTACACGGTCGAGGTCACGGTGAACGTGATGCTGCGCGGCTTGTTGTCCGGGCCCGTGACCGGCTGGCAATAGAGACCGGCCTTGGCCTTTTCTTCCAAGGAGACGTTGTTGGCCACGCATTCCCCGTCCTCGATGCATGTCCTGCCTTGATAGGCGCCGCCTACGCAGCTCCCAGGCGTCCACGGCTTCCAATGCGACTGCACCGCGGCATTGCTCACCTTGTTCAGGATGAAGCGATTGTGCTCATACGGCAGGTTGAGGAAGTTCTTGTCCGTCACGGGCGGGCGCTCGCAATGGCCCGGGATATAGACGCCAAGGTCCTCGGGTACCTGTTTGAGCGCGTTCGGGTCGTCGATGCACGTGCCGCTGCTGCAGAGCATGTTGACGCCGCAATCGGCATTGGTGACGCAGGGCGGTTCAACGCAGTTCCCGCCTTGGCATACCGCCCTCGCGCTCTTCCACGCACAGTCCTTGTCGACCGTGCATCCGCCGAACTGATGGAGCTCTTGCACGCCCCTCTTTCCGGTCAATGGATTGATGCCCTTGTCGAGGACATTCGGCGGCAAGAGCATGCCGCCCGGCAATTTGCCGTTCCAGGTCGCGGACTTGACCACCGGCCCGGCCGGGGCCGTGTAGCCGAGCGGCAAGGCGATATACGCGCCGGGGAAACGCTTGAGGAAGGAGGTGCTCGAGGACATCACGGCATAACGGCCGAACCCGTCCGAACCTCCGGCACCCACGTTCGAGTTGCCGATGTCCTTCTGCATGACGGAATCCGCGAGCGGATTGCCGAACAGGTCCGTCGCCGGCACCGTCGTCAGCTTGTTCGCGTCGGGGTCCTTGTCGCTCCACCACTGGTAGCGCGTGGAGGTTCCATCGCTCATCTTGGGATCAAGGCCCAGGTATTTGACGGTCAAGCGGCGGTCGATAAAGGGCCAATTGACATTGCTCGCCGTGCCGATGACCTCGGTCTGCGGCTGGCCGGGCAGGATGGCGCCCTTGGTGAAGGCCGGGTCGAGGTCGAGCTCCGGCGTATGCGGGGCCGTGGAGACCACGTCGCTCTGCACCTCGCCATTGATGATCAGGGTCGGATGTATCTGCGCGGAGTTGAGCAGGACGGTGCCGCCCGTGCCGAACTTGCAGCCCGGGTTGGCCGCGTCGCCGTTGCAATACGGCGTCGGCGAGTCCGTCCCATTGTTCCACCATTCGAACCAGGTGAACTCGCAATCCTTGTCCGTGTTGCAGCTCGCATGTTCGAAGCCGCCGATGCAGTGGTTGTTGACGCATTGGCTGTCTCCGTCCGGCCCGGGATCGATCTCCATCGGGCATTGCTTGCTCAAGGAGGCGATTTGGGTGCAGTTCGCGGTCTGGCCGTTCGGATACTTCACCGCGTTCGAAGCGCAGAGGATGTCTCCCTTCTTGCCGAGGGCGCCTTGATCGAGCCGGTTCGGCGGCACGGCATTGTCCTGGAACAGGCCGCCCTTGATGGGACGATAGATGACGCACTTGCCTGCGCCCTTTGCCGCGCAGTCTCCGTCGCTCGAGCAATGCACGGCCTTGTTGCCTGTGCAGTACTCGTTGCGGAGCTCGCACGACGTGTAGAGCGGCACCAAGTTGCCTTGGATGCGCTTGACCGGCGCGCTGTGGCAGACCGCGTATCCGGCGATGTCGTCATTGCGCTGGCCACTGCACGGCAAGCCGGAGTTCACGCCCGAGAGCGCATTGCAGCGTGGCTGCGCGCGGGCCACCTCGGCGCCCGCGAAAGGCTGGCACACGCCGTCATAGCCGCAATACTTGCGCGATTCCTGGAGACCCGCCTCTTGGACGGCGAGCGGGCTGTTGTTCGGCGTGTTCTCGACGAAGACATCCTGCTCGCGCGCCACGTCATAGTACTCGGCCAAGTTGGGGCACCACGAGCCGAAGCGCGGACCGGAGAGGCAGGCCCACGAGGTCTTGGTCACCGGGATGTCGTAGAAGCGGTAGATGCGGTAGATGCGCGCGAAGAGATCGGTCAGCCAGCCCCAGTTCTGCGAGGGTTGGTCGGAATCATTGGCATAGACCACGTATGGCCCGCCGGGGAAGGAACGCTGCGTCCCCACGTCACTGCGCGACACCAGGCTCACGGCCGGATGGAACAACGGATCTTTGCCGATGGGCAGGGAGTTGGGTACGGAGCCGAAAGGCAGGGAGTCGTCGTTGTTCGTGTAGCCGAGGACCGGCTCGCGATACTTGCCCTCTTTCCAGATGCGGTCCATGAAGGCCGCGGAGTCGCGCGTGCCCGGCGAGATGACCTGGGCCACCTCATTGCAGATGGGCGCATTGAGCACGGTCAGGGTCATGAGCAGGCCGCGCAGGTCGCTCGCGGTGTTGCCCTCGGAGACCGTGACCCAGAACCCGACGAAGCGCCACGGGCCATTGAGCTCATGCCCGTCCGGCGAAAGGACCACGCTGGGGATGGCGTTCTCGTCGTCGCGCGCGTTCTCGAACATGGCGCGGATGGCGAAATACGGCTTGCTCGAACGTGCTTTCTTGATGACGTACGGCGCGCGATAGACCGGGTTGCCTCCTTGTACCAAAGGCCGCACGCCGCCGCTCGAATCGTCCATCATGGTGAAGGTCTCTTGGCCCTCGGCCTGATAGCCCATGTCCGCGTACTTGTAATAGCAGTCGCCGCCGAAGGCGTTCTTGGCGTACATGCAGGGCAGCTTGGTCGGGTCGCCCGTGTCGCGGTCGACCAGAAGCTGCATGTCCGTCACGTCTATATAGTTCTTGCCATTGTCGAACTCGCGGGCGAAGAGGCGCGGCTTGTTGTCGAAGAGCGGCGCGCCGCAGGTCGAGGACACGTTCCCCACGTCGAACTTGAACTGGGTGAAGTTCTTGGTCTCGAGCGTCGCGAGCTGGGCGTTGGTATCGGTGCTGTTCGTCAGGGTCTTGGCCCATTCCGTCTGGTTGAAGCGCACGAAGTACTCCCGATAGCTCTTGGTATCGTCGCCGCCGAGCGGGTCGCCCACGTAGAGCCATTGCTGCTTATCGGCGATGCCGCCCGGCACGAAGGGGCAGGCCGGGGGGAACACGTTGCTGTTCACGAGAGTACTGTTGAACCACGGCGAGTTCAGCATCTTGATCTGCTTGGGCGCCGCCATGTTCGAGACGCAGTAGTACTCGCCCGAGGTCGGGTTCTGCACATAGCCCGCGCTGAAGCTGTAGTGATGCACGTCGGCGGGGCCGCGCAGGCCAAGCAAGGGGTTCCACACCAGGCAGGGGTTGAAGTTCTGGGAGCCGGCGATGGTGCGCGTCAGATCTCGCTGCAAACATTGGCCGAGCAGGCCTTGGACCAGGGTCGATTTCTGCAAGGCCGTGCACTGGCTGCCCGAGCCGCATACCGGGTTGAGGCTCTTTTCGAGGTCGGTCTGATACGGGCTGCACGGTACGCCTTCGTTCGCCCCGCCGGTACACACGCCGAGCGGCGCCGGGCCGAAGGGCGAATAGAACTTGTTCAGCCCGCCATAGCTCGCCTTGCGATAGGTGCAATCGCAGTCCTGGCCCTTCTCGCAATACGGCACATTGTCATATCCCGTCGCGTATTCGTATGGCTTGCCGTTCGCGTCCCAGCTCTTCACGAACTGGTTGGGGAAAGGCGCGTCCGACGCGGGGTATGCCTTGCATTCCGCCGGCGGATAGGCCGAATTGAGCAAGGGGTCCAGCTTCACGTCCGTGTTCCTGAGCTGCATGAACAGGCCGGCCGCGTTCTGGGCATTGCGGATATTGACGGTCGAGGTCGTGTAGATGTCGCTCGCAACGGCCGAAGGCGGCTTGTCCACGGAGAAATAGCACAGGCGCGGATTGTCGGACTTGAGATAGTACCCGACCAAACCGGTCTGCACGTGGCGGCACAGGTTGAGATACGGGAACTGCGGGTCCGGCTGGAGATATTCGGCGTAATACGCCGGGTCCCCCGTGGGCTGGGCGGCGACCACCGGGTCGACGAAGGGCGCACCCGCCGACTTGTTGATCTTGCCGACGATGGCGATCGTCTTCGGCGCCACCTTGTTCGCGGCTTCGATGTCCATGACGCGCAGCAAGCAGGCCCAATCCGCCGGATCGCACTTTTCGGCCTTGGTCACCGCGAGCTTCAGGATGCCGTGCTGGGCCGGATCGGCGGGCGTCTGCCCGGGCAGGTCGGCGAACGGCGTCCCAAAGATGGGGACGGCCGCGACGAGCCGATAGTCGCGCGCGAACTTGAGCTTGATGAACTCGGGGAAGCGGTTGAGGATGTCGTATCCGACCGGCCGCGTGACCAGGTCGACGAGCTGGAAGGTATTGGGCTGGGTATATCCCGAGTAGTCCGGATCGGTGTAGGCCTCGGGGCGCAGGGCGTAGGCGTTCTGGTCCACCACCCTCCCCGCACGCAACACCGGCTCTTGATATCCCGTGCTCGTGCTGGCCACGCCCGGCGGCCGGCGATCGATGAACTCGCCGCAATATTGGCTGTTGGCCGAGCCGACCTTGTCGCAGACCGCATAGGTCGAGCACAGGTCGACGTATTTGCCTTGCACGGCATCGAACACGGTCTCGCCGGATTGGCAGCCGAGCCAGGTGGCGCAGTCGCGATCGAGCTTGATGCGCACCACGAGGTTGGCGTCGTTCTTGGCGCCGGCGACGCAGGTCGGGTCCGTTTGGCCGGGCAAGCTGCAGTCCACCGGCGTCACCGGGTTATCGCCCTCGCGATGGGACTTGGCATAGGTCGCGGCGGACGAATACGTCATCAGGGTCGACGTGGAATCTCGCAGGAGCACGCAGCCCGAGAGCGGGTCCACGTTGCCGGAACAGCTTTGCTTGTCGATGCGCGAGTTGTTGAGGAAGAAATACGGCCTGCCCTCCGGATATTCGAGATTGGTCTTGTCGTTCGGGTCCTGGAACATGGTGCACTCGCCCTGGTCGCGCGGGCAGGCCTGGGTCCAGCCGCGATAGTTGAGCGAGCCGGAGAACTCGGCCAAGAAGGTGTTGCCCTTAGAGAGCTTCTCGGGATAGCACGGCACGGGCGGCGTGGTGCCCGCCGCGAACCAGCCGTCATACTCCCCCTTCGAATAATACGGCAGGTTGTCGTCCAGTTTGACGCGCTCCTTCCACACGCACACGTGCTTGTTCGGGTTGCGGAAATACGACGTGAGCTGCTGCGAGCCTTCGAGCTGGGTGGTGTACGACTCGCAGAAGAGGTCGCTCGGTCGGCAGAGCATGTCGGGCTCCCCCGTCTGGTCGAGATATTTGCTGACATCGTCCTTGAGGTACACGGTCACCGTCGAGGTCGGTTTGCCATAGGTGTCGAACTCGACCTTGCCGAAGGCGCGGCAGGACTCGGCCGATGCATCGCAGCGCGAGGCGGGCTCATCGATGACGTAGATGTACCGATCGGCGGCGCGCGTGGTGGTGACCGTGCCCGTGTAGATGGAATCCCACGGCTTGAAATTGGGCGAGGTCGGGTCGTAGTTCTTGACCCCGCTCATCACGAAGGTCTGCGCATACGGGCTGTCCGAATTGCGCGTGTCGATGAAGCCGGTACACCCGATGGACTCCGCGCGGCACAAACGGCTGAAGCGGTAGGCGAAGGCCGTCTCGCCGTTGCGGTCGCGATATTCGCGGCAGCCGAGCATGGCCTTGGGCTGCGGGACGCCCTCGGGGGTGACATCACACTCCGCCGGGATGACCCAGGACCCCTTCTTCACGTAATAGGTGTCTTGGATGGCCGTGACCTGCGCCTCGTCGATGAAGGTGGTGTGCGGCAGGATGAGCTTGATCTGCATGAGCGAGTTCTCGCCGCGGAAAGGTCCGAGCTCGACGCGCTCCCAGTCCACGGGCATGGCGAAGGTCGCCACGGCCTTGCCGTTCACGAGCAATTGGCCCGCGGGCGGCTTGGTATTGGTGGTCTTGAGCCAGAACGAGATGAGGTAGAGCGTGTCGGTCGCCGAGGGGACATCCGCCACGACCGTGCCCACGCCGCTCGCCGCGATGTTCTCCACCTTGAGCGACTTGTCGCCGACGAGGAGGGACTCGTCGGAGAGGCTGGCCTTGGTCGTGCCGTCCGCCGAGGCGAAGGACTTGCCCAGCTCCGTGAAGGTGTCGCGCAGGATGATGGCGCTGTCGCGGCCGCCCGCGCCGATATACGCGCGGCAGCCCGCGGCTTCCACGGTGCAGGAATTGCTGGCGTTCGGCAGGATGTGATAGACGCAGTTGCCCGTCCCCTGCTCGAAGTCGCCGCCGGTCTTGGAACAATCGTCGCCGGATGACCCGTTCTTGCGATAGTCCACGCAGTCGACGGTCGACACGATGGTCTGCGAGAAATAGACGTAATAGGCCTTGCCCGTGCTGTCATAGAACTGGCGGCAATCCAGGTCGGTGCCGGCCTTCCATGACGTGTCCGTGCACGTGGCGGGGTCCTTCACGATGCCGTCGGGCCCGGCCTTGCGCAGGATCTTGGGCGCGACCGGGACGATGGACGCGGGATCGGACTTGAGCAAGGCCCAGGTCTTGAGCTGATAGCCCGTCGTGTCCGAACCTTCCCAGCTGAAATACGTGTCGGCGACGGCGCCCGCGTCCGTGGGCTTGCGGCACGCGCGGCCATACGAATAGTAGGCCTTGGTCTCGCCGCCGCTCGCGGACGTCTCGAGCGAGGTGAACTCCTCGCAGCCCACGTCCGCGGCCTCGCAGGCCTGGGCGCGTTCGGGCACGAAGGAAGCGACCGTATCATCGGACGGATCGTCCAACGGGTCCGATGACGGGTCGGCGGCGCCCGTGTTCACGAGGTCGAAGGTCGACGGCAATTTGCGATAGTCCGCATACCCGGCACAGGACGAAGGACAATAATCGGCCGGGGTGAGCTTGGCCGGGATCTCGACCTGGCTCACGCCATTCGCCTCCCGATAGCCCTTGCAGCCCATGTCGGCCTGCTGGCAGACGCGCGCGTATTTGGCGCATTCCTTGCGGTCCTTGGTGGCATCGCCGCTGCAGGCCAGTTCTTCGGGCGCGATCTTGGCATGCACCACGTCGAGCCCGGTGTTCTCGCCGTCGACATAGCCCGTCACGAAAGGCGATTCCTCGAGCATGACGCCTTCGACGGCCGTATTGTACGCGGAGAACTTGAGGCGGCCTTGCACCGTCCCCGGATTGCTGACGAACTCGCAGGTATAACGTTGCCAATCATCGCTCAAGTTCCCGGCCGTGATGCTCGCGGGCAAGCGGAACTGGGCATTGGCCAAGGCGGGTTGCGAGGTCTCGGCCGTGCAGTTGATGGAGCGGTAGAACGTGCCGGGCCCGTCGGTATAGGCCTCCACGGCGCCCTTGGTCTTGAGCAGGCGGAAGCGCAGGGTCACGGCCGCATCCGCCGTCTTGTCTATGCGGCGCGCATAATAGGACACGGTGTAATTGCGCAGCGGCTGCATGTCGGCCAATTGGTACAAGGCCTTGGTCACTCCCTTGTCCCAGAAATACGCGGCGCGCGAGCCGTACAAGGCCTGCGCCCCGTCTATCGTGTTCGCGCCTTCCGCCGGCTTGAACACGAAGCTGATGGCCGGGTCCGTCTCGCTCAATCCCGTCAGGTCATTGTTCCAGGAATCCAGCAAGGTCGAGGCCGCGGCGTCGTTCGCTTCGAATGAGCTGTTGCGTATCAAATTGAGGGCGGTCTCCCCTTCCTGCAGGCGATACAGCTTGGTGCAGCCGTCGTCCGAGGCCGAACAGGATTGGGCCTTGGCATCGAGATAGATGCGCGGGCCGGTGAACACGTAGCCGGTATCAGTCGGCGCGCCGGGCAAAAAGTCCGTCTTGGTCGCGTCGAGCCACACGTCGGCCGTGGTCGTGGCCACGTCACGCGTGATTGCATACATCAAACAGCCGACATTGGTCGAATTGCAGGACCCGTAATCGATGGAGTTGCGGATATATGACGCGTCTTGGCCCAAACGCGTCCTGTAGGCGCGGCAGCTCACGAACTTCTCTTCGCAGGCCGTGCCGCCGAAGCGCCACACGGTCTTGTCGGAAAGGCAGGCGCCGTATCCGCCGATGCACTTGCCCTTGTCATCCGTCTGCACGCAGCTCACGAGCTCAGAACATTCCTGGATGCGCGACGGGGCCGCGGGATCGAGCACGCTCGACCCGAAACCTTTCACGTTGCATTGGATGGGCGGTGCGATCAGGACCCAGGCCGGATTGATGAGCTTGCACCACGGATGGTCCGCGTCCGCCAAGCCGTCCTTGTTGCACGCATTGTACCCGCGCATGACCGTCTCGAGGGTCACGAACTTGCCATTGAGCTTCTTGTTGAACGGCGAGTTCGCGGCCAGCTCCCATCCCACGGGCAGGATGCGGGCGAAACGCAGCTTGGCGAGATTGGCCGCGCAATACGCGCGCTGATAACAGCCCTTGTCCTGATTGTCCTTGGATTCCGAATCGGGGATCATCTGCCAATCGAGATGCAGGAACGGCTTGAAGCCCTGGCTGCCGCCGAGGCCGGCCGCGCGGGCCACCGTGGCCGCGCCGAGCTTGGTGCGCTGGCGCAGTCCGTTCATGAAATCCTGGTCTATGGTGCAGCCCCACAGGCCGCGTGGCTGGAGACAGGTGGACATCTCGAGCAAAAGGTCTTCTTGATCGGTCGTGAAGACATTGGCGGACAGGATATCGCTCAAAGCCGCGGTCACCGAGATGCCGCTCTTGTTGCCCGTGCCGCCCACGCCCATATCCTCGGACCCGGTCACGACCGGCGGTTCCGTGCCCGGCGGCAGGTCTTGCGACACGTCCGGCCCCGCGCCCACGACGTCGACGCCCGGCGTCGCGTCCGGATAATCCAAGTTGACCGGGGTGAGCTCGGTATCGGGTCCCGCCTGCAGCCAGGCGAAGAGCTGGTCGAGCAAGCTGTTCGCCAAGGTGTTCAAGAACGTGACGGCGGCCAGGCGCGGCAGGTCGGCGAAACCCGCGTTCAAGGCGGCCAAACCCGTGACCTCGGCGAAGGTGCGCTGCTGGTCGCGGGCCAAGGCGCTCGGGTTCTCTTCGCGCAGTTTTTGGCGCACCACGTCGGCCGGCACCTTGATGCGGCCGTCCACGACATCGGTGAGCAGTTTGAAGCCGCCACCTTCCTGCCGATCGAGCTGGGCGGCCTCGCGGGCGCTATAGACCTTGTTCAGCTTGAGGAAATTGATGGAGCTCGCGAGGGCGATGTCATTGCCGCCGCGCACCACCGAATTCTTGAGCGTCTTCATCATCTCGTCCCCGTCAAGACCGTTCTTGACCGCGTCGAAGTTCTCTTTGAGCTTTTGCAAGGTACAGCTCGGAGGCGGGAAAGGCTTGATGCGGCCCAAACCGAGCATGAGCTTGAAATTGATGAGAGGGCGATCGCAGAGGCTGAACCCGAGCTGCTTCTTCATGTAGTTCTCGTTGAACTCGTTGATCATCTGGTCGACCACTTCGCCGCCGACGTCTTCGAGGAACTGCTGGAAGCCTTTTTGGTACCAGATGGGCCCTTCGCCGTGGAAGCCATGCGCGGCCCATTCGGCCGTTTGCATGGCGATGGTCTGGGTGAAGCGCTGGGCCGTGTTGATGATGGCCATGATAAGCGCCGACCGCAGGGCGCCCAGGAGGGTCTGTATGAGGGACTGTTGGAACTCGAAGGTCTTGCAGGGCGCGACTGTGGACGCGTCCGTTATCGACTCGGGCCCTTGGAGGGTCGAGCCGGTCCCATACGGCGCGGTCACGGCGTCGGGCGCATGCTCCACGACACCCGTCCTGTTCCCGGTCTCGCATGGCGGACTGATGGGCGGCGGCGGGGCGGGTTGCGCCAAGGCGATACCCGGGAATGCCGTGCCGAGCATGACCACAAGACTGATCGCGGACGCGAAGCCCATGCTCGCGGTCGCGAGCTTGTTGCGCAGGGATGACCAAGAGAAGGGCTTCATAGCGGTCACGGCGTTTTGGCGCTCGAGGTCGCGCTGCCGTTCTGCTCGGCCACGGCCTTGTCAAAGAGCTGGAGCAATTGTTCGTCCGAGATCTTGTCGAGGGTGGAGTTGGGCACCTTGTCGCGAAGAGCGGCGCGGATGGCCGTGGCATCGCGCGCCATGCCCGGCGCCGTGCCCTCCCCGTCGCCCATGAGCTGGGTGCCGCTCGCGCCATAGACGGGCGCCATCTTGGCGAAGACCTTGAAGAAATCCTTGTCGTAGAAGGGCTGACTGCCGGCCACGGGCATGGCGCCGACCTGGCCGTCCTTGGGCGGCGTATCCACGAGCTTGAGGTCGAGCACGCCCTGGACGTTCGCGCCGGTCTGCGAGCAGTCCACGTTCTTGCCGGTGATGATGCGGATATTGTCCGGGATGCCGTCGCCGCAGCTGTCATACAGATCGGGGTTGGTATGGAAACGATTGGCCTCGTCCCAGTCGGACAAGCCGTCGCCGTCGGTATCGCGGCGCTTCTGCTGTTCGACGATCTGCTCGTCGGTCAATCCGACCAGGGCTTTGGACTGGGCGAGCTGGATCTTGTCGACGAGGAAGGGCGCATAGATGTTCGCCCGTACGCGATACCCCGCGAGGGAGAGCGCGACGCCTCCGCATATGCCCAAAACGACAACAGACAGCTGTTGCCCAGGAGCTAGTTCTTTCCAGCGTTGGATGAGGCTACGCCACATGATGGGAACGGGCGCTCTGACAGGGCTTAGTATAACACAGATGCGGCTGTCGCCGCATCTGTTTTTAGGACCCGCCGTCCTGCCATTGGACATTGACCTTCTTCCCCCGCTCCCGGATGGGGATGCGGACCTCCAAAATGCCGTTCTTGAGGGAGGCTTTGGCCAGGTCCGAGGCCACGTCATAGGGCAAGACCACGGAACGGCTGAACGCCCCCCAATAACATTCGCGGTAATACCAATTCTCGTCGCGGACCTCGTCTCCCATGTGCCGTTTGCCGCGTATGGTCAGGAGATCACCGTGGATGGAGATGTCCACGTCCTCCGGCTTGACGCCCGCCACGGTGGAACGCACCACGAGGGAGTCCTTGTCGCGGAACACGTCGATGGACAATTGGCCCTCGTTGGAGGGAGACATCCATTCTGCCGGCGTATGCGTCATAGTCAAAAAAGTATAGCACGCGGCCTATCCCTCCGGGACGGGCGGAAGCCCCTCCGTGCCGGTCGCGCTTTCCGGGTTCGAGAGCTTCTCCACGCCGATGAGGCACACGGCCTGCCACGGACGATAGAAACTGTGGAAGGTCTTTTGCTTTTGCGTGCCGTCGGCGAAGGTGACCGTGTACGTGAACTCGGCCGTGGCGCCGGCATGCGCGGTCTCGGTGCATTTCTTCTTGCCCGGCGGCAGTTCGAGGGTCTCGACGAGCTTCATGGGCGGCGGTTCCACGATGTTCGAGATCTTTGGGAAGGTCGAGGTGGCCACGCGCCCGTCCTTGCTGCCCCAGAACTCGAAGATGACATCGTCCTTCTCGGTATGCGCCGAGATGAGGATGCTTCCCGGGGTGTCGTTCTTGAAACGGAAATCCGGCTGCGGGTCATAGATGGTCGCGTCCGTGCCGGCGGGTTCGTAATACCGCACGCGATACGAATGGTTCTGCCGCATGGTGATGGGCAAACCGCTCGAGAGCGCGCCGCGGAAGGCCGTGGTGCCGATCTGGCACAATCCCCCGCCGAACTCCGGCTCGGTCTTGTTCCCCTTGATGACGAGCTCGGGCAGCCAGCCGTTCTCCTCGTCGATGACGCCCAAGGTCTTGAGCATGGAGAACTCGGCGCCCGGCGGGATGATGGTGCCGTCCACGCGCGTGACGCCATGCGCGATGTTCTTGCGGCGATTGACCGGCGACCCTGAGAAGTTCGACCGTCCCACGCCGATGAGCTCCTTGATGCCGAGATGCTCCGGGTCCTCGCCCAACAGCGTACCCTGGGTCTTGCGCACGAGGAGCGGGAAGGTCGTGCTGGCGGGCCAGGACGACGCGAACTGGGCATATTGCGCGGAGATGTCCACGGCGCGGCCTTCCGTGCCCGGGACGAAGGAGATGACCTTGCCGTCCTTCACCACCAGGCTCCCGTTCTTGGACGGACGTTCGATGTCCTTGGCCAATTGCTGGATGCCGATCTTGAAGGTGTCCGCGTCGATGCCGATGTCCCAGGCGCCGTCCGTGCCCGTGACCGAGGCCCAGCTCGCGAGCATCGAGGCCGTCGGACGCACACGGGAAGTCCCGTACACGAAGGACGGCACGGGACGGTCCAAAAAGCCCAAGGCCTTGGCGCGCAATGGTTCGATGTCCTTGACCGTGACGTTCGGACCGACCCGTCGCTCGGATAAAGAAATGGTATGGAGGTCCAGGGACGCGGCCTGACGCTCCAACTGGTCTATGGCGGGTTCCGCGACGAGGACCACGCCTTCGCGTTCGGGGCGTATGGAGATCTGCGGCGGATCGCTCGGGCGTATGTCGAGCGCGGCGTCCCGCACCGGCACGAGGTCCTTTTTGAGCGCGTCGGCAAGCGCGTCCTCGATGCCCGCGCGGTCGACGAAGACCTTTGGCGGTACGTCATGCACGTTCACGCGGGCCGCCATCTGTTCGAGGACATTGCGCAAGGTCCCCGGCCCTCTGCCCACGAGATAGGCCTGGTCTATGGCTTGGTCGATCTCATAACGGACAAGGTCGCGTGAGGCGTCGGGATCGCTCGCGGTGCTGTTCACGTCGAGGGCGATGTCCTTGCCATTGAGATCGAAATGCAGCCCTTTGGAGAGGGTGATGTCTATCTTGTCCTGCACGGCCTTGCGGGCTTCGGTGCGGGTGAGACCATCGAGCCTGACGCCGGCCACGGCGACGCCGGGGAACACGCGCCCTTCGTAGAGACGGCCATAGCCGATGACGGCGCCGAACACCGCGAGCGCACAGAGCCCGATGACGACCAAAGCTGCCGAGGCCCAGGCCAGGAGCAGGCGGACATGTTCGATGTTCTCCCGAGGCTCGCCCATGCGGGCAAGCTTACCCTCCCAGCAGTCCGTTGAGGAGATGCCTGGCCAAAGCCTGCCGGCCCGCATCCTCGCTGCCCAATGCCGCGGCGATGAGCGCGACCTCCATCCCCTCTTTGGGCGTCCCTTCCATCGCCGAAAGCGGCAATGACAAGACCTGCCCGTCCCCGAGCTCGACCTTCACCTGTTCCGATTGAACACCTACCACTTTCCCTTTGAGCATAAAATGTATGTTTCAACGAGGCTTTGTGCTTCGTCGAGAGTTCCGGCCGCCCGTCTGGTGGCCGCGGTGGTAACAAACAAGACCTAGAGCAATCCGCATCCAAGAAACCTATTTATAGGGATGCGCGAGTCCGGAGACCTGCGGCACCCTACGAAAGAGGTTCCATGCTTGTCGTGGACGCGGATTGCTCAAGGCCTCGTTACCTGGCTTGAACCGTCTGTCTTTGTGAATATCAAGCGGAAATGCTTGACGTGCCTTTGTACCCGAACCTTTCGGGACTGTCAAGGCTTGCGCAGGGGACGAAAAAACGGCCTTATGCCGCCTCAAAAGATCCTGGTAAAGACCAGTAAAACACGGACCGAAAGCCCTGTCAAGTCTCACTCTTGGCTTATTTCAGCGAAAAAATGGCTTAGGCCGATTTGACCACCTGGTCCAGCTTCACGGACAAGAGCTGGGACACGCCATCCTCACCCATGGTCACACCATAGAGGACATTCGCCTTGTCCATGGTGGCGCGATTATGGGTCACGACCACGAACTGGGTGCGATCGGCCAAGGAATCTATGATGTCCGCGAACTTGCGCGAGTTGGCCTCGTCGAGCGCGGCGTCCACCTCGTCGAGCACGACGAATGGCGAGGGGTTGATGGCCATGATGGCGCAGATGAGGGCGATGGAGGTGAGCGCGCGCTCGCCGCCCGAGAGCAGGCCGATGGCCTTGAGGCGTTTGCCCGGCGGCGTGGCCTGTATCTCTATCCCCTCCTCCTGCATCTCTTCGTCCTCGCCATCCTCTTCGCCCTTCGCTTCGCTCGCTTCAAGCTTGAGGATGCGCGCCTCGCCGCCATTGAACAGTTTTTTGAAATAGGTCCCGAACTCCTGGTCCAGCTGACGGAAGGCGATGTCCGCGCGTTCCTTGATGGTCTTATCGAGCTCGGCGATGACGGTCTCGAGTGCGGCGAGGGCCTGCTTGAGATCCACCGTCTGGGTGGTCAATTCCTCGAAACGCTTCTTGGTCTCCTCATATTCCTTGATGGTCTCGGGGTCTATGCCGCCTATCCATTCGAGCTGGCTGCGCACCTTGCCCATGCGGGCGCGCAGCTCATCGAAGTTCGCGCCTTCCGCGGCATGCGTGACGGCCAAGGTCTCGAGCTCGGGTTCGAGCGTGGGCGAAAATTGCCGCAACTCGTTGAAGAACCCTTCTTTGCGGGCTTCCAAGCGCGCGGCCTCGACCGAGGCCTCGGACAATTTGCGCTCGGCGACCTGCACCTCGGCGCGCTTGGCGCTGATGCGATGCTGCACCGCGAACAAGCTCTTGCGGCCTTCGTCCTCTTTGGACGACAGAGCGGCAAGCGTCGCCTCGGCCTTGGCCGTCTTGTCCACCAGGGCCTGCATGGCCTTGGCGATCTCCCCCATCTCGCGTTCGATGGCGGGATCGGTCGGCGCTTTGGACGGTTCTTCGGGCGCGGGTCTTTGCAACTTGGTCAGGAGCTCGCCGCTCTGGGTCTTGAGCGTGGCCACGGCCGCTTGTATCGCCTTGATGTCGGGTTTCGCGGCAGAGACCAGATCATGCAGCGCATCATGCGCGCTCGCGAGGGTATCTATGCTTTCGATGATCTTGGAAAGCGGCAGGGGCGACCAGGGTTTTTGCGCCACGGCTTGCGCGACCTCGAGCTTGGATTCAAGGCGTATCTGGCGTTCGCGTAATTTCACGCGCTCTTCGCGCAGGCCGTCTATCTCGGCGCGGGCCTGGCGCATGTCATCGGACACGGGCGCGGCCTTTTCCATGGAGCGGAACTCCTGGTCTATCCCATCTGCCTCCTTGCTCTTGGCCTCGAACTCGGCCTTGGCCGCGTTCATGGCGGAGGATGCCGCGGCAAGACCGGCCTTGAGCTTGGCCCAGGAAGCCCCGAAATATTGGCCTTCCACGACCTTGAGCTCGGCCTCGAGGGTCTCGCGTTGTTGCAGGCGCTTGGCCTGGCGTTCGAGCGAGGCAAGACGCGGTTCTATCTCACGCAGGAGCAGGTCGGCTTGCTTGAGATTGTCCTGCGTCCCCTCGAGCTTGTTCATCGAGGCATTGCGCTTGAGCTGGAAGGGGCGTAGGCCCGCTGCCTCGTCGAAGAACTCCTTGCGTTCGGCCGGCGTCGCGACGAGCACGGCATCCACCATGCCTTGGCCGATGACGCTATACGTGCGCTGACCGATGCCGAATTGCGCGAGAAGCATCACGACATCGATGAGGCGCACCTGCTTCTTGTTGATCTCGTATTCGCTTTGACCGTCGCGATACAAGCGGCGCGTGACCACGACCTCGGGCAGGTCTATGTCCGCACGACCGTCGTTCACCAAGGTCATGTGTACCTCGGCAAAGCCGGCGCGCGGTTTTTTGGCCGTACCCGAGAAGATGACGTCCTCGGAACGCTTGCTGCGGAGCAGCTTGAGGCTCTGTTCGCCCATGACCCAGCGCAGGGCATCGGCGATATTGGATTTGCCGGAACCGTTCGGACCCACCACGCCGGTGAGGCCGCGCCGACCGCCGTCAGCATGGAACTCCAACACGGTATGTTGGGCGAAGGTCTTGAAGCCCTGTATCTCCAGGCGGCGCAAATACATACGTGGACATAGGGTACAGACGGCGATATCGTATGTCCACGCCCTTTCACCCCCCGGAGGTCCCATGCGTCACGGTTTTTTGGCCATCGTCTTACTGCTGTTCGCGGCTCTCTTGCCGATGAGCGTCGCGGCACCCGCCTTCGCCCAAGGTCCCAAGGTCCAGATGCCTGCCCCGCCGAGGGTGAAGGCCTATACGGTGACGTATAAGGACATCCTCGATGCCAAAAAGGCCGGCGTGGACGTATACACCCATCTCTACGGCGCCAAAGCGAACGGCGTGAGGCGCTTCAACCATCTCGACCCGGCATACATTTGGCCCGGCAGCGTGCTGCAGGTGCCGACCCTGGCCGACGGCGACGACTACAGCCCGATGCCCGCCTTCTATCCGCCCGCGGAACAGGAGGCGAAGTACATCCTCGTCGCCCTCAACCTGCAGTTCATGGGGCTCTATGAGCATGGCAAGCTCGTGGCGTCATACCCCATCTGCTCGGGCAAGCCGGGACATTCGACGCCGACCCTCGAGTTCAAGGTTCTCGACAAGAACGCGACCCTGGTCTCGAACAAATACCCCGAGCCGAACGGCGGCGCGCCCATGCCCTGGGCAAGCGCCTTCCTCGGCACCGCGTATTGGTTCCATGGCGGCGACATGGTCGGCTATCGCGCTTCGCATGGGTGCGTGCGCATGTTCAAGGAAGACGCCGAAAAGCTCTTCGCCTGGGACGAGATCGGCACCCCAGGCCGCATCGTCGACCTGATCAGGTGACCGCATCGCATGATGCGGATTTTTTATATGATGGCGAGCTGTTCTTCGACCTCGGTTAACCGTTCGGCGTCCAGACCGACCAGACCGGTGATCAAGGCGGTCTGTTCAACGGGTAGCAATGCTTTTTTGGCGATGAGCTCGGCGCAACGCATGGCTGGGCGCGTCAATGGAAGGTCGATATACCCGTTCTGCTTCACCCAAAGCCGCACGGCCGCGGCGGCTTCCGCGCTCGTGACCGGCACCCTATCGATATATGTCCGATGCGCGTTTCCGGCATCCGTTTCTTCGTGCATTTCGCGGATGATGCCTATTCCCTCGGTCGCCCATGCCTCGGACGCCTCCGCAAGACCGCTCCCTTCGAACAGAAGCGTCTTGCCCAAAGCGCCGTCCTCGAAAGAGAGCAGGGCCGCCGCGCGACCATGCCTGTCAGAGATGAAAAGAAAGCTGTTCATATTATTTTTTCTCGGGGGCCTTGCCGTTCAGGACCGCGATCTTGCCCAAGGCGATGGCGACGAACTTTTCTTGCTGCGCCGCGGAGAGCTTCCGATAATTGGCCCCGAGGGCCTCTACCGTCGCGTTCCCGAGATTGACGCCATAGGTCCCCCCGAAACGGTCGCGATATCCAAGATGGTTCGCGCGCGCGTGCAAGGTCGCGTCGATCAAGGAATTGAGCTCGAGGACGACCTCGTCGACCCGCGCGTCCGTCGCCTCGAAAGGGAGCGGTTTGACGGACGCGAGCTTCCCCCCGCTTTCGTCCATCCCGAGGAGCAACCGGATCTGATACTGGACATCTTCCTCGGTCCACGGCCTTTCCTCGAACGCCGCGCCCATGGCTTTGGACACCCTCGCGTCCGGGAGGTCATGCGAGACCATGTCCGAGAGACGTTTGTACTCATGCTGCTCTTGCATGGCGTCGAGGATGCGCGCTCTTTCCCTCGCGGCTTCCCACGGCTTGAACGAAGGGTCCGTCCATTGGAACTGGGTCTTGACCAGGCGGACCGATCCTTCCGCGCCCCGCGGCGTGGCGCCGTACCTGGTCACCAGGTCCCTCGCCAACGCCGATCCCCAGGTCTGCCAATCATCGCCGTTCTTTTCTTCGAGGCCGGCTTCCATGAGCTCGGCGAAATACTCCCCCATCTTGATGCGTGCCGCGGCCTTGGCGTCCTGTCCTGACTTCGCCTGGATGGATTCGGGGTACGGGAACTTGGGTCTTTCGGGATCGGCACTGGCCCGCTGGACCATGTACATCATGGCCAAGGACCGCTCCGGCGTCAGGACCTGGGACGTGCGCCAATCCGCGCCATGCGCCATCTCATGCAAGGCCACTTCGAACACGGTCTGCACCTTGTTCCCCTCGAGCTGGACGCCGCGCTTCGGGTCCGGCCGCAGTGTTTCGCTCGTGAAGAATATCTTGATCGGCTCCCCCGCGTTCGACGTCTCGCAATGCCCGTATTCCGGTTTTCCTTCCAGGCCAGGATATGGGATGGGCCTGAACTGCGGGTCCACCGTCATGCTCCCCAAATGCCCTTGGTCCCACCAGGAGCGCGGCATGGTCCGCACATAGGCCTCGGCCAGATCAGGCGAGATGTCCAAGGCCTCGAAACCCGCCAATCGCGGTTTTTCCGATGCATGCTCCTTGGCATGCAAGGCGTATTGGCGCTGCGCTGCCACGTCCCCGGCGACAGAGTCTTCGCCCACCGCCTCTTTCATCCGTCGGAGCATCTCTTCGTTCGAAGGCAAGGTCTCATCCTCAAGCTCGAGGCGCCCCTCGGCACGCATACCTTCCAGTGGACCTTTGCCTGCCGTTAGACCGCCGGCGCAGCCCTGCAAGGACGCGAGGGTGGTGCCGAGCAGCAGGGCGCGAAAGACCGGGGACCGCTTGGCTGCCTTGGCCAAGCCTTCCAGCGCATGTTCCCGCGTCTTCGTCGGCGCCTGTTCCGGCATGGCGCCCATCATTTCTCGTGCTCTGCTCATACGTATCGGACCGAGCGTACAGCAGAAACGGGAGAGCGGAAATATCATCTAAAGAAAAAACCCACTCTTCGCGAAGGGTGGGGTGAGAAAGGTCAGCCGCCCTGGGGGCGTTGGCGGACCTGGACGACGGGCTTCGGCTCCTCGTGCCTCTTCTTGAGCGCGATGATCTCGCCGGCGACGTCGATGACGGTGTCGAGCGGCACCTTTTTGCCGCTCAAGGTGACCTGGCACTGGTCGTAGGCATAGCCGTAGGCCTCGAGCAGCTCCTTGATGGTGCACGGCTTGGTCAGATCGACCGTCTTGGTCTCCTTGCTGCCGTCGGTGCCGCAGACCTCGATGTCGATCGATAACTTTGTCGCTTTGTTCTTTTTGGACATGCCGTCTCCTGTCTGTGGAAGGTTCACTCTTGCGCAATGACGTCGAGATACGGCTTGCGGCCATATCCCTCGTACTGGTGTCGGACCATGCTGCCAGCAGACCAGGCCAAGGTCAATTGGCGGCAGGCCCTGGCCGCGACCACGTCGGTCACGAAGGCGATACCATGTTCCCCGCACATCTGGGTCATTGCCTCCGTGGAGGGGTACAGGTTGTCCTCATAATACGCGATGTCCTCGGGATCGTGCGGCCGAAGGGCGAAGACCGAGGACATGAGCTCGCTCATCCGCGTATCGATGAAGGCATCGATCAGCGGATTGTTCCGCACGGCCTGCCAGATGGCCTTCCGTGCCTCCATGTTGTCCACGCAGGACACCACCGAGCCCGTGAGCGGCTCGCCCGCATAGGCGCGCCGGACGGTCTTGATGGCGATGCCGGACTTCTCCTTGATGATCTCGGACAATGCGAAGACCTTGTGGAGGCCGATGTCCTTGACCCGATAGGCCGACATGACGGGGTTATGGGAGGAGACGCTGTCATGGTCCCAGACCGTGAGGTCCGTGACCCCGACGCAGACCAGTCCCAGGGCGACCTTGCTCCCGACCGCACCTATGCCGATGATGGTCGTCGGTCTAGCCGCGTCCGGGTCGAAGATCTTCCGTTGCTGCGAGTAGTTGAACGGCATGGCGTTTCCCCTTTTTCGGGCATGGGCGCCCATTCCTCGATCTTGTTGCGTGCCAGGTCGGGCGTATACCCGCGCGTGAGCCAGGTGAGCAGATGCTCGATGACGTCGGCCACGCGGAAATCCGCGGCGGCCTGGGTGATGGCATCGCTCGCATTGCCGTAGCAGGGTCCGCCGTCCTTGGCGATGTGCGGATGCGGGACGCCGTCGGGATGCGTGCTCTCCACGCCCCACACGGCGATGCCGCCATACTTGCCGACGCGCAGGGCGAAACGACCGACGGGATAGCGTTTGCCGTCCCATTCCAGGTCGAGCGGCTTGGTATAGGCCACGATGCCGCCCTTGATGGCCGCGAGACGCTCGACGCCCGGCAGGGCGAGGATGCGCGCGCGGTCCTTGGGCATGCGTTCGAGGGTGTCCGTGTAGAACGACTTGCGGCTACAGGTCTCGAGCCGGACCTTGTGTTGGCGCAAGATGCCATAGGCATCATGCAAGGCCTTGCGGACCTGCTCGACATGTTCCGTCTGTTCCTCGACCTTTTTCTTCCAGTGATCGGCGGTCCAGGTGACCGCGTCGCTCACCGCGTCGAGGAAGGCCTTGTCGTCCGGAGGCGGGGCCTTGAGGGCCTCGGCCTCCGCGTCTTCCGCTCCGTCGAGCAGGGCTTGATAGGCCTTGCCCAAGGCTTTCTCGAACACCGTGACGGTGTTGGGCGGCCAGAACACGCTGATGACGGGGAAGAGCAGGTACACGTTCCGGCCCAAGATCTGGGCGAAACGGGTCTCGGTCCCCGCGCTCTCTTGCGTGCTCAACAGGGTCCCGCGCCCTCGGGCGCCGGAACGGAAATGCATGTAGAGCATTTGGTCCGTGAGCTGCACGCCGAAGAGATGGGTCCTTTGGGCATAGCCGTTCTGCTCGCCCGGCGGGTCCGCGCCCGTGAACAGGTGTATGGTCCCGGGCTCGTCCGGCTTGGGCGAACGCGTGCCATGCCCGTCGAAGTGCAGCTTGACCCGTTCCCCCGTGATGCGCGAGAAGCGTTGGACGCTGCGATGCAACCAGGTGGCGGCATTGCTGCGCTTGAGCTTGTCCTCGTCGTCTACGTCCTTGTCATCCTTGTAGTTCATCTCGGTCTTGGCCTCGGTGCCGATGACCATGGGCACCGTGCACCCTTTGAGGGTGGCGGGCACCACGTCCACGGCATCGAGACGACCGAGCGGTCCGGACGCGTCGTCCGCGCCGAACAGGACATCGCGGGTCACGCGGCCGTCGACAAGCGTTTTGGGGAAGAGATACGCCTTGGCCGGGAAATCCCCTGCCATGACGCGCCGCACGGTGAGCGTTTTGCGCACGAGCGGTTGAATGCGTTCGAGATGCGGCTCTACGAGATAGGCCGCCACGACGAAGGCTTGTCCGCGTTGGAACGCGGCAAGCGCCTGCTCGTCCTTTTCGAGGATGTCCATGAGGTCTCCTTGTGGTCGAAGGTGCGATGTTCCAGCCGGCATAGCCAATCACGTTTTGCGCGATGTTTCAAGGCCTCCGACGCAAGAAAAAACCCCGCGGGATGCGGGGGTGGGAAGGGTCAGTTGGCTTTGCCGGGCTTGCCTTTGGGAGGGCCTTGCCCGGCCTCGTCCTGTTCGACCAGGACGAGCCTGGCCAAGCCGACCTGTTGGGTGGGGATGCGCTCCAGATACTGCGTGACGAGCTCGTCGACGTTCTTGGGCAAGAACTCCTTGAAGCTCGTCTCCTTGATGGCCATCAGGCTCATGCTGGCGACGGTCACCTGCGAGGCCGAGGGGATGAAGTCATCGATGGCCGCGTCGAGTGACGCGGCATCGATGGCCTGTTTGGCACCCCGCCGGGCGAACCCGGCGGCGCGGCGCACGATGACCTCGATGTCCGCGCCCGAGAGGCCTTCCGTCTTGGCCGCGAACGGCGCGAAGTCCGTGATGTCCGTCGCATGGCCGCCGCGACGCAACATGACGCGGAAGATCTCGGCGCGCATGTCCGCATCCGGCATGAGGCATGGGATGCGCGTGTCATTGCGCCCCGAACGTTTGAGCGCCGCATCCAGCCTGTCGGGCCGGTTGGTGATGCTCATGACGAAGACGCGACCGCGGATCTTCGGGTCCGAGAGGAAGACCATCCACGCGCGGCGCATGCGCGCCGAGACGCCGGAATCGCCCTGATGGGTGTCCCGGCCGGAATCTTCCTCATCGACCTCGTCTCGCAGGACGACGCATGGGGCCAGGTCGCGAAGCGCGTGATGCACTTCCTCGATCTGGCGTTCCGATTCGCCGACCCACATGGTGCGCAGGTTGCGCAGCTTCACGAAGAGGAAGCCGCATTCGCGGGCAAAGGCCTCGGCAAGGGCCGTTTTGCCCGTGCCCGGCGGTCCCAGGAGCAGACAGCCGAGGGACACCTCTTCGACGGCCCCGCCGCGCATGGCATCCCGGGTCTCGAGCAGGAAGGCTTTGACGCCTTCGTACCCGGCGACGCCTTCGAAGCCATAGGCCGGGTCGACGATCTCGAACAGGTGGCCGTAGGAGCGGTTGAGGATGTCGATGCGTCGGGAGGTGACGGCCGAGGGGACGAGCCCTTCGGACACCACGGCCTCGCGCACGAGCATGGCCAGGTCCCGATAGCCGAAGCCTTGGGACATGCGGGCGATCTCGCCGAGGTTCTCCGTGCCGACGGCATAGAGCCCCTTGGCGGAACCTTCGCCGATCAGGGTATCGACGAAGCCGATGAGCTTGTCGAGCTCGCGGAGACGGGTCGAGTCAGGATCATCATGGGCAAGACGCGTCTCTTCGAGCTTGGTCTCGAGCTCGCGTTTGCGCGCCTGCCAGGCCAAACGTCGTTCGGCCTGATGCGCCGCGAACTTTTCTTGGACGGCGTCCAGGCGCTCTTTGGCCGCGCGGACCTCCTCGGAACGGCCGATGGCCTTTTCGAGATGGTCCGTCCATTCGCAACGCCGGGCCAAGAGGGAGAGACGTTCCTTGGAAAGGAAGTGGAGGGCATGTCCTCCCAGCTCCGTCCACCGCTCGCGCCTATCGGCGACGACCGTGCAGAGGCCTTCGTCGGTCAGGACGAAATGCAACTGCCTGCCATCGCTCGACACGTGCGGACTGCGATCGCTTGCGCTCTTCGAGAGGATATAGGCCCGGTCCTCGCGGAACGGGAAGGGCTGCTGACGCGTCAGGACGATCTTGGTCACGTCGATGGTGCCGCCTTCGAAACGCACGGCATCCCCTTCGACGAGGCCCTTCCAGAGCTCGACCGTCATGGGTCTTTCGGGATGTTGGGCCAGCTGCACGTTGATCTCGCGCAACTTCTCTTGGCGTTTGACGATGTCCGGGGCCTGGGCGGCCGCGCGGGCGAACGCCTCGGACGCCTCCCGCTCCTCACGCATGAGGGCTTCGGCGGTCTTCCCGGTCACGGCCAAGGCCTCATAGGCCACATGCTGGGAAAGCTCGTTCTCGAGGGCGCGCAGGTCGCGCGCGAGCTCGGCGCGGCGTTCGGCCACGACGGCCTCGCGGTCGGCACGTAGCTTGACCGCTTGGCCGAGCGCGGCCCCCGGCGTACAGATGCGGCGCAAGAAGGCGAAACGCTCCTCCTGCGTCGGTCTTTGCAGGCGCACCGCGGTGAACGGCGCGTCCGGTCGGCGCAGGCGCTCATCGAGCGCGGCCATGGCCGGCGCCGAGAGCGTGAAGGTGTGGCCCGCGCGTCGGAACGTATCGTTCTGGGCCATGGCACGCAGCAGCACCGCGGCGATACGGCTGTTCGCGTCGCCGTTCGCCGGCGCATAGGCGTCGACGTCCGGCAGCATCACCGAACAACGCAGGGGCGGGACCGTGTTCGCGGCCCTTTCCAGAACGGCCTGCATGAGGCGCATCGCCTCGAGCGGGTTGGTGGGAAGCGTGAGCTCCTGGACCTGTTGCGAAGCTTGGCTGACCGGATCGGTCGGCACCCCTGACCGCAAGAACGAGACGAAGCGCGAACGCTCCTTCTCATCCTTGAAGCGGAAGCCATGCGCCTGATCGAAAGACCAGGCGAGCGCGCCCTTGGGGGGCATGAGGCACTCTTCCCACGGGAACAAGGCGTCGGCCGGCGCAGCGCTTGAGAGCGGCATCGGGAAACCGTCCGCGGGACCGATGAGCAAGAACGCATGATGACCGGCGACATGGAGCTTTTCCAGTTCGCGTTTCCATTCCATGATCTCCTCCGACTGATGGTGTGTGAAAAGGGCGGGATCTTTCCTTCTGTCCCTACGGCTGGTTGATCCCGCCGCAGGGTAAAAGGGACGACCGCGATGGTCGTCCGAAGCTCACTCGATGATCCCAAGAAGGCGAAGGGTCTGCCGCAAGGCTTGCGCGTCCGCGACGCCGTCCATCACGAGATTTCCCTCGGGTGTGAAGCGGGCCTCGAAACCCGCGGACGCGAAGTCCTCGGCACGATAGCGATCGGTGAGGAGGTGGATGCGCTGGTTCGTGGAACCGCGCAAGGGCAGGCGGCGCGCCACGCGCTTCAGGACGAAGCGCCCGTCGATGAGCACGTCGAGCGAGGCGAGGAGGCTGGCGGACCCGGGCGGGGCATGCGGACCTTCGAGGAAGGACCGCGGATGCCCTGACCAAGCCAGTATGCTCAAGCCTTCGGCACGCAAGATGGCGGTGATCTCGGCAAGCGCCATGGCTTGCTCGAACGGTTCCCCGCCCGAGAAGCTGACGCCTTCGATGCCATGGCTGTCACGCGCCTCTCGGATGCGGTCCGCGAGCTCGCGCGTCGTGACGGTTTCACCGCCCACGTTCGGGATGAGCTCAGGCGTCGCGCATCCGGGACAATCGATGGTGCAGCCTTGGACCCACACGCAGGCGCGTTTGCCCGGCCCCATGGCCTCGGTGAGCGGCGCAAAGGCGCCGAGACGCACCAGACTCATGTCCCGCCGCCTTGTCCGACCTTGTTCTTGGTGACCTGGGCTTCGGGCTGGCGCGGCGCATCGGGGTCGTCCGTGATGTCCTCGAGACCGACCCCGAGGAGCTGCATCACGGCACGCAACTTGGCGTCCGCCTCATCGCAGGCGGGTCCGTCGGGCATCTCGTTATCCACGCGGACGCTGCCGTCGGGATTGAGCGTGACCTTGATGGTAGCCATCACTTCCCCTCCTTGATCTTGGCGCGGATGACGACGGAGCCGTCCTTGCCGGTCTCTTCCGTCACGTTGGTGCCGCCGATGATCTCGAGCATGGCCTTGGTCGCTTCTTCGCGATAGGCCTTTTCGATGGCCTTCTTGGCGTTCTCGAAATCGTAGGAGTGCGCCTCGCCCTCTTGGAAGAGGTCGGGCCTGTCCCCGTTCATCACGAGGCCCGTGGTGACGCCATCCTTGAGCACGGCGCCCACGACATCGCCCTTGTTGGGGCGGACCCTGGGCGTGTCCGTGTAAGTCCCGCCCAAGGCCTTGGCGGCCTTTTCGAGGGCGAGGCGCGCCACATGGCGCTTGACCGCGGCCCAATCGACCTTGGCGAGCGCGGCGGCCAGGTCCGGTCTTTCGAGGGCCAATTTCTTGAGGATCTCCTCCGGCGACGGACCCGTCTTGCCGATGCCCCACTGGCGCAGGGACACATAATGCTTGGACATCCGTTCCTCCTTGTCTTGATGAGCAGTGAAAGGGTTCGAAAGTGCCTTATGCGTATACCTTTTTTCGCGGTCTCGGTCAACCCTGCGCCGCTTAGACAATGCGGTCTTTCCCTGTTACCGTTCCAGATGAACATATGTCCGTACGCATGGAGCAAGGCATGAGCCATTTTCGCGAGACCATGGCCAGGATATTGCGCGAGGAGGTGGAGTTCCCGCCCGGGGTCTTGGTGACCGTGGCCGATGCCCAACTGACGCGTAACTTGGCCCATGCCAAGGTCGTGCTCTCGGTCCTGCCTGTCGAGCGCGAACAGGATGCCTTCAAGACCCTCAAGGACTATGACCATGAGATCAAGGATGCCCTGGCCCATGAGCTCGCCATGCGCAAATTGCCCAAGTTGTTCTGGACCTTCGATCATACCGAGGCCGTGGCCTCCGACGTGGAACGCATCCTGAACGAGCTCAAGGCCAAGGGCGAGATCTAGGGCTTGACGCAAAGCAAAAACAGGCCTAAGGTAGCCCGTTCGTATGTCACCGACCGAACCCGCCTTCGGACGCCTGCACGAGACCTTGCGCATAGCCCGCAAGGTCTTATTGGTCGCGCATAAGAAACCGGACGGCGATACCCTCGGCTCGAGCTCCAGCGTTCTCAACTGGCTGCTGCGCGAGGGCAAGGACGTGCGCGCCTTTTGCCGCGACCTGCCGCCCGCCTGCTATCGCTATCTCGACAATGTCCACCGCTATACGAACGATCCGGCCGTGTTCGACGATGCGTATGATGTGGTCATCATCTTCGACTCCGGCGATCTGCGCTATTGCGGCGTGCATGAGCACATGCCCCGCCTCGCGCCGGGCTATCATCTCGTGAACCTCGACCATCACGTCACGAACGAGCGTTTCGCGCAGACGAACATCGTGCTCACCGACGCCTCCTCCACCGCCGAGGTCGTGTATCGCTTCTACGCGCACAATGGCGTGCACGTGGATGCGGCCATGGCGACCTCGCTCCTGACCGGGTTGCTCACCGACACCTCAAGCTTTTCGAACGCGGCCACCAATCCGCTCGCGATGGAAGCCGCGGGGGCCATGCTCTCGGCCGGCGCGCGCCATGGCGACATCTTGAAGCATTTGATGCACAACAAGACCATCCTCTCCCTCAAGCTCTGGGGCAAGATGCTCTCGCGACTGCGCTACAACCCCGCCTATGACATGGTCGCGACCTATATCTTGGACGAGGACATGGCGGGATTGGAGACGGACGATGTGGAAGGCGCGTCGAACTTTTTGAGCGCGACGGTCGGCGAGGCCGATGCCATCATGACCTTGCGCGAGCTCCCGGGCGGGCTCATCAAAGGCTCGTTCCGCTCCGTGAACCGCGACGTGTCCAAGGTGGCCAAGCTCTTGGGCGGCGGCGGGCATAAGAAAGCCGCCGGTTTCACGGTCGCGGGGCGCATCGCTGAGACGCCGGATGGGCCCATCATCGTCCCCGCTTAGCACTCTTTACCGTAGACTGCTAATACGCTATCCTCTCCCTCATACGCTATGAACCCCTACGAGATCAGCTCAACCGTGCGCAATTCCTACCTCGTTCCCACCGTCATCGAAAAGACCTCGATGGGCGAGCGGGCCTATGACATCTATTCGCGTCTGCTCAAGGACCGCATCATCATGCTCGGCTCCGCGATAGACGACGACGTGGCCAATATCGTGGTCGCGCAGATGCTTTTCCTGGACAGCCAGGACAAGACCAAGGACATCAAGCTCTATATCAATTCCCCCGGCGGCAGCGTCACGGCCGGCCTCGCCATCTATGACACCATGCAGCACGTGAGCTGCGACGTCTCGACCATCTGCATGGGCATGGCGGCCTCCATGGGCGCGGTGCTCCTCGCGGGCGGCACGGCGGGCAAGCGCTTCGCCCTCCCCAATTCCGAGATCATGATCCATCAGCCGCTCGGCGGCGTGGAAGGCCAGGCCACGGACATCAAGATCCGCGCCGAGCGCATCATCAAGACCAAGGAACAGTTGAACAAGCTCCTGGCCAAGCACACCGGCCAGCCGGTCAAGAAGGTCGAGCTCGACACCGACCGCGACAATTTCATGGACGCGACCCAGGCCCTCAATTACGGCCTCGTCGACAAGGTCATCAAGAAATAAATGACGGACGAAAAAAGCCCCTCCGCGCGGAGGGGATTTTTGATATTTAAATCTGTCAGGCTAATCGATATCCTTTATCTCGCTTGCGAAAACCGATGTCTTGGTATTCTTGGGAGCTACAAGAATTGGCCACCAGAACGGCCCACCTCTCCAGCCATCGCTCTCATTACCTTGCTGTTTTAACAAAATTAAAACCGGTGATACCAACGCTAACTCCCTAGCTGTCGACCTTGCAGTATTTCTCGAACTTCCGCCATCAGGATCGTTCTCAAATCTACCATCCCTTTTTAATCTCTGAACTTGTCTGTCCCTCCTAATCAATAACCATACCTTCCCTTCTTCTGAAGAGACCTCTTTAGCTAGGAACTCTATTGAAGCCTTTGTTGCTTTGATGTCCCATTCATACCCCTCCTCGAATTCAAGGGTTTGATTAATCAATTCTACCAACTCGCTCGCAATGGCCACATCCACGAGATAAGATCCATTACCACTTCTCTGGACTCCTTCAATTGCTTCAACCATTCTATCGATTTTAGAAATTAATTTATCTAGTTTTGTTCTAGCAATAGTATTAAAACCTTGAGGCAGCAATCTCTTATAGGGCCTCAATGTTGTAATTTTGGACAAAAGCAGCTTGTTTGGAGAGCATGGCTTCAACTTCCCATTTGAATCTTTCCTGATGAAATATACGCCGCTTTCCTGGGCTCCCCTTTTTATTGAATCGCGCAAAGCTTCATCAAATTCATGAATTTTTTGCATCGTCTCGTATATCGCCAATGTCGTATAAAGGCGGGTCACCACTAAGTCTTCATGCGGTCTGCGACCGTATATTCTTGAATGTTGTAAAACTGTATCCTGCTGGAAAGACTTGGGTCTTCTTCCGTAATAAAATCCTATGAGATTCCTTATGGTAATGCCTCTATCTAATATTTGTCCACCGATAAATATATTGAGTGGGGTTCTTAGCTTTAATTGCCCCTCTTCATCTAGCAATGCATTGATATCCGCATCTGAATTAACGTTACTTACGGAAACATACCCATCACGTAGAGCCGTCAACACTTCATCCCTGGTCAGTTCATACGAAGGAAAAACAAGCGACCCTGTACTGGCACAGCGGGCTAAATCTTTGTAAGACTCTTGTATGATCGGATCCAACTTTGGAAGATTATTTCTGGAGAGTTTCTCAAATTCGCCCACTAAACAATCAACGATCATCCTCTGCCATTCGTGAGAGGCTTTCGTCCTTTCTGTATGTATTATTAAACTATATTTTGCAGACGGAGCCCTATCTTCCTGGAGCCTTCTAATGTTAGCTCCGACAATAAAATTCATTATCGCTAGACGAAGAGTAGCTATTCTAGGGCTGTTTAAGCATTCTTCGAGTTTAAAACTTCTTCTATCCGACTCTTTAAGTATTTCGCACTCATCTGACGGTACTTCTTTAAAAACACAGTACGCAGAAGATCCTTCATCCTGACTCTGACCAAAAAAATAGTCGCCCCCAACGTAATCTTTATATATGGGGAGCAGAACAGTGAAGGCGGGGCGCTTGGGTTTCAAAGGAAGAATACGCTCTTTATCTTCTGATTCTGGCTGTAAATACAACGAATACGGCGTAGCAGTTACTTGAAGATAATCCGAGTCTTTTACCGCCTCCCTCATCTGATCAATCTGTGTAGATATTTTGCCTTGTTCGATTTTATCTTCCACTTTTTTGAAAACGATGCTCGCAAAATCTGCCTCATCATCAATAATGAGCATTTTCTTTTGTTTTAAATCGGGATATGTCTCATGTAATGCTGTAAGGGCCCTTTTAAGGTTGTTAACTTCTTTTTTTGCAATAACAATCATTTTTTGATTGAGTTCATACTGACTCAAATCTTTCGGGAAGTGCATTATGTCATGGATTTGTACCAAATCTTCCTTAATAAATTCTTCCTCAATTCTCTTTTTCGTTTGTTGAGCTAAAGCATTGGTCCCTTTAGTCAATACAAGGGCAAAATCATAGCCTTCATCAAAGGCATGAGCCATTACTCCAATAAATGCTCGGGTCTTCCCGCTTTGGATTTTCCCCAAAAGAATGCCTGGTTTTCTAAAATCTGTACTCCCTTTTCTAATCTCAACAAGAATATCCTTTATACAAGAAACTAATTCATCGGTATCCCCTCTCTTTTTTACAAGATTCTCAAGAAAACTGAGTTTAGACATATTTCATTACATCGAGAATAGCATGGATGTTCCGCATCTAAATAAGATGAAGATAAATTGGCCATATTGACGGTTGTGCTTTTAGAATATACGCTTTGTCCAGCCCCAATAATGGGGCAGAAAAGCAGGCGTCGACCGATCGGTCCATGGCCTGTTTTTTGTTTTTATTGAGCTATTTTTCATGTTTTTGTATGTTTTGGATCAAAAATCATTACGTTTACCTGGCCCGAATGAAACTTCCTTTGGCGCTTTCCTGCTCTGTCTAAAAACATCGATTTGGGTACACCCAATCTGTCATGAATATAGCTAAGGAGCTTCGTCTTTGCATTCATGGAAGGCTGCACGATGCCTTCCGTTATTTTGAGGTCGTACATTATAGAACCTAATAAAAGATCTGTTACTTGTATTAGGTCCGTACTCTTCGAATTTACCTGACAGCAACCCCCGACTACTAAGCGCCCAAAATGATTATTAATTTTGTTTCGAACTTGTGATTCAATATTCTTTTCACTAGGTGAAAAGTAGTCGTCTGCAAGAATTGTAGCTATCTCTCCGGGTACAGCCATTGGACCTTTTAACAAAAGAATCATGAAAGAACAGTAGGCTTTCCAAAAATCTTTATTAAAATGCTTCTCGAGATCTAGCTCATTTTTGTTAAGTATAACCGAAGAAAATGAGATTTGTTTTGTTTGAAAGAACAATTCGAATATTTCTTTTAGAGCCGTATACTTCTGCTCACTCACTTCATTCCATTTGAGTTCACCATACAAGGAATGCCTTGATCTTATCCTTCTCATCTCATTGTAAAAATTTTGCGGGGTGTATATCTTGACTGCCCCAAATGCGAAAAAAGGATCTTTCTTATTTTTTATGATACCCGTTTCGTCAACGAAATAAAAAGGCATTCTTACGAAAGTCGGCCCATGGACACAGCATGTCGATGGGTCGCAGGACAATTCCTTGATTGATTCATCGTACATACTGTAATTAGGCTTAAAAGCCTACGCTAACGCAATAAATAGTCAACTCAAAAAGCCCCTCCGCGCGGAGGGGCTTTTTGATATCTGACTAGATGCTCCCCTTCGGCTTGGTCGACTGATCGGATTGCGGCGAGCGTTGGGTCTCTGGCGGCGCCTCTATCTCCTCAAGGATATCTTCCGCAGCGACGGGCTTGATGCCTTCGTTCATCGTGTCCGGCGAGCGTTGGGTTTCGGGCGGGCGACGCAAGGTGGGCTCGGCCGGTTCATATTGCGTCTCGGGGGAGGCGGCATCCGGAAGCGGCGGCGGCATGGCGGGCTGCCTCTCGGTGTCCACCTCATACTCCCCCGAAGGGATGATGGCATCGATATGCCCTTCGAACACCGTATCCGGTGACGAGGGAGGCTGGTAGGAATCCACCGGCTTCACCGTGCTCGGCTGTTCCGAGACCGGGGGCTTCGGCTGCTTTTTCGTCTCCGCGAGGAGATCTTCCATCGATTTAGGCTGTGACGGGTGGAACGATTCGAATCCCATAGAGGTCGAATTATGTTTATGATGGTTCTTCGGGGCCGTCCTTCTCGACGAAGGTGACGCTGCCCACTATATCACCAGTTTCCTTGAAACGCATGATGCGCACGCCTTGGGTGTCTCGACCGAGGGTCGGCACCTTGTCGAAGGGGATGCGCAGCACGATGCCATGCTTGGAGATGAGGATGAGGTCGCGCTCTTCCTCGGCGCTCGAGACATAGGCGCCCACGATGCCACCGGTCTTGGCCGTGACATGCATGGTGCGAATGCCGGAGCCGCCGCGGCCCTGGGTCTTGTACTCGTTCAACTTGGTCTTTTTCCCGAGGCCGTTCTCGGCCACGGTGAAGAGCTCCAGCTTGCCCTTGTCCGCCAAAGTGCGCGAGACCACGTCCATGCCCACCACCTCGTCCTTCTCTTTGAGCAGGACGCCGCGCACGCCGGCGGCCAAGCGGCCCATGGCGCGCACATCGTCCTCATCGAACCTGATCGATTGGCCATTATGCGTCACGAGCACGATGTCATCGCCGCCCGAGGACGGTTTGACCCATTTGAGGTCATCGCCCTCATGCAGGTTCACGGCGATGAGGCCGGAGCGGCGCACGTTCGCGAACTCCTCGAGCGCCGTCTTCTTGATGGTGCCCTTTTGGGTCACCATGACGAGATATTTGGACCCTTCGGTGTCGGCGAGCGGCAATACGGTCGCCACGCGCTCCCCGGAGCCGAGCTGGAGGAAATTCACGATGGCCTGGCCCTTGGACGTGCGGGAACCCGGCGGGATGTCATAGGCCTTGAGCTGGAACACGCGCCCGCGCGAGGTGAAGAACAGGATATCGGCATGCGTGTTCGTCGAGAACAAGTGTTCGACCTGGTCCTCTTCTTTGGTGGTGAGGCCGGCCACGCCCTTGCCGCCGCGGCCTTGGCTGCGGAAGGTGTCGGGCGGCAGGCGCTTGATATAGCCGTCGGCCGTCATCATGACGACCACGGACTCGTCCGGCACGAGGTCCTCCATGGAGAACTCACCGACCGCGCCCTTGATGACCTGGGTGCGGCGCTCATTGCTGAAGGCCTCCTTGAGCTCGGCGATCTCGTCGCGGATGATCTTGAGCATCTTCTTGGTCGAGGCGAGGATGGACTCGAGCTCGGCGATGAGCTTCATCTTCTCCTCGTATTCCTGCTCCACCTTGAGGCGCTCGAGGTTGGCCAGCTGCTGCAGGCGCATCTCGAGGATGGCCGTGGCCTGGATCTCGGACAGCTTGAACTTGGTGATGAGGTTCACCTTGGCCTCGTCCTTGTCCTTCGACTTTTTGATGGTCTCGATGACCTGGTCGATCTTGAGGAGGGCGATGCGCAGGCCTTCGAGGATATGCGCGCGTTCCTTGGCCCGCTGCAGGTCGTATTCGGTGCGGCGGCGGACGATCTCGCGGCGGTGTTTGACATGCTCCTCGAGGATGTTCTTGAGGGTGAGGACGCGCGGCTGAATGCCGTCCACGAGGGCCAGCATGTTCACGTGGAAGGTCTCCTGCAGCTGGGTCATCTTGAAGAGCTGGTTGAGCACCTTCTTGGGATAGGCGTCGCGCTTGAGCTCGACCACGATGCGTATGCCCTCCTTGTTCGATTCGTCGCGCAGGTCCTTGATGCCCTCGATCTTCTTTTCCTGCACGAGCTCGGCGATGCGCTCGATGAGCGAGGACTTGTTCACCTGGTACGGGATCTCGGTCACCACGATGCGATGGCCGTTCTTCTCCTCGACGATCTCGGTCTTGGCGCGGCACACGATGCCGCCTTTGCCCGTGGCATAGGCCTGCTTGATGTCGGCGGAGCCGTACGCGATGCCGCCGGTGGGGAAATCCGGGCCTTTGACGAGCTTCATCAGGTCCTCGACCGTGGCCTCGGGGTCGTCGATGAGGGCCATGGTGGCGTCGCAGATCTCGCCGAGATTATGCGGCGGGATATTGGTGGCCATGCCGACGGCGATGCCGAGCGTGCCGTTCACGAGCAAGTTGGGCAGGCGGGCCGGCAGGACGGACGGTTCCTTGGTGGACCCGTCATAGTTGGGGCGGAAGTCCACCGTCTCCTTCTCGATATCGGTCAGCATCTCCTCGGCGACCGACTGCAGCTTGGCCTCGGTGTAGCGATAGGCGGCGGCATTGTCGCCGTCGATGGAACCGAAATTGCCTTGGCCGCGCACGAGCGGATAGCGCAAAGAGAAATCCTGGGCCATGCGGACCAAGGATTCGTACACGGCGGAGTCGCCATGCGGGTGGTATTTGCCCAGCACGTCACCGACCACGGTGGCGCATTTCTTGAACTTGGCGCCGGAGCGCAACCCGCTCTGCCACATCGAGTACAGGATGCGGCGATGCACGGGCTTGAGGCCGTCGCGCACGTCGGGCAGCGCGCGGTCCACGATGACGCTCATGGCATAATCGAGGAACGATTTGCGCATCTCGTCCACGATGTCGAGGGGCGACATCTTCCCTATCCGGTCCTGTTGGGGCTTCGTGTCTTCCATAATGTTGCGTGTCGTAAGAAATGTTTCCGTCGCTATCGCGTGCCCGTTGCCGTACCCGTGGCCTGGGAGGTCCCCGTGGCCGGCAGGGCGAAGGCGCCCGAGGAGGTCACGGCCGCGGCCTGCAAGGCTTCAAGGCGTTTCTGCTGCTCCGCGGCCTGCTCATGCATGGCCCGTAGGCGCTCCGTGACCTGATGCAGGTCGTCCGCCATCTCGTTCTTGGGGGCATTGGGGTCGGGAGCGATGCTCTTCACCGTTTCGACGATGCCGCCCGCTTTATAGGACCCGGCGATGCCCGAGCCCACCGACCACCACCATCCGGTCACGACCGCCAGCACCGCGACCAGGACGCCCGCCCACATGCTCATGAGCTGGACGGGATCGCGGGTGGGCCGCATGGCCGCATGGGCCATGATGAGGCGATGCTTTTCGTCTTGCGAGACGGGCGCCTCGATGGGTTCGGCGCCGGCATCCGTCCGCTTTTGGCGGGGTTTTTTGGCCGGGGCCCTGGTGCGTTTGATGGGCATATCGTTCAAAGGGCTTTTTGTGGAGGTCAGGCACGTTCGAGCACCGTCACGACCAGCTCATCCTGCGGCAGGTCCTTGCGTGTGATCTTGAGCTTGTTGGCGTCTTGACGCTTGCAGGCGCCGAGGGCTTTGCAGAAGCTGTCCGCGCTCTCGAGCTTGGTCTTGATGCCCGGGATGTCGAAATGGAGGGGCACGGCCATGCGCGGCTCGACCACCGAGAGGACCTTGCCGGCCGTCTTGGGGTCCATGACCTCTCCCCCGCCCACCGGCAGGAGCAGGATGTCGATGTCGCCCAGGAGCTCCACTTCTTTGTCCGTGAGCTCGCGTTTGAGCTGGCCCAGGAAGCCGATGCTCATGCCCTCGATGACGAAACGATAGATGAGCGGGCGCTGGAGGCCGTCGGGATCGGCCGTGAGGTCTTGCAGACCTTGGACGAAGCCGCCTTTGACCTCATATTCGCCGGGGTCAGAGATGGTGAACGGCTGTTTGTCCACGGCCTCGAGATTGAACCGGGACCGGTCCTGATGCGAGAGGACCAGGATGTCGGGGTTCACGGTCTTGGGAAAACGCAGGGCGCTTTCGCTCTGATACGGGTCGGTCAACAAGGTCACTTCGGCGTCGCCGGACTTGGCCTCGATGCGGATGGAAGAATAGCCGTGCCAATACAACTGCATAGGGGGTTCTGATAGGTTCAGCCTATCATGCTGTTTTTGGCCTGACAACCGATGTCTGGTCAGGGAACATGGCCTCTTTTTTGGCCAGTCTCGGCCAATATCTTGACATATTCCCCGATGCATGATAGGGTCCGCGGTCGGTCAAAAACAAGGAGGTCCTTTTCATGAAACAGCACATCGCCCGCGCCGTCCCGATCCGCCCCCTCGTCTGCGAGTTCCCCTCGTTCAGAGGATGGGTCGGCAAGTTCTTGCCCCGCCTTCTGGGCTGGGGCAGCGTCGCCATCGCCTTCACCCTGTTCGCCATGGTCCTCGCCGTCTCGCGACCCGACACGATGACCTTTGGCCAGACCCTGACCCTTGCCGGCATCTGCGGCGTGGCCCTGGTCTTCATCGGCCGCTGGATCGTCATCCTCAACGACGTCGTGGTCGACCATCGCGAGCGCTTCGTGCCCGGGCATCGCGCCTGGCTCAAGCGGCAGATCGAGGAACGCGCGACCTTGCTGCGGCAACGATACAAGTTCAACCTCGATGCCTCGCGCAGCGATACCAAGTTCCTTCGCCTGACGCTCGACAATTGCCAAAGCGGCACGCCCGCCCACCGGCTCGTCGACGACGTGCTGCACTATCGGCGCAGGCTCGAACGCCTGTCGACCGCCGCCTAACCCCCAGTCACCCTGCGGGGTTTTTCTTATGACGATGCGCGATGCATGAGCCCGCCCACGATGGCGATGGCCAAGGCATCTGCCGAATCATCAGGCGTCGGCGGCTCGGCGAGCTTGAGGAAACGCTGCACCATCTGCTGTACCTGTTTTTTATCGGCATTGCCCCAGCCCGTGAGCCCGTTCTTCACCTGATTGGGCGTCATCTCGACGATGGGCAAGCCGGCATCGGCGAGGACGAGGAACATGACGCCGCGCGCCATGCCCACCTTGATGGCCGTCTTGGCATTGGTCTGGAAAAAAAGCTGTTCCACGGCCACGACCTGCGGCTGGAACTCCTCGATGACCTGGCGCAGGCGATCGCGGACCTGCTGCAGTCGCATCGCGAAGCCGTCCGTGGCCTTGGTCTGCAGGCATTCATGATGCACCCACACGGCGTCGCTCCCCCGCATGTCCACGACCCCGAAACCCGTGCGGTCAAAACCGGGGTCTATGCCGAGGATGCGTTTCGTGGCGGACATGGTCCTACGATACCAGGTTTCTAGGCCGCGTTCGTATACACGCGGGAGACATCATCATGTTCATCGAGCTCCGCGATGAGCTCTTCCAGGGCCAGACCCCTCTCTTCGTCCGTCTCGACCATCATGTTCGGTATCCATTCGAACTCGGCGCTCTCGACGATGAGACCGGCGGCCTGCGCGGCTTCGGCGACCTTGGCGAGGACGGAGGGCTCGCAGCGTATCTCGACCCCTTCCTCGCTCGGCAGGATGTCCTCGGCGCCCGCATCGATGAGGCCGAGCTCGATCTCGTCCTTTTTCTCGGACGGCAGGCTGCTCGTCACGCGCACCACGCCTTTTTTGGAGAATTGGAAGGTCACGGAACCAGGCGAGGCGAGGGAACCGCCATGTTCGGAGAGGATATGCTTCACGTCATTGGCCGAACGGTTGCGATTGTCCGTGAGGCACTCGATGATGAGGGCCGTGCCGCCCGGACCATAGGCCTCATAGGTGAGCGACTCGATGGCGCCCTCCCCGCCCGCGCCGCCGCCGCGCGCGATGGCGCGCTCGATGCTGTCCTTGGGCATGGAGGCCTTGCGGGCGCGCTCGATGGCCACGCGCAAACGGAAGTTCATGGCCGGGTCCGCGCCTTTCTCGCGTACCGCCACCGTGATCTCGCGCGCGAGCTTGGTGAAGGACGCGGAACGTTTGGCGTCGATGGCGCCCTTGAACTGTTTCACCTTATGCCACTTGGAATGTCGGGCCATATGCGGCAAACTCTACCCCACGGCCGCACGGGTTGACAATCGGCCTAAAATGGGCTGAAGTGCCCTATCGAACCTTCACTTCACCAGAGAACGTCAGCCGGACAAGGAGACCTTGATGAGATCCTGTTTTCCCCTCCTCAGACACGTCGCCCTTTCGTACATCGCGCTCGAGGCCATGGGCTGCCCCGCGAATACCACGCCGCCCAAGGCCTCGACATCGGCAGACAAGGCCTGTGTCGGCTGCCTCACGGACAACCCCATCGTCGTGGACGACGGGCCCAAGGCGGTCACGCCGACCACGGCCGTTGTGGTCAAGCCGGCCAAGACACCCGGACATTTCCGCAATGCCCGCGCCTACGAGAATCCGACGGACAAGGCCTGGCTCACCATGGCCTATGGCATCACCCTCCTGGTGCAGCCGTACAAGGCGCCGCGCATCGAAGGCGGCGAGGCCGTGTGGGAGCTGGCCGTGCACGCCTTCCCCCGCGAAGGCCAGAACATCGTCACTGCCAAGTCGGACCAATACGGCGTGCGCATCGCGGAACCCAAATGGCCGCGATCGAACGCCGAACCCGGCACGTTCACCTTCCGCGTCATCCTGCGCGCGCCCATCGAGTGCAGCTCGGACACGGTGGACACCGAGGCCCACGTGGTCCTCGAGTTCATCCGACCAGGCGACAAAAAGCGCCTGTACGAGGCCCCCGTCACGCTCGATGACCTGTGCGTGAACACGCTTTCCACGCGCCCCTTCCTCGACCCCAAGGAGATGCTCTCTCCGTCGGAGTGACACCAAAACCCCCGCACCGCGATACGCGGCACGGGGGCTTTTTCTTTTCGCGTCGATCTACGCCCTCTCTTCGGCGATGCCTTGCGCCGCGGCGGCAGCGGCCGCGACGGCCGTCTGCTCCTCGACCTCGGCATACCCACCCTCCTGATAGGCGCCGAAACCGGTGCCTGCGGGGATGAGACGGCCGATGATGACGTTCTCCTTGAGACCTTCGAGACGGTCGATCTTGCCGGTGACCGAGGCGTTGATGAGCACCTTGGCGGTCTCCTGGAAGGACGCGGCCGAGAGGAAGGACTCGGTCGAGAGCGAGACCTTGGTCACGCCCAGGAAGAGCTCCTCGAGGTCGGCCGGGCGTCCGCCATTATCGGCGACGCGCTGGTTCTCGGCCTCGGCACGCGGGCGTTCGACCACCTCGCCGGGGAGGAGATCGGTGTCGCCGGCGTCCTTGACGTACACGCGCGAGAACATCTGGCGGATGATGACCTCGATGTGCTTGGCATTGATCTTTTGGCCTTGCGACGAGTAGATGCCGAGCACCTCGCGCAGGATATAACGCATGACCGCGTTGCGGCCCTTGGTGCGGAACAGCTGTAACAGGTCGAGATGGCCCTCGGTGAGCTGGTCGCCCGGCTGCACCTCGTCGCCGTCCTTCACGAACACCTGGAAACCGGTCGGCACGGGGTACTCCATGGTGCCGGGGCCTTCCCAGATGACGGACACGGCGTCGCCGGTGACCTTGGCGGTGCCGGCATGGATGGCCTTCTCCTCGACGCCGTCCTCATGGATGACGAGGAGGTCTTCCTCCTTCACCTTGGCGCCGTCCTTGACCTTCACCTTGGCGCCGTCCGTGATGTCGTACTTCTCTTCTTGCAGGTCCACGAAGGCGACATGGATGGTCTTGCCCGCGCCGGTGTTGTCCATGACCTTTTGGCCGCTCGGCGTCTCGATGATGCGGCGTTCGCCGACCACGATCTTGACCTTGCCGGCCACGTCGGAGATGACGGCCTTGTGCTTGGGGGAACGGGCCTCGAACAGCTCTTCCACGCGGGGCAGACCTTGCGTGATGTCCGCGCCGGCCACGCCGCCCATGTGGAAGGTGCGCATGGTGAGCTGGGTGCCCGGCTCGCCGATGGATTGGGCGGCCACGATGCCGATGGCCGCGCCCAGCTTGGCCTCGCGGTTGAAGGCGAGGTCATAGCCATAGCACTTTTGGCACAGGCCGCGGCGGCTCTTGCAGGTGAGCACCGAGCGCACCTGGACCTCGTCGAGCGGGGTCGAGAACTTTTGGATGGCGCGCACGTGGTCCTCGGTGATGAGGGTGCCCTTCTTGACCACGGCCTTCTTGGTCTCGGGGTCCTTGATGTCCTTCATGGTGATGCGGCCCAGGATGCGGGTGAGGAGCGGTTCGCCGATGTCCTCGCACTCCGCGTGGGTCAGCACCACGCCGTCGGTAGACCCGCAGTCCTCGATGGTGATGACGACGTCCTGCGCCACGTCGACGAGACGACGGGTCAGGTAGCCGGCATTCGCCGTCTTGAGGGCGGTGTCGGTCAAGCCCTTGCGCACGCCGTGGGACGAGATGAAGTATTCCAGCACCGTCAGGCCCTCGCGGAACGAGGACTTGATCGGCAGCTCGATGATGTCGCCGCGCGGGGAACCCACGGGGCCCTTCATGCCGATGACCTGGGTCAGCTGGCCGATGGACCCGCGGGCGCCGGAGTCGATCATGGCGCCGACGGAATTGGTCTTCACGAGGGATTCCTTGCAGAGCTTCTGCACGCGGTCCTTCACGTCCGTCCAGACCTTCACGATCTGGGTGTAGCGCTCCTTCTTGGTGAGCAGACCTTCCTTGTACTGCTCTTCGATGACGGCCACCTTGCCGTCGCCCTCCTCGATGAGCTCCTTGCGGCCCGAGACGGTCGGCAGGTCGCCGATGCCGTACGAGAAGCCGGACTTGGTGATGTACTTGAAACCGAGGTCCTTCACGTCGTCGAGGAACTTGGCGGCGCGGTCAAAGCCGTGCAGCTCGAGGATCTGATGGGTCAGGTCGCCCAATTGCTTGGAGCCCATGGTCTCGTTGCGGAAACCCATGTCCGCCATGAAGAGCTGGTTCACGAGCAGGCGGCCCACATTGGTCTCGATGATCGGTTCGCCGGCGGCGAAACGGGTCTTGATCTTCTCGCGCACGTCGAGCTTGCCCATGCCATAGGCGTACAGCGCCTCGGTGGGGTTGGCGAAGGCGCGGAGCTTGCCGTCCTTGGGCTCGACGATGGTCGTGAGATAGTACACGCCCCAGGCGATGTCCTTGTCCGGATGCGTCACCGGGGTGCCGGTGGCGGGACGCAGGAGGTTGCGCGTCGAGAGCATCAGGTTGCGCGCTTCCTCGCGGGCCTCCTCGGTGAGGGGCACGTGCACGGCCATTTGGTCACCGTCGAAGTCGGCATTGAAGGCGCGGCAGACCATCGGATGGATCTGGATGGCCTTGCCCTCGATGAGCTTCGGATAGAAGCCCTGGATGCCCAGGCGGTGCAGGGTCGGGGCGCGGTTCAGGAGCACGACGGAATTGGACGCGATGTTCTCCAGGATGTCCCAGACCTCGGCATTGTCGGCCTCGATGAAGCGATTGGCCGAGCGGATATTGTGCACCAGCTCGCGCTTGATGAGCTCGGCGATGATGAACGGCTTGAAGAGCTCGAGCGCCATGATCTTGGGCAGACCGCATTGGTCGATGCGCAAGGACGGGCCCACGACGATGACGGAGCGGCCGGAATAGTCCACGCGCTTGCCAAGCAGGTTCTGGCGGAAGCGGCCCTGCTTGCCCTTCAGGATGTCGGCGAGGGATTTGAGCTGGCGCTTCTTGCCGGTGGCGGCGATGACGGTCTTGGAATGGCGGGCGCTGTTGTCGACGAGGGAGTCCACGGCCTCCTGCAGCATGCGCTTTTCATTGCGCGTGATGACCTCGGGAGCATTGAGCTCCACGAGGCGCTTGAGGCGGTTGTTGCGGTTGATGACGCGGCGGTACAGGTCGTTCAGGTCGGAGGTCGCGAAGCGGCCGCCGTCGAGGGCGACCATCGGGCGCAGGTCCGGCGGGATGACGGGAAGCGCGCGGAGGACCATCCAGTCCGGCTTGATGTTCTGGAGCGAGAACGACTTCAAGAGCTTGAGGCGGCGGATGATCTTGTCGCGCTTGACCTCGGAGGCACCCTTCAGCTCCTTGTTCAGGGCCTTCATGGTGGCGTCCACGTCGATCTTGGAGAGCAGCTCGAGGACGGCCTCGGCGCCGATCTTGGCCTCGAAGACATGCCCGAACTTGAGCGAGAGCTCGTGGTACTCGTTCTCGGTCATGATCTTCATCGGCTTGAGGTCCTTGAGCTCCTTTTCGGAACCCGAGAACTCGCCTTCGAGCTCCTTGAGCTTGCGCTCCTTGTTGCCCTGGGCCTTATCGAGCTCCTTGGTGACGTCGGAGGCCTTCTCGGACCCCTTGTCGCTGATGCGCTGCATCTCGCGCTCGGCCTCGGACTCGATGGCCTTGCGCTTGCCCTTGTACTCGACGCGCAGCTGTTCGAGCGTCGCGACGCGCAGCTCCTCATTGACCTCGCTCACGATGAAGGAGGCGAAATAGATGACGCGCTCAAGCGCCTGGATGGAGAGGTCGAGCACCGTGCCGATCTTGGAGGGCACGGAACGCAGGTACCAGATGTGGGCGACCGGGGCGGAGAGCTCGATGTGGCCCATGCGCTCGCGGCGGACGAGCGAGTGCGTCACTTCGACGCCGCACTTGTCGCAGATGATGCCCTTGTAGCGGATCTTTTTGTACTTGCCGCAGTAGCACTCCCAGTCCTTCGAGGGGCCGAAGATCTCTTCGGCGAACAGGCCGGATTTTTCGGGCTTCTGCGTGCGGTAATTGATGGTCTCGGGCTTGGTGACCTCGCCGTACGACCACCCGCGGATGACGTCGGGGGACGCGAGGCGCAGGCGCATCGCGTCGAAGTCCGTCGTCTTGATGTTTTCCGATTGGAAGAAAGCCATAAGATGGTGGTCGTCGGGTTAGAACTCGTCCGAGGCGCCCCACTCGTTCTCGGCGGGGGTCGCGAGGGCCGGCTTGGGCCGGTCCATGGGCTTGGGCGCCATCTCCTCGATGCGCTTGCCCTCCTTGAGCAGTTCCACGTCGAGGCAGAGGCCCTTGAGCTCGCGGATGAGCACGTTGAAGGATTCTGGCACGTTGAGCTTGCGGATGGCCTCGTTCTTGATGATGGATTCGTATGCCTTGGAACGGCCGGGCACGTCGTCGGACTTGATGGTCAGGAGCTCTTGCAGGGTGTGGGCGGCGCCATAGGCCTCGATGGCCCACACTTCCATCTCGCCGAAGCGCTGGCCGCCGGACTGCGCCTTGCCGCCCAACGGTTGCTGGGTGATGAGCGAGTACGGACCGATGGAACGCTGATGGATCTTGTCCTCGACCATGTGGTTCAGCTTCAACATGTAGATGTAGCCGACGGTCGGGTCGTTCTCATAGCGTTCGCCGGTGCGGCCGTCATGGAGCGAGATCTTGCCGTCCGAGGGGAAGCCCGCCTTTTCGAGCTCGCCGCGGATGGATTCCTCGAGCACGCCGTCGAACACCGGGGTCGCGACGCGATAGCCCAAGGCGTTCGCCGCGAGGCCCAGGTGGGTCTCGAGGATCTGGCCCAGGTTCATGCGGGACACGACGCCGAGCGGCGACAGGATGACGTCCACCGGGGTGCCGTCGGCGAGGAAAGGCATGTCCTCGACCGGCACGACCTTGGAGATGACGCCCTTGTTACCGTGGCGGCCGGCGAGCTTGTCGCCCACCTGGACCTTGCGCAGGTCTGCCACGGACACGACGATCTGCTTGATGACGCCCGGCTGGAGCTTGTCGCCCGCCTCGCGCGAGAAGATGGTGATGCCGACGACCTTGCCATGCTCGCCATGCTGCAGGTAGAGCGAGGTATCGCGCACGTCGCGGGCCTTCTCGCCGAAGATGGCGCGGAGCAGCTTCTCTTCCGCCGAGAGGTCGGTCTCGCCCTTGGGCGTGATCTTGCCCACGAGGATGTCGCCGGATTTGACCTCGGCGCCGATGCGGATGATGCCGTTCTCATCGAGGTTCTTGAGCTTCTCCTCGCTCACGTTCGGGATGTCGGAGGTCACGGCCTCGGGTCCGAGCTTGGTGTCGCGGACGTCGATGGCGTGATGCTCGATGTGGATGGAACTGAAACGGTCCTGCTGCACGAGGCGCTCGCTCAAGATGATGGCATCCTCGTAGTTGTAGCCGTCCCAGGACAAGAAGGCGCAGAGCAGGTTCTGGCCGAGCGCGAGCTCGCCATTGTCGCAGGACGTGCCGTCGGCAAGGACCTCGCCAGCCTGGACCTTTTGGCCCTTGGCCACGCGCGGACGCTGGTTCAAGCAGGTCGAGTTGTTGGAGCGCGCGAACTTCTGCAGGTCATAGCGGCGGATGGCGCCGTTCTCGGGCTTGAACTCGATGTGGTTGGCGGAGACGGACGCGATGACGCCGTCCTCCTGGGCCAAGAGCACGTGGCCGCCGTCGACGGCGACGCGGCGTTCGACGCCGGTGCCGACGATGGGCGCGTCCGGCTTGATGCACGGCACGGCCTGGCGCTGCATGTTGGTGCCCATGAGGGCGCGTTGGCCGTCATCATGCTCGACGAACGGGATGAGCGAGGTGGCCACCGACAGGATCTGCTTGGAGGACACGTCCATGAAGTCGATCTCGGCCACGTCCACCGTGGTCGGTTCGCCGTTCTTGCGGGCCGGGGCGCGGTCCGTCTGGAAATAGCCCTTGCGGTCTATGGGGGTGGTGGCCGGGGTCGTGGTACCGCGCTCCTCGGCGAAGGCGTTCAGGAAGACGATCTCGTTGGTCACGTGCGGCACGACGGGCAGCATCGGGACGGACGCGGAGATCTCGGCAAGCGACTTGGCGTGCTTGGCGTCGATCTCATCGCCCTTCTTGGCGACGACCTTGCCCTTGCCGTCGCGGACCTCGGCGCGGAGGGTCTCCCCCACCGCGTCCTTGCCGTCGTTCTTGGCCCAGTTCTTCACCTTGCGGTACGGCGTTTCGATGAAGCCGAAATCATTGATGCGGGAATAGCAGGAGAGGTGGCCGACGAGACCGATGTTCGGACCTTCCGGCGAGGCGATCGGACAGATGCGGCCATAGTGGGTGCGGTGCACGTCGCGGACGTCGAAGCCGGCGCGCTCGCGCGAGAGACCGCCGGGGCCCATCGCGGAGAGGCGGCGCTTGTGCTCGAGCTCGGAGAGCGGATTGGTCTGGTCCATGAACTGCGACAGCTGCGAGCTCATGAAGAACTCGCGCACCGCGCCGATGACCGGACGGGCATTGATGAGCTTGGCCGGCGTGAGCAGGGTGATGTCCTGGGTGGACATGCGGTCCTTCACGATGCGCTCCATGCGCGCGAGGCCGATGCGGAAACGGGTCTGCACGAGCTCGCCCACGGCGCGCACGCGGCGGTTGCCGAGATGGTCCACGTCGTCCGGTTCCTCCTGGGTGTTGTTGAGGCGGATGATCTCCTTGAGGATGAGCACGAGGTCCTCCTTCGAGAGGATGCGGCTCTGCTCCTTGGTCACCTCTTCCTCCTTTTGCTGCAGGCCGAAGCGCTGGTTGAACTTGTAGCGGCCGACGGTGCCCAGGTCATAGCGCTCGAACTTGAAGAACATCGAGTGGATGAGCGACTTGGCATTGTCCGACGTGGCGAGATCGCCCGGGCGGATGCGCTTGTAGACCTCGATGAGGCCCTCCTCCTCGTTGGCCGCGGCATCCTTGGCGAGGGTCGCCTCGATGTAGTGGTTGAGGGGATGGATGTCCGAGTCGGCGAACAAGGCCTTGATCTCGTCGTCGGTGCTGAACCCGAACGCGCGCAGCAAGGAGGACGCGGCCACCTTACGCTTGCGGTCGATCTTGACCCAGATCACGTTGTTGCCGTCGGTCTCGAACTCGAGCCAGGCCCCGCGGTTCGGGATGACCTTGGCGCCGTAATAGCGGCGGCCGCGGGCGGCCTCGGCCGTGAAGAAGGCGCCGGCCGAACGCACGAGCTGGGACACGACCACGCGCTCGATGCCGTTCACGATATACGTGCCGCGCTCGGTCATGACCGGCAGGTCGCCGAGATACACCTCTTGCTCCTTGGTCTCGCCCGTGCGCTTGTTGACGAGGCGCGTCTTCACGCGCAAAGGCGCATCATAGGTGATGTTCTTCGCCTTGGAGGTCTTTTCGTCGAACTTGGGTTCGTCGATGTAGTAATCGACGAAGGAGAGCTCGAGGTCTCGGCCGATGAAATCCTTGATCGGCGATATCTCGCTCAAGAGCTCGCGGATGCCGGTCTCGAGGAACCAGCGATAGCTCTGTTTTTGGACCTCGATGAGGTCCGGCAGCGCCATGGCGTCGCGGGACGCCGTGAAGTAGCGACGCTCAAGTTCCTTGGGGACTTGGCGCCGGAATATCATGGTGGACATGAAAAGGCGGCGGCTGGCTGCATATCCCTCCCGCGCGGGCCTCTCGCTGGAGACAGATCAGGCGGGGCGTTCGAGGCGCCTGCGAGACGGGGATATGAGCACCTGTTGAGTAAAAAACGATACGCACGGACGCAAAACCCCCACCGTGTCGTCCACGACCGGCGGGTCAGATGTTGCGCGTGATGCGGAATACCATTCTGGGAGGATGGTTCCGGCTGAACAAACGAGGATCCTGCAGTGATACCCTCGTCTGTCAAGCCGTATCGTTGCGCGCGGATTATCCCAAACATCCGGCCTGCCGTCAATAGGAAGTTCCCTTGAACCGAAAGGGTGTTCATGGATGTACAACGAAATGGCTCAATGGAGGGAATTCCCCTCCCTGGTCCCTTGGTGCTATCCTGTTCCCATATTCCCATACATATATGAAGTACCCCTCCCTCCTTATCGTGGCCGCCTCCGTCTCTTTGTTCGGGGCCGGCTGTCAGATCGAGACCAAGAACGCCATGAACGAAGAGTCCAAGGTCGGGCAAGGCCAGGAACAAGGCTCGGCAGCCAGCGAGACGGGCATGGAGAAGCGCGATGAAGCGCGCACCCAAGGCGAGGCCCAGTCCAGCGCCAATGCCAATGAAGAGGCGAAGCTGCATGCGAACGAGAACGCGGCCGTTCAGGCGTCGGGCACGGTCCAGACCTCAAGCACGGCCCCCAATGCCGGGGCCGGGATCGGCGCAGAGGTCAAGATCAAGGCCAAAGCGGATATCGAGACCTATACGGTCACGATCCAGAACTTCGAGTTCTCCCAAAAGACCGTGACCGTCGAACGCGGGGATAAGGTGGTCTTCACCAACCGCGACCAAACCCGCCATAGCGCGACATCGGACAGCGGCGCCTTCGACAGCGGCCTGCTGGGGCAAGACGATAGCTTTACCCTCGATACCGCGACCTTGGCCGCCGGGTCCTATCCCTTCCACTGCACCATCCATCCCATGATGAAGGGCACCCTTATCGTGAAATAGCCAAAAGAGGCCAAAAAGCCCCGCTGCATGCAACGGGGCTTTTTTATATGTATCTGATTGGACAAAGTTGGCTCTATTAAGCAAAAATCTCTTCTTTGTAGAAGAAATATAGCTATACAGAGCGAAAAATATATCGCAGAACAAAGCCTCAAAAGTGTCCATGTATCCCTTGACAATATCCTCGTTTTGTGGTATCTTGTTTAGTTCCCTGACAAAACCTTTCGCCCTGAACGATCTCGGAGGAACAGCTCTCGCGACGGACCCGCTCCAACGGGAACCGCCGCGGAGGGTCCGGGACCCCAGTTACGCCGGCTCACCCTGGCAACACTGGCAGTACCTGGCCATGGGCCTGACAAGCTTACGCGCGTCAGTCCCCCTCCTAGATCATTCAGGACGAAGAACATGCTTTCGAAAGACGTGGAGGAGGATCCCGCCTTTGGTGGGTGACGGCACGAAACCATCTGCCCCGGTCTCGACTGGGTCATGATGGAAGTAGTCCCCTCTACATCTTTCGGAAGCATTTCCCATCACAAAGGAAGGTCTCAATGGAGTTCATCGGGAGTTACTGGTTCGTATGGCTCTTCTTCGTCGGCCTCAGCTCATTGTTCCATAGCTTCCACAAGCATGAGCTGCGGAACGGCGGCGGCGTCCCAACCTGGGTCTACTACGCCGTCAAAGCGGTGTTGTACGCAAGCGTCATCCTCACCGCCCTCGCCTGCACCGTGAAGCTGCTCCGACTCGTGGTCCACTGAACGCCCCTTCCAACCTCGCCGGTCTCGCGTCGTCCTGACGCTTGAGACCGGTCTCCCCTCCGGCCCGTGACATATCCGTCGCGGCCCGAAACTGGAGAACGTCCATGCACGTCGCACATTTTTCTATCCTCTCGATCGCGCGCCCGCTCCAGAACGCCGATAGCGAGCAGATCAAGCAGATCGTCGAGACCTTCAGCCCCAAGCCGACCCCCAAGATCGACCCACGGGCCATCATCAAGAACATTGGCACGCCTCTCGTGCGCCGGTGACCTCCTCTCGTCGGTATGCCGCCCTAAAAAGCGACATACCGACACCGACCTTCGCCCATGAACCCCGGTTCGTGCGCAAAGCTCGGTAGTTTCCACCCATCACGGACCTTCACCAAGGAGAGTCAGCAATGACGACAGGCGCACTGTACCTCAAGAACCCGTCCTGGATGTTCGCGCGCTTCTGCCGCGACATCGAGATCGACCTCGCGTTCATCAACCTCGACATCGTCGCCGACGAGATCCTCGAAGAGGCTTTCGAGCTCGACTGCGAGGCGGACCGCGAGAACCTCGAAGATCGCATGATCGAGCGAGACCTCTACGCGGCGCCCAAACGCCACATCCCCGGCAACACCCTCGACCTCCAGCGTACCCGCTGGCAGGAAGAACCCTACGAGGACCGCGGCAAGCGGCTCACCAGCTGGGAGCGCAGCGCCCAACGCTGCGTCAAGGCGAAAAAGCGGCTCTCCCGCATCCTGCTCGAGGCGCATCGCATCGACGCCCGACAGGCGGAAGACATGCGGCTCTGGGAGAAGGACGTCGAGGATTTCGCCGCAAGCTTCGAGAAGATCTTCAGCGACAGTCTCCTCCACGACGACGCGGACGCCGTCAATGACGTCCACGTGCTCGGCGAGACCTACGCGGAAGAGATCATCCTCGGCCTCTGGGACTATGCCAAAGACAATGGCTGCGTCCCGACAGGCATCGAGCACACCCTCATCGACGACGTCTGGTGCGGCGTCTACGAGATCACGCAATGGCTCAAGAACGGCGGCGTCTGGCTCTCGAGCGACGAGCTCATGGAAGACGTCGAGGAGAGTTCCGAGCCCGTCTACGCGCCATCCGTCATGGACGACGTCGAAGACGACGCCTACGACGACATGTTCGTCTGACATCCTTGAAAAACTCGCCGGTGCGTCACATCCTCGTGACGCACCGGCCCCTACCAAGACCTCCGAACCCGTTCGGATGCCTCGGTGGGATATGAGGCCAAGAGATGCGCGCTCCGGCTTGGGCTGGACCACGCGTCGACGGCCGACACCCTTCGCGCTGGTATATTCCACGCGTGAAGGGCGTCCCTCTCGCGTACCCGTCATGGACGGTTCCGAGAGAGGGATGGCACACGCCAGTGTCCCGGCAACCGAAAGGCGTCTATGCGTTCATCGCTGATAACCCTTTCCTCATTCCGCCCCGACCGTTCCCTCCCCACCTGTTCGTCCTTCGACAACTTTTCCTCGCCTCACCGACTTTCCCGTTGATGCCCTCCTGGCGTCGTTGGAACACCGAGGCTCCCGTAGCCCCGACCTTGAAACCGTCGGGGTTTTTACGTTTTCCACACTATCCCTTGACCCTCGTTCCCGACAGGCATATCTTATCCGTCCTCCTGTATCGAAGACTGCGGAACGACGTACGTCATCCGATGTCCGCGACCGTGGACCCTCCGTCTTTTTCGGAGGACCTCTCTCCTCCCACGGTCCCTGCCATCACCTCTCGACGTGGCATCCTTCCGCAGCCTTCGGAACAGAAGAAAACATCCCGCTTTTGCGGGATGTTTTATTGCAGAAGAGCGGCTTCGTGGCGTTCGAACAGGACACGCCTTTCGACGACCGTCGTGGACCCATAGCGACGACGCGCCTCCACGCGCACCGTGCTCAAACCGCTCGGAACGCTCAGGTCCGTCTTGAAACTGCCATCGGGCTGCACCACGGCCTGCTGTCCGTTCACGGTCACGAAGGCCGTCGGGTCCGTGGACCCCATGACCTCCACGCGCGGCTGGGCCGCCGTATACCCTTCGACCGGCGAGGAGAGCGCCAAGGGCGGCGGTGCCGAGATCTGTCGTATCTGCCAGGTCATGTAGCCGCCGATGACAAGGGCCGCGCCCAGGATGCCGGAACCGATAAGGAGGCGCGAGGTCACGAAAAAATCACGATACCGCGCCATCGGCCGAAGGCCGGATGCCCGGAAAGGTTCGAAACCTTGCGCCGCCAAGGCCTTGCGATACTTGGTAAGCAAAAAATCCGGTCTTACGTCCAAGGCCGCGGCCAAAGAACGGACCATGCGCTCGGCATAATGCGGGTCCTGCAGGTCCACGAAGCGTTCTTCTTCGAACACGAGGATCATGGCCGGATGCAGGCCGGACAATCTGCCGAGCTCATCCGGCTGCAGGCCGCGCACGTGTCGCAAACCCCGCAGGTCTTGGCCGAAACCGGCTTCGGCACCCGTGACGCGTTTCTGGAAGAACGACATATCACGCGTCTTCCTCCCCTTGTTCGTCCTCGATGACCGGCATCTCGCGGTTCACTTGGTCCAACGCCGGATGCGAAGGCACCGGGGCCTGTTCCATGCCCTTGGTGAACTCGACCTTCAGGATCTCGCGCGGCTTGGCGCCATCCGCCGGACCGATGAAACCCTCTTGTTCGAGCAGGTCGAGGATGCGCGCGGCGCGGGCATAGCCCACCTTCATGCGGCGCTGCAGGAGGGAAGCCGAGGCCTTGCCCGCGCGGACGATCTCTTCCTTGGCATCGGGCAGGAGCGGGTCGCTGTCGCCGTCCTCGAGGGCATTGGCGAAGCCGCCTCCCGTGCCTTGCGGCCTTTCGACCACGGCCGGGTCATATTCCGCAGGGTCATACTTGGATTTGAGGTATTCGACCGTGCGCTGTATCTCTTCGTCCGACACGAAGGTGCCTTGCAAGCGCTTGCAGGAGGACATCTCGGCCGTCTTGATGAGCATGTCGCCGCGGCCGATGAGCTTTTCCGCGCCCATCTCGTCCAGGATGGTGCGCGAATCGATGGAGGAAGCCACGGCAAAGGCGATGCGCGCGGGGATATTGGCCTTGATGAGACCGGTGATGACGTCGGTGGACGGACGTTGGGTCGCGAGGACGAGATGGATACCGACGGCGCGCGACATTTGCGCCAAACGCACGACGGGGCCTTCGACCTCTTGCATGGCCGAGACCATGAGGTCCGCGAGCTCGTCGACGATGAGGACCACGAAAGGCATCTTTTCCTCGGCGCGGGCATTATAGGCCGTGATGTCGCGCACCCCGAACTTGGACAGCACGTCGAAACGGCGGTCCATCTCGCGCATGCACCATTTGAGGGCATTGACCGTCTTTTCCGTGTCCGTGATGACCGGCGTCACGAGATGCGGGATGCCGTTATAGACCTGGAGCTCCACGCGCTTGGGGTCCACCATGACGAACTTGAGCTCATCCGGGCCGGCCGAGAAGATGAGCGACATGATGAGGGTGTTGAGACACACCGATTTGCCCGAGCCTGTGGCGCCGGCGACGAGCAGATGCGGCATGCGGCCCAGGTCCGTGATCCACGGCTTGCCCGAGACGTCGCGGCCGAGCGCGAAAGGCAGGCTCTGACGACGTTCGCGCCAATCCTTGCTCTCGAAGAACTCGCGCAGGCCCACGGTCGCCACGCTTTGATTGGGCACTTCGATCCCGACCAGGGATTTGCCCGGGATGGGGGCCTCGATGCGTATGGGATGGGCGGCCAAAGCGAGCGCCAGGTCATTATGCAGGGCCGTGATGCGCGAAAGCTTCACGCCTTCCGAGGGTTTGAGGGTGAACTGGGTGACCGTGGGGCCGACGGACACGTCCGCCATCTCGACGGGGATGCCGAAGGTCTCAAGCGTGCGCTGGATGACATGCTGATTGCGGGCGATATCGCCTGACGTGGGTTTTTGGTCGCGGCGTGCCAAAAGTTCGAGCGGGATCTCGATGCGCGGTTGGCGTTTTTTTGGCTTGGGCGGCGGCGTGGCCTCTTGTTCTTCTTCCTCGGCGCCTTCCTCCGTCTCTTCCCCTTCCTCTTCTCCTTCTTCGGCCTCTTCCTCTTCTTCGTCAGACTCTTCCGGCGCTTCCACCTGCGGCGGCACGGCATCGGCACGAATGCGCTCCTCTTGCTGGGCCGCTTTGCGGGCCATGGCCCAGCGCAACGGTGCGAGCACGAGCAAGGCCGTGCCCTTGAAGAAGTTCAGGACGGAGATGAGGATATCGACCACGCGACGCAATGAGGTATTGAAGATGAGGAGCAAAGACACGACGAACAGCGCCAGAAAGACGAAGCCCGCGCCCGGACGACCGAGGACGGACACGAAGGGCTCCGAGATCATCAGGCCGATCTTGCCGCCGAGCTTTTGGAGCTGTTCCGGCAAGGTTTGATCATCTACCACGGCCGCCGTATGCACGAACGGGTTCATGGAGAGATAGAACAGGACGAAACCGATGTAATTGGTGACCTTGAGCGGGAAACGCTCCGGCGTCAGGTCATGGATGCCGATGGCGAGGAGGAAGAATGGGAGGAATATGCGGTCCCACCCGAAGGCACTGGCCATGGCACCGTCTATGGCTACGCCCAGGCGCCCGGCCAGGTCGAAAACTGAGAGGAAAAGCAGGCCGGCAACCGTCAACACGGCTACCGTAAGGATGCCCCGGGCCGTTTCCGGGTCGAGATGGAAATTACTGAACGCGGACTTTTTCCTGCGAGCCATGCGGATCTGTGAGGTTCGTTCCTATTGTAAAGAAAGCGCCGACGTTCGTCACGTCGGCGTTCTTGTCAACCTAGCCTTCTTCTGATGGGGCGTCGGCCTGGTCTCCCGTATGGCCTCCGGGCTTGCTGCCGGCCCCGCCTTCGGTCAATTCCCGCTCACGCCAGAAGGAGATGACCTCTTCGCGGATCTTCTTTTGCAGGTCGGGGCGTTCACGCAAGGCGTTCTTGGCGGTCTCGCGGCCGACGCCGAGCTTCTCCTCGCCATAGGCATAGGAATTCCCGTTCTTTTTGACGACCTCATACTCCGTCCCCAGGTCGATGAGGTCGCCGACCAAGGAAATGCCCTCGTTGTACATGATGTCGAACTCGCAGGTGCGGAAAGGCGCGGCCACCTTGTTCTTCACGACCTTCACTTTCACGCGATTGCCGATGATGCGTTCCCCCATCTTGATCTGCGCGCTGCGACGCACTTCGATGCGAAGCGAGGAGTAGAACTTGAGGGCCACGCCACCCGTGGTCGTTTCGGGATTGCCGAACACCACGCCGATCTTTTGACGGATCTGATTGATGAAAATGACCACGGTCTTGGTCTTGGACACGATACTCGTGAGCTTGCGCAAGGCCTGGCTCATGAGGCGCGCCTGCAGACCCATATGGCTTTCGCCCATTTCGCCTTCTATTTCGGCCTTGGGCGTGAGCGCGGCCACGGAATCGACCACGATAACGTCCACGGCATTGGAGCGGACCAGGGTCTCGACGATGTCGAGCGCTTGTTCGCCCGTATCCGGCTGCGAAATGAGCATCTCGTCGATGTTCACGCCGATCTTGCGGGCATAGTCGGGGTCCAAGGCATGCTCGGCATCCACGAAGGCGGCGAGACCGCCCAATTTTTGGACCTCGGCGATGATGTGTTGGGCCAAGGTCGTCTTGCCCGAGGATTCTGGGCCGAAGATCTCGACCACGCGGCCTCGCGGCACGCCCAGGACGCCCAAAGCAAGATCGAGCGAGAGGCAGCCCGTGGGCACGGTATCCACCGTCATCTTCTTCGCCTCCCCCAAACGCATGATGCTCCCCTCGCCGAACTTTTCTTTGATCTGGTCTATCGCCTCTTGTGCCGCGTGGAGACGCTCATCGCGCTCATCCTGTTGTTTCTTTCCCATATATTTCGATGTGGTTAATTGGCAGGTGTTCTATTTCTGTTCTAGTCTCGCATGTATGAAAACTCACTGCAAGCCAAAGCCTGTGGATTATTCTTTTCTTCGATGTCTATTGGACGTGAATGCTCTGCACCAGGTCGCGGACCTCACCGTCCATGAGCGAAGGGTCCTTGGACCACGGGGGGTCGCCGACGAAGATCACGGCGCTGGATGCGCCTATCGCCAGAAGGCCCTTGGTCCCGGAAATGTCCATGGGGATGACCGTGACATGACGCTTTCCGACCTCTAGCGTGGGATATTTTTCCTTTTGCAACCATGCGGTCAGGGATGAGAGGTCAGAGACCTTGTATGCGATCAACTGGACGGAGCCATGCGTCGCGAACGAACGGATGAGGAACATGTCGGTCGCCGAAGCTCCTTGCAGGTCGGGCGCATCCCAGAGCTTGCCGTCGGGCTGCACGAAGGTCCAATTGGGCGGCACGCTTTGCTGCAGGTCGCCGCTCGTCGCCACCGCGATCTCGGGCAAGGTCGATGCCGTGGGTGCCGATTGCGCGGGCTGGGACGGAGGCGCCGTCGGCAGACGCATGTTCCGTGGTTCCGGACGTCTCGCCGGCCACAGATAGCCGACGAAGAACCCGAGGAGGACCAAACAGAGGCTTCCGCCGATGACCAAGACCGGGAAAGCGACGCGCGGACGGCTCGATGACATAGGTTCCCATCATACCCCACGCCGCAAGGGACGAGAACGAGGCTGGGCGCCTTTCCGGGTCCGATATCGCCCTGATGCGAGGACATGATGCCCCGCGAACGAGACCAAGACCGACCGGCGTCGGACCGACACGAATGATCTCCTCGCGACGAAAGCCGTAACATACCCGCGACAGCTCCACCCCAGTTGCCGTACCGGTGATGGGGTACCTGACAAGGCCGCTTTACCCTCCTTGCCCGTGCCCGACGCCTACGCCTCTTTCGACCGCCGTTCATCCTGCTCCAGCCTGTCTTCGTTGTGAGGTGCGGGTCTTCCAACCCACGCGAAGAACCTACGGCCTCGCGCGAAGAACGACAAAATATTTGTTCATCGAAGGCATATCACACGCAGATGATGGACGAACAAGCCCATGTTACTTGGTCAGAAACGACATGCGTTCGATGTTCATACGAGGTGAACAATCGCATTCACCATCTGATATCGAGCCAAGGCAGATATCGCGATGCGCGGCCGATGAGGATGAGCAGATCGAGACAGCCGCGAGCCGGCCAATGGAGGAAACCGGGGACATGCGGACCGAGGACCGCGCTTATCGCACCGAACAACATGGCCCAGGGCACGAGCGGTAAGGCGAATATATTGGTCATGAGACCGGCGAGCGGCATGCGATCGAAGACGAGGGCGCCATACGGAGCAGTCAGGATGGTCGTCGCGAGCGTGGTGGCCACGGACTCGCGTATCCCGAAGCGTTGCGGCAGCCAGACGAGACGCGGTTCGAGACGCGGCAAGATCTCGAGCAGACCAAGCGTCGCGAGGAAGGACAATCCGAACCCGATGTCGTAGATAAGTTGCCATGGGTCCCACAGGCAGAGGAGGAAGGCCGACACGACGAGCAAACGCCGCGTCGAGACCAGACGCCCAAGATACCGGCCGAAAAGCGCGAACCAGGCCATGAAGGCCGCGCGCAAGACGGAAGCCGAGCCGCCCACGAACAACACGAAGACCAAGAGCGCGAAGGACATATGCCAAAAGGCATGTCGACGAGACAGACCGACGGCCAACAAGGCCGCAAAGACCACGGCGTTCAGGATGCTGACATTCGACCCGGACACCGCGATGATATGCATGAGCCCGGCCGTGCGAAAATCATCTTGCAGCTCGGGCGACATGCCTCGTTCGCCATAGAGAATGCCTGCGAGGAGCCGGGCCTCGTCCGCGGGCATGGATGCGTCTATGCGCGCCGTGAGCCACGCACGCCACGACGCGAGCAAAATGTCCGGCCGCAGGCGGGATGCCCAGGATAGGATGGTCAGATGCGCCCGTCCGCACACTGCCCATATCCCTTGTCGCGCCAAAAGACGGCGCTGTATGGGCTTTTGTGCCGTATCCACGGTCGGTCCGAGGCCGCAGGCCACGGACACGCCATCCCCCGGCGCGAGATGGGACGATCTGCTCACCATGAGACGAAGGCGATCCCCCGGACCTCGGACCGACCCTCCCTCGACGGTCGAGACCTCGACCAGGACGGATGTCCCGAAAGACGCGTGCTGGACATCCACGACACGACCCGTGACCGTCACGGTCTGCCCCAGCCAAGGCAGGACGCCATCCCGCATGGTGGGGACGGAGAGCTCGAAACGGGCGAGACCGGTGCAGAGGGCGAACAGACAATACGCGATAAAACGCGCATGACCGCGCAAGGCGACCATCCCGACCAGGCAGACGCCCATGAAACCGACCAGGGCCGGCAAAAACATGGCCCAGGAACGGAGCGGATCAAGGGAACGGACGGCGATGCCCAACAGAAAAGCGGTCAGGACATATCCCGACCGCTCTCCCCAGGTCTGCGGGAGGCAAAAGCGCATCTTCCAGCGCTATCACATCCTATCCCTGTGTCCAACTATGTCGTCAGGTTCACGAGGCGACCCTTCACGTAGATGGCTTTCGTGACCTCTTTACCCTTGATGAAGGGTCTCACCTTGTCCGAGGCCAGGGCCATGGCCTTGGCGTCTTCTTCCGAGATATCCGCGTCCACGGTCATCTTGTCGCGCACCTTGCCGTCCACTTGGATGACCAGTTCGAAGGTCGAGCTTGCCAGCTTGGACGGATCATAGGACGGCCAACCGGCCTTGTGCACCGACCCCTCGTGACCCAACGTGTCGCGCCAAACCTCTTCCATCATATGCGGTGCGAAGGGCGCCAGGATGCGGGCCAAAGCTTCCAGTGACGGACGTGGCAGGGCCGTGAGCGCCGTAACCTCGTTCACGAGGATCATCATGGCGGACACGGCCGTGTTGAAACGCATGGCCTCGATGTCCTCCCCTACTTTCTTGATGGTGCGATGGAGCAAGGCATCGGCTTCCGGCGGCAAGGACGCATCGTCGGACGGCCCGTGCTCGAACACGCGCCAGACCTTTTCCAAGAACCGCTTCACGCCCTCGATGCCGTTCGTGTCCCACGGCGCATCGGCGTCGAAAGGCCCGATGAACATCTCATAGGTGCGGAACACGTCCGCGCCATAGCGGCCTACCTCATCATCCGGATTGATGACATTGCCCTTGGACTTGGACATCTTCACCCCGCCCTCGCCCAGGATCATGGCGTGCGAGCGGCGCCGCGCATATGGCTCGGAGCCGCACACGGCCGGGATATGGCCCAGGTCGAACAGGACCTTGTACCAAAAGCGGGAATACAGCAGATGAAGCGTGGTGTGTTCCATGCCGCCATTGTAGAGGTCCACGGGCATCCAGTATTCGAGCTTTTTGGTATCGGCGAAGGTCTTGTCATTGTGCGGGTCGCAATAGCGCAGGAAGTACCACGAAGACCCGGCCCAATTGGGCATGGTGTCTGTCTCTCGTTCGGCCTTGCCGCCGCAGGAGGGACAGCTCACGTCGACCCAGTCGCGAATGGCAGCGAGCGGCGATTCCCCGTTCTCGGTCGGCTCATAGTGCTCGACCGCGGGCAGGAGGACGGGCAGCTGCGATTCCGGCACGGGGACATAGCCGCAGGACGGGCAGATGATGATGGGAATGGGTTCGCCCCAATAGCGTTGGCGGGAGAACACCCAGTCACGCAGGCGATACGTGATGGCGCGCGAGCCGAAGCCTTTTTCTTCGAGCCAGGCGATCATGGCCTGGGCGGCGTCGGCCGTGCGCATGCCGTCCAAAGGACCGGAATTGATGGCCACGCCATCGTCCGTGAAAGCCGTCTCGGGCCCGGTGTGCAGGGCGCGGGCCATGCAGGTGCGCTGGCTCGTCAGGTTCAGGAAACCTTCGACCTCGGACGCGGGCACCCAACGCATCTGATGCGTCACTTGCTCGCTTTCCGCGATCTCGTCGCGTTCTTCGTTCTCCAGTTCATACAGCAGGCAAGTCGTGTAGGCCGTGCGGTTCTCGTCCTTATGCGCCGCGAAATAGCGGCTCACGAACTGGCCGCCCAATTGCCGCGTGAAACGGATATCCTTGTACCCCGTCTCTTCCTTGACCTCGCGCATGCCTGCTTGCACCAGGTCCTCGCCGTCCTCGACGCCGCCGACCACGAGGGTATGCCAGCCTTGTTTGGGCCATTCCAAACAGGCATACGCGTCGTTCTTGGGGTCATACAGGGCGCAGATGACCGTGTTGCGCGGTACTTCCTTCTTTCCCTCGCGAGGCTCCTCGCCCTTATCGATGAAGAGCGGCGCGACCACTTGGGTGATGGGCAGACCGAAGGCCTTGGCAAAGGCAAGATCACGCTCATCATGCGCGGGCACCGCCATGATGGAGCCCGTGCCATATCCCGCCAGGACATAATCCGAGGTCCAGACGGGGATCTTGTCGCCCGTGGCGGGATTGATGGCCTTGATGCCGACCAAGACGCGACCGGTCTTGTCCTTTGATTCCTGGCGCTCCAGGTCGCTCTTGCGGCGCGTCGATTCGCGATAGGCGTCCACCTCTTCCGCGTTCACGATGTCCCCCTCGGTGAGCCACGCGTCGATGAGCGGATGCTCGGGGGCGAGCACGAGATAGTTCGCGCCGTACAACGTATCGGGGCGCGTGGTGAACACCGTCACTTTGTCGCTCAAGGGCTTGCCTTCGGCCTCGAGCACAAAGTCCACATAGGCGCCTTCGCTGCGGCCTATCCAGTTGATCTGTTGCGCCTTGATGCGGTCGAGATAGTCCACGTCGTCCAGGTCTTTGACCAGGCGCTCGGCATAGGCCGTGATGCGTATCATCCATTGGGCCTTGCGACGCTGTTCCACGCCATTGCCGCAGCGCTCGCACACGCCGCCTTGCGCCTCTTCGTTCGCGAGGCCGATCTTGCAACGCGGGCACCAATTGATGGTGGACTCGGCCTTATAGGCCATGCGGCGGCCGGCGCGTTCGGCCTCTGGCAGTTCGGTGATGGGCCGCGCCTTACCGGTCTTTTCATCGTAATAGCTGTTATAGAACTGCAAGAACATCCACTGCGTCCACTTGTAGTAGGCGGGGTCCGTCGTATTGATCTCGCGTGCCCAGTCGAAGCCGAAACCGAGCGACATGAGCTGGCGTTTGAAATTGGCCACGTTCTTTTTGGTGGCCTCTTCCGGTTTGACCTTGTGCTTGATGGCGAAGTTCTCGGTCGGCAGGCCGAACGCGTCCCAGCCCATGGGGAAAAGCACGTTCTTCCCTTCCATGCGCCGCTTGCGCGTCATGATGTCGATGGCCGTGTAGGAACGCGGATGGCCCACATGCAGACCTTCGCCGGACGGATACGGGAATTCGACCAAACCGTAGAACTTATCGGCTTTGGTCGCGGGCTCGGCATCCTGGGCGCGATACGTGCCTTCGCGCTCCCAAGCTTCCTGCCATTTTTTCTCTATCCCATGCGGGTCATAGCGTGAAGCCATAGTGGACCTAGGCTATCAAGCGTCGACCAAAGAGGCAATGAACTATGCCGTGGGCGACAAGGCCCGGCGGATCATAGTCACCGTTTCGCCACGCAGGTCGTTCAGTTTTCTGTCCAAATAGTCCTTTGTTACCAATTGCGGCATCTTCGTCTCGATGACGCCCACGCGTCCTTCTAACCGCTCAAGACGCCTGTCAACGTTTTCAAAACGTCGGTCAACGGCCTCAAAACGCTCATCCATATGGTCGGCGAGGCCTTGGATGCTCTCAATGATGCTTTGTTGACCTTCGGCCAATCCACCCACCGTCTTGGTCAAACCACCTACTTTCTCGGTCAAACCGGCTATGGCGCCTAAGATCTCTTGTTTGTCGGTATTCTCCATATCATTCACAGCTATCATACTCCACACGTTCGTCAAATGGTCGGAAGCATGGGGATATCCACCCCTTCCGTCTTGCGGAACCCAATGCGATCAGGCGCCTCATCGCTCAAACGCATCATGTCGCCATAGGTGATGGCCGTATCGCCATAGCGATCGCGTATGGCATCGGCCGCGCGCGATGCTCGGACCTTGCGGTCGCTCGCATTCCGCCAGGACGCCGTACCATCATCGATGCGGGCCTGACGGTCCGGTTCGGAAAGCTCGAACAAGGTCGCGGCCAAGAAGTTCACGGGCGCGCCGTTCCACAGCTCCTCTAAGAGACGGGCCGTGGTACCGAGCAAGGTGAAGGAATCATCGGCGGGCTCGGGCAGACGGGCATACGTGCTCCCGCCTTGGCCGGGTAAGGGCGTCCAAAAAGGCCCGCTGGGACGCACGCCTTCCTCCCGCAGACCGACCGCGATGGATATGGCCCCGGCCCGCAAGCCGAGATGCCGCATGCGCCGTGCCGCGCGCTCGGTGAGACGCAAGAGCACAGGCAGGACCTTGCCCTCGCGGTTCACGCGGTTGGGCACGCAATACGAATGACCGACGGACTTGGGCACGGAGCTGCCTGCGGCCACGATATCCTCATATTCGACGAGGTTCAGGCGGCACCACCAAAAATATCCGTGTACGCCGAAGTCCCGCATGAGATTGCCGATGGGATGTCGCTTGAGATCGAGCAGGGTCATGATGCCCAAACGCTCCATGTGGCGACGCGTGCGCTTCCCGATGCCGCAGACGTCTTCCATCTCAAGCCGACCGAGGATCGCATCCAAATTCCCCGCATCGATGATGGTCAGACCGTTCGGTTTTTTGAGGTCCGAGGCCGTCTTGGCAAGAAAGCGCGTAGGCGCGATGCCGATGGAGCAACGCAACCAATCCCCGACCTCGCTCTGGATGCGGGAACGGACACGGGTGAGCGCCCAAGAGGCCTCGGCCGCATCGCGATACCAGCCCGTGAGGTCGAGAAAGGCCTCGTCGATGGAATAATGTTCGACCTTGTCCGTCAGTTCATGCAGGAGGGTGAAGACGCGGGACGTGACCGCCCGATATTTAGGCGGATCGTTCTGCACGAAGACCGCGCCGGGGACGGCCAATTGTGCCTCCTCGACCGTCATGCCCACCTTCATCCCTTTTTTCTTAGCTTCGACCGACGCGGCGATGACGCATCCATGCTTGTGGAGATATGCGCACACGCCGAGCGGCCTCCCCCGCAGGGTGGGATTGGCCTGCTGCTCGACCGACGCGAAGAACGAGTTCATGTCGAGATGCGCGATGAGCTTGCGTGATGGCTCGAGCAACATATCTCGTCATATCTGCGCCATGTCTTCGAGACGCCAATCCAGCTTGTCGGTCGAAAAAGACAGCCTGAACGCATTCGTCCCGTCCGACACCGAAAAGAACAGTCGCTTCTCCCTCCCCTGTCGCTCCGTATGCACCAAATGGATGCGCTTGATGTGATAGTGGCGGTTCGCCCACTTGAAGACCACCGGTTCCATCTTGTCGCGACGAAAGGCGACAAGCACTTCTACGGGTTCGGCGATCTGTTCATACATAATCAATACAGTGTGTATTTGCGGATGACCGCGCGGACGACCCCCTGTATCAAAGGGTCATGGCAATAAATGGGCTTCATCGTGGAATTGGCCGGCTGCAGGCGGATGCGGTCGCGCTCGCGATAGAAACGTTTGAGCGTGGCATATTGGTTGTCGAGCAAAGCCACCACCACATCGCCGTTCTTGGGCGAGGGATTGTGTTCGACGATGACGAAATCGCCGTCGAAGATGCCATCCTCGATCATGGAATCGCCTTTGACCTTGAGGACATAGGAATTCGCCGAATGCGGGGCCAGGTCCGTAGGCACGGCGAACGTTTCGCGTTCTTCCACGGCCTCGATGGGCATGCCGGCCGTGATGAGACCCTTCAAAGGCAGCAATACGCTCTTGCCCCATTGCCCGGCCTTGGACGTGGGCTCGAGATTGCGGGCGCTCAAGCCCTCCCCGCCTCCATTGCCGCGCAAGAAGCCGCGTTCCTTCAGCGCTTGTATATGGACATGCACCGTGGAAGGCGAGGCGAGCTTGAGACCGGACGCGATCTCGCGGAAAGACGGCGGGTACCCGCGGTCATTGATGAACTCGACGATGAAGTCGAGCACTTCTTTTTGTTTTGGGGTGAGCGGTGGGGGCATAGAACGAATGGACGAGGGATTAGGATATAGAACAAAAATAGAACAAATGCAGGGCCGCGTCAAATCCCTCTAAATAGGCCTTTTTCGAAGGACTTTTCCACAGCTTTTTCCACATTGACGGCATCTCCGACCTCTGGCAGCGGTGGATGAAGAGATCCAAAAACCATATGACCAAACGCAAGATCATCGCGGCAGTGTTTTCGTGCGTCGCCGTGCTCGGATGGTGCTGGTTTCCCGCCTTCGCGGGAACGACGGGAGGGGCCACGCCTCCACATATCATCATCGGCGAAGTCGCCTGGGCCGGCTCTTCGCTCTCAACGGCGGACGAATGGCTCGAGCTGTGGAACTTAGACGCGACCGGGACGAATATCGGAGGCTGGACCTTGCGCGGCGCCTCGACCGACCCGCTTATTTTGCCCGCGACCGCGACCATTCCAGGGCTCGGCGTCTATCTCATCTCGAACTATGCCCAGACCGACACGAAAAGCGTGCTCGCGACCACGAGCCAACTGGTCACGACCGCCGTCTCCCTCTCGAACAGCGCCCTGCAGATTTCTCTGACCGATCAGAACGGACAGACAATAGACGTCGCCGGCACGGGAAAGGCGCCACCCGCCGGCAAAAGCGGTGCCGCGCCGACCTCGATGTACCGAGATGTCGCGACCAATGCCTGGCTTTCAGCGACCGGAACAAAAAACATGAAGCCAGGCGTGCCCGACCTTGCAACGCCCGGCTGGTGCGATGGCTGCTCGGTCCAGACCGGACAGGACCTTGAGATTTCCGCACCCGATCCGCTTGTCCCGACATCGACCGATCAAGTCCAAACGACGTCGACGGAGGAAATGACGGTGACATCGACCATAGAGGTCGAAGTCGTCTCGAACGCGCCGACCATCGTGGAGGACGAAACGCCTCTCGTCACGACGCTCCCAAATCCGACGCCAGCCCCTCGCCCGCCAGACCCGCTACCTAAGCCGAACTATCATCTCCTGCGTCTGAACGAGGTCGGCCCCGCGCCGGCAAAAGGCAAAGAGTGGATAGAGGTCATCTCGCTCGATAAGGAGAAAGACATCCCTTTGACCGGTTGCGAGGTCCATGACGCCAAGGGTCGCATCCTGCAGCTCAAAAGGGGCAAGATCGCGCCTGGCCAGCATTTGGTCTTGCGGCTTTCGCGCGCCGTTCTGGCCAATGCGGGCGATACCGTCTCGCTTTACGCGCCAGACGGGGGCCTTATCGAGAGCCTGACCTATGGCAAAACGAAAAAGGGAGAAGGTTGGGCGCGTTTTCCGGACGCCATCGGGGACTGGCAGGCCGTCGCGGACCCGACCCCCGGGCTCGCGAATGTCCTGACCGAACCGGTCCAGATGCCGAGCGTCGCATCATCGACCGAAGAGATCGTGAACGAAGCGACCACGACCGTCGAAATGATGACGGATGAGACGGAGACGCCTCCCGTCGAAGAAACGGTGGGAACGACGAGCTCGGAAGAGGTGATTGCTCCTCTGCCCAAACAGAAAAAGATCAAAAAACCGAAGACCGCCGACCTCATCCACCCTTTCACCTTCGATATGCTCCCCTCTTTTGACGCCGACGGACCTGTGCGCGTGAGCCTGCGAGGGCGCGTGGGAACGCCGCCAGGCCTCATCAAGGCGCGTTCTTTCGTGCTGCAGGCGCCGGACGGCCGCGGGCTCCTCGTAACCGCCACGACGGACCGCAAATTGCCGCCTCCGGGCCAAGCCATCACCCTCACCGGGCGTTTGACCGCGGGCGATGACGGCGCCCTGCTCAAACTGCATGCGGATGATGCATGGTCACCGGACAGAAAAAACGGCACGGCGTCCTCGACCCCGCGGAACGTGGACCTGTTCGCGCCCTCGGGGCAGGACATCTGGAGCCTGGTCGCGGTCACGGGCACGGTGCAGGACGTGAAGGGACGCAAGGTGCTGCTGGATGCCGACGGCGTGACGCTCGAGATGAACATCGCATCGCGATTGCCATACCGTCCGCAACGGCTCAAGAAAGGCGACGTGCTGCACGTGCTCGGCATCTTGGCCCCAGCCATGGATACGCCGCGTCTCTACCCGCGCAGCGCGGACGACATCGTGCTCATGCAGCACGCGCCCGTGGCGCAGCTCGCGCCGGACAAGCCTCAAGAGCATCTGCCGCTCGGGCCTTGGACGCCCGTGGGCGCAACGGCTGGAGCCATCGGCGTCGCGGAAGGCGCGAAGCTGGCCCACCGCAAGCGCAAAGAACGGAAACGTCTACAGCGCGGAGGGACCGAAGGCCCAATCGACATGCCAGAGGCCTGACGCGTCCGGTCCGGTGAAACGCCACACGTCCGCGAGATGGATCTGATGCATGCGCACTTCGATCCATGGTTTGCGTTGCAGGGTCGCCGCGATGCAAGCGATGGGTTCGCCATGCGAGATGATGAGGGACCGTTCAGGATCGGCGGTGATGGCCTCGTGCAATGCGGCTTCCACGCGTGCCGCGAGCATTGGATAGGACTCGATATCCGACGGGAACTCGGTCGTCATGGCGCCATCGAGCCAGCCGACATGCCGATAAAAATCCTCGAACGGTTTACCGATCCATCCGTTCACGTCCCATTCGCGCAATCGCTCGTCGACCTTGATCGGAAGGCCGCCCAGGACGGCCGCGACGATCTCGGCCGTTTGGCGGGTGCGCGTGCAGGGTGAGCAGGTGATGGAGGAGAACATGACGCCGGCTTCGCGCATGCGTTCGGCCGTCATGGCGACCTGCCGACGCCCGCGCTCGCTCAAAGGCGTGTCCGACGAATAGAAGATCTGCGCCGGATTATCGACGGCGCCATGCCGCATGAGGTGGAGAGTGGCCATATTGTCTTGGGGTCGAGGGGAGCATACCATCCCAAAGCTATGCCCGCCGCCAAACATCTCACCCTGGTCTCGTGGAACGTGAACGGCATCCGCGCCGCGGAAAAAAAGGGGCTTTTCCATTGGCTGCATAAGGAGAAACCGGACGTCCTCTGCCTGCAAGAGACCAAGGCCCACGTGGAGCAGCTCACGCCCAAGGTCATACATCCCGAGGGGTATGAATCGTATTGGAACTCGGGCGAACGCAAGGGATACAGCGGCACCGTGACGTATACCCGCGTCTCCCCCATCGGCGCGACCACGCAGTTCGGCCATCACGCCTTGGACGGCGAAGGGCGCATCGTGATGACCGAGTTCAAGGACTTCCATCTGTTCAACGTGTATTTCCCGAACGGCGGCAGCGGCCCGGAGCGTCTGGCCTACAAACTGCGTTTCTATGACGAGTTCCTCAAGCTCATCGAGAGCTTCCGTAAGCTCAAGCCCATCGTCATCTGCGGCGACGTGAACACGGCCCATACCGAGATCGACCTCGCGCGGCCCAAAGAGAACGTGAACACGAGCGGCTTCATGCCCATCGAGCGCGCCTGGGTGGATAAGCTCGTGAAGCATGGATATATCGATACGTTCCGCATGTTCGAACCCGAGGGCGGGCATTATTCCTGGTGGGATGTGAAGACACGCTCGCGCGAACGGAACGTGGGCTGGAGAATAGACTATTTCTTCGTGAGCGAAGAACTGAAAAAACGCGTGAAGCGCGCCTGGATCGCCCCCGACGTCCATGGCTCCGACCATTGTCCGGTGGGGATCGAGATCAAGCTCGACTGATTGACATGTCATCCTTCGAAGGGTAGGTTCCGCAACATATCCGTCCCTTCACCTTCGGAGGACCCATGACCCGTCGGAAACAAAAACCCTCGAACGCGGACCTCGCGAGGGCCGCGGGCACCCTCCTCATCTTCGTCCTGTGCTTCATCGCCTTCGCCATCATCGTACGGCACCTCGACGCGACCGTACGACCCTAGGAGGACATCGTGGATGACAAAAAGCTCGTAAAGACGGCGCTTGTGCGCATCGCCCTGCTCTTCGCCTGCTTCATCGGGGTCCTGCTCCTCATCGCCTACTTCCAGAATGCCGCGAACGCCCCCTAGGCCCTTGCCGAAGGGGCTTTTTCATGCAAACATCCCCCCGCACCTTTGAAAGGAGTTCGCATGCGTTACGTCATGTTCTGCCTGTGCGCGGCCCTATGTCTGATGGCCGCCTGTTTCCGATCCCCGCCGCAAGGGCAGGCCGTCGAGGACGCATCCCAAACGACGACCGAGACGCCCAAGCTCCCCGGCACCATCGAGGTCGTCCCGGTCCCCGGACCGTCCAAGGACGTGCCGAAAAAGACCACGGACACCACGACCGACACGGTCTCGGATGCGACCAAGGACAAGTGTCCGGCCGAGATGGTCGAGGTCATGGGCGCCTACTGCACCAAGCTCAAGGAGACCTGCCTCGAGTGGATGGCGCCCGACGACCATTTCCGCTGCAAGCGCTTCGCCAAGGCGACCTGCGAAGGACCGACGGTCGCCAAGCATTACTGCATGGACCGCTACGAGTACCCGAACAAAAAGGGCACGACGCCCAAGGTGCTCAAGCTCTGGCCCGAGGCGCAAGCCGCGTGCAAAGAGCAAGGCAAGCGCCTGTGCACCGCGGAGGAATGGACCTTCGCGTGCCAAGGTCCCCAGTGGAAGCCGTATCCATATGGGTACGAGCGAGACAGCACGGCCTGCCGCATCGACCTCGGCCTGCAGACGCCCAGCTGGGCCGCCGGTCGCGCCCTCGGCTACGAGACCACGCCCGCGCCCCTCAAAGGGCAGGCTAGCGTGAACTTCTCCAAACCCTCGGGCGAGTACCCGCGCTGCGTCAGCGACTTCGGCGTCTACGACATGACCGGCAACGTCGACGAATGGGTCGACCAGGGCGGCCAAAGCTGGCTCAAGGGCGGCTGGTGGGGCAATGTCCGGAACCGTTGCGGCCCCGAGGCCGTGACCACCGGCCATGACAAGACCTATGGCGGCATCCAGGTCGGGTTCCGCTGCTGTTCCGACGCAAAAAAGTGACCTCTTCTCCCCGATCCTCATCGGGGTTTTTCATACCCTCGGATACATTGACATTTTGCCCATTTTCGCGTACCTTCTGCCTGCCCATTTACAAGGGAGAAACCACGATGTCGCGACAGAGCCTGTGTTTCCTTCTGCTTGCCATTTCCTTCATCGTGCTAGGCGCCTGCTGCACGGAACGGTCCAGCGCGCAGACGGTACAACCCGTCGCGCCGCCTCCGCCTCCGATGCCGGACCCGCCGAGGCCGCCAGCTCCTCCGCCGCCTGCGGTGGTCGTGGAGTACAAACCTGGTTTCATCACGAGCTGCCCGCCCGGCGTCGAGGATTCGGAGACCCTCCAATGCCCACGCATCCTGCTCTCGGCAGAACAGGTCGAAGGCATCGCGAAAGCGAAGGAACGGGAGAGGAAATACTCCGAGCGTTGCCCGAGCGGCATGCGCGAGGTCGACGGGATGTATTGCTCGTCGCTCTCGCACACCTGCACGGCCTGCGAGGCGAAGATGATGCCGGACGGCCATGTCGAACCGTGCTACTTCTGCAGCCGGTACGAGACCGGATCGGCGACCTGCAAGGGCAAAGAGACGCCTATGCACGTGTGCATCGACGAATACGAGCACCCGAACGTCCCCGGCCAGAACCCTGTCATCATGGTGAGCTGGTATGACGCGCATCGGCTGTGCAAGGAGCAAGGCAAGCGTCTCTGCACCGACCAGGAATGGACCCTGGCCTGCGAAGGCCCGGCGCGCAAGCCGTATCCGTATGGCTGGTCACGCGACAAGACGGCCTGCAACATCGACAACCCGGCCAAGCGCAATGATCAGACCGACGGCAAGCTCTACCAAGGCGGCAAGGTCCGTGCGGCCGAGCTCGCCCGCCTCTGGAACGGCCTGCCCATCGCCGCGTCGCCGCGCTGCGTCAGCGACTATGGCGTCTATGACATGACCGGGAACGTCGATGAGGTCACGGACAATGTCAGCCAAGGCGGACATCCGTACAAAGACCTCTGGAAAGGCGGCCACTGGGTGGACGGCGCGCGCAATCGCTGCCGGCCCGCCACCGACGGCCACAACGAAGGCTTCGGCTATTATGCCAACGGCTTCCGTTGCTGCGCGGACCCACAGGCCCCTCCCGCCAAATGACCCTCGAGCTCCCGTCCTCCCCGGGAGCTTTTTCATTAAAAAAGACGAACGGATCGTACCGTTCGCCAAGCTAAGGAACTACCATGGTATTGAGCTTCAGCACCCCCTGCCGATCGATGAGCAAGGCGGAGAGGGGCACGACATGCGTGCGGCCGTCCTGCTCCTTGATCCGGACCGGGTGGTTGGGACAGAGGAGCGAAAGCCGCTCGAGCACGTCGATATGTTCGGGCGTGAACGCGTAATCGGGCAGCTCCACGACCCGTGAGCCTTGCAGCATGGGAACGCGGAGCATCAGTTCACCCCCGTCGCTGGCGGCTTGAACTCGAAGGTGTACGGCCCGCCGTCGAAGGGATGGTCTATGACCCGCTGCTTCCCATCGCCGAAGATGAAACGGACGGTGAAGATGAGCTCCTGCGTCGTTTTTTGACGTATGACCATCATGTCGATGGATTGACCTGGGATCTCGGTATTGAAACGGAGCGCCCGATGTCCGATGATCACGTCCGTGGTCTGGGTACGACCCTGGTCGTCCTCGAACGTGATGTCGACGTGATACTCGTTGCCTTTTTTGTATGGGCGGCATATCAACTGTTTCAACATGGCGCCCTCCATGGCAGATGTTGTCGATGTACCCCTCCACTATACCCATGGCCCGCGCGTATTGGCCAGGTGAACATGAAAAAAGCCCCGCAGGGGGCAAAGAAGAAGAGGTCAGTCGCCCTGACCGTGGCTTGTGTACCCGTCGTCGTCGAAGGAAGGCTCCGTGACGCGGTCCTCGAAGGCCGAGGCGGGAAGGTGCGGGCGCAGGAGCTCGACGAGGCCGTCGGTCGCTTTCGCGACCTCGACGATGTCCCAGTCGAACGCTCCGAACGCTTTGGCAAGCCCGTCAGGCGCCGCGCGCAGCGCGGAAAGCAGCGCCCTGGCAGAGCGCAAGTTGCGGCGCTCCAGGCGACCACGCAGGTCCATGGGCAGGACGAGCTTGCCGTCCTTCACCTGGGCCCGCAGATCGCCTTTGGCGCTCGCGGTACTTGGGTCATATACAATGAGCAGATCATCCATCATTTCCTCCACTGTCGGTCGAACCTATCAAGGTTTTTCGTCCTCGTCCAGGCTTCCCCCTCTCCCCGTTCCATGCTAGAACGGCGACGTACCTTTCACCAGGAGGACCCATGCGCGAAGACAGCCGATACCCCATGCGGCACGGCCATGTGCTCTTCGTCGGCATCGGCGGGGGCAATGACATCTTTTCGACCTTGTTCGCCGTCTCGGCCCTGCGGCATCTGGGCTGGACCTGGGAGCGCTGCGACATCGCCGGCGTGCTCTCGCCCTTCCATGACCATTCGGTCATCAAGACGGGCGCGCGCTGCCTGCGCATCACGCACCCGCACAGCAAGCGCTATATCCCGACGCATGAAGGCGAGCCGGAGCGCCGCGTGCGCTTCATCGATGCGACCGTGAGCCGCCTGGCCCGAGAGGTCATGCTCACGTGCGAGCGCGTGTACGGGCTAGACCTCGCGGGCGGCTCGGAACGGTTGACCATGACCTTCAAGCGCCTGGCCCTCGGCTATGACATGATCGTGCTCGTGGACCTGGGCGGCGACTGCTTCTATGGCGGCGCGCGCGACACCCACGTGCTCTCGCCCATTTTCGACCCCATCACCTTTCCCCCCCTCCCGGGATCCCGCCCGAAAGGGCCGCCCCTCCAAGCCCCGCCCGGCCCCCGCCCGCCCACCGGCCCCCCGGCGCTTTCCCCCC